>DASXRQ010000210.1:0-19858 GCA_036506495.1 Micromonosporaceae bacterium | reverse complement strand
GCGGCGATCGGCCTGACCGGCAAAGTTCTCGGGCCACTGGGGCTGGCCTGGTTGCTGCTCACCGGAGTCTGGCCCGCAAAGACGCTGATACTGGTGGCGACCAATGACCTGATCTGGTGGGTTCCGTTCGCACTGTACGTCCGTGACGGCTGGCCGTACATGCGGGCTGAACTGCGGCAGCGATGAGCTGGCCACCTGCGTCGTCGCGGCGCGGCGCGGGCTCGGTCAACGGCAGCGGTGTCGGCGCGGCGGTCACAAGCTGATGCTTGATCTTGGTGCGGCGTCCCAGCCGCCGGCGCGCGTCGGATCAAGCGGAGGGAAACCCTCGGATGGCACGAGTCATCATCGGCGTGCACCCGCACAAGCGGTCGGCCACCATCGAGATCATCAACGACCGTGAGCAGACCTTCGGCAAGGGCCGGTTCGGCACCGACCGCGACGGCTACCAAGCGATGCTCTCCGAGCTGATCCACGAACTCGTCGTGATCGACAAGAAGATCAAAGTCGCCAAGCAGGAACTCACTGAGCTGGTCACCAGCACCGGTAGCCGGCTGCTGGACCTGCACGGCATCGGCCGTCCGGACCCGACTGCTCGGCGACATCGGCCGGTTCACCAGCCGCGCCCACTTCGCCTCCTGGAACGGCACCGCCCCCATCGACGCCTCCTCCGGCGAACAGAACCGCCACCGGCTCTCCCGCGCCGGCAACCGGCGCATCAACCGGGCGCTGCACATCATGGCCATCGTCCAAATGCGCCACGACACCGAAGGTCGCCGCTACTACCGGCGCAAGCTGGCTGCCGGCAAAACCCCGATGGAAGCCCTACGCGCCTTGAAACGGCGGCTGTCCGACGTCGACGTGCAGTGACAGTCCCTGCCGGGCGTGCGAGAGCCGGCCGCGGACCGGGAGCGGCCCACCGATGGCGGTGGGCCGCTCGCGGGGTTCATGCGGCTGGGGTTAGCGGGCGTCCCGTGCCGGTCGGGACCGTGGGCGCGAGGATGGGCGACGGGCGGAAGCCCTTGACGACCATCCAGACACCCAACGACAGCTCCCAGGCAGCCACTGGGAGGGCCGCGATCGCCGACCACGCGGACGTCTGGTCGGTGAGGCCGAACAGGGTCGCCGTGGCGGCGGCGAGCAGCAGCGGCGCTCCGATGAGTCCCATCGCCGGGATGATGCGGGGCACGAGCCGGGATCGGTACATCAGCGTGCCCAACAGCAGGGCGTTCAGGGCGGGCATGAGCCCGGGCCCGAGGAGGAACGTCCAGTCGCGAACGGCGACGAGCGCCCTTCCGGTGGTCACCAGCGTGGCCGTATCCGTTCCGGGGTGGCCGGCGAAGTCCTGTCGCAGGGTCACCACCGCGAGCAGGCTCACCACGCCGATCATGATGACCGCGGCTTCCAGCATGCGAGAGGTCACGAAGCCCAGCGCGAGAGCCTCGTTCTGCCGTTTGACCACCGGGAACAACGTCACTGCGGTGCCGATGCAGGCCAGGGCATTGACCACGTCGAGAAGGCAACCCCACACCACGCGGGTGTCGCTGCCGGCGCTGACGATGTAGTTGGCGTTGTTCAGGATGGGGTCCAGAAACAGGAGTGCGGCGGGGATCGAGGCGATGAAGGTGATCAGGTAGAACGTGCCCGCGACGAGGGCGGTCTTCCGGGTGGATGTCATGGCGGTCTCCTGGAGGCGTCGTTGAGTTCGGCTAGGTCGGTTCGCCCTGGCGCGGGTCGACCCGGGTGACAGAGAGCAAGGGCAGACCGATGTCGCGCAGGGTGCGCAGCAGCCCGTACAAGGCGGCCTGGTCGACGACCGGGCCTTCGATGAGGGTGGTGCCGTCGGCCCGGGCGGTGAGGGTCATCCCGTCGAAGCGGGCCGCCCAGCGGGCTCCGAGGTGCCCCTTGATCCGGATCTCGTACCGGCCGGCTGGCGTGTCGGTCATCGTCCCTCCCCCTTGCCGTGCTGGCCGGACGGGGAGTTCCGCCGTACGCGTCGGCCCGTCGGCTTGTCCGCAAGGTAGGCGCCGATGTGGTGACCACACATCACCACATGTGGTGAGTGGCGGGATCAGTGTTCGCGCGTACGCGACAGAAGGTTGAGGTCGGCGGCCTGGCGCACGGCGGCTCGGCGGTTGTTCACGCCGAGCTTGGCGTAGATGTTCCGGGTGTGGGTCCGCAGGGTGTTCAGCGACACCATGAGCGCCCGGGCGATTTCGGGCCCGTCCAGGTCGGAAGCGAGCAGCCGGAGCACGTCCAACTCGCGTTCGCTCAACGGCTGGACCATCCGCTGCCTGCCCGGTGCGTTGTGTTCGGCAGGGTTGCCGGCCGCCAGGAGTCGACGGACGTAGTCCCGCCTTCCGGCCCGTCTGAGCAGCGACACCATCGGTGCACCGGCGCCGGCGAACACGCGGACGTAACCTTCCGGCTCGGCCAGGGTCAGCGCGCGCTCCAGCGCCGCCAACCCGCCCCGGACGTCGCCCCGGGCCTGTTGAGTGAGCGCCTGCAGCACAAGGATCTCGATGACACTGCCCCACCTCGCCCCGCCTTCGGCCGCCCGCAGCAGGCGCCGCAGGAGCTCGGCGACGTCGCGGACGACAGGCTCCGCGGGCTCCTGCCGGTGCTGGGCCAGAAGCACGCGGGCCAGGGTGAGGTGCTCGAACTCGCGAAGGTAGGACGGGTCGTCCTCGGTCGACAGTCCCTGTTCGCGCGCCCAGGACAACGCTTCGCCCAGGCGACCCTGGGCGGTCAGCACGCGTGCCCGCATCGCCGGGATCGGCCGTACGTTCGGGGAGAAGTCGCCCGTGTACACCCGCTGCGCCTCGTCGAGCAGGTCGAGGGCGCCGTCCAGATCTCCCTCCGCCTCCCGAACCTGCGCCATCGCGACCCGCCAGCGGTACGGGTTCTGCGGCAGCCAGGTGTGTTCGCCCAGTTCCTCGGCGCGCCGCAGGTGCTCGGCAGCGGTGGCCAGGTCGTCCCGCTCGCAAGCGATCTGGCTCATCCCCACGTACATGTCCGCCGTACCGCGCAGCACTGGCCCGTCGTCCTCGGCGGCGAGTCGCAGCGCTCGGCGATAGGTGCGCAGCGCCTCGCCCAGGCGGGCCTGGGTGATGCGGATGTCGGCCAGCGTGATCGAGCAGCCCAAGACGTCGGAGAGGTGCCCGGCCCGCTCCAGTCCCTCGACGCTGACCGAATAGGCCTGGTGTGCGGCGTCGAGGTCTCCGCCGCCCCAGAGCGCGAGCCCGAGGAGGGCCGACGCGGCGGCCCGGACCAGATGGTCGTCGCCGGGCGCCCGATCCATGGCCAGCCGAGCGTGGCGGATCGTGGCCGGCGCGTTGCCGCGAGCCAGTGCCAGGGCGGCGCGGTACGTCTCGATCGCCGCGGGCAGGCGCGGAAGCTCTCCCTCGTCCATGACGACCATCCAGGCACGGTCACCGGTGCCGCCCAGCCATCGCTCGGCGTCCCGGAGCCGCCGCTCCGCGTGGTCGAACTCGCCGACCGCCATCAACGCGCCGATGAAGCCCACCGCGAGCACCGGCCGGATCCGGACGACCTCGTCGGGGATGGCGTCCACCCACGCCCGGATCGTGGCCTCCTGCCGGCTCCTGCGCAGCGCCGGGATGGCCAGCTCGACCAGGCCCGCGGCCCGTTCCACGTCTCCGGCGGCCAGTGCGTGGCGGATCGCCGGCGCCGGTTCGCCGTTCCGCTCGTACCACTCGCTCGCCCGCCGGTGCAGGTGCGGGACCCGGTCGGGCTGCTCGTCCACCAGGTGGGCGTGCAGGACGTCGGCGAAGAGATGGTGGTAGCGGTACCAGCGGCGGCTGTCGTCGAGCGGGACGACGAAGAGGTTTCCGCGGTCCAATGACTCGAGCCTGGCCCGGCCACCGCGCTGCGCCGTCACGGCGTCGCACAGCGGGCCGGTCAGCCGGTCCAGGATGGACGTCTGGACCAGGAAGTCGCGGACATCGGCGGGTTGCCGCTCCAGGACCTCCTCGACGAGGTAGTCGACGATGTACCGGTCGTCGCCGGCGAATCCGGCGATGAAGCCTGCGACGTCGTCCCGTCCCTGTATCGACAGCGCCGCCAGCTGCAGTGCGGCGATCCAGCCTTCGGTACGGCCCTCCAGGGCCGCGATGTCGCTCGCCGCCAGGTCCAGCCCGATGACGTCGTTGAGGTAGGCCGCCACCTCCTCCGGGGTGAAGCGCAGATCGGCGGCTCGGACCTCGACCAGATCGCCGCGTGCCCGCAGGCGAGCCAGCGGCAATGCCGGATCGGCGCGGGTGCTGACCACCAGGTGCACCCGCGGCGGAAGATGCTGGACCAGGAACGCCATGCCACCCTGCAGGTCCGGCCCGTCGACCAGGTGGTAGTCGTCGAGCACTAGGTAGACGTCGTCCGGCACGGCGCTGAGATCGTTGACCACGGCGGTGAGGACGGTCTCGACGGGTGCCCCGGCCGATTGCAGGAGCGGGAGCGCACCGGCGCCGACGCCGGGCACCGCCGTCTGCAGGGCCCTGATCACGTACGTCCAGAATGACGCCGGCCGGCCGTCGGTCTCCTCGAGCGACAGCCACGCCACCGACCGCTTCTCGCCGCCGGCGGCCAGCCACTCGCCCAGCAAGGTCGTCTTGCCGAACCCGGCCGGGGCGGAGACGAGCGTCAGCCTCGACTCGGCCGCACGGCTGAGGCGTGCGCTCAGCCGGGGACGCGCCACCAGACTGCGCCGCCGCCGGGGAACGTAGAGCTTGGTCTCGACCAGGGGGCTTGCCATGTCCGCTCCCCTCATGCACACGAGCGTAGGCGATTCGTGGGCGCCAGAGACGCTTCGGTCCGAGACGGCTGCCGTGACAGCCGAGCGGCCAGAGGCTCTCGCTCAGCCCGGTGCCGGAGGGGTCGGCGACGATCCGCCGGTCGTCCGGCAGATGGCGGGTGACGCCCATGCTCGCGCAGTTCGAGCAACGGCACCGCCACCCGGCGACTGGTGTCCAGCGCCCGGCGCGCCTCGCTCACCATGAACGGCTGCGGCAGCCCGGCCAGGACCGGCACGGCCTGCTGCGGCGCGCCGGACCGGAGGATCACGTTGCCGGCGAGCTGCACGACGAGCCCGGCGCGGACCGCGGCGCCCGGCGGTTGGGCGGTGGCCCGGTCGGCGGGGATGAGCACGGCGGCGCCGCGCCGAGCAGGACAGGCGGGCCGTGGCGGCCCAATGGCGAGCGCCCAGCAGCTGCGCCGCGCCGCCGCGCGAACTTTCCCGTCAGGCCCGGCTGATCGTGATCGACGAGGCCCAACGGCTGCCCGAGGAGTGCATCGAGCTGCTGCGCTACCTGCACGACCACGACGACACCGCCTTCGGGCTGCTCTACGTCGGCGGCAACGGCTGCTGGGAGGTGCTCTCCCGGCACCCCATGCTGCGCTCGCGAGTCTGGCGCCGCCAGACCTTCACCCCGATGGCCCGCCAAGAGGTACCGCAGATCATGCGCGCCTACCACCAGCTCTACCACGACGTGGACGACGAGCTGCTGCACTACGTCGATGACAAGCTCGCCCACAGCATCTGGCGAAACTGGGCGCTGTTCTCCACCACCGCGGGCTGCCGTACTATGTCAAACACATCGACAGACACCGATTAAGCGGCGCGACATCTGCCCGCGACGCAATATCCAACGTGGACATACCCGCCAAGAACACCAACACCGCAACCCGCATCCACGAGTTCGAGGTGTCGCATGATCGCCTACCCGCGCGCTACGGTACCGCGCCATGAGGAATCGCCGCGTCTGTCGCGACGTCGCCCCGGACGCGGGTGCCTGACGGTGTCGCTGCTGGTGGCGGTGAGCGCCACGGTGCTGGAGTTCGGCGGCAGCTCGGCCCAGGCGGCGGTCACCCGACCGACGCTGACCTTCGCGAAGGCCGGCCCGCAGTCAACCCTGGGTGCGGCCTACGGCAAGGCGCTGAAAAATCTGCTCGACATCAACACGGTTCGCTACGACCCCGACGTGTACAACCAGACGGGCCTGCTGACCGACCCGCCCGGCACGTTCATCCGCGCCGGTGGCGGCTACCAGCAGCCGTGGGCCCGCGACGCGTCGGTGAACTCGTGGAACGCGGCCAGCCTGCTCGAACCCGAGGTGGCCAGAAATACGCTGTGGTCGGTGGTGCGCCGGCAGGCGAACGGGCAACTGATCGTCGAACAGGACAATCAATGGTGGGACCAGGTGGTGTGGTTGACCTCGGCCTGGAACCACTATCTCGTGACCGGCGACCGGAGCTTCCTCACCGATGCGTACCAGACGGCAACCAACACTCTCAACCTACGCCGGAGCGCGAACTACAACGCCACGTACGGCCTGTTCCAGGGGCCCTCGTTCTTCAACGACGGCATCGCCGGGTATCCGGTACCGCCGGCGGACACCACCGACAGCAGAGGCTCGTTCGTCGGTGATTACCCGACGACCGACAAAATGATGTCCTTGAGCACGAACGCGCTCTACTACACCGCCTATCGTGGTGCCGCGCAGATGGCTTCCGCGCTCGGCCGGCCCGCCACCGAGGTATCCGCGCTCAACGCCAACGCGGATTCCCTGAAGACGAAGATCAACCAACACTTCTGGATCGCCAGCAAAGGAACGTACGGCTATTTCATCCACAACGGTGACAGCCTGTCGGGCACGCTCGACCAGTCGGAAGAGGGCACCGGGCTGTCGTTGGCGATTCTGTTCGACATCGCCGATGGCAACCAGGCGCGCTCGATAATGCAGAACACCCATGTTCAGCCGCAGGGCATCGTCGACGTCTACCCGCATTTCGCCCGTTATGGCGACGCTAAGCCCGGCCGGCACAACGTAATCGTATGGCCGATGGTGCAGGGTTTCTGGGCCAGTGCCGCCGCTCACTCCGGTGACCAGGGCCGGTTCGCCACCGAAGTGGCAACGCTGGCCAGCCTCGCCAACTCGAGCGACGGCTTCTACGAGATCTACAACGCGCAGACCGGCGAAGTGGACGGAGGCTGGCAGACCGGCGGACATTGGGGCTCGGTGGAGAATCAAACGTGGTCGGCGACCGCGTTCCTGCGCATGATCTACTCCGGCCTGTTCGGCATGACGTACACGACCGGCGGTATCAACTTCACACCCACGCTCCCGTCGGGCTGGGGTGATGTGACGCTGTCCGGGGTGCGCTACCGCGACGCGACCCTCAACATCACGTTGCGCGGATCGGGCAATGTCATCAGCTCGTTCACACTCGACGGCGCGGCAACCGACAACCACTCGGTCCCGACCACACTGACCGGGACCCACACCGTCGAGATCACCGTGACCAATGGCGAACCTAGCACCACCCTTCAGGCGGAGAACGCGGTGCTCACGGGCGGTGCCAAGGCGAACAACGACCACGCCGGCTACACCGGAACCGAATTCGTCGACGGATACTGGAACCAGGGCGCGACCACCGAGTTCACAATCAATACCACGAGCGCGGGGCAGTACAAGGTCGCACTGCGATACGCCAATGCCACTGGCTCGGCGAAGACGCTCAGCGTATTTGTGAACGGGGTGAGGGTGCGCCAGACCAGCCTGCCGGCGCTGCCCGACTGGGACACCTGGAGCACAAGGTCGGAAACACTCAGCCTCAACGCCGGCCGAAACACGGTGGCCTACAGGTTCTACGCCGGTGACAGCGGCAACGTGAACCTCGACGCCATCACCACCAGCGGCCCGGGCACCGGGTCGAACCTGGCGCTGAACAAGCCCGCCACCGGCAGCATGTCGTGCAATGCCATGGAAGGCCCGGAAAAGGCCGTCAACGGTAGCGTCTCGGGCGGCAACAGCGACAAGTGGTGCTCGGCCGCATCGACCAGGTTCCTCCAGGTGGATCTGGGCCGGGAGTACACGATCGGATCCTTCACCGTGTACCACGCGGGCGCTGGCGGGGAACCGACCGGTTGGAACACCCGCGACTTCGACCTGCTGGTGTCCAAAGACGCCGGCACCTGGCACACGGTGGCCTCGCCACGAGGCAACACGGCAAACGCCACCACACACCCGCTGGCCGCACCGGTCAACGGGCGGTACGTGCGGCTCAACGTCATCACGCCGACCTCGACCACCGACACCACGGCACGCATCTACGAACTCGAGGTGTATGCGTAGGGGCTAGTCGGCGCCTAGTACCAAGATCGTGTTTCGCCCGGTGAGACCCTCGAGTGCCTCACCTTCCGCGGCCGGCCGGCCGATACACGGTCAACTTGTTCTACACTGGCCGAGACCAAGCACGACAGCTGGTTCGCGAACTTTCCCCTGCCGCCCAGGCGTTACCACTCCTCGAACAGAAGGAATTCATGGAGACACGCGGGGCCGGGACGGAACGCTACCTGATACGCATGTGGTGGTTCGAAGACCTGCCGGTCGACGCCGCCGACGACCATTGAGGATGAAGCGGGCCGGATTCGGAACCGCCCGGCGTCGCGAGCACCGCGGGTTGGCCGCCCGACACGCCTACGCGCAACGTCTACGCCGAGGCCGCCACGACAAAGAGCCTGGTGTCGTTGGTCCACTCGGCGATCTGCCGAACCGGTCGAGCCGCGCCTTGGTCAGCCGCCTCCGGTTCCAGCCGCGCGAAGGGGAACACGCTGATACCGTCCGGGCCGTCGTCGTAGGCGTACAGCATCTCCTCCTGAGGCGGACGGACACCGCCCACCATCGCCTCCACCGCCAGTCCATCGCGACCGGTCCACACGACCGCGCGCGGGACATTGCAGAAGCGACGACGACCTGGAACCCCTCCGAACCAGCCCTGTCAACAACAGCGGTGCCGCCGTCGACCGACGAAATCTTGCCGACGACACCTTGCCGAGACAGCACCAATTGCCCAGGTCGAGGCGAGCTCCCGTCGACTCTGATGGCAGCATGGCCGGCCGCGCGACCGTTGTGAATCATCACCGCGGTAAAAGATCGGCGGGCGCCGACCGCATCCTCATCAGCCCAGCCCTCGATGTGGACGCCACCATCGACAGTCGTTGCTGAACGCTGGGGGAGCCTAGCTCCGCCGGGCGTCCTTGACGAACACGATCCCGTCGGTGCTGGCCAGGTGGGCCGGGTCCAATGGGGAGTAGCCGAACCAGGGGGACACGCGGGGGGCGGGCGTCACGTCGCCGAGGACGGTGGCCAGTCGGCGGGCGTCGACGACGTAACGGTCCTTCGGCAGCGCGTACAGCAGCCCCTCGATGGTGTCCGGGGGTGGGGCGTCCACGCCATGGTGGCGGATCGTGCCGAGGGCGGTGGCCAGGAAGGCGTACCCGTCGCCCAGGTGGGCGCTGACGATCGCGCCGGCGCTCCACCATTCCAGCGGCAGGTCGCCCATCCGCATCGTGCTCTTGTCCCGCTGCAGATGGCCGTTGTGCGCGTTCACCAGCGTCGGGCTCCGTTCGGCGAGGGCGAGCAGGTTGGCGGCCATCATCGAATCCCGCAGGCCCACCAGCCGCGCCATCCGGCCCGGTGCCGTCTCGGCCATCCAGAAGTGGTACCGCAGCAGCCCGATGGCGGTACGACCGTACAGGCGTGCCCGGTCCCGGTCGTCCCGCGAGGACGCCGCGATCAGATGTGGCGTCTGCGCGTCGAGCAGGGCCACCAGGTCGTCGGCGAGCAGCCGCAGCTGGTTGGCCTCGGGTGTCTGCCCCACGGACTGGGACGGGTCCATCATCGCGGCGGGATTGGTCCAGCGGTCGTCGGGGCCGAGTAGGCGGTCGAGCGTATCGGCGGTGCAGGGGAGCAGGTCGGCGTCGGCCCAGGCGGTGAGGTAGGCGTGCAGTGCGGTGAGGGCCTGCCGCGGGCTCGCCGCGCCGGTGATCTCCAGCGGGCCGTCGAACCCGGCGAAGCGGAGCTGCTGTGACCCGGGCCGGCCGTCGTTGTACGCGCGCATCCAGCGCACCAGCTCGCGGTTGGCCGCGAAGGCGCCCCACTCGTGGCTGAAGCCGCGCTCCATGACCTCGTCGAGGGTGCCCGTGCCCGACGTGACGTAGTCGTCCACGACCAGGCCCATCATGCAGTCACTCTCGATCGCGATCGTCCGGTAGCGCTCCTGCTCGACGAGTTGCCGGAAGAGATCGTTTCGCAGGTCGAGGAGAACGTCCTCGCCGTGGGTGGGCTCGCCCAAGGCGAGCAGCCGCGGCCGGGCCGGGACCAACCCCATGACGGCAGCAGCGTCGACGACATGGGCGGCGTCTGTGATACCAGCAGTCATGCCCTCAACGGTATCGTTGAACCAACGATGAAAACTTCTCGTCGATATCGGCAGAACAGTGACGCGAAACCTTCAAGACGGTGGACGGCTCAGGCCGGTTGACCTGGCGCGAGCGCACGGGCTGTCCACACAGGCGATCAGGAACTACGAGGCGGCCGGAATCCTTCCGGGCGCCGAACGCACCCTGCATGGCTACCGCACCTACACGCCGTGGCACGCGCAAGCCCTGCGCGCGTTCCTCGCGCTCGTGCCCGGACACGGCCACCAGACGGCCACGGCAATCATGCAGGCGATCAACCGGGACGCCACCGAGGACGCGCTTCGACTCATCGACGAAAGTCACGCCCAGCTGCTCGACGACCGCCGCACCATCCAGGCCGTCGAAGCCGCGCTTCGCGACCTCAATCCCATACCGCAGGAACGCGGCGGCACGTTCGTCGGCCCCCTGGCCAGAAGGCTCGGCATCCGCGCGGCCACGCTGCGCAAATGGGAACGCGCTGGCCTGGTCCAACCGCGCCGCGACCCGCAGACGGGCTACCGGGTCTACAGCGCAGCCGACGTACGCGACGCCCTACTCGCCCACCAGCTCAGACGGGGCGGCTACCCGCTTGAGCAGATCGCCCCGCTGATCGTCCAAGTCCGTTCCGCCGGAGGCGTCGCACCGCTCGCGTCGACGCTGCGCGACTGGCATGCCCGCCTCTCGGCCCGCAGCCGCGCCATGCTCACCGGCGCCGCCGCACTGGACGCCTACCTCGACTGCCGACCGGCCCCACCCGGAGGCAGGCCGAGTGCCGCACCAGCACCGCCGGGCGCCCGAGCGGGTCATCCCGGTCGCCGTACGCAGGTCACCGTATGACGCTCCGGCTTCCGCAGCTCACCGTATGACGCTCCGGCTTCCGCAGCCGCGCGAGCCGCCGCCGTGCTGGGGTCGTCATCACCGCGATGACGTCCCAGCGCGGCGCGCCGACACCCCAGCCGGTACAACCCGGACCGGCCCGTGGGGCCCGATCAGCTCCGTGGTGGCGTCGACCTCGACCATGGGTAGGCGCCGTCGGACCGCGCCGATCACGCCGGGCCGGATGACGGCGGTCGGCGAGGCCGCCCGGCTGTTGCGCCCGGGTGGCCGGCTGGTGTTGGCCAATTTCCGCCACGCGCGGGCGTACGCCGACCAGTTGGCCGGCCTGGGTCTGGCCGAGGTGCAGGTGCGCGACCTGGGCTGGCGGTTCTGGTACGGCGGGCCGTGGGGACGCACCAGCGCGGTCACCGCGACCCGATGACCGAACACTTCGCGTCAGAGCGGGGCCCGACCGCGCGATGAGGCGATGCGCGATCCTGCGGGCGCATGTGAAAGGCTGGCCCCTGATCAGCCTGGAAACGGGCGCAGGGGCGACTTATCGCCTACCGACCAGTTGTGACCGAACGGGTCCGTGAAGCCACCTTGACGGTGCGTCCCCCAGGGCACGCGGTGATCCTCGATTTCCGCTCCGGCGGTTGCGCCGGCGCCGACGGCGCGCTCGATGAAGGTGTCTGGGTCCTCGGCAAACACCTCGATGCGGGTGCTCGTGACCCCCGCGTGGTCGGGACTGGTCTCCGTGGGGTTCTTGGGATTGACCTCGTGGAGGAAGAAGGGGGCGCCACTGATCTCAAGGCCGGCCACGCCACCAAGGTTCCACAACTCTGTCGCGCCCAGTGCGGTCTTGTACCAGGCAACCGCAGCGTCTGCATCCGGGACGATCAGCATCACAGAGATCACTGGTGGTGAAGCGGACACCGTGTCGCCGGACGGGGCGGAACGATCTTTCGGTTCCTCGGTCATGCCCACAGCATGCCGGACGTCACCAGCAGCGTCTCCCCGGTCTGGCCGACAGCCCGACTCCACCAGCACCAACGGCCAGCAGATCACGCAGTGTGCCGTCCAACCCTTGCTGAGATCAACCTCAGTGCCCGCACAGCCAGATGAATGCGCGTCACGCGCACCGCGGCGGACGGGTATGGCCGGTCGCCGATGCCGGGCAGGCCGTCAGCGGGTCGCTGTGTCGTGGTCATCTTCTGGGTTGGGGTATGCGGGGCAGTCGAGGTGCCGGCCGATGGTCTGTAGCAGAGCGGCGAGGTCGCGACGCATGTGGTGGGGCAGGCGGCGTTGCATCAGTGGTACGGCCCAGCGGCCGCGTGTGGCGACGTTGTGCACGGTATTCGACCAGGCTGCCGCGCGGGCACTCTAGGCGGAACAGTGCGCCGCGCGGCGCAGCTTGCAACCAGCACCGGCGAACCTTTTCCATCACCCGGCGGCCTGGCGGCTGCTTGCTGCCTACAGGCGACCGTCTGTGGTGGCTGCGGATCGGGACGTCCAGTGATTCACCGGGCGGGACCGCCGGGACCGGGTTAGAGGGCCGTGACGGCGGTTAGAGGACCTTCAAGGCCAGGTGCCTGCCGCGGCCCTGGCTGTGCAGCCGAGCCGGCAGCTGGCCCAGCGGCGCCGGCCGCTGGCAACGGTCGTAGATCTACTCCGCCGGTGTCGCCCCTGACCCCGTCGACGCCGAGGTCGTTCGTGCTGTCGACCTCGTTCGAAAGATGCTCGCCGGCGACCGAACGAAGCCGGGGGATTTCCCCCAGGCAAAGATGGGTGGTTGCCGCGTTCCACCCCGCATGCCCGATTCGTAGCGTTGAATCCGTTGTTCGACGTACGGGCGGACCATGCGACGGAGGTTGTGATGCAGGTAGGGCGAGTGGCAGGGACGGTCCTGTCGTTCTGGCGAGTCGCGTACGGTGTCGGCACCTGGCGCCGGATCGGCTACGCGATCGCCGCGGTGCCGGTCTGTGTGGTGTGCCTGGTCTTGGCGCTCGCCGGTCGGGCCGGCACGGCCGCCCGATACCAGCGAAGCCTCGCCAGCGGGTTGACCGGGCGAGCGGCCGGTGAGACGGCGACATCTGAGACTGCGACATCGCTGGTGGCGGCACGGGTGTTGGTCGGGTCCCTCGCCGGCCTGGCGATCGGTCTCGTTTCGTGGGCGGTCCTGCAGTACCTCGCGCTGCACGCGTTCCTGAACCTGGGCTTCCCGCTGCGCAACTACCTGACCATCGATGAGCAGTCCGGCGTCGCGTTCAGCTTGTGGGGCCTGCGCCGGGTGTCACACACCGGCAGCATCTGGGCCAGCACGTACGACGGCTCGTGGGGCGGCCCGACGCTGCTCGGCGCGTGGGCCGTGCACGCCGGGCTGGTCCTGGTGTCGAGCGTCCCGCTGCTGCTGTGGGCGGTGCGCGGTCTGACCCGGCTGCACGGCGGCCTGATCCGGACCGTGCTGGGTGGAACCGTGCCGACCGTCCAGCCGGCTCGCCCCGCTCGTGCCGCGTGAGCTGGAGGCGATCCTGATGATCGAGGTACATGGCTTGACCAAGCGGTACGGTTCGGTGCTCGCCGTCGACCGGTTGAGCTTCGAGGTGCGGCCCGGCATCGTGACCGGTTTCCTCGGCCCGAACGGCTCCGGAAAGTCCACCACGATGCGCATGATCCTGGGGCTCGACGCGCCAACGGCCGGGCAGGCACGGGTCGGTAGCCGCCGGTACCGCGACCTGCGGTGGCCATTGCGCGAGGTCGGCGCGTTGCTGGAGGCCAAGGCGTTCCATCCGGGCCGCAGCCCGCGTGCCCACCTGGCGGCGCTCGCCGCGAGCAACGGCATCCGCCGTTCGCGGGTAGACGAGGTGCTCGCCATCGTCGGGCTCGGCGGTGCGGCCACGCGGCGGGCCGGGAAGTTCTCCCTCGGCATGGCGCAACGGCTCGGCATCGCCGCGGCACTGTTGGGCGATCCCGGCGTGCTGTTGCTGGACGAGCCGGTCAACGGCCTGGATCCGGAGGGGATCCGGTGGGTACGCAATCTCGTGAGGTCGCTGGCGGCACAGGGTCGCGTGGTGTTCGTGTCCAGCCACCTGATCAGCGAGATGGCGTTGACGGCCGACCATCTCGTGGTGATCGGCCAGGGACGGCTGCTGGCTGATACGTCGGTCGCCGAGCTGTCTGCCCGGTCCGACTCGCTGGAAGACGCGTTCCTGCGGCTCACGTCCGCGGCCACCGAGTTCCGCGGCAATGGCGGGTATCCGCGAGCCGGTCATGAGCAGGAGGGCAGGACGTCATGAGGAGCGCGACATCGACCAGCCAGCTTCCGGGCCGCTACCGGTTCGGGCATGTGGTTCGGATGGAGTGGATCAAGCTGCGCAGCGTGCGCTCGACGTGGTGGCTGCTCGCGGTCGTGCCGCTGGCCATGGCCGGCGTGGGGGTCGCCGTGGCCGTCGGGTACCGCTCGCACCGGCCGGTCGCCACCACGGCACAACTGGTCAACAACGGCCTGGCCGGCGCCGTGCTCGCTCAGGTGCTGGTCGGCGCGCTCGGTGTGCTCGTGGTAAGCAACGAGTACTCGTCGGGGATGATCCGGGCGACACTGGCCGCGATACCCCGCCGGGGACTCGTCCTGGCGGCGAAGCTCGCGGTGTTCGGCGTGGTCGCGTTCGCCATCGGGGAGCTGGGCAGCCTGGCCGCCTTCGCGGCCAGCCAGGCGGCGTTGGCCGGTTCGCCGGTGCCGCGTGCCTCGCTGGGCGACCCGGCGATCCTGCGGACGGTGGTGTGCACCGGGGCGTACCTGGGTCTGATGGGGCTGCTCGGCGTCGGGGTCGGTGCGACGGTCCGGCATACCGGAGGCGCGATCGGCGCGCTGTTCGGGGTGCTGTTCGTGCCGATGTTCCTGGCCGCGGTGCTCGGGCCGTTCGGCATCACGGTGCTCAAGTTCGTCCCGCTGTTCATCTTGGTCAATTCGGTCGGCGTGGTCACGCCGGTGCCGGGCACCCTGTCGGCATGGGCTGGGATGGCGGTCCTGTGCGTCTACCCGGCGGTCGCGCTCGGGTTGGGCGGCTGGCTGCTTCACCGCCGAGACGCCTGAACAGCGAGAATGAGCGCATGGCGGGTGGTCGGGGGGCTTCGGATGGTGGGGCGGCTCCGGGTAGCGGGCCGGCCTCGGGTGGTCGGGCGGCTTGGGGCGGATGGGCGGTTTCGCGCGCCGCGGTGCGGGCTCCCTTCACCGCACGGACGGCACGCGAGCTGCTGTTCTGCCTCGCCGGGGTGGCGGTCGCGCTGTGTGTCATCGGGGCGCTGTTCGCGGCGCCGCTCGGGCTGAGCGTCGTCGCTCGCCTCGCCGACCGGCGGTCGCCCGTACCCGGAGTTGCTCCGGGGCCGGGCAACCCCGCCGGCGCGGGGCTGTTCGCGTTCGTCACCAGCGCGGTCATCTGCCTCGCGCTGGCGCTCATGCTGGCCCCGCGAACCGCTCGCGGATTGAGTGGGGCGGTGCGGCGCCTCGCTCGGCGGCTTTTCGGCGAGACGATCGCGGCGCCGCCGCCGGTGCGCCGGCGCGGCTGGGGACCGCTCGGCTGGTTCACCGCCGGATGGCGGGACGGTCCAGGTTGGCGGGCGGTGGCGTACCTGCTGGCGCGGCTGCCGGTCGCGATCCTCGACGGATACGCCGTCTTCTGCTGCATCGCCGGGCCGGCGTCCATGACGTACCCGCTGTGGTGGCGGCTGTTCCGCAACCATCCGCCGGATGTCCAGCTCGATCCCGTGCTCGTACTGACCCCGGTCGGCTCGTTCCGGGTCGCTACTTATGCGGGTACTCTCGTTGCGTTTGCGGCCGGAGCGGCGATGGTGCTCGCCGCACCGTGGATCGCTCGGGCCGCCAACGCGGCGGACCTGGCGTTGATGCGGGGGCTGCTCGGCCCGGGCCGGTTGGCGCAACGGGTACGCGATCTCGAGGAGACCAGGGCACGTGCGGTCGACGACACCGCCACGCTGTTGCGGCGGCTCGAGCGAGATCTGCACGACGGTGCACAGGTACGGCTGGCCGCCCTGGCGATGAACCTGGGCCGAGCCAAGGAAAAGCTGGGCGAGGGCGGTGAACCCGCCGACCTGGCCGCGGCTCGGGAGCTCGTCGACGCCGCCCACCGCAGCGCCAAGCACGCCCTCGTGGAGCTGCGTGACCTGGCCCGCGGTATCCACCCGCCGGTGCTGGACAAGGGACTCGCCGACGCGCTCGCCACGCTCGCCGCCAACTCGGCCGTGCCGGTGCGGCTGCACGCCGACATCCCGGTCCGCCCGACGCTGGCGATCGAGACGATCGCCTACTTCTGCGTCGCCGAGCTGCTGGCCAACGCGGCCAAGCACAGCCACGCGAACACCATCACCATCGAGGCCGCGCAGCGCTTCGACGCGCTGCGGCTGTCCGTCGCCGACGACGGTGTCGGCGGCGCCGACCCGGAGCGCGGCACCGGCCTGTCCGGACTCGCCGCCCGGGTGCGTACCGTGGATGGTCGGCTGGAGGTCGCCAGCCCTCCCGGCGGCCCGACCCGGATCACCGTCGAACTGCCCCTACGAGCGTGAGAGCGTCCGGGCCATGCGCGTGGTGATCGCCGAAGATGCCGCTCTCATGCGAGAGGGCCTGGTCGGGCTGCTCGAGGACCGCGGCCACGAGGTCTGCGCCGCCGTGCCCGACGCCGAGGCGCTGCTCGCGGCGGTGGCCACGCACCACCCCGACGTGGCCGTGGTGGACATCCGCATGCCGCCGACCCACACCGACGAAGGGCTACGCGCCGCGCTCGAGCTGCGCCGCGACCACCCCGACACCGGGGTCCTCGTGCTGTCTCAGTACATCGAGACCCGGTACGCCGCCCAGCTGCTGGCCTTCAACGCCGCCGGCGTCGGATATCTGCTCAAGGACCGCGTCGCCGACGTGGGCGACTTCGTCGACGCGCTGACCCGGGTCGCCACCGGCGGTACGGCGCTCGATCCGGACGTGGTCAGCCAACTGCTGGGCGCCCATCAACGCGCGCGTGGCCTCGCCGATCTGACGCCGCGGGAACGCGACGTGCTGGCCCTGATGGCCGAAGGGCGTTCCAACACCGGGATCGCGGCTGCCCTCACCGTCACGGGCGGGGTGGTCGAGAAGCACGTGGCCGGCATCTTCAACAAGTTGGGCCTGCCGCAAGCCGAAGGCGACAACCGGCGAGTGCTCGCGGTCCTGCGCTACCTCGGATCCCCACTCACGTGATGGCATGAACGCAAGCCGAACACGGCGAGGCGGGAGCAGCTTGTGAGCTGCCGGGTATCGCCCACGGCGCTCAACCGCATCGACCAGCCTGAGCCGCGGGCAACCGCGCTGCTGTCCGAACTTCTGCTGGATCGTCGCGGCCCGCCTCGCCGAACGGCTCTGGACCGGACAGGATATTGACGCATGTGAGAACCTACTGTTAACAAGGTGCACTGACATGCCCGGGAGGTCACCATGCGACGGTCCCTACTGCTGGCGGCGGTTCTGCTCCTACTGGCATCAGGCGCTCCACCCGCCGCAGCCGCTCTCCCGGCCGGCTCGCATGCCCGCGTAAGCACTCCGGTCAAGACCGCCAACGCGAGCCAGGCCGTCACCCCCGTGCAGATCTACGGCGCCTGGCACTGCGGCAATGACTATTGCACCTGGGGTGCGGTCCGCAGCATCGCCGAGTTCGACAGCCAGAACCACTGGCTGATCGACCGAGGTGACGGTCGTCCCTCCGTCAACATGGTCATCCTCAGCTTCGTCAACCCGCTTTCGCTGCTGCACCAGACCACCGACACGGCGACGCTCAACGGCGTACCGCGCGGCATGACCCCCGAGATCGTCAGCTACTTCACCTCGCGCGGCATCCGGGTGATGCTCTCCATCGGTGGTATCACCTACACCGACGACTGGGACGCCGCGCTCGCCGAGAACCCGGCGCTGTTCGGGCAGCGGGCCGCCGCCGTGGCCAGCCAGCTCGGCGTCGGCATCGAGATCGACTATGAGCAGAACACCGACCCGAACCTCACCGCCCTGCAGTCATTCATCGACGCCTACCGTGCCATCAACCCGTATGACGCCACCGGTACCCGACCCCAGGCGCGGCTCACCATCGATGTCGCGGCCGGCGACCGCTGGCTCATCGCGCTGAACCGCAAGGCGACCGCTGACTGGCTGCGTACCGACACCCCGGTACTCGACTACGCCAACGCCATGGTGCCCGCCCGGCCCGCCTCGGCGAGCAGCGCACAGGCGAGCTGGCAGGAGCACGTCGACGGCAAGCCGCAGTACAGCCCGCCGGTCCCACCGCTGGCCCCAGCCAAGTTCACCGGCGGGATCTACATCGCGTACGGCGGCAAGGCCCTACCCGAATGCATCGACTACAACACCTCGCTACAGCGGGCCACCGCCCCGTACGTGCAGACTGTTGTGCCCAACGGTGCTGGTACAACAGCCGGCATGCTCGGCTTCATGTTCTGGGCCGCCGAGCGACCGTCTACCCGGGGCATCGGAACCGTGCCCCCGTACACCTGCGAAGGCGGTGTCGGCGCGGGAGCCACCGCGCTGACCATCCCGGTGCCAATGCCGGCCCTCCGACAGAGCTGAACGGCTGACCCGGGCGACCGCGACCGCTAGGCCGGCAGCGTCGGCGAGCCGGCCGATGACGTCGAGGTGGTTGGCGATGCGTTCCAGTTCGGCGTGCAGGAGTCGTATGTAGGTCGCGGCCGGCGGCGGGTGACCTCGGCGAGGGATTCGACGGCGTGGGCGTACGCGTGCGTGGGGCGACGGTGGCGACGCCCTCGACGCGTTCGGCGAGCCGGATACGGGTCGAGGATGACCCGCTCGTACTAAACGGGCCGGCACAGCCGAGGTCAATGACGGGTAACCGATCGGATCGATAGCGGCGTCGACCGCGGCGAGTCGCCCGTCGGCGCCGAGCACCGCGGTCAGCCGTACCAGGTCATGGTCTGTGGCGGTGGCGTACGTACCTTGTCAGGTAGGAGTCGGCGCGCATGTGCTGAGACCTCCAACGGACTGAGCGACGCGGGCCGGCGGCGGGGCGCGCGACCGCCGGCGCGCGGTTCGCGGCGTCGCCTCGGCGACGCGACGCCGAATCTCATCGCGCGCCCGACGGCGTACGGGGTGGTCCGCATGGATGACGACCCAATCGCCGCGTCCCACGCTGACAACCTGGTAGGGAGCACACCCGTGATCGGTGACAGCGACGAGGCCGACCCGGGTGCGGCGACCCCAGCGGGCGGTCGCTGGTTGACCCGCGGCGTGGCCGGTGTCGGTGCGTCGAGTTTCTTCTCCGATGCCGGCCACGAGATCACCACCGCCGTCCTGCCTAGTTTCCTCAGCGCCACCCTGCATGCCGGAGCTGGCGCCCTGGGCCTCATCGAAGGCGCCAGCGACGCCCTGATCGGCCTCGCCAAGCTTGCCGGCGGACCCCTCGCCGACGACCCGCGCTGGCGGTCTCGGCTGGCCCGCGGCGGCTACCTGGGCACCGCCGTGCTGGGCGGCGCGATCGGTCTGGCCACGGCGGTGTGGCAGGTCGCGATCCTGCGGGCCGGGTCTTGGGTCGCTCGGGGGCTGCGCTCACCGGCCAGAGATGCGCTGCTGGCAACCTTGGCGCCGCGCTCGGCCTACGGACGCGCCTACGGACTGGAACGCGCCGGCGACAACGCCGGCGCGCTTGTCGGGCCATTGCTGGCCGCGTTGCTGGTCAGCGTCATCGGAGTACGCCCGACCCTGCTGATCGCCGCTATCCCTGG
>DASXRQ010000209.1:0-3137 GCA_036506495.1 Micromonosporaceae bacterium | reverse complement strand
ACAGGCGTGAACAGTGCAGGATGGTCGCATGCGTTTGGTGTCTCTACTGCCCTCGGCGACCGAGATCGTCTATGCCCTCGGCCTCGGTGACGACCTCGTCGGCGTGACGTTCGAGTGCGACGAGCCACCCACCGCCCGGGTCGACAAGACCGTCGTCGTCGGCGGCCGGGACACCCGCGGAATGAGCCCGGGTGAGATCGACACCTATGTCAAGGCACAGCTCGCGGCCGGTGCCGACCTGTACACCCTCCACGCCGACGCACTTGCTGGACTGGACCCGGACCTCATCCTGACCCAGGACCTGTGCCGGGTCTGTGCGCTGCCGTCCAACCACGTCGCCGACGCACTGGACTACCTGGGCTGCCGCGCCGAGGTTCTGTCGCTGGACCCGTACACCCTGGACGAGGTTCTCGACACGATCCTCGCCGTCGGCGCCCGGACGGGGTCGCTGGACCGGGCCGAGACGCTGGTCGCTGACCTCCGGTCCCGGCTCGCGGCCGTGGCGACCGCGGTCGACGGGCTGCCGCGCCCGCGCGTCGCCGTCGTCGAGTGGGTCGAGCCGCCGTTCACCGCCGGGCACTGGGTACCCGACCTCGTGCGCGCCGCCGGCGGCGAACCCATCGCGGCCCGCCCCGGCCGCCGGTCGGTGGAGACGACGTGGACTGAACTCACCCCCGCCGCACCCGACATCGTCCTGGTCGCGCCGTGCGGCTTCCATCTCGAGGGCGCGGCCCACCAGGCCCGAGCGATCGCCGCAACCTTTCCAAGCGCGGCGGTGTGGGCGATCGACGCTGACGGCATCGTGGTACGTCCCGGCCCCCGGCTTGTCGACGGCATCGACGCGATTGCCTCGATACTTCACCCCGGCGCGGTCCCCGCCGTACCCGAGACCTCCGTGATGCGCGTGGCCTAACCACCTCGTGCGGGGTGAGAAGCCGGTCACGCTCATCCGCGGCTATTACCCGGCCGTGCCGGGCCCTAGAAGGCGCTCCCGCCGACCGGGACCGGCCGCAGCTCGGCCGCCGCGGAGTCCAGGTAGCCGAGGAACGCGGCCACCGCCGGCGGCGTCGCGATGCCGCGCCAGGTCGCGGCGTACACCCCGCGGACCGGCGCGTCGTCCGGGTGCAGCCGGGCGAGCACGATGTCCGGTCGCAGTGCGCCGGCCGCGAGTCGCGGTACCAGCGCGAGCCCGAGTCCGGCCGCGACGAAGCCCTGCTTGGCCGTCCAACTGCGCACGCCGAAGTCGATCCGCGGCCGGAAGCCCGCCTGCAGGCACGCTTCGGCGAGCGTCTCGGCGCTGCCCGGGAACCCCTCGACCCAGCTCTCCCCGGCCAGCTCGGCCAGGCGCACGGCCCCGCGCCGGGCCATCTCGTGACCCGCCGGGAGCGCCACCATCAGCAGGTCGTCCAGCAGGTGGTGCAGCTCGAGCCGGTCGGCATCCAACGATTCGTGCGGGTAGGCGCTGACCACCGCGACGTCGAGCTCCCCGTTGTGCACCGGGCAGCAGCGGCCGGACCTGTTCGACGCCGCGGGCGTTGTCCAGCAGGACGAGCACCCGCCGGTTGGCGAGCAGGCTCCGGTACAGGGCGGTCTGCGCGTCGAGCCCGACCGGCAGCTGCTCCGGCGCGACGTCGAACGCCTCCAGGAAGCCCCGCACCGCCTCGACGGGCGTCATCGGGGAGCCGCTCGGGTCGTACCCGCGAAGGTTGACGTACAGCTGGCCGTCCGGGTACTGGCTCGCGATGCGGTGCGCCCACTGGACCGCGAGCGCCGTCTTGCCGACGCCCGCAGTACCGTCGATGGCGGAGATGACGACGGTCTCCGCCGCGCCGGCGGCGTCGACCAGGCCGGTCAATTCCTCCAGCTCGGCCGCGCGGCCGGTGAACAGCCGCACGGCCGGGGGTAACTGGCGCGGCACGATGGACCGGGCGGATACGGGGCCGTTGCCACTCGCCTTCGCCGGCGCCGTATCCGCGTCCCGGTGAGCGAGGATGTCGCGGTGCACGCGCTGCAGCTGCGGGCCGGGTTCGACGCCGAGCTCGTCCACGAGGAAGCGCCGCGCGTCGGCGTAGTGGCGCAGCGCATCGGCCTGGCGGCCGCTGCGGTACAGCGCGATCATCAGCAGCCCGCGCAGCCACTCCCGCAGCGGGGTCTCCGCCACGATCGGGCCGAGCTCCGCCGCGAGCGGCGCGTGCAGACCCGCGTCCAGCATGGTCTCGCCACGCTCCTCGACCACGGTGAGCCGGAGCTCGGCCAGACGGGTCCGCTGAGCATCGGCCCAGGACCCGGGGATGCCGGCGAGCGGAGCTCCCTGCCACAGCCCCAGCGCGGCGTCGTACGCGTCCAACGCGTCCACCAGCTCGCCCGCGGAGCGCGCTCGTCTCGCCTGCCCGAGCTGCGCCTCGAGCTCGAGCAGGTCCAGCTGGCTCGCGTCGAGCCGCAGCCGGTACCCGGACCCGTTGGTCACCAGCAGGAGACCGGGCTGGTGGCTGCCGCGGCCGGGCTCGAGGGCCCGTCGAAGCCCAGCCACGTACGTGTGCACGCTGTTGCTGGCGCTCGCCGGCGGGTCGCCGCCCCAGACCGCATCGATCAGTGTGTCACGGCTCACGGTCGTGTTGGCCTGCACGGCGAGGACGGCGAGGACCGCCCGCTGCCGGGGTGGGCCGAGCGGAAGCTCCGCGCCGTTCCGCCACGCCGACACGGCCGAAGCACTGCCACGCGGAGCCCAGTCGTCTCCGTGTGGGTATACACCCCGCCCCCCCAAGGCCCCGTTGGGCGGTCACGCGACCCAGACCGGAACGCGTGCCCGCATCAGCTGGAAACGTACCCGCGGTCGCGCGCATCGGCCACCGCGAATCACTCGCCCGGTCGCGCGCTATGCCGGAGGAAGGCGACGCTGGCGATGCGCGTCCAGTGCCTCGGCGAGCTGGTGGTCATCCCACTTCTCCCCGAGCGCGCGCTGCACGAGGTCCGCCTCGGTTTTCGGGGCGAGGCCGTCGACTGGTTGATCGCGATCGAGGTTGGTGGGGAAGGCATAACCCTCGGCGGAGGTAGCGACGACATTGCGGACCGCGCTCTCATCCGTGAGCCGGCGCAGCACCGGGTAGATGGCGATGGACATGGCGGTCCGGTCCACG
>DASXRQ010000208.1:0-2290 GCA_036506495.1 Micromonosporaceae bacterium | reverse complement strand
GCGAGGATCAGCAGCGTCCAGAAGATCGTGTGGACGAGAGCGGGGGTCGGCGTCGGCAGCGGAAGCACTCGGCCGACGAACAGCGGCTGGTAGAGGGCGCCGGGCACGTTGGCGTGACTGCGCACCCAGGGTGTGAAGATCACGAGATCGGCGGCGGTGAAGAGGTAGATCAACGTGCGGAACGCGGCCACCCGGCCGAGCGGAACCGGCTCGAACACCCACCCGGACACCCTCCGGGGCACGCCGCTCATCGAGCCCGCCATCTGACCGCCGTCTCGTCGCGGTAGTCGCCGGTCGGCCGGCCGTCCCGGATGGCGTACCAGCGGATCACGATGCGGACCTCGACCAGAGCCGGCGCATCGGGGTTGCGGTCGGCGTACGCCCGCGCCACCTCGGCGAGCCGGGCTGGCTGGGCGGCGTACCGACTCTGCTGGCCCTCGAGCTCGGCGCGTCGGATGCCACTGTTGCGCTCGGTGAGCAGCACGACGGCGCCGGTGGTGTCAACGCCCTCCAGTCGGGTGTCGGGCGCCGGCTGGTTGGGACCACTCGCCGTGGCGTACATCCGGAACGGCCCGAACGGAAAGTGGTCGTCCTGCCCCCACAGGGTGCCGGCGAGCAACAACGCGGCGCCGAGCACCGTGACCAGCGCTCGGACGGCCTTCCCGCGTGGCGTCAGGGTTTTCATCGCGAGCTGACCATACCGGCGCGACGGACGCCGCGTCTCCCGCGATCGGCTGAGCAGGTAACTCTGCGTAACGTCCGGTCGGGCCAGGTGTCATTGAAGCTCACGATTTGGTAACTGTGATCGGCGTCTCGGTGCGGCGCCTCGACCCGATACTCAGCGTGAGGCAAAATCCCCGACAACAGAGCGTGGGCGGCGGGTGCCGGGGAGGGCCCCGCCGCTCATTGCGTCCGGGATACTCCAGGGTACGGCGCGACGTGATCGCGAGTCGTGCCCTTTGCCATATCTGGGGGTGAATCATGCAGTTCGGCCGGTACTTCGAGGAGTTCGAAGTCGGCGCGGTCTACCGGCATTGGCCGGGCAAGACCGTCACGGAGTACGACGACCACCTGTTCTGCCTGCTCACGATGAACCACCACCCCCTGCACCTGGATGCGCACTATGCCGAGACCTCGACCGGCTTCGGCCGCAACGTGGTCGTCGGCAACTACATCTACTCGTTGCTGCTGGGCATGTCCGTGCCGGACGTCAGCGGAAAGGCGATCGCCAACCTCGAGGTGGAGTCGCTGCGGCACCTCGCACCGACGTTCCACGGTGACACGATCTACGGCGAGACGACCGTGCTGGACAAGCGCGAATCGGAGTCGAAACCCGACCGTGGCGTGGTCAGCGTCGAGACCCGCGGCTACCGGCAGGACGGCACGCTGGTGTGCGTGTTCCGGCGGCGGGTGATGGTGCCGAAGCGGGAGTACGCCGTGGCCGCGGTGCCCGCCGGCGTCGACCCCGAGCGGCCGAGCTTTCCTCCGCCACGCGATTCCTGAGCGCTCAATTACTGTCGACGTATGTCCGCGACTCGATGGCTGGATGAGCACGAGCAGCGCGCCTGGCGCGCGTTTCTCGGGACATACCATCTGCTTCAGGACGCTCTGGACCGGCAGTTGCAGCGGGATGCCGGCATGCCGCACGCGTACTACATCGTGCTGGCGATGCTGTCCGAGGCGCCCGACCGGACGCTGCGGATGAGCGAGCTGGCCAACCGGGTGTTCGGCTCGCAGAGTCGGATGTCGCACGCGGTGGCGCGGCTCGAGGAGCGCGGCTGGGTGCGCCGGGAGCGCTACCCCCACGACCGCCGCGGTCAGCTCGCGGTCCTGACCGATGAGGGGTACGCCGTGCTGGCCGCGGCCGCGCACGGGCACGTGACGGCGGTACGGGAGAACCTGTTCGATCAGCTCACCCGGGAACAGGTCGAGCAGCTTCGGCAGATCTGCGACGCTGCCCTCGAGAAGCTGGACCCGGACGGGTCGCACCGGGCCGCCCTCGAGCCGCCAGCGGCACGCTGACCGCGGAGCGCGCGGCCAGCCCTGCCGCCGCCGCGGCCCCGTCCCGCCCGCGCCCGTCCCGCCCGCGCCCGTCCCGCCCGCGGCCCCGTCCCGCCCAACTCCGTCAGAGTTGGGCGGTCGGGCGCGGTCGGTCGTGTCCCTGGGGTGGTGTAAATGACAACGGACGTAGGTTCCTTTCGAGACCGCCAAGTCGTCGACAGGAAGGACTACGCCCGTGTCTCGTCGAGTATCGCCCAGCGAGCAGATCCGTGCGCAGATCGATGCCCTC
>DASXRQ010000207.1:0-6694 GCA_036506495.1 Micromonosporaceae bacterium | reverse complement strand
CGGAACACCCCGCTGGGGAGCGAGGGATGGCGACCGCCGCGCGGTGCGGTCGCGTTGCCGATGGCCGCGCTGTTCGGCGTGGCCGGGGCCGGGCTCACCGGGATCGGCCTCATGCAGGTCGCGTTCGGCGATACCGGCATGATCGGTGCGAACCTGTCCGCGGGAGGCGTCGCGCTGGTCGCCGCGGCCGCCTGCGCCATCGCGTACGGGCGGCAGCGGTCAGCCCCGAGGTAGCACGGCGAAGATCGAAGTCCGCGGTTACCCTTCGTGAAGGTCAGGCGCCCCGAACCCGCCGCCACCTGGCGTCTCGATGACGAAGACGTCCCCTGCCTCGACAGGTGCCGAGTCGCACCCGCGCAGCGGCGTCGTCGAGCCGTCCGGGTGCTCGATCCAGTGCCGCCCGAGATCTCCCGGCTCGCCGCCGCCCATGCCGTACGGGTGCACCCGGCGGTGACTGCTCAGCGTGGTGACCGTCATCGGGGTGAGGAACCGGATGCGCCGCCGTCCACCGGCGCCACCCCGCCACCGGCCGGCACCGCCGCTGCCATGCCGGATCTCGTACCCTTCGAGCCGTACCGGGTAGCGCCACTCCAGCACTTCCGGGTCGGTGAGCCGCGAGTTCGTCATGTGCGTCTGCACCACGTCGGTCCCGTGGAAACCTGCTCCGGCACCCGATCCGCTCGACACGGTCTCGTAGTACTGGTACTGGTCGTTGCCGAAGGTGACATTGTTCATCGTGCCCGAGCCCTCGGCCATCACACCCAGCGCCGCGTACAGCGCCCCTGTGATGGCCTGTGACGTCTCGACGTTGCCCGCGACCACCGCAGCCGGGTACTGCGGGGACAGCATGCAGCCGGGCGGAATGGTGACGCGGATCGGTATGAGGCAACCGGAGTTCAGCGGGATGTCGTCGTCGACCAGGGTCCGGAACACGTAGAGCACGGCGGCCATCGCGACCGACGACGGCGCGTTGAAGTTGTCCGGGCGCTGGGCCGAGGTACCGGTGAAGTCGACCTGGGCCGTCCGGGCCTCCCGGTCGACGGTGATGGCGACCTGGATCACCGCCCCGCTGTCGTGTTCGTAGGTGTACCGCCCGTCGTGCAGCGCCGGGATGACCCGCCGCACCGCCTCCTCGGCGTTGTCGCGCACGTGGCCCATGTACGCGTGCACCACGTCGAGTCCAAAGTGGTCCACCATCGCCCGCAGTTCCTGTACGCCCTTCTCTGTGGCGGCGATCTGCGCGCGCAGGTCGGCGATATTGGCCGTCGGGTTGCGCGAGGGGTAGGGCGCCGACCGCAGCAGTTCGACCGTCTCGACCTCACGCATCGCGCCGTGCTCGACGAGAAGCCAGTTGTCGATGAGCACGCCCTCCTCCTCCACCCGGGTGCTGAACGAGGGCATCGAACCCGGGGTGAGACCACCGATCTCCGCGTGGTGACCGCGCGACGCGACGAAGAACAGCAGATCCTGGCCGCGCCGGTCGAAGACAGGCGTGACCACCGTGATGTCCGGAAGGTGCGTGCCGCCGTGGTACGGGTCGTTGAGGACGAAGACGTCGCCCGCCTTGATCCGGTCGCGGTTACGGGCGGCGACGATCTTGATGCTCTCACCCATCGAGCCCAGGTGCACCGGCATGTGCGGCGCGTTGGCGATGAGGTTGCCGGCCGGGTCGAAGAGAGCGCAGGAGAAGTCCAGGCGCTCCTTGATGTTCACCGAGTGTGCCGTGCTCTGCAGCCGGACGCCCATCTGTTCGGCGACGGACATGAACAGGTTGTTGAAGATCTCCAGCATCACTGGGTCGACCTCGGTCCCGATCGCCCGCCGGGCCGGCCGAGCGGCGACCCGGACTAGCAGGAGGCCGCCGAGTTGGTCCAGCGTCGCCTGCCAGCCCGGCTCGACCACGGTCGTCGCGTTGGCCTCGGCGATGACGGCGGGCCCGTCGACGGTGTCGCCCGGGCGCATCGCCTCCCGGCGGTACAGGTCCACATCGGTCCACGAGTCGGCGACGAACAACAGTACCCGCGCCGCGGCCGCGAGAGCGCCCGCCCGCGGTGGCGGCGCCGCCAGGTCCGCCGGCGCACCGGCACCGGCGGCGGCCTCGACCGACACCGCCTCGACCACGATCCGTTTGTCCCGCATCAGGAACGAGAAGCGCCGCCGGTACGCCTCCTCGAACGCGGCCACCATCTCGGCGACCGACGCCATCTCGACGCCAATTGCCGTGTCGGTCCCGTCGTAACGGAGGTGGGCGCGGCGGACCCGGCGGACCCCGTCGACCGGTACCCCCTCGTCTTTCAGCTCGTCGAGCGCGTCCCGCTCCAGCCGCGCCGCGGCCTCATGCAGCGCCGGCATCGACTCGTCCCGAAGCGGGACCTCCACCGCGGCTTCGCGCATCGCGGTGACGTCGGCGAGCCCCATCCCGTAAGCCGAGAGCACGCCGGCCAGCGGATGGATGAGCACCCTGGTCATGCCGAGCGCGTCGGCGACGGCGCAGGCGTGCTGCCCGCCGGCGCCGCCGAAGGTGGCCAGCACGTACCGGGTCACGTCGTACCCGCGCTGCACCGAAACCTTCTTGATCGCGTTGGCCATGTTGGCCACCGCGATATCCAGGAAGCCGGCCGCCACCTGCTCCGGGCCGCGCCGGTCACCGGTCGCCTGCTCGATGTCGCGGGCCAGAGCGGCGAAACGTTCGCGCACCACCTCAACGTCCAACGGCTGGTCACCGCCGGGGCCGAACACCGCGGGGAAGTGCGCCGGCTGGATCCGGCCCAGCATGACGTTGGCGTCGGTGACGGCGAGCGGCCCGCCGCGGCGGTATGCGGCCGGACCCGGGTCGGCTCCGGCGGAGTCCGGGCCGACCCGGTACCGGCTGCCGTCGAAGTGCAGGATCGAGCCGCCGCCGGCCGCGACCGTGTGGATGCTCATCATCGGCGCCCGCATCCGGACCCCGGCCACGTTCGTCTCGAACTCCCGCTCGAACTCACCGGCGTAGTGCGAGACATCGGTGGAGGTGCCGCCCATGTCGAAGCCGATGACCCGGTCGAAGCCGGCCGCGTCCGACGTGCGTGCCATGCCCACGACGCCGCCGGCCGGCCCGGACAGGATGGCGTCCTTGCCGCGGAAGTGGTGTGCCTCGGTTAGCCCGCCGTTGGACTGCATGAACATGAGCCGGACCCCGCGTAGCTCGGCGGCGACCCGGTCGACATACCGGCGCAGGATCGGGGACAGGTACGCGTCCACGACCGTGGTGTCCCCCCGCGAGACGAGCTTCATCAGCGGGCTGACCTCATATGAGGCGGACACCTGGGGGTACCCGATCCGGCGCGCCGCCTCGGCCACCAGCGCCTCGTGCCGGCTGTACCGGTACCCGTGGAGGAGCACGACCGCGACCGACCGGTACCCGGCGTCGTAGGCGTGCCGCAGGTCCCGGGCCACCGCGTCGACGTGGAGCGGGATGATGACCTCGCCGTCCGCGCCGACCCTTTCGTCGACCTCGATCACTCGGGAGTACAGCAGCTCGGGCAGCACGATCTCGCGCGCGAAGATCCGCGGCCGGTTCTGGTACGCGATCCGCAGGGCGTCCCGGAAACCTTTGGTGATGACCAGCACGGTCGGCTCGCCCTTGCGTTCGAGCAGTGCGTTGGTCGCCACCGTGGTGCCCATCTTCACGACGCCGATCCGCTCGACCGGAATCGGCTCGCCAGCGGCCACACCGAGCAGCCGGCGGATCCCTTCGACCGCGGCGTCGCGGTACCGTTGCGGGTCCTCGGAAAGCAGCTTGTGCGCCACCAGGGCACCGTCCGGACGCCGGGCGACGACGTCGGTGAACGTGCCGCCGCGGTCGATCCAGAACTCCCACTGATCGTTCGTCACAAGGAAATCCTGCGCTCTTGTGCCAGCAGCGGCGCGAACCGTCTCATCCGGCCGGCCGGGCAAGGTTGTCGGAGAGCCAGTCGAAGGCCGGCGCCTCCATCTCCTGCCAGGCCGCGTCGCTGTGCCCCCCGTGCGCGAGCACCGCGGTGGTCACCGCGAGCGGCGCGCGGGCGAGCCTGGCGAGCCGCAGCGACGCCCGCCGCGTCGGGGTGTCGTCGGCCGCCCAGGCGAGATACAGCGCGACCGCCGGCTGCGGGAGGTGGGTGAGCCGCCAGGAGTCGTTGTTGGCGGTGTTCTCGGTGCCGTCGCCGACCTTGATGCCGGGCTGGTCGAAGCCGGAGAGGCTGGCAGCCGCGGCGTATTGGCCGGGGTGGCGCAGCAGCAGGTTTGTCGCGCAGTAGCCGCCCGCGGAGTAACCGATCAAGCCCCAGCCGGCACGGTCGGTCCGGACCCGGAGGTAGGCCCTCGCGTACGCGGGCACGTCCTCGGTCAGGAACGTCTCCGCCTGCGGCCCGTTGGCGAGGTTGGTGCATTCGGTGTCCAGCAGCTGCTTGGGCGTCTGGTACGGGAACAGCACCACGGTCGGCGCCATCCGCCCGGCGGCGATCTCCCGGTCCAGGTAGCTCTGCGCGTCCAGCCGGCGGAACCAGGTCCGGGGCGAACCGGGATAGCCGTGCGCCGCCTCCAGCACGGGGAACCGTTCGCGCGGGTCCCGGTCGTAGCCGGGTGGCAGATAGACGTACATGGGCAGGGTCAGTCCGCTGGCCTTGCCGGCGACCCGGACGCTGAGGACGGTACTGCCGCCGGACTTGGCCGGGAGCGGCGTGATCGCGGCGACGGTCGGCGAACGCGGCTCCGACGCTCCGGCCGCGTGCACGCCGGGCAGGGTGTCCCAGCTCGGGTAGGCCTCGGTCATCCGGTTCAGCTGCAGGCCGGCGGTCATCGCCACACTCAGCACGGACCCGGCGGCGATCCCGGCCCTCGAGAGGGGGCCGACCCGGTCCCACAAGACCGCGAGCAGGACCGCGGTGCCGGCCACGGCCACGGCACCCAGCACGACGATTCCCGTACCGTCAAGCGTCATGGCCGCCTCGGCTTTCCGGCCGCCACATACGTGGGCGGCAGCTGTACCGGCGCGGCCAGCGGCGGAGGGCACTCCCCGGCCGCCCACTCCACCGCCGTGGTCCATGCCCGCGATCCGCTGCCGGTCAACGCGGCCGTCCCGGGCGGTACCCCCGGCGCCTTGATGCCATGCCGTGGGGCGGGACGGACGACGGCGACCGCAACCTCGCCGCCGGGACGGTCGTGGGGTGGCCGGGCCGTGGCCGAGTCCTCGACCAGGACCAGCGCGCCGAACCTGGATGGCGTGGACCGGATGAGCCGCACGGCGAGTGCTGCCTGCCGCGCGGTCGCGACGATCGCCCAGCCGTGGGTCATGGTGCGGACGTCCTCGTCGAGGCTCGCGGGCAGCGTCGCCAACGCCGCGGCGGTCGTGCCGGCCGACGGCGCCACGACGACGCTGACGGTGGCGACGCGCTTCGCCGCGCGGACCGCCGCGGCGCCGTCCCGGCCGGCATCGACGAGCGACAACACGGCGGGGAACGTCACCGAGCGCCGAGCGAGGTACCCGGACGGCACGACCACGACCGGCGTGGCGACCAGCCGCCAGGCGGAGAGGGAGGCCGGCCGCCAGGGCAGCGCAGCCGCGCCGTGACCGTGCACCATGCCGTCGATGCGGCCCGCATGTCCGGCCGCGGCGACCACCGTCGTGCCGGTGTTGCCCGCGAGCGCCTGCCAGGACGGGTAGAACTGCTCCACCCGGTTCACCACCAGGCCCACCGTGAACACCGTCAGCGTCTCGGCCAGCAGGACCCCTACCACGCGGCTGACCAGCCGCCACCGCCCGTACCGCGACCAGAGCCACCAGGTCGCGGCGATGGTCAGGGTCGTGACCAGCACGGCCACGACAATCAGCGGTACGCCCGTGAGACTCACGCGGTCACCGTCGCCGTGGCCGGGGTGGCGCTCGCCGGGCCGCGCCGCCCGAAGGTCAGGAACGCCTCGGCGCTGAGCACCGCCACCGCGATGCGGGGCAGGTCGCGCGCGGTCGGGAAGCACAGGTAACGCGGCTGCCACGCCGGTTGGTACTTGGCGTTGGCCCGGTACAGCGACTCGATCTGCCACAGCCGGGACGCGGCCCGCAGCAGGCGGTGCCAGATCCGCAGCACCGGGCCGGCGCCGAGCTCCTCGGCGCGGGCGAAGACCGACCGCAACACCGCGAAGTTGAGCGAGACCCGGCGTACGCCCAGGCCGGGCGCCGCCTCGATGGCACTGACCACCATGAACTCGGTCAGCCCGTTGTCGGCCGAGCGGTCGCCACGCATGAGGTCGAGCGAGAGCCCGTCCGCTCCCCACGGCACGAACTGCAGCAGGCCACGCAGCCGCCCGTCGCGGTCGCGGCATCGCACCAGCAGGCAATCGGCGTCGAGCGGGTCGCCGAAGCGAGACAGCGCCATGGAGAACCCGCGTTCGATCGGGCCGTCGCGGAAGGCGTCGGCGGCGTGGATCGCCTCGGCGAGCGTGGCCGGCGACAGGTCTCGCTGCCGGACCACCTCGCAGGCGTAGCCGGCCCGCCGCATCCGGTTGACGGCCTGCCGGACCCCGCGCATCGGCCGGCCCTCGAGCGAGAACGCCGCGACGTCGATGATGGCCTCGTCGCCCAGCTCGATCACGTCCAGTCCGCTGCGCCGGTATGCCCGACCGCCCGCGTTCCCGCACGCGAGGACGGCCGGCGTCCAGCCGTGCGCGGTGCAGTCGGCCA
>DASXRQ010000206.1:0-2412 GCA_036506495.1 Micromonosporaceae bacterium | reverse complement strand
TCGCCTGGTCCGCCGCTGCACGCTTGCCCACCCGCCGTACTCGCTCGCGCGCCAGGATGGCGAGTGCCTCGACGCCGTCCCAGGCGGTGATCTTCTTGCCTTCCTCGCGCGACCGCGCGTGGTACGAGATCGGGACTTCGTACGGCCGGATGCGGCGGCGCAGCAGCTTACCGGTGACCTCGGCTTCCATGCCGAAGCCGGTCGACCTGACGTCGAGCTCCCGGTACAGCTCGATCGGCATCAGCTTGAAGCACGTCTCGACGTCGCTGATGTAGCTGTTGAAGATGATGTTCGCCGCTAGCGTCACGCCCTTGTTGCCGATCACGTACCAGAACGAGTACGCGCTGTGGCTGCCGAACTGGCGGTTTCCGTACACGACGCGGGCCCGGCCGTCCAGCACCGGGCGGAGCAACGCCGGGATGTCCGCTGCGTCGTACTCCAGGTCGGCGTCCAGGATCACCACGTAGTCCCCGGTCGCGGTGTCGACGGCGGTCCGGATGGCGGCGCCCTTGCCCTTGTTGCGCTGGTGGTGAACGACGCGCAGGCGCTCGTCGGTGACTGCGTCGAGCTGGGCGGCAGTGCCGTCGCTGCTGCCGTCGTCGACCACGATGAACTCGACCTCGCACGGGTACTCGACCGCGAGGGCCAGCTTCAGCGCGCGGCCGACCGAGGCCTCCTCGTTGTAGACCGGCGTGAGAATGGACAACTTCATGGCATCTCCGGGGTTCATGTCAGGTTGTCCGACAGCGACTGACCACGCCGGTCTGGGCAAACGGAAAGGACGAGAAGGGCGACGACCGCTCCGGCCCAGATCCGGCCACGGCGGCTGCCGGCATGCGTGCACCGGTCGACCACCAGTCCGGCCGAGACCGCCAACATGGGATAGCGGAAGGCCCAGGTACGTTCCACCTCGCCCTGCCGGAGCGCGGTGACCTGGGGCGGAAGCGTGCCCCAGATGAGCATGGCGACGATCAGTACGGCCGGGAGGGTCGGCCGCCGGGCACCGGGCACCTTGACGATGAGCCCGGCGATGCCGAGCGCGGCGAGCGGCAGGCCGGCCATGATGAGCAAGGCGGCCGGCTGGCCGGCCATCCAGTACGGGTAGAAATGCGAGCCGCTTCGGGTCATTGCCCGGTAGCTGGCGAACACGTCGAAGCCGAGCGCGAGCCGCAGCACCAGCAGGACCGCGACGCCGCCCACCACGGCGGCGCCGAGCAGCTTGGCCGACTGGCGCAGGCTGCGGGTCTCGAGCACGACGGCGACCGCCGTGGCCAGCCCGAGGAACACGGTCGCGTAGGTCATGAACGTAGCCAGCCCGAGCACCACGCCGCCGGCGGCGGTCAACGCCATCGAGCGGCGCCGCGTGCCGACCACGAAGAACGCGGCGGCGGTGGCGAAGAACGTGGCGAAGACAGCGTCCATGCTCGTGTATGCGAGCATCAACGGCCCGGGCGCCGCGACCGCGAGCACCGCGGCGATACGTCCGGCACGCTCGCCGCCGTACGAGCGGGCCATCGCCCAGGCGCCCACCGCGGTGCACAGCGATAGCACCGCGAGCACCGTAGTGAACACGAACGGCTGGGCCTGCACGATCTTGGAACCGGTCCAGAGGAACACCTGGACACCGGGCGGATGGGTGCGGCCGTTCCAAGCGTTCAGGTGGGTGACCAGCGACGGGAAGTGCGAGACGAAGCCTCGTACGCCGTACTCGTCGATGAAGTGCAGGTCGCTGGTGTAGTAGGTGCCCGTGGTGGTGGAGACGCCCTGCCACAACGCACTCTGGCCGCGGATCAGGTTGACCGCGAGCGACGTGACCCACGCCGACGCCACGATCAGCGCCAGCGCCGCCCCGGTAGGAGTGCGCCGCGTGGACGTCACCGCCCAGGCGGCGGCCGCGAGCAGCAGGGCGGCCGGGATCAGCCGGATCAGGGTCCAGTCGGTGAAGACCGGGTCGAAGTAGCCGTAGAGCGGTAGGTGCGAGAGCCTTCGATTGCCGCCGAGCGGGATGCCCTGGCTCCACAAGCTGAACCAGGTCAGCAGGCCGGCCATCGCGAGGATGGCGAGCACCGGCCAGTACCGCCACGCCACCGTAGGGCGGGCTGGCGGCTCGGGCCGGTCGGCCCTGGCCGGCGGCTCGACGTCGGGAGCGACGACGTCATCGGTACGCGTGGACATGTGGTCGTATCCGTCCCCCGGGATCACGGACGGCGCGCAGCATACAGGAGGTGCGTTTCGACCTCCGCCCCACCATGGCTCAGCTATCCGGCCAGTGTCCGGCGGCTCAGCTCATCCGCCATCCAGTCGGCGATCATCGGTCGCGCCCGCGACGGCAGGTTGGAGACGCCGTGATTGCCCTCCGGGAAGTTCACGAACGTCCCCTTTGGCGTCTCGTCCGCCTGGCGCTGGGTCTGC
>DASXRQ010000205.1:0-3109 GCA_036506495.1 Micromonosporaceae bacterium | reverse complement strand
CCGGGCTGCGTCGCCGCCCGCGCCGTCGGGGAACGCCACGGCGAACTGGACGCTGAGGTTGACCATCCGGTTCCCGCCCGACTCATCCCGCACCTTGTCGCCGGTGACCCGTACGGTGAACCGGTCCGGCTCCGCGCGTCGGCTGGTCACCACGTCGACGTCGAGCGCGGTGCAGCCGCCGATGGCCGCGAGGAGGAGCTCGACCGGGGTGAAGTCGCCGTCGCCCGCACCGACCGAGATCGAGGCGCCGCGGGCGTTGCGCACCAGGAACCGCCCGAGGTCCGTGCGCTCGACGTCCACGGCGCGCAGAGTGTCACTAGTCATACCACGGAAACTACCGCCCGGCTCAGGACAGCACGCCCTAAACCCGCCCAGCGCAAGCCTCGTCCACCCGCCTCGGGAGACCAGTCCGCCGTGCCATCACCCGCAGGTCGAAACCGACATTGCACGGCGCCGTCACGTCACGGATCTCCATCGCTTCGAACAGATCACCGAGCCCGTTCGCGAGCGGAGCCCCGAGCCGGGCCATGGCCGCACCGTTATTGACGATGGTCACCGCAGCGCCGCCCTCACGTAGCCGCGAAGCCTGCTCCACGACTCGTACGCCATGCCCGTCGGCAAGCAGCGCTCGAGGCAAGGGCCAACCCGCCCCACAGCTGCGGCCACGCGCCGGCTGAGTGCGTTCATCGCCGCCGCCGTGCCGTACGGACCAAGCCCGCCCGGGTGGCCGTCTCAAGAACCGTGAGACGCATCCTGTGTACGGCGGCCGTCGCGGCTCTGATGGTGTCCGGATGTTCGGCGCATCAAGTCGCGGCTCGGACCCCGACGCCGCAGCCGGTCATGACGAGCACCTGGCCGGCGCACGGCACCACCCGGCCCGCCCAGGACACCACCGCGCCCGCCCAGGACACCACCGGCATCGTCGCGGGACGGTGCCCGGCGACCGCGACGGCGTGGGCCACGCCCGATCCCCCACCGGGATTCGCCCGGCCGGGACCCAGGCTAGCCGGGCCGCTCGTGCCTATCGCGGCGCGGTACATGGTCCTCTGCCGGTACAACGGCATGAACGAGCGGCCGTATCGCAGACTCCGCGCTGCCCGGCTCGTCGCCGGCGCTGCCGACGTGCGGCGGTGGCGGGCGCGTTTCAACGACCTGCCGGCGATTCCGCCGGGTCCGCGGAGCTGTCCGTTCGACGACGACCGGCGGCTGTTGATCGCGTTCGTCGCGTCGCCGCGGTCGTCCGTGGTGCTCTCCGCGACAGTCGCCGGATGCGGGTACGTCAGCGACGGCGTCCAACTCCGCGACCTGGCGAGCGCACCGGACTGGCGCTTCCGGGACGACCTGCTCCGCCTCGCCGGCGGTTGACTCCGCCGGGGCAGCACCGCGACCTGGTGCTCGACGAGGAGGTCACGACCCGATCTGCCGGGACTACTGGCTGGCCATGAACCACCGCGGCGGCGCGCCGCCCAAGCTCGGCCCGGCCACCACGTCCATCGACAAGTTCATCCAGCTCGTGGTCGCCGGAGAGGTCGTCGGTCTCGCCGCGGCCTGGGCCGAGGATGCCTTCAGCCGCCCCGGCGTCCGCTTCGTGCCGGTCAGCGATGGGGAACCCGCGGTCACCGCCCTCGCCTGGCGCCCCAGCGCCGGACATCCGCTGACCGAACGCTTCCTCGAGGTCGCCCGGGAACAACTCGGCTGATCGTCGCCGGGGACGGCCCGGCCGGTCGCGATAGGAACGACCTATGGCAGCCGCGACCGATCAGTCTTGGACCGCGGCCCCCTCGGCCATCCCATGCTCGGTGGAAACGGGCCGAACCGAGGAGGAGAAAATGGCAGTCAAGGATGTGAGCGTCGTTTCGGTGCCAGTGGCCGACCAGGACCGCGCGAAGGAGTTCTACATCCACACACTCGGCTTCGAGCTCAGGGACGAGGCTTCGATGCCGGGCACCCGGTGGGTCATGGTGGGGCCCAGGAACGGCGGCGCCGGGCTGGCGCTGACCACCTGGTTCGAAACGATGCCGCCCGGCTCCCTGCGCGGACTCGTGCTCACGTGCGACGACATCCAAGTGGAGTACGAGAGTCTGACCGCTCGGGGCGTGCGTTTCGAGGGACCGCCGCAGCACCAGCCGTGGGCGACGGAGACCGTTTTCTACGATGTCGACGGCAACGGCATCGTGTTGCAGCAGGCCTGACGCCCGCTATGTCCCGGCCACCGCGGGGGGTAGTGGCGTGGTTCAGCGGTGCGGCTGTGCGCCAATGCCTGATCGAGTTCGCTGTGGCGCACAGCGTCTCGGACACGTGTTGTGCCGCCGAGGAATCGTCGGACCTGTGGATCGGTGAGGTTAGCCGTTACGTCGGGTCGTCGGTTTGCCGGGGGTGGAGGAACTGCTTCGGTTGAAGGTTCCATACTTCGAGGGCTGCGGTGGGTTGGACCTCGTCGGTGGCGGTTGTGACCTGCACAAGGACTGCGCCGATGTCGTACTCGAAGCCGGAGATCGGGCCGGCGCCGTAGTCCCGGTGCTCCAGCTTGAAGGTGCGATCACGATCAGGTCTGGTCCAGCCCTGCCTGCGGCCGTCGACGCCGGCGGCGGTCGCGATGGGCCGGATGGTGACCGAACGTTCGGTTGCCCAGCCCGGATGCCGGCACCTCCGTGACCAGGCGCTGACCGAGACGCGCGCCCGCCACCTACGCTGTCTGCCAATGGCAGCCGTTGAGACCCCGGACATGATTGCGCGCACGCGGATGGTCAGAGCGTCGACGATCCTGGACACCAGGTTGCAATCTACGGCTCCAGGTCGAAGTAACTAACCCTGACCAACGACCGGGATCTCGTCGCTTGCCTCATCGCGTACGGCCGCCGCGACGTAGGCGAAACCCCGGGCGAGTTCCTGCTGCGCCACCGCGATCGGGTAAGCCAGGAAGCCGTGTACGGCCTCCGCGACCACCTCAAGGGCGGCCGGGCTCCCGGCCGACCGCCAGCGGGCGGCCATGAAGAGGGAGTCGTCGAGCAGCGGGTCCTCCGTACCGACGACGAACCGGGCCGGCGGCATCCCGCTGAGGTCGGCGTAGAGCGGTGAGATGTCGGGATCTCGACGCTCCTCCGGGCTG
>DASXRQ010000204.1:0-11679 GCA_036506495.1 Micromonosporaceae bacterium | reverse complement strand
GTCTTGCCAGGGCTTCTCCGAGCGCAGCTCGCTATGCCTCTACTCGGCCCCTCCGATCACGCGAGCGAGTCGGTGTGACGGGCCCAGTCGCTGATTGATCTCACCGCGCGAGCCCCGCGACCGGGCTCGGTTGGCCAGCCTCCTAGCTGATGCCGGTGAACTGGGCCGAAGGCACTCCCAGACCGACAGGCTCGCTACCCGCCTCAGGCGGCGAGAGCGAAGCCAGCGCGCTTAGCGTTGGCGCTTATTGTTTTCCGACGACGATTACCGAGACGACGTCGGCTTCCTCGGCTCGCTTCCCCTGCCTCAACGCACAAAGTCGAAACCAGTCACCCCCAAGCACTGCTGCGACTCTCACAGCCGTACAAGACTAACGCGCCTACCGCTCGGTTTCATCCTGATCATTCGGCCGACGTACGTGACCACCCTCAGCTCACTCCCTTGCCCCGCCGAGCCATGGCGCGACTGATTTCGCGCTCGGCGTCCCGTTTTGCGAGGTCCTGCCGCTTGTCGTAGGCGCGCTTGCCCCGGGCGAGGCCGATCTCCACCTTGGCCCAGCCGTCGGAGAAGTACACCGCGAGGGGGATCAGAGTCAGCCCGCTCTCCCGCACCTTGCCGATCAGTCGATCGATCTCGAGCCGCTTGAGCAGCAACTTCCGCGTGCGACGCGGTTCGTGGTTCGTCCACGTGCCGCGCTCGTACTCCGGAATGTGCATCCCGTAGAGGTAGACCTCGCCGTCCTTGACCTGGGCGAAGGCGTCGACGAGCGAAACGTGCCCGGCCCGCAGCGACTTGACCTCGGTGCCGGTCAACGCCAGGCCCGCCTCGTAGGTGTCGAGGATGGCATAGTCGTGCCGCGCCTTGCGGTTCGAGGCGACGACCTTGCGGCCCTTCTCCTTGGCCATCCCGTCTCACCCCTCCGCACCGGCAGCCGGGCAATGCTCCCCCGGTAGATCAACACAACCTGGCACAGGTTCGGCGATCAACCTCAGGTCGACACCCCATTCTGTGCCAGGTTGCGTCTGATCTTGGGGCTGAGGCTAGACCCGAATGTAGAAGCGCAGGGTGACCCAGGCGGTCACCGCGCTGACCACCCCGCCGACGGCCGCCATGAACGGCAACGTGAGCAGGACGTTCTTCCACGGCACGGGGGTCAGGACGGACGTCAGATCCTTGAGCGAGCCGTCGATGAGCAGCCACTTGCCCAGCAGCAGGGCACCGAACGCGAGCAGTGCCCCAATCAACCCGGCGAACACCGCCTCGAGCACGAACGGCGACTGGATGAACCAGTTGGACGCGCCGACGAGCTTCATGACCGCGACTTCTCGGCGTTTGCTGTACGCGGCCACCTGAATGGTGTTGCCGACGAGCAACAGGGCCGCGACCGCCATGATCGATGCGGTGATGAGCGCCAGCGTCTGGACCGAGCCGACGATGCCGAACAGCCGAGAGAGCAGCTTCTGCTGATCGATGATCTCCTCGACGCCCTGGCTCCCGGCGTACTTGTTGGAGACCTCCTGGAACTTCTCCGGGTTCTTCAGCTGGACCCGGAACGATTCCGGCAGGCCGTCCGGCTTGACGGCGCTGACCAGGTCGGGCGCGTCGGCGAAGAGCCGCTTGAACTTCTCGTACGCCTGCGACTTGCTCTCGTAATAGAAGCTCCTGACGAGCGGGTCGTTCTTCAGCTGTGTGTCGAGGGTCGCGCGCTGGGCGTCGGTCACCTCGCCGGTCAGGAAGATCGACACCTCGATCTTGTCGTAGTACGCATCCTTCATGGCGTTGACCTGCAAGAACATGAGGGCGCTGGCACCCAGCATGGTCAGCGACACACCGAAGGTGATGATCATCGCGACGGTCATGGTGACGTTGCGCCACAGCCCGACCATCACTTCGGACAGGACGTACTTCAGCCGCATCGGGGGGTTCCTTCCGGATCGCCGCGGGTCGCTCGGGTCAGTCGTGAATTCGATGGACCGGCATCAGCCGTACACACCGCGGGGTTGATCGCGGACGATCCGGCCGCTCTCGATCTCGATGACCCGGCGGCGCATCTGGTTCACGATGTTCGAGTCGTGGGTCACCATTACGACGGTCGTGCCGGTCCGGTTGATCCGGTCCAGCAGCCGCATGATCTCAATGGACGTGTCGGGGTCGAGGTTGCCGGTCGGCTCATCGGCGAGCAGGATCAGCGGCCGGTTGACGAACGCGCGGGCGACGGCGACGCGCTGCTGCTCGCCACCGGACAGCTCGTGGGGGTACCGGTGCTCCTTGCCGCCGAGGCCGACGAGCTCGAGAACCTCCGGGACCACCCGGCGCGCGACCGCCTTGGTCTTGCCGATCACCTCCAGGGCGAACGCGACGTTCTCGTACGCCGTCCGGTTGGGCAGCAGGCGGAAGTCCTGGAACACGCAGCCGATCGAGCGCCGGAAGGTGGGGATCTTCCAGGACCGCATCGAGCTGACGTCCTTGCCGTTCACGACGACCTTCCCCCGGTTGGGGGTGATCTCCCTGAGCAACATCTTGATGATGCTGGACTTGCCGGAGCCGGAAGGTCCGATGAAGAAGACGAACTCGCCCTTCTCGATGCCGACCGACACGTCGTCGAGGGACGGCCGGGATGCCTTGGGGTACGTCTTCGTCACATGTTCAAGCCGAATCACGGGACGAGAGTCTACGCGGCGTAACCAGAACGCCAACCTCACCCGCCAGCGCGCGCCCAGTATGCCGGAAATGGGAGTTACGGTCCATCACCGTGGGCGATCATTCGTCGCCGGCCAGCTCCCGCTGCTTGCGCCAGCGGATCCCCGCCTCGACGAAGCCGTCCAGGTCGCCGTCGAAGACCGCGCTCGGGTTGCCCGTCTCGTACTCCGTGCGCAGGTCCTTGACCATCTGGTACGGGTGCAGGACGTACGAGCGCATCTGGTCGCCCCACGATCCGGCGGCGTCAGTCTTCAGGCCATCGAGCGTGGCCTGTTCCTCTTGGCGCTTGCGCTCCAGCAGGCGGGCCTGCAGCACGCGCATCGCCGACGCCTTGTTCTGCAGCTGGGACTTCTCGTTCTGGCAGGTGACCACGATCCCGGTGGGCAGGTGGGTGATCCGCACGGCGGAGTCGGTCGTGTTGACGCTCTGCCCGCCCGGTCCCGACGACCGGTAGACGTCGACGCGGATCTCGTTCTCCGGGATCTCGATGTGGTCGGTCTGCTCAACCACGGGCAGCACCTCGACTCCGGCGAAGCTCGTCTGGCGACGGCCCTGGTTGTCGAACGGACTGATGCGCACCAATCGGTGGGTGCCCGCCTCGACGCTCAGTGTGCCGTACGCGTACGGTGCCTTCACCGCGAACGTCGCCGACTTCAGGCCGGCCTCCTCGGCGTACGAGGTCTCGTAGACCTCCGTCGGGTAGCCATGCCGCTCGGCCCAGCGCAAATACATCCGGAGCAGCATCTCGGCGAAGTCCGCCGCGTCGACACCGCCGGCGCCGGCCCGGATGGCGACGAGGGCCTCCCGCGAGTCGTACTCCCCGGACAGTAGCGTCCGCACCTCGAGCTCATCGATCGCCTTGCGCAGGACGGCGACCTCGGTGGCCACCTCACCGAGCACGGCGGCGTCGCTCTCCGTGTCGGCCAGGTCGAGTAGCACGTGGGCGTCGTCGAGCCGCCGGCGGAGCTGACTCAGCCTCTCGATCTCCGAGCTGACATACGACAGACGCGACGTGACCCGCTGCGCGCGAGCCTGGTCGTCCCACAAGTTGGGCGCCGACGCCGCCTCCTCCAGCTCGGCCTTGTCCTTGCGGAGGCGATCAAGGTCCAGCACGGCCTCGACGTTGCGCAGCGTCGCGTCGAGGTCCTTCAGCTGTTGGGCGAGGTCGTCTACTCCGGTCACGACCATCGAGCCTACCCACACCCACGGGGGGCTCCGCCCCCCGTGCTCCCCCCCGGCCGATCCGGGCCCACCCACGGGAGGCTCCGCACCCACGGGGGGCTCCGCCCCAACCGAGCGCGGAGCGCTCGGTTACTTCGGCGCGGACTTGAGCCAGGAGAGCGCCGCCCGGTGGTACGCGACGGCGAACTCCAGCGCGGCCGAGCCGTACTCGTCGCCCGCCTTCTTCGCGTCCCGCGCCTGGTCACGGGCGCTGGCCAGCGCCTCGGTGTGGTATTCGGTCGCGCTCGCATAGAGCTCGCGCAACTGCGCGGCGGTGTGCAGGCCGCCGAACGCGACCCGAAGCGCGACCGGGTTGCGTACCGCGTCCCGGCCGGGCGGCTCGGCCAGCCAGCGCAGGAACGCCCGCTTGCCCGCGGCCGTTATCGAGTATGGCTGGCTGGAGCGCGGGCCCGGCTTGCCGAGCTTGACGTAGCCGAGGTCGGCCAGCGCGGGCAGCTCTCGGTAGACCTGGCTACGGGTCATCGACCAGAACGGGCCCAGCCGTTTCTCGGCGGCGGACATCAGCTGGCCGCCGGTCATCGGGCCATCGTGGAGCAGGCCGAGCAGGGCCGCCGCGGTCGGGTTGATTGGAGAATCGGCCATGTCTCCACGCTGCCACGTTGCGGCGCCGGCGTCCAGGATTTCGACCGATAGGCCTCCACAGTGCACTGTCCGTGCCGGACAGTCCGTAGAGGACGACTTTCTAGGCGATCATGACCTTTCCGGCTGACCCGCCCGGCGTGTCCGGCGGAACGACCATGATCGTTTCGCGGGGGCGGGGTCCGCCGGCTCGGCGGGCCAGGTGCCCGGCCCGCCCGGCGACCACGCCGCGGCGAGGTGGTCGGTTCCGCCCCTCGCCCGCATCGCCGGCGGTGGATCGGACGGCATCCCGGAGACCGGAATGGCGACCATCCGCCCGGAGTACGCCGATGCCGGTGACACCGGCGCCGCCTGCAGTGGCACCCAGGTCACGGCGCGGGCGACGCCAGTGAACGTCGGCCGGTCACCGGCCGGGCGGGGCCACCAAGTGACCGCGTCGGGGGCCAGGTCGGGCAGCGGGGGCAGCCCGTCGAGGGCCTCCTCCACGTCGGGCATCCGGGCGGCGATCGCGGCGGCGCTCGGTCGGCGGGCCGGGTCGAGCGCCATGCACTCCTCAATCACCGGCCACGCGGCCGGCGGCAGGCCCGGCGGGGGGACCGGCAGGCAGGTGGCGTGCCGCCGGAGCACGTCCAGGGGCGGCCCGCCGCGATACGGGCTGCGCCCGCTCAGAAGCTCGAACAGCACCACGCCGACCGCGTACACGTCAGCCGACGGAGTGGGTGCGCCGCCGACCACGACCTCGGGCGCCACGTACTCCGGAGTGGCGTGCACGACCCGCCCGGTGCCGGTCTCGGCGGTGCTCTCCTCGCCGTCACCCGGGCGGCGGCCCGAGCCGTTGACCTGCCCAGGTCGCTGCGACGTTCGGCGTGGGAACCGCCGCGCGACGCCGAAGTCCGCCAGCCGCACAGGCCCGCCGTCGGCCGGCACGAGGACGTTGCCCGGCTTGACGTCGCCGTGCACGATCCCCCGGTCGTGCAGATATTCCAGGACGGCCGCGACCTGCGCGACAACATTGGCGGCGACCGAGGGCGGGACCGGCCCGTCCCGGCGCAGCCGCCGACGCAGGTCCTCACCGTCGACGAGGTCCATGACCAGCGCGTAGCCGCCCTCGACGGTGACGAAGTCGCGGGCCCCGACCACCGACGGGTGGTCCAGCTCGGCGAGGAACTCGGCCTCGTTGACGAACGCCGTCACGAGCTCCGGCTGGACGGCCGCCTCCGGCCGCAGCCACTTGACGGCCACCGGCGCACCCGAGGCAGCGTCGATCGCCCGCCACACCGCGCCGATCGCTCCACGCGCGATCTCGGACTGCAGGCGGTACCGGCCGTCCAACAGCCTCTCCATCGGCGCCCACCCCCCACAACCCGCGCCACGCCAAGTATCCGCAATGGATTCGGTGCGCGCTGTCATCTGGATGGCAAAAACGGCCAGACGGTCGGTCAGGTAATTAGAGTCTGCTGCGTAGTTCCCAAAGCTCCGGATAGAAGCGCAGCTCGATGCGGGACCGGAGGTAAGCGCCGCCGGCCGAGCCACCGGTTCCGGGCTTCGTGCCGATCTGCCGCTCCGCCATGAGCACGTGCCGCGCCCGCCACAGCGACCACGCCTGGTCGTGCGCGACCAGCGCCTCTGCCAGATCCCACAACGCTCCGAACCGCTCGCGGTCGTGGGCGATGGCGGCGTACGCGCCGAAGCGCTCCTCGGGCGAATCCACTGCGAAACCGGCCTTCGCCAGCACCGCGAGGTAGCCGTCCCACAGGCTCGGTTCGAGCAGCCGACGGTTGAGCCGCTGCCGCTCGGCGTCGGACAGCCCTCGGAACCGGTCCAGGAACCCGGGGTCCTTGAGCCCGGACAGGAACTCGATCTCGCGGAACTGGGCCGACTGGAAACCAGACGCCGGCGCGAGCTTGGTCCGGAATTCCAGGAAATCCTGCGGCGTCATGGTGTCGATCACGTCGACCTGGCCGACCAGCACGCGCTCGATCGTGTGGCAGCGCTCAAGGCGCACCCTGGGCAGGTAGGACTCCCCGGCGAGCATCCGGTCCCTGGCGTCGGTCAGCTCGGCGAGCAGCAGCTTGAACCACAGCTCGTACACCTGGTGGATCGTGATGAACAGCAGCTCGTCGTGAGCCGGGGGCGAGGACTCCGGCACCTGCTGCTCGAGCAGATCCGTCAGGTGGAGGTAGCTGCCATAGGTCAGCAGACCGCCCTGCTCGCCGAAGCGGGGATCACCGCCGGCCGGGGCCGTACGGTCGGGTCGAAGGGTCTCTCCGGTCACCCTTTGACGCTACCGCCGCAGATCGTCCTCGGCCGTTCGGCCCGGTTGTTTGACCTCGCCGCCCGCGTGGAGGAAATTGCTAAGCCGTGGCATCCCCACTCGCGCGCTGGCTCGCCACGCTCGACGCCGCCGGTTTGGCGGAGGTTCTCGTCCGGCGCCCGGACGCGGCGAGCCCGCCGCCGGGAAGTCTCGGAGAGCTCGCCGCCCGCTTGCAGGAGGCCCACTCCGTCGACGCCGTGCTGGCGACCCTCCCGCTCCCCGCCGTCCAGCTGGTCGAGGCGGCGCAGGCGCTCGGCGGCCCGGCGATCATGCGGCAGGCCCTAGCCGAGGCGGTTGGGCGTACCGCCGACGATCCGGACCTGGAGGCGGCGCTGCACGTGCTCGCTCAGCGCGCGCTCGTCTGGCCGGACGCGGAAGGGCGGCTCCGCATGGCCGGCGCGCTGTGGTCCGCCTTCGAGCGGCCGCTCGGGCTGGGCCCTCCCGCCGAGCTGCTGCTGGACGCCGCGCCCTCCGCGGAGATCCGGGACATCGCGCGCCGGCTCGGCCTCACCGCCGACCGCACCCGGGGGGCCGTCGTTGAGGCGGTCCGCCGCTGGCTCTCCGACGCGGACGCCGTTCGGGCCGTGGTCGCCGAGGCCCCCGCGGCGACCCGCGCCCTGCTGCGGGAGATGGCGCTGCACGGCCCGACAATGGAGGCGCCGCAGCTCTTCTCCCCGGTCGGGCGCCGGTCCACGCCGGAGCTGACGTGGGCGGTCGAGCGCGGGCTGCTGGTGTGGGACGGCTGGCAGCACGCGCAGATGCCCTACGAGGTCGGCCTAGCCCTGCGCGGCGCCGACTGGCACGCCCCGTTCGATCCGCGCCCGCCTGCGATGGAGCCGCTTGAGGTCGACCCGGCCGCGGTGGCCCAGGAGGCGGCAGCCGCCGCCGCGAGTGCCGTCGCCCACCTGTCCGCCCTGCTCGACAGCTGCGCCGGCACGCCCATTGCACTGCTCAAGGCCGGCGGCGTCGGCGCGCGAGAGTTGCGCCGACTGGAGAAGGCGACCGGCGCGGATGAAGCCGTCCTGCGGCTCCTCATCGAGGTGGCGCACGCCGCCGGCCTGCTCGCGGTCTCGGGCGAGGTGGTCCTGCCGACGGAGGCGTACGACGACTGGCGCGCGGCGGAGCCCGCGGACCGGTTGGTGCCGCTGCTAGGGGCCTGGCGACGGCTGCCGACGTCCACCTTGATGGCGCCGGTGCTGGGCGGGCCGACCGCGCCGCTGCGCCGCGAGTCCGTCGGCGCCTCGCCCGACCTGCGACCGCACCTGTTGCGGCTTCTCGACGAGTTGCCGGAGGGTACGGCTCTGGCCACCCCCGCGGCTGCCGTCGCCCTGCTGCGCTGGCGCGCCCCGCTGTTGGTGGAGGCTGACGAGCTCGGCGAGATGCAGGCCGATGCGGCGTGGCATGAGGCCGGCCTCCTCGGGGTCGTCGCACACGGCGCGCTCAGCCCGTTGGGCCGCGCCCTGCACGACGAGGCCGCGCTGCGCGCCGCCGCCGCCGAGCTGCTGCCGGACTCGGTCGGCGAGGCGCTGTTCCAGGCCGATCTGACCGCGGTGGTGCCCGGATCGCCGGCCGCCTCACTCGCCGCGCTGCTCGACTCGGCGGCGGACCGGGAGTCCGGCGGCACCGCCGCGACGTGGCGGTTCGGCTCGGCGTCCGTGCGACGGGCCCTCGACGGGGGGTACGCCGTTGCGGAGCTGTTGGCGCAGCTGCGGAAGGTCGCTGTCGGCGGCACGCTGCCGCAGCCGCTCGAGTACCTGATCGCCGACGTCGCCCGCCGGCACGGCGCGGTGCGGGTCCGGCCCGTCGGCTGCGTCCTGCGCGCCGAGGACCCTGCCCTGCTCGCCGAGATCGCCGGCATGCGAGCGCTGCGGCCGCTGCGCCTGACCCTGCTGGCGCCGACCGTGCTGGCCAGTGCCGGCTCGGTCAAGGACACGCTGGCGGCCCTGCGCACCGCGGGCTTCGCCCCGGTGCGCGAGGACGCGGACGGGGCGGCCGTGCTCGAGCGCGCCCCGGTGCACCGCGCGCCGCCGCAACGCCGCCACGGGCGGACGGGTCCGACCGCCGACGCACGGGCGGCGACGCCGGGGGTCGCCACCCGGCGGGTCCCCTCGCGCCCGGCCCCCGATTCTCGGGAGTTGGCCGAAGCGCTGCTTTCTGCGGCCCGTCGGCCGCCCGCGCCCCTCGAGCGCGGCCTCGCTCCAGTGATCATGCTGCGCCCAGTGCCCGCGGGCGTGATGTCACCAAGCGGCGCGATGGCGCCGGCTCACGCGGTGTCACCGACCACCGCTGGCTCCGGAAACACACCCCGGGCGGCCGCCACGGTCAGGACCGACCGGGTGGCCGGCGCTCGCCGGACGGCCGCGGCCGACGCGGACCTGATCGACCCGGCCGCGGCGGCCGCGGCCGTTGCGACGCACGCCGGCCACCTCGGACCGGCCCTGCAGGCCCTGCTGGCCAACGCGATCGCGCACGGCTCGGCAGTGCGGATCCGGTATACCGACTCCGGCGGCCGGACCTCGAACCGCGTCATCGAGCCCTTGGAGCTCGACGACCACCTGCTGATCGCCTGGTGCCGGATGCGCGCAGACGACCGGGCGTTCGCGCTCGATCGAATCGACGCCGTGTGGCCGGTGTGACCAGTCGGTCCGGCCGGACCGAGGCGCGTCGGTCACTCCATGTGCGGGTAGGTGTGCTCCGTCGGCGGTACGAACGTCTCCTTGATCGTCCGAGGCGAGATCCACCGGACCAGGTTGTGCCACGAGCCAGCCTTGTCGTTCGTGCCGCTGCCGCGGGCGCCGCCGAACGGCTGCTGCCCCACGACCGCGCCGGTCGGCTTGTCGTTGACGTAGAAGTTCCCGGCGGCGTAGCGCAGCTTCTCCTCGGCGAGCTCGAGCGCGTCGCGCTCGCGGGCGAAGACCGCGCCGGTGAGGCCGTAGGGCGCGCCCTGGTCGATCAGATCGAGTGCCTCGCCGTACTTCGCCTCGGGATAGACGTACGTCGTGACGACGGGGCCGAACAGTTCCTCCTTCATCGTCCGGAAGTTCGGGTCGGAGGTCTCGAGCACCGTGGGTTCGACGAAGTACCCCTCGGAGTCGTCGTAGCCGCCGCCAACGAGCACCTTCACCTTGTCCGTGGCCTTGGCCTCGTCGATCGCTTCCTTCTGTGTCTTGAACGAGCCGGCGTCGATCACTGCGCCCATGAAGTTCTGGAAGTCGGCGACGTCGCCCATCTTGATCGTGCCGACCTCCTCGACGAGCCGCTCGCGGATCTCCGGCCAGAGGTTGGACGGCGCGAAGATGCGGGACGCCGCCGAGCACTTCTGCCCCTGGTACTCGAAGCTGCCGCGGACGATCGCCGTCGCAACCGCTTCGGCGTCTGCGGACGGATGCGCGACGATGAAGTCCTTGCCGCCCGTCTCCCCGACGATGCGCGGGTAGTTGCGGTAGTTGGCGATGTTGGCGCCGATCGTCTTCCACATCGACTGGAAGACCGGGGTCGAGCCGGTGAAGTGGACGCCGGCGAGGTCGCGGCTCGCAAGCGCCGGGTCGCCTATTTCAGATCCGGAGCCGTAGACGAGGTTGATCACTCCCGGCAGCAGGCCCGCCTCCTGGAACAGCTTCATCAGGAAGTGCGCCGAGTAGGCGGCCGTCGACGCCGGCTTCCAGAGCACTGTGTTGCCCATCAGCGCCGCGCTGCCCGGGAGGTTGCCCCCGATCGCAGTGAAGTTGAACGGCGTCACGGCGAAGACGAACCCCTCGAGCGGCCGGTACTCCATGCGGTTCCACGTACCGGGTGCGGAGAGCGGTTGCTCCTCGTAGATCCGCAGCATGAACTGCACGTTGAAGCGGAAGAAGTCGGTCAGCTCGCAGGCCGCGTCGATCTCGGCCTGGTGCGCCGTCTTCGACTGGCCCAGCATCGTGGCCGCGTTCAGCGTTGCGCGCCAGGGGCCGGAGAGGAGCTCCGCTGCGCGGAGGAAGACCGCCGCGCGGTCCTCCCACGGGGTGCGGTGCCAGTCCTGCCACGCCTCGCCGGCCGCCTTGATCGCCTGCTCGACGTGACCCGCGTTGCCCTTGTGGACGGTTGCGAGGACGTGATCCTTGTCGTGCGGCATGACCGCCTCGAAGGTCTCGCCGGTGCGCACCTCCTCGCCGCCGATGACGAGCGGGAGCTCGAGCTGCTCCGAGCGCATCCGCTCGAGGGTGAGCCGGAGCTCCTCGCGTTCAGGCGTCCCGGGCGCGTAGTCCTTGACCGGCTCGTTGTGGGGCGGCGGCGGACGGAAGAGGCCGGGCGCGGCGGACATCGGAGCCGATTGTAGGCTTGGGCTCAGTGTCTGTGACGTGCGTCTCGTACGCGGCCGAGGGCTGGGGCGTGGGGGAGCTGTGGCACGACGGCAGCCGCGTCGTCTGGCACGACCTGCCGCGGCCCGTGGCGGGCACCGCGATGAGCCCCTCTATAGATACACGCGCGCGGGCGCGCGGGCGCGCGCGTGAAACCCCCACCCAGGGTGGGGTGAAACACCCACCACCCTCGAGGGCGACGATAGCGGCGAAACCGTCTCGTGTCCGTCTCGGATCCGTGCCGAAAGTGGAGAAACTCGTCGGGCGGCTGCAGGAGTACTTCGGCGGCGCGCGCGTCGAGCTCGCGGAGACCGAGATCGACGTCGAAGGTTGGACGCCGTTCCAGCGCGACGTCCTGACCGCGTTGCGGTGGGTCCGGTATGGGGACGTCGTCTCCTACTCCGAACTGGCGCGTCTGGCGGGCTACCCGCGGGCACAGCGGGCCGTCGGGACGTTCTGCGCGCGGAATCGGTTCCCGCTCTTCGTGCCGTGCCATCGTGTCGTCTC
>DASXRQ010000203.1:0-95694 GCA_036506495.1 Micromonosporaceae bacterium | reverse complement strand
TGCCGCCACCGGAACTACCCGAATTGTTGTTGTCACCGCCGCAGGCGGCGAGCCCCAACGCCACCGTCGCGAGAGTCGCGACGATCGGCAGAAATCGCTTCCGCATACCTGACTCCTCTGTGGGCCCATATGATCAATACTCATGGCGGACAGGCGGCGCCGGCCTTCGTCACCCGGATGACAACCTACTCGCGCGTTCTGGGGCCCACCGACGTTCCGAAGGACGGCTACCGGTAACAATTCGATCACGGCGCCAGGAGCTGGCGGGTGTCGCTCAGAACAGCACGGTAGCGAACGAGCCGACGCGGCGGAAGCCGCATCGGGCGTACACCCGACGGGCCGCGGTGTTGAAGTCGTTCACGTAGAGGCTCACGGTCGGGGCGACGCGGCGCAGCGCGTCGCGCACGACCGCGGCCATCGCCGTGGTCGCGATGCCCCGACCACGCCAGTGCGGCGCGACCCAGACGCCCTGAACCTGAGCCGTGTGCCGGGTGACGACCGCGAGTTCGGCCTTGAACACCACCTCGCCGTCGATGATCCGGATGTACGCGCGGCGTGCCCGCACCAGCTCCGCGACGCGACGCCGGTAGCCGCGGCCGGCGTCGCCGAGCAACGGCGACACGCCGACCTCCTCGGTGTACATCGCCACGGCGGCCGGGAAGAGCAGGTCCACCTCGGTGGGCCGAACGAGGCGTACCTCCGGATGGGCGGCAACGGCGGGCGGTCCGTCGGCCACGAGCAATGGTTGGTCCGGCCGTAGATCACGCTCCGGCCCCCAGTGCAGACGCAGCCGCTCCCACAGCCCGAGCACCCCATCGGCGCGGCCGACGATCGACGAACACGTGCGTTGCTCCCCACCGAGCAGGTCGGCGAAGGCGGCCACCGCGGCCGAGCCGGCGAGCACCGGGGTCACGTGCGCGCCCGCCCAGCACAGCGCGTCCGGTTCTCGGCCGCCGTACCCGAGGATCCGTCCGTCGGCCCGCCACCAAGCCAGGCCGTGCGCCTCGACCCGCTCGGCGACCTGCGCGGCGGCGTACCGATCGCGGTCGAGCAGGCGCTGGACCGCGCCGCGCTCGGCATCGCCGAGCTGCCGGACGGGCATCGTAAGCACGCCTATCAGCCTGCCAGATGTGGAGCCCGGCGCGCACCGCCTCTGGTCCTCGCCGGCCTCCGTGGCGGCCGCTTGTCGCCCCTTGCCGCCGATAGGTTTCCGATATATCGTTGACCCATCGGCGACAGAACACAGAGACCGAAACGGAGAAGATCATGAGGGACTTCCGAGGGGGATTCCACGAAACGCACGAGGGCCGCATGCGCGGCTGGGGCTTCCGCCCGCCGTTCCCGCCGCCGGGTCACGGTGGCTGGCACGGCGGCTGGGGACGCGGCCGGGGCCGGGGACACGGTCGGCGCGGCAACGTGCGTGCCGCGGTGCTCGCGCTGCTGGCCGAGCGCCCGATGCATGGCTACGAGATGATCCAGGAGCTGGAGACCCGCACCGGCGGGATCTGGCGCCCGAGCCCGGGCTCGATCTACCCGACGCTGCAGATGCTCGAGGACGAGGGCCTCATCGAGGCCGAGGAGAGCGGCGGTCGGAGGCGGTTCACGCTCACCGAGGCCGGCCGCGCCGAGGCCGACCGGGCCGCGGAGAACGCGCCGTGGGCCGAGTACGCCGACGCCACCGTCTCCCAGGCGCAGGACTTCCGCGACGCCGCGTTCGGCATCATGAACGCGCTGCGCCAGGTGGGCTTCGCCGGCACGGATGAGCAGCGCCGGCGCGCGCTCGAGGTACTCAACGACACCAAGCGCCGCCTGTACGCGATCCTCGCGGACGAGACCGACACCGTCTAACGGTCCACCGCCCACCGCTCGCCGACGCCCACCCACCGCTCGCAACTCCGTCGGAGTTGGGCGGTCTCGGCGTGGCCGAGACCCCGACTCCGACGGAGTCGGGCGGTGTCGGGCGCGTCGGCGCCCGGCGTCCTCAGTGGACGGTGACCGTGGGGCCAGCCATCAGGTCGCGCAGCTCCTCGGGGAGCTCCGCGCCCATCTCGCCGGCGAGACGTACGGCCTCCTCGACGAGCGTCTCGACGATCAGCGACTCGGGCACGGTCTTGATGACCTCACCCTTGACGAAGATCTGCCCCTTGCCGTTGCCGGAGGCGACACCGAGGTCGGCCTCGCGGGCCTCGCCCGGCCCGTTGACGACGCAGCCCATCACGGCGACGCGCAGCGGCACCGGGAAGCCATCCAACGCGGCGGTGACCTGGTCGGCCAGCGTGTACACGTCCACCTGGGCGCGGCCGCACGAGGGGCAGGAAACGATCTCGAGCCCTCGCTCGCGGAGGCCGAGCGACTCGAGGATCGCGTTGCCGACCTTGACCTCCTCGACGGGCGGTGTCGACAGCGACACCCGAATCGTGTCGCCGATGCCCTCCGCCAGCAGCGCACCGAACGCGACGGACGACTTTATCGTGCCCTGGAACGCCGGGCCCGCCTCCGTCACGCCGAGGTGCAACGGGTAGTCGCACTGCTCGGCGAGCTGCCGGTACGCCCGGATCATCACGACCGGGTCGTTGTGCTTCACCGAGATCTTGATGTCCCGGAAGCCGTGCTCCTCGAACAGCGAGCACTCCCACAGCGCCGACTCGACGAGTGCCTCGGCCGTGGGCTTGCCGTGCTTCTCCAGCAGCCGCTTGTCCAGCGAGCCGGCGTTGACGCCGATCCGGATCGGCACGCCGGCCGCCGACGCGGCGGCCGCGATCTCGCGGACTTTGTCGTCGAACTGACGGATGTTGCCAGGATTCACCCGCACGGCCGCGCAGCCCGCGTCGATCGCCGCGAAAACGTACTTCGGCTGAAAGTGGATGTCCGCGATCACCGGGATCTGCGACTTCTTCGCGATCGCGGGCAGCGCCTCGACGTCGTCCTGGGACGGCACCGCGACCCGGACGATCTGGCAGCCCGCGGCCGTCAGTTCCGCGATCTGCTGCAGCGTGGAGTTCACGTCCGCGGTGACCGTGGTGGTCATCGACTGGACGGATACCGGCGCACCCCCACCGACGGGTACCGAGCCGACCAAGATCTGACGGCTCTGGCGGCGCGGCGCGAGCGTCGGCGGCGGTGTGGCAGGCATGCCGAGATTGACTGCGGTCACCGGGGGCTCACCTCGAGAAGAGCGTGATCGGGTTGACGACATCGGCGGTGACGGTCAGCAATGTGAACGCACCGAAGATCAATATTACCGCGTACGTGACGGGCATCAGCTTGAAGTAGTCGACCCGGCCCGGGTCGGCCCGGCCGAGCCGCGCGTACACCCAGGATCGGGCCCGCTCGAACCAGGCGATGGCGATGTGCCCGCCGTCGAGCGGCAGCAGCGGCAGCAGGTTGAACACGCCGACGAAGAAGTTCAGCGTGATGAACAGGAAGACGAATGCCTCCCATGCGTTGTTCGCGACCGCCTCGCCGCCGAGCCGGCTGGCGCCCACCACGCTGATCGGCGTCTGTGGGTCCCGCTGGCCGCCGTTGATGGCGGTCCACAGCTTCGGCACCTTCTCCGGGAACTTCTTCATCGCCTCGACGGTGCCGGTGAACATGGTGCCGGTGAAGTCCGCCGAGGCCCCGAACGCCTCGCTCGGGCCGTACTTCACCGACGCCGGGATGTCGATCTTCGGCATGACGCCCATCGCCGAGACCGGTCCCAGCGGTCCGTCCCGGTTGTCGAGCGGCGGCCGCTGGACCGAGATCAGGTTCAGCGTCGCCGAGGCCGACACGCTGTTCCGCACGTACTCGATGACCACCGGCCCCGGCCGCGTCGACCGGATCGCGTTGACCAGCTCGCCGTAGTTGTTGACCGGGGTCCCACCCACCCTGGTGATCCGGTCCCCGTCCTTCAGGCCGGCCAGGCTCGACGGGCTGGCCGGGTCGCTCGCCGCACACGCGTCCCGGGTCGCGTCCGCGATCACACAGGTCGCGACCTTGATCACGGCCGGTTGGCGGTTGACCTCGGCCTGGGTCGTCGGGTACGCCGGGTTCGGGAGTCCCATGAAGATCGCCGCGAACCACAGGGCGATGAACGCGAGCGCGAAGTGGGTCACCGAACCGGCGGACATCACGATCGTGCGTTTCCACACCGGGAAGCGCCACATCGCGCGCCGTTCGTCCTCGGGCGCGACGTCGTCGTCCTGCGGGGTCATCCCGACGATCTTGACGAACCCGCCGAGCGGCACGCCCTTTATGCCGTACTCGGTCTCGCCCCGCCGGATGGACCACAGCGTGGGCCCGAAGCCGACGAAGTACCGGGTGACCTTCATGCCGAACGCCTTGGCCGTGGCCATATGTCCGGCTTCGTGGAGGCATACGGAGATGAGGATGGCGAGGGCGAACAGCACTACCCCGAGGATGTACGCCATCAGGCTCCTTTGCTCCGATCCGCAGGCGCGCCCGCCGCGATGATCTCCCGGGCGCGGGTGCGGGCCCAGGACTCGGCGGCGAGCACGTCATCGACGGTACCTGGTTCGGGGAAGTCGGGCGCGCCGCTGAGCACCCGCTCGAGGGTGTCCACGATGCCGAGAAACGGCAGCCGACCGGCCACGAACGCGGCCACGCATTCCTCGTTCGCGGCGTTGTAGATCGCCGGCCGGGGGTGACCGGCCTCACCGGCGGCCTTCGCGAGGCGTACCGCCGGAAAGGCCTCATCGTCGAGGGGGGCGAGCTGCCAGGTGTGTTCCGAGGTCCAGTCGACCGCGGACGCCGCCCCCGGCACGCGCTCCGGCCAGGCCAGCGCGACCGCGATCGGCAGCCGCATGTCGGGCGGGCTGGCCTGCGCGATCGTCGACCCGTCGATGAACTCGACCATCGAATGGATCACCGATGGCGGGTGGATCATGACCTCGATCCGGTCGTACGGGACGTCGTAGAGCTCATGCGCCTCGATCACCTCGAGCGCCTTGTTCACCATCGTGGCCGAGTTGATGGTGACGACCGGCCCCATGTCCCAGTTCGGGTGGGCGAGCGCCTGCTCCGGTGTGACGTTGGTCAACTCCTCGCGCCGCCGGCCGCGGAATGGCCCGCCGCTCGCCGTGACGATCAGCCGGCGCACCTCCGCCAGCGCCCCGGAGCGCAGGCATTGCGCGAGCGCCGAGTGCTCGGAATCGACCGGCACGATCTGCCCCGGCCGAGCGACCGCGGCCTTCACGAGCGGGCCGCCGGCCACGAGCGACTCCTTGTTGGCGAGGGCGAGGGTACGCCCGGCGCGCAGCGCCGCCAGCGTCGGCGCCAGCCCGAGCGAACCGACGACGCCATTCAGCACGATGTCGCTCGGCCAGGTGGCGAGCTCGGTCATCGCGTCCGGCCCGGCGAGGATCTTCGGGATCCGGAAGTCGCCGGTGCTATAGCCGCGCCGAGACGCCTCGGCGTAGAACGCGAGCTGGAGGTCCTGCGCCGCGCTCGCCTTCGCCACGCCGACGACGTCGACGCCGAGCTCGAGGGCCTGGCTGGCGAGCAGGCCGACGTTGCCGCCCCCTGCGCCGAGCCCGACGACATGAAACCGGGTCGGGTTGCGGCGCACGATGTCGATCGCCTGCGTGCCGATCGACCCGGTTGACCCGAGCAGCACGATGGCGCGGGGCGAACTCACCCGGCCATTCTTCCAGACCCGCGCGCGGCATTCCCGCCTCCCAACGTCGACGGTGTTGGGAACGGTCAAGGGCGGCGCAGCCGGAACGCATCGAGCTCCACGCCGTACCAACGGTCGGTGCGACCCAGCGGGGTCATGCCCAGCCGCCGGCACACCGCGACGGACCGCTCGTTTCCGGGATAGACAACGGCGTGCACCTCGGTAATACCAGCGGCAAACGCGCGGTCGAGGGCCGCGCGGGCCGCCTCGGTCGCGTACCCCCGTCCCCACGAGTCAGGATGCAGATGCCAGGCGACCTCGACCTCGGTGGACGGCCAGCCGTCGAAACTGGGCAGCCGAGCCAGCAGCACGGTGCCGGCGACCACGCCGGAGTCGCGGACCTCCACGGCCCACACACCGAACGGGTCGCCGAGCTCGGCGCCGCGGTCACGCCATCGGCGTACCGCCGCCAGGGCCTCAGCCGGCGCGGACATCGCGCGGGGCTCGGCGCCGAGCCAGCGCGCGACCTCCCACCGCGAGTAGATGTCGTAGACCCGATCGAGGTCGCTCCGCGACCCGGTCCACTGTCGACCGACCAGCCGCTCGGTCTCGAACGCCGCCACCCGGCCACCGTAGGCTAGCCGACCGGCACGGGCTCCCGGGGCGGCGCCGGCTCGGCGGACTCGCGCAGACCATAGCGCCGATAGACGCGGCCGAGTGGGCCGGGCGCCCACCAGTTCCAGCGACCGAGCAGCCGCATCGTCGCGGGCACGAGCAGGGCCCGCACGAGCGTCGCGTCGACCACGATCGCCACGATCATTCCGATGCCGATGAGCTTAATGAACGCCATGCCGCCGGTCGCGAACCCGGCCACCACGACGATCAGCAGCAGTGCCGCGGACGTGATGATGCGCCCGGTCCGCTGGAGCCCCGTGGCCACCGATGCGGTGTTTTCGCCGGTGCGGTCCCACTCCTCGCGCACCCGCGACAGCAGGAACACCTCGTAGTCGGTGGCCAGCCCGAACAGCAGGGCGAGCATGAGGATCGGGTTGGTCGGCTCGATGAATCCGGTCGCGGTGAAGCCGAGCGCGCCGGCGAGGTGCCCCTCCTGGAACGCCCACACGACGACGCCGAACGATGCGCCGATCGAGACCATATTCATCAGGACCGCCTTGACCGGCAGCACGACCGAGCCGAACGCCAGGAACATCAGGATCAGCGTGGCCGCGGCCATCATCAGACCCATCCACGGCAGCCGGTTCGCCAGGCTGTCGAGCAGGTCGACGGTCTCGGCGCTGCGCCCGGCGACCATCACGTCGGCACCCGCTGGCGACGGCAGGTCGCGGATCGCCCGCACCGTGTCGTACGCGACGTCGCCGGTCGGTTCGCCGGTGTAGGTCACCGAGATCACGCTGGACTCGCCCCGGTTCGCGGTGACCTGCGCGCCGGTGACCCCCGGCAGGCCGGCGACCCGCGTGGCGAACTCTTGCGCCTGCGCGGCCGGCGCGCCGGAGACAAGCACGTCGATGGGCGCGACGCTGCCGCCGGGGAACTCCGCCGCGATCCGCTCGGTCACCACGCGCGACTCGGTGCCGGCCGGCAGCACCCGCTCGTCGAACCCACCGAACTGGATCCGCGCGAACGGCGCTGTGAGCACCGCGAGGATCACCAGCACCCCCACCAGGTAGACCACCGGGCGGCGCATCACGCTGCGGGCGAGCCGCGCCCAGAAGCCGGCCGGGTCGTTCGCCGGCGCGGCCGCCGCGCGCCGACGGGTCCACGGCAGCGGTACGCGGAACGCGTTGATCCGTTTGCCGAGGATCGCGAGCAACGCGGGCAGGATCGTCAGCGCTCCGAGCATCGCCACGAGCACGGCCGCCATTCCGCCCAGGCCCATCGAGCGCAGGAACACCTGCGGGAAGATCAGCAGGCTGGCGAGGGCGAGCGTGATCGTGAGCCCAGCGACCGCGACGGTGCGCCCGGCGGTGGTCATCGTGCGCACGATGGCGTCCCGGGTGCTCGGCGCGCGGGCGAGCTCCTCACGGAACCGGCTCACCATGAACAGCGAGTAGTCGATGGCCATCCCGAGCCCGATCAGCGTGATGATGTTGATGGCGAAGATCGACATGTCCGTGACCGTGGTCAGTAAGCGGGTCGCCACGAACGCCCCGAGGATCGCGAGCCCGCCTATGAGCAGCGGTGTGGTGGCGGCCACGAGGCCGCCGAAGATCAACGTGAGCAGGACCAGGAGGACCGGCATCGACAGCGTCTCGGCACGGGCGATGTCCGCCGTGGTGCGCTCGTTGGTCTGCTGGAGGAACGCGACGGCCCCGCCGGTCTGGGTCTGTACGCCCGGCGCGTCCAACGACGGCCGCAGCCGCTCGTACGCGTCGACCTTCGCATCGGGGCCGCTCGCCTTGAGCCGGATGGCCGCGTACGTCGAGTGCCGGTCGGCGGAGACCAGACCCGACGCCTTGGTGTCGTACCAGCTGACCGCGCTGGCCACCTCCGGGCTCTGCCGGACCCGGGCGACCGCCGCGGTGACCGGATCACGGAACGCGGGCTGGTCCACGGTCGCGTCCGGCCGGCTGTAGAGCACAAGCAGGTCGATGTCCTGGCTGCCCAGCTCCGCCGCGATCCGGTCGTGGGCGCGGACGGATTCGCTGCCCGGATCGTCGAAGCCGCCCCCGGTGAGCGCCCCGAAGACCCCCGTCCCCCAGGTCACCCCGACCGTGACCAACACGAGGCCGGCGGCGAGCACCGCCCACCTCCACGTGACGACCGTGCGCCCCCACCACGCGAACATGTGGCTCTCCCCCGGACTCAGCCTAAGACGTAAGCTGTAAGCGCCAGTTACTGAGTGAACGCCGTTTACTATGCCAACGCCGTTCACTCAAAGTCAAGGGAGTTTGCGGAGATGGCGACGACATCGCCGAGTCGACGGGAGCGGTTGCGCAACGCCACCGTCACCGAGATCAAGGAGGCCGCGCGGCGCCTGCTGGTGACCGGCGGCCCGCCGGCGATCTCCCTGCGCGCCATCGCCCGCGACATGGGCATGACCGCGCCCGCGATCTACCGCTATTTCCCCTGTCTCGACGCGCTCGTCGGGGAGCTGTGCTTCGACCTCTACGGCGAACTCACCTCGGCGGTCGAGAAGGCCAGGGACAACGCGGGCAGCGACGACCCCGGCGAGCGGCTGCGGGCCATGAGCCGCGGGTTCCGCGGCTGGAGCCTAGCTCACCCGGCCGAGTTCACGATGATGTTCGGCAGCCCGCAGCTGGACGAGGGGCCGCACCACGACTTCGACGAACAGGACGACCCCGGGATCGGCTTTGGCGGCGCGTTCCTGGCCGAGTTCGCGCGGCTGTGGCAGGCCGGACGGCTTCCGCTTCCGCCGGCGGACCACGTCGGCGCGGACCTCTCCGAGCGCCTGGGCCCGTTCGTCGCCAAGTTCGGTTCGGACCTGCCGATCGGTGTCATGTACGTGTTCCTGACCGCCTGGGTCCGGCTCTACGGGTTGGTCGCCATGGAGGTCTACGGGCAGCTGCGCTGGGCAATGACCGACGCCGAGCCGCTGTTCGAGGCCGAGATCGCCGCCTTCGTCCGAGGCCTCACCGGCCGCTGACGCTGATCGACTCGACTACCCGGAAGTTGGTGTCTCACCCCGATCGGGAGGGCGCACTCTCCGTGTAGTTGTGTTGAGCCGGGCCGTCGACCGGCTCGTCGGCGCGGCGGGCGCGGATCTGGTGGCCGACGCTGGTCAGGCAGCGCCCGCTCGCCAGGTCGAACCTCCAGCCGTGCAGCTGGCAGGTGAGCACGTCGCCGTCGATGATCCCGAACCGGCTCAGGTCGGCCTTGAGGTGCGGGCAGCGGCGCTGGACGGTCCAGTCGCCGAGGGTGATGTCCTCGGCGACTGTGCTGCGCTCATGCTCGTCGTACCAGCCCTCGGCGTACTGCAGGCGCTCCTCGGACAGGCACTTGAAGAACGCGTAGACGAACTCGTTGTACTGGCCGATCCGGGCGGCCGAGAACCGGCAGGACAGGAACAGAGAGTTGACCCAGTCGACCTCTTCGATGTGCAGCAGGTGCTCGACGAGCGCACGTTCGGTACGGAACCGGTAGCGGACCTTCTCGTCCACGTACCGCCGGACCTCCTTGCCCGGGAAGTCGACCACCAACGACTCGACCGACTCGCCGTCGTAGCCGACGAGGTCCAGCCGCACCGGGCCGCCGACACCTTTGGCCAGGTAGATCGACTCGTCGAGCAGTGGCTCGATCCGCCGCTTCAGCTCCTTCAGCACGTCCACCTCGGGGTGCCGCCAGGACAGCTTGGCCGCCTCGATGACGGGGCGCTGCCGCTCGGCGTACGCCTTGAGATGCTCCTCCTTGCGCGCGAAGAACTCGTCGACGTCGGGCACCGGATGCTCTACGCGGCACCCGTCGGTCGTGATCTCCGCGACCGAGCCGGGCAGCAGCACCACGCCGTTGTCGCCGCCGACCTTCGCGTACTCCTGGATGAACACGGACTGGTCCGGGAAGATGTTGCCCTCGTCGGCGAAGATGTCGTTGAACCGCCACAGCTCGTCGTCGAGGAAGCACGGCGGCCCGGCGATCGGGAACACGTACGACGCGTTGAGATCGTCGATGTACCGGAACGTGCGGTCGAACTGCCGGTCCCGCTTCTGCTTGCCGAACGCCGTCTTGGCGGCCTGCGGCAGCTCGTAGACCATCGGGTACCAGATCGCCCCGGAGAACTGCAGCATGTGCGCGTGCGCGTGGCCCAGCTCCGCGAACACGCTCAGGTCCGCGGGGCGCGCGTCGTTCTGGTTCAACAGGCGTACGCCGGCGTGCTCCACCCACAGGGACGAGTCCCCGATCGGCCCGTCGGTCGGCGAGGTCAACGCCTGGATCATTACGCGCAGCCCGCCGTCGAGTTCGACCACCTCGTTGCTGACCGTCTTCAGGACTCGGGTGAAGCCGACATCGCGTAACTGGTCCTCCAGCTCGCTGGTCGGGTACTCCGGCAGCAGCACGGTCGCCTTCTTCGACACGAACCGCCGCAGGTGCGCCGCGTCGAAGTGATCGCGGTGCAGGTGCGAGACGTACAGGTAGTCGACGTCGCCGATGGTCTCCCAGTCCAGCTGCGAGTTGTCGGGAAACGGGAACCAGGATGCGAAGTACGCCGGGTTCACCCACGGGTCGCACAGGATGCTCCCCGCCGGGGTGTCGATCCGCATGCTGGCGTGTCCGGTCCCGGTCACTCGCACCGCGCTGCTCCCTTGCTGAAATCGCCGATCCGCAGAAACGCTACCGGAGCGCGTGGCCCGAGCGCGGCGTGCCAGACTAACCGGCAGACGTGATCCTAGAAAGGACCGACAGTGGCCGGAGACGAGCCCGTGACCTCGCCGGACCAGCACAAGCCCACGAACCGCAAGGCCGCGTACCTGGGTGGGATCGTCTCGATCGTGATCCTCGTGGCGATGATATTCGGCAACAACCACCCGGGCGGCGTCGACCGGCTGTGGCTGCTAGGTGCCGCCGGGGTGCTCGCGCTGATCATCGCCACCGACATCGTGCTACGCCGGAACGGCCTGCGCGACTGAGCTGCTGGCCCTCGCTCCGCTCGGGCGGCTCGCGCCGCCGTCGGGCGGCTCTCCCGCCGCTACCTCCGGCGGAGGATGTCCCGGACCTCCTTGAGCGCGGAGTCGACCTCGGCCTCGAAGTAGCCGCCGGGCACGAGGCTGAACTGGCCGGCGTCGAGCTCCGCGTCGTTGATCGCGACCGGGCCGCGGCTCGACATCGCGGCGACGATGCCCTCGAACAGCCGGTCCACCTGAGCCGGGTCGTAGCCGCTGCCGAACCGACGCGGCTGGAACGTCCGCCGCAGCTGGTCGATGCGCTGCAGATCGCCGGCCGGGACCGATCCGGGGGCGCCGATCGGCGCGCCCATGCCGGGCGGGCCGAGGGGTGGCAGAACCGATCCGGGTGGACCCATCGGCGGGCCGCCCATGCCGGGTGGCGATGCACCAGGCGGCGGCCCGATGCGGTCGCGCTCGGGCATGCGGATCTCTGCGGTCATGTCCGTCTTGCCGTGCCGGCCGGGCTCAAAACCGTCGAACGTACCGCCCGGACCCTCGAAGCCGCCGCCGTACGTCGGCTCGTCGTACCGGCGGCCGTAACCGGGGTCGGGCGGCCCGGCCTGGACGGGCATTGGCTGCACGGGGCGGGACGGCATCGGCGGGCCCATCCGTTCGGGCGGGCCCATCCGTTCGGGCGGCCCCAGGCGGTCGGGCGGCCCCAGGCGGTCGGGCGGGCCCAGGCGGTCGGGCGGCCCCATCCGGGGGTCGGCAGCTCGGGCGAACCCGCCGGCTCGCTCCTCCAGGTCGGCGAGTTGCCGCTCGACCCGGTCGAGGTGGAGGTCGACCTGCCATTCGTCGTACCCGCCGAACCGGACCCGAAAGACGACGTCGTGGACCTCCTGCGCGACGACCGGCGCCGCGATCGCGTCTCCGGAGAGCGTCGCCTCGACCCGGTCGAGGAAGGCGTCGACCTCGTCGACCTTGTAGCCCCGGCGAAGCGCCCTGCGTCGGAACCGCTGCCCCTGACTCGTCACTGTGTCGCCTTCCGTTCCGCGTCCGGGATCTCCCCGGGCACCTCGCTCGCTGCCAACTGCCCACACGCACCGTCGATCTCCCGCCCTCGGGTATCCCGCACGGTGGTTGGGACGCCGGCCTCGCGCAGCCGCCGGACGAACTCCCGCTCGACCGGCTTCGGGCTGGTATCCCAGCGGCTGCCCGGAGTCGGATTGAGTGGGATCAGATTGACATGCGCCAGCCGCCCCGCCAATAGGCGGCCGAGCAGGTCGGCACGCCACGGCTGGTCATTGACGTCCCTGATCATTGCGTACTCGATGGACACGCGCCGTCTCGTCACCGATGCGTACGCCCATGCGGCGTCGAGCACCTCGGCGACCTTCCACCGTTGGTTAACCGGCACGAGCTCGTCGCGCAGATCATCATCGGGCGCGTGCAGGGAGAGTGCAAGGGTCACCGAGAGTCGTTCCTCGATCAACCTGCGCATCGCCGGCACGAGCCCGACAGTGGAAACCGTGATGTGTCGCTGGGACAGCCCGAGGCCCTCGGGCGCCGGCGCGGTCAGCCGCCGGACCGCCTCGATTACCCGCACGTAGTTCGCCAGCGGCTCGCCCATCCCCATGAACACCACATGCGACAGCCGGGCCGGCGATCCGGAAACCGTCCCGCTCGCCGCGACCCGGGCCAGGTAGACGACCTGGTCCACGATCTCGGCGGTCGACAGGTTCCGGGTCAGTCCGGCCTGGCCGGTGGCACAGAACGGGCAGGCCATGCCGCATCCGGCCTGGCTGGAGACGCAGACCGTAACCCGGTCCGGGTACCCCATCAACACGCTCTCCACCAGCGAGCCGTCGTGCAGCCGCCACAGCGCCTTGCGGGTGGCTCCGCCGTCGCAGGCCAGCTCGCGTATCGGCGTCAACAGCGCGGGCAGCAGCGCGGCGCCGAGCCGCTCGCGGGCGGCGGCGGGCAGGTCCGTCATCGCGGCGGCATCCCGCTCGAGCCGGCCGAAGTATTGGGTCGACAGCTGGCCCGCCCGGAATCCCGGTTCGCCCAGCTCGGCGACGGCCGCCCGGCGGCCGGCCAGATCCAGGTCGGCGAGATGCCTCGGCGGCAGGGCAGCTCGGTGCCGGGCCGTCGCCGCCGGCTCCGCCGCGCCACGGGCCAGCGTCGCGGTCGGGATCGGGTTGGCCGAGATCAGGGGCAGGGTCGTCATGGCGCGTACAGTCTCCCACGCCGCGGGTGGGGCGGGCTTCGCCGAGCCGGCAATGAGGAGCATGTCGCGGCTCACCCTGGGACCGGAGCCAGTAGCGTCAACAAGAGGTACGCGGTGGGCACCGCGAACAGGATCGAATCCAGCCGATCCATCAGCCCCCCATGACCGGGCAGCAGGTTGCTCATGTCCTTGATGCCGAGATCGCGTTTGAGCATCGACTCGGCCAGGTCGCCCAGGACCGCGGCCACCGAGACCGCGAGGCCGAACACCGCGCCCCACCAGATCTCGACGTCGAGCAGGAAGTACAGCAGGAACGCGCTGCCCACTGCGGCGGCCAGCAGCGAGCCGATGAAACCCTCCCACGACTTCTTTGGGCTGATCGTCGGTGCCATCTGATGTTGTCCGAAGAACACTCCCGCCACGTAGCCGCCGGTGTCGGTCAGCACGACCGCGGCCAAGGTCACCAGGACTCGCCACTGCCCGTCGTCGGGCACCGCGAGCGGTGCGGCGAAGCCGGCCAGGAAGGGCACGTAGACCGCGATCAGCGTGGCCGCGGAGGTGTCCCGCTGGTAGCCGGCCGGACCGTCGGCCAGCCGCCAGACCATCGTGGCGAGGATCGTCACCAGCAGGCCGAGCGAGAGCGCGTCCGGCCCGCCGAACCAGGCCAGCCCCACCATCACGAGGCCGCCGGCCAGCAGCGGTACGAGCGGTGGGCGGGCACCGCTCGGGCGTACGGCCCGGACCATCTCCCAGATCCCGACGCTCACGGCGGCGGCGAGCACCCCCAGGAAAGCCGGGCGGTATACGAACAGCGTCGCGAGCACCACCGCCGCCAGCCCAATGCCGACGGCGATCGCCGCGGGCAGATTCCGGCCGGCGCGGCCAGGCTGCGCGGGGACCGCCGGTGCCGCGGCGGCGGGCCGCGCAGCGGCCGGTTCGGAAGCGGCCGGCTGCGCGACGGGCGGTTCGGCTGCGGCCGGCTGCGCCCGTGCGGGCGGGTCGTCGACGAGGTACGGATCGGGCGCGGCACCCGCGTGCCGCGCCCGGTGACGACCGCTGCCGGACGGATGGTGATGGTGCTCGGACATCAGACCTCGAGCAACTCGGCTTCCTTGTGCTTGAGGAGCTCGTCGACGTGCGCCACGTACCGGTGCGTGAGGTCCTCGAGTTCCTTCTCGGCGCGACGTCCCTCGTCCTCGCCGGCCTCACCGTCCTTGACGATGCGGTCGAGCTCCTCCTTGGCCTTACGGCGCACGTTGCGGATGGCCACCCGGGACTCCTCGCCCTTGTGTCGGGCCACCTTGATCATCTCACGCCGCCGCTCCTCGGTCATCTGCGGCAGCACGATCCGCAGCTGCGTACCCTCGTTGTTCGGGTTGACTCCGAGGTCGGAGTCGCGGATCGCCTTCTCCATCGCGCCGATCTGCGACGCGTCGTACGGCTTGATGAGCGCCATGCGCGGCTCGGGGGTGGCGATCGAGGCCATCTGCGGGACCGGGGTCGGCGTACCGTAGTAGTCGATCACGATCTTGGAGAACATCGCCGGCGTGGCGCGCCCGGTCCGGATCGCGGCGAACTCCTCCTTAGCGTGTTCGACCGCCCGGTCCATCTTCTCTTCGGCTTCCAGGAGCGTGTCGTCGATCACGTACTCCGTCGCCTCCTTCTGGTGCGTGGTCGGGGGATGGGTAGCTGCGGCTGGTCGCTCGGCGGGCTCAGTTGGCGGTGATGAGCGTGCCGATCCGCTCACCGCTCACGGCCTTGATGATCGTGTCATCACCCTCCGCACCGAACACGAGCATCGGCAGCTCGTTTTCCATGCAGAGGCTGAACGCCGCGGCGTCGACGACCCGCAGGCCGCGGCGCAGGGCGTCGGCGAAGGTAACGGCGTCCAGCTTGCGCGCCGTCGCGTCGGTCCGGGGGTCGGCGGTGTAGACGCCGTCCACCCCGTTCTTGCTCATCAGGACCACGTCGGCGTGAATCTCCAGCGCGCGTTGCGCCGCGACCGTGTCGGTTGAGAAGTACGGCATGCCGGCACCGGCCCCGAAGATTACGACGCGGCCCTTTTCGAGGTGCCGGATCGCCCGCCGGGGAATGTAGGGCTCTGCCACCTGAGCCATCGTGATCGCGGTCTGCACTCGCGTGTCGATGCCCTCCTTCTCCAGGAAGTCCTGGAGCGCGAGGCAGTTCATGACGGTGGCGAGCATGCCCATGTAGTCCGCGCGCGGCCGGTCCATTCCGCGCTTTTGCAGCTCCGCGCCGCGGAAGAAGTTACCCCCGCCCACCACGACGGCCACCTGGATGCCCCGCTTGACCACCGTGGCGATCTGTCGTGCTATCGCCTGCACGACATCCGGATCGACGCCGATGTCGCCACCGCCGAAGACCTCGCCGGAGAGCTTGAGCACCACTCGACGGGCGCGGCCGGGTGGGGGTGCGGTCGGGTCGGTCGCGTCCCGGGACACGTGGACCACCTGCGTCATCGCCACCCGCCTTCAACCGATCGGTATACATGGACGATAGGGGAAAGGGAGGCCGCGGTGCCTGTCGCGGACACCGGCGGGCCTCCCCGAGAATCGATCTTGCTGTCGGCGATCTCAGGCCTGGCCGACCTCGAATCGGACATACCGGGTCACCGTGAGGCCGGCCTCCGCCAGCACCTGCTTAACCGACTTCTTCTGGTCGGCCACCGAGGCCTGCTCGATCAACACGAAATCCTTGAAGAAGGCATTCACGCGACCGTCGACGATCCTGGACAGCGCGGCCTCGGGCTTGCCCTCCTCGCGCGCGGTCTGCTCGGCGATGCGCCGCTCGGACTCCACGACGTCGGCCGGCACCTCGTCACGCGTGAGGTAACGCGGCCGCATCGCGGCGATCTGCATGGCCACCCCGCGGGCGTCGGCGTCGGCGGCCTCGTCCTCCTTACCGGTGTACTCGACGAGCACACCGACCTGCGGCGGCAGGTCCTGGCTCTTGCGGTGCAGGTACACCGCGACCGTGCCGTCGAGCACGGCGACGCGGTTCAGCACCAGCTTCTCCCCGATCTTCGCGGACTGCTCCTGGATGGCGTCGGCCACCGTGCGGCCGTCTGCGAGCGTCGAGCCGAGCAGCGCGTCGACGTCCGCCGGACGGGTGGCATCGGCGTGCTCGACCAGCCGCTGGGCGAGCGCGACGAAGTCGGCGTTCTTGGCGACGAAGTCGGTCTCGCAGTTCAGCTCGAGCAACGCCTTGCCGGCGTGCGCGACGAGACCGTTAGCGGCGGTGCGGCCGGCGCGCTTGTGGACATCCTTCGCGCCCTTGATGCGCAAAATCTCGACGGCCCGGTCGAAGTCGCCGTTGGCCTCGTCGAGCGCGTTCTTGCTGTCCATCATGCCGGCGCCGGTGAGGTCGCGGAGCTTCTTAACGTCCGCGGCGGTGTAGTTGGACATGACTCTCTTCTCGATTTTCGACAGTGGAGTTGGGGCGAGCGTGCTGCGTACGGGCCGGACGGCCGGCCAGGCGACGGCCGGCGCCGACCCGATGGCCGGCGCCAACCGGGAGGGTCACTCCGACGCGATGGCGGCGGCCTCCTCGGCCTTCTTCTGTTCCTCGCCCTGGAGCAGCTCGCGCTCCCACTCGGCGAGCGGCTCGTCGGCGGCGACGACGCCCGGTTCCGGCTTCTCCTCGGCGCCGCGGGCAGCCTTGCCGGACCGCGCGATGAGGCCGTCCGCGACGGCGGTGGCGACCACCTTGGTCAGCAGCTCGGCGGAGCGGATCGCGTCGTCGTTGCCCGGGATCGGGTAGTCCACCTCGTCCGGGTCGCAGTTCGTGTCGAGCACGGCGATGACCGGGATGCCCAGCTTGCGCGCCTCGTCGACCGCGATGTGCTCCTTCTTGGTGTCGACAACCCAGATCGCGGCGGGCAACTTTTGCATATCGCGCAGGCCACCGAGGGTTCGGGTCAGCTTGTCCTTCTCGCGCGACAGATGCAGCGCTTCCTTCTTGGTGTAGCCCGAAGCGGCGCCGGTCTGCTCGATCGCCTCGAGCTCCTTCATGCGCTGCAGCCGCTTGTGTACCGTCTGGAAGTTCGTGAGCATGCCACCCAGCCAGCGGTGGTTCACGTACGGCATGCCGACCCGGCTCGCCTGCTCGGCGATCGCCTCCTGGGCCTGCTTTTTGGTGCCGACGAAGAGAATGGTGCCGCCCTCGGCCACCGTGTTGCGCACATAGTCGTACGCCTTCTCGATGTAGTCGAGGGTCTGGCGCAGATCGATGATGTAGATGCCGTTGCGCTCGGTGAAGATGAAGCGCTTCATCTTCGGGTTCCAGCGGCGGGTCTGGTGCCCGAAGTGCACGCCGCTTTCCAGCAGCTGTCGCATGGTCACTACGGCCATGGTTGCGGTGCTCCTTGTGTGGTCCCTGGTTGTCACGCCGGCCCGGTCGGTCCGGCGTCCTGGCGCCCGGTCGCCGGCCGTGGTGGGCCCGATCACATCGGGACCAGGGCGGCCGCCGCCCGCCGGCCGGAGCCAGGGGAGGGCGCGCGAGGTCGACCACCGCACGGTGGTCGCCAGTCGTTTAGTGTACGCCGCGGCCGTGCACGGCGACCGGCGGCTTCCCGTCGCCGTCGATCATGGCCCCGCCCGCCCGCCGATCATGGCGCTGACCGTCGATCATGGACTTGTTGCCGTTAGTCGATCTCCGGCCCACGACAAGAGCTCCATGATCGGCGCGGAAGGCCATGATCGACAAGGCCGCCGAGCGTGCGCGGGCGTCAGGCTGCCGCGAGTGCCGCGGCGACGAACAGGGCGACGCCGACGATGAGGTACGCCAGCGGCGGCCGCAGCCACGGCCGATCACCGGGGACCGGCACCCGGCTCGCCCCGGTCACCACCGCGTACAGTCCCATCGCGAAGATCGGCAGGCCGATGACGAGGAGCGTGCCGGACACGACCCCGGTCGCGGAGACCTTGTCCCCAAACGATCCGCTCAGGAGTACGCGCAGCGCGGGCAGCTCGAACGCCGCCGCCAGCAGGCCGAGGACTACGGCGACCGCCGGGCGGCGGGCGCGGTACACCCCGGTCGGAGCGACCGGGACAGCCGACCGGCGCGGACCGGGCGACTCTCCGTGTAGGCCCGGCACCGGCCCCTCCGGCCTGGGCGGCGCCGGGGACATGGGCGGGAGCGGCTCGCCGGAACGCGGGCCGATCGGCGGCATCGGGCTGGTCTCGTAGCTGGTCTCGTAGCTGGGCTCGGCACGGGGATCCGGCACGCGACGGCTGTCGTCCGCGTACCGGGCGCCCGCCGGCGGATACCGGTCGTCGCCGCCGCGCGGATCCCAGTCCGCGGCGCCGTACGCGCGGTCGCCGCCGTACCACCGTTCCGAGTCGTCCGGGGAGTTGCGTTGTGCATCCACGGCCCGCACCGTATGCGACGGGCGGGGTCGGCCGCCACCGCTGCGACCAGGATGCCGGATTCCCACGGATTTCCGGGTGGTGCGACGGGAGTCGGTTGCCGCCGCGGCGTACCAGATCCAATGCTTGATCGTCTGTCTGTCCACAGGCCCGCCGGCCGTCCACAGTCTGATCATGAGGCGCTTGGCTGTTGCCCGCCCGCCCGGGCACGGTGATGCGATGACGAAGGCGGGCCAGGCGGTCGGGGCGTACGGCGAGCGGCGCGCGGTGGAGTTCCTCGTCGGCGCCGGCATGGTGCTGCTCGACCGGAACTGGCGATGCCCTGACGGTGAGATCGACATCGTCGCCAGGGACGGCGACACGCTCGTGTTCTGTGAGGTGAAGACGAGGCGCGGTGACGCGTACGGCACGCCGGCCGAGGCCGTCGTCGCGACGAAGGCGCGCCGGCTGCGCCGGCTCGCGGCGCAGTGGATGGCCGACCATCCGGTCCGCCCGATCGAGGTCCGCTTCGATGTCGTCTCGGTTCGCCCGCAGCGGCGCGGCGCGGCCAGGGTGGAGCACCTGAAGGGCGCGTTCTGAGGTGGCGGCCCGGTGAGCTACGCGAAGGTGCTCTGCGCGGGCCTGGTCGGCGTCGCCGGTCGCGTCGTCGAGGTCGAGGCCGACCTCGCGCCCGGCCTGCCGGCGGTCGTCCTCTCGGGTCTGCCGGACACCGCGCTGAACGAAGCCCGCAATCGCGTACGCGCGGCGGTCGTCAATTCCGGCCTCGGCTGGCCCAACCGCCGCATCACCGTGAACCTCCTGCCAGCCGACCTGCCCAAGCACGGTTCGGGTTTCGACCTGGCCATCGCCGCGGCCCTGCTCGCGGGCGCGGGCGAATTGCCGCTCGCCGCGCTGCGCGACGTGGTGGTGCTCGGGGAGCTCGGCCTGGACGGCACCGTCCGGTCGATCCGCGGTGTGCTGCCGATGGTCGCGGCCGCGGTGCGGGCCGGTGTGCGGCGGGTGGTCGTGCCGCTGGGCAACGCCCACGAGGCGCGGCTTGTGCCCGGGACGCAGGTGCGGGCCACGGACTCGCTGCACACGCTGGTCGCCTTCGTCCGCGGCAGCGGGCCGCTGCTGGATCCGCCGGCCGGGGCGGCCTGCCCGACAGGTGGTGGGCCCGATCTCGCCGACGTGGCCGGTCAGGAGCTCGGGCGGCGCGCCATGGAGGTAGCCGCGGCCGGCGGTCACCACGTGGCTCTGCTCGGTCCGCCGGGTGCGGGCAAGACGATGCTGGCCGAGCGGCTGCCGTCCATCCTCCCGGAGCTCGACGACGTGACCGCCCTCGAGGTGACCTCGCTGCACTCGATCGCCGGGGTGCTCCGGCCGGGTTCGGCGTTGGTGCGCCGCCCGCCCTTCCAGGCGCCACACCACACCGCCAGCGTGGCGTCGCTGGTCGGCGGTGGCGCCGGCCTCGCCCGACCGGGTGCGCTCTCGCTCGCCCACCGGGGCGTGCTGTTCCTCGACGAAGCGCCGGAATTCAGCTCGCGCGCCCTGGAGGCGCTGCGTCAGCCGCTGGAGTCCGGCGTCGTGCACCTCAGCCGGGTGCACGGCGGCACGGCGTACCCGGCGCGGGTGCAGCTCGTGTTGGCCTCCAACCCCTGCCCCTGCGCGAAGCCGGCCGGCGACCACCAGTGCGAGTGCTCGGCGCTGGCCCGCCGCCGGTACCGGGCCCGGCTCTCCGGCCCGCTGATGGACCGGATCGACGTCCAGGTGACGCTGAGACCGCTCACGGCCGCGCAGCTGATGGCCGCCGGTCCGCCCGGCGAGCCCTCCCCCGTGGTGGCCGAGCGGGTCGCGAAGGCACGCGCCGCGGCGTCCGCACGCTGGTCGGCCCGCGGCTGGCGTACCAACGGCGAGGTACCCGGGCCGGCGTTGCGGGACGCCCGGTGGCGGCTACCGGCCCACGACACGGACGGCCTACGAAAGAAGCTCGACAGCGGCCAACTGTCCGCCCGCGGTTTCGATCGCATCTTGCGAATGGCGTGGACGATCGCCGACCTCGACGGCCGTACGCGACCGGATCGCGGGGACGTGGATGAGGCGGAGCAGCTGCGCACCGGGGAGAAGTCGTGAGCCCGCCGGAGGGGCTGCGGATGGCCAGGGCCGCGCTGTGCTGCCTGGTGGAGCCCGGCAACCAGATAGTCCACGAGCTCGTCGCGGCGGAGGGACCGGTGGGCGCGCTCGACCAGCTGATCGAGGGCGACGTCAGGCAGGAGGCGCTGCGTGGCGCCGTCGACGCCCGCCTGCGCGGCGGTAACCCCCACCGGCTCGCGGAGCGCGCGCTGGAGCACGCCGAACGCCTGGGCGCCCGCATCGCCATCCCGGAGGACGACGAGTGGCCGCTGCCGGTGGAGGAACTCGTCCGGCTGGCCCAGCCCGGCGCCGCCACGCGGGTCGACCGGGACGTCTTTCCCCCGCTGTGCCTCTGGGTCCGGGGCGCACCGCCGCTGTCCGAGGCGCTCGACCGGTCGGTCGCGGTCATCGGCTCACGAGCCGCGACCGGGTACGGCATCCACGTCGCGACGGAGCTCGGGTACGGCCTGGCCGACCGCGGGTGGACGGTCGTCTCCGGTGGTGCGTTCGGCATCGACGCGGCCGCCCACCGCGGCGCCCTCACCGCGGGCGGGCTCACCGTCGCGATACTGGCCTGCGGCATGGATCGGCCGTATCCGCTCGGGCATGCCGCACTCTTCGACCGCATCGCGGAGTCTGGGTTGCTCGTGACCGAGTGGCCACCCGGCGCCGAGCCGTTCCGCCACCGGTTCCTGGTCCGCAATCGCGTGATCGCCGCGGCCACCCGAGGAACCGTCGTGGTCGAGGCGGCCGCGCGCAGCGGCGCCCGCCAGACGTTGGGCCGCGCGATTGGGCTCGGTCGACGGGCGATGGTCGTGCCGGGGCCGGTCACATCGGCGATGTCGGTGGGCTGTCATGAGCTCATTCGCAGCTACCCGCAGGTCCGGCTCGTCACCTCCGTCGCACACGTGGTGGAGGAGGTCGGCCTCATCGGCGAGGACCTCACACCCCTCCCCCGTGGCCCGGAGCGTCCGGAGGATCGGCTCGACTCCGTGGCGGCGCAGGTGCTCGAGGCGGTGCCGCGCCGTCGGCCGATCGGCCTCGACGAGGTCGCCGCGCGCGCCGGGGTCGACATCCGCACCGCGATGCGCCAGCTGTCGCTGCTGGACCAGCTCGGCCTCGTGGCCGGCCGAGACGGTGCTTGGCGGTTGGCCGCGCCCGCGCGGGCTGTGCGCGGGTTGAGCCCGGAGGCGGGCACGGGGTGAGCCCGGAGGCGGGCACGGGGTGAGCCCGCAGGCCGGGCACGGGGTGAGCGCGGCGGCGGGCACGGGGTGAGCGCGGCGGCGCGGCGACTTGACGGGCGGCCGGGCCCCGGCCCACGGTCGGACCGTGGTGAAGCGAGCTGGCACGCTGGCACTGCTCGACGCGCTGCCCGAGGTCATGCGCGATGCGGTCGACGGGTTCGGTCGCGAGCTCGCCGGCGTCCACAATCGCTCGCCGCACACCGTGCGGGCCTACCTAGCCGATGTCGTGTCCCTGCTCGACCACGCGGTCCGGATGGGGTCCCGTCAGGTCGGCGACCTCCAGATCGGAATCCTCCGGAGCTGGCTCGCGAAGCAACGCACGCTCGGTGCGGCGCGGGCCTCCCTCGCGCGGCGAGCAGCGTCCGCGCGCGTGTTCACCGCGTGGGCACACCGGGAGGGCCTGCTCGCCGGCGATGTCGGCGCGCAGCTGGCTACGCCCAAGGCACAGCGGACGCTGCCCTCGGTCCTGCGTGCCGACCAGGCCGCGGCGCTGGTCACCGCGCCCGGCGACGAGGCGTCGCCGGTGCTACTGCGCGATCGCGCGGTGCTTGAGCTGCTGTACGCGACCGGAATCCGGGTCAGCGAGCTTTGCGGCCTGGACCTCGGCGACCTCGACCGCTCCCGCCGGGTCGTGCGGGTCCTCGGCAAGGGCGCCAAGGAGCGCACCGTCCCCTATGGACTGCCAGCCGACGAGGCAGTCGATGACTGGCTCCGGCTAGGGCGCCCGTCGCTCCGCGGCCCCGACAGCGGGTGGGCGCTGCTGCTCGGAGCGCGGGGCGGTCGCCTGAACCCCACCGTGGTGCGCCGCCTGGTCGCCGGCTACGCCCGTGCCGCCGGGATCCCGGCGACCAGCCCCCACGGGTTGCGCCACTCCGCCGCCACCCACTTGCTGGAGGGCGGCGCCGATCTGCGGGCCGTGCAGGAGCTGCTAGGTCACGCCTCGCTCTCGACCACGCAGATCTACACACACGTCTCGCTCGACCGGCTGCGCTCGGCGTACCGGCAGGCCCACCCCCGGGCCTGAGGCCGCGGCGACGGCGGCCAACGGTCGAACATCCGGAGAGCCGCCAAGCGGCAGCAGGCGCACGCGGCCGAGGCTCAGCAACGCGAGCGGGTCGAGGTACTGATCGCCGCGCCGCAGCCCCCAGTGCAGACATGCGGCCTCGGCGCAGCCCGGGTGGCCGGCCGTCAGCCGACCGATCGGATCCCCGGCCGCCACCCGCTCGCCCGCCCGCACGGCCGGAACCACCGGCTCATAGGTCGTCCGCAGCCCACCCTGGTGCTCGACGCTGACGACGCCGCGGCCCGCGATGACGCCGGCGAAGCGCACCGTGCCCGGCCCGGCCGCGTAAACGGTGACGCCGGGGGTCGCGGCCAGATCCACGCCCCGGTGGCCCGGCAGCCACGGCCGCGGCGGCGGGTCGAACGGCCGCACGACCCGCGGGACGCCATCCAGTGGCCACCGGTACGCCGGAGCCGCCGGGACGGTGGCCGACACCCACACCAGAGCCGCCCCTCGACCGGGCGCGAGCGCCAGCCCGAAGACGACCACGACGAGCGCGACGAGCGCGACGGTGACGGACAGACTTACGACGCGGCCCGCGTACCTCTTCATGGGCGGCAGCGTGGCCGCGGGCGGTGAGCGGCGCAACGGCCCCGACCCGGTTCTGTGGATGGCCTGGAGTCTTGTGGACAACGCCCGCGCGCATACGCTGGGGAAACGCGGCGACGGGAGCAGGAAAAATGACAACGGTCGGCGATCTGAGTTCGCCCGCGCGGCTCGCCGCGCCGGGTGAGGGCGTCTCCGCCGAGGAGCTGCGGCTGGCCGCCCGCAACCACGCGTTGCCGCTGGAGGCGCTGCGGTACGACGTGACGCCCGTGGGCCTGCATTACCTGCTCATTCACTACGACATCCCCGAGGTGCCGCCCCAGACGTACGCGCTACACGTGGACGGACGCGTCATGACGCCGCGCACGCTGGACCTGGACGAGCTGCGCGGTCGGCCCCGCGTCACCCGACGGGTGACCCTGGAGTGCGCGGGCAACGGCCGGGCGCTCCTCGATCCGCGACCGATCAGCCAGCCATGGCTGCACGAGGCGGTCGGCACCGCCGAGTGGACCGGCACGCCGCTCGCGCCACTGCTGCGCGAGGCCGGCCTCGGTCCGGACGCCGTCGAGGTGGTGTTCACCGGTGCCGACCACGGCATCGAACGCGGCGTCGAGCAGGACTACCAGCGCGCGCTGCCGCTGGCCGAGGCGCTGCGGGACGAGGTTCTGCTGGCGTACGAGATGAACGGCGCGCCACTCCCGCCGCAGCACGGGGCACCGCTGCGGCTCGTCGTGCCCGGCTGGTACGGCATGGCGCACGTGAAGTGGCTGCGCGCGATCACCGTCGTCTCGGAGCCGTTCGTCGGGTTCCAGAACGCGGTGGCGTACCGGATGGGGGACGAGCCCGACGAGCCGGGCGCGCCGGTGACCCGGATGGCGCCGCGGGCGCTGGTCCGGCCGCCCGGGTTCCCCGACTTCATGTCCCGCACACGGGTGCTGCGGCCGGGCCCGTGCCGGCTGGACGGCCGGGCCTGGTCGGGGTACGCCCCCGTGACCCGGGTGGAGGTAACCACGGACGGCGGCGCGAGCTGGGCCGGCGCCGAGCTGGCCGCCGCGAGCGGCGGGCCGTGGGCGTGGCGCAGTTGGGGGTACGCCTGGAGCGCCGAGCCGGGGCGGTACGTAGTCGGCGCGCGGGCGACCGATGCCTCGGGGCGGATCCAGCCGACCGAACCGCCGTGGAACCGCGGTGGCTTCGCCGTCAACCCGATCCAGCGGATCGACGTCATCGTCCTTGATCATCGCAACGCCGCACAGGGTGGGGCGTAGCGGCGAGTTGATCGCCCAATCCGTGCGAGGTTGCGGGGGATCTAGGTCAGATGTCCGACGGGAGAGAAATGTCGGGCTTCTCGAGCTCCTCGACGTTGACGTCTTTGAAGGTCATCACGCGCACGTTCTTTACGAAACGGGCGGGCCTGTACATATCCCACACCCAGGCGTCGTGCATTTCGACCTCGAAGTAGACCTCGCCGTCCGAGTTGCGCACGTGCAGGTCGACCTGGTTGGCAAGGTAGAAGCGGCGTTCGGTCTCGACGACGTAGGAGAACTGGCGGACGATGTCGCGGTACTCCCGGTAGAGCTGCAGCTCCATCTCGGTCTCGTATTTTTCGAGATCTTCGGCGCTCATCGCACTCCGCCCTCCGTCGCCACATCTTCCCCCACCGGCGGCCAGGGCCAGTCCTGCTCCTCCGGCGCCACGCCGACCGTACCCCCTGGGCCGAGCTCCTGCCCCACCACGGTCACCCTGCGCGTACGCCGGCCCGACACGGCGGCGACGTTGACGTAGGAGAAGCGATGCTCCGAGCACGGGCCATGGCGCGCGAGCGCCGCGCTGTGCTCCGGCGTGACGTAGCCCTTGTGCTCGGCGAAGCCGTAATTCGGGAACTCGGCGTCTAGTTCCACCATGATTCCATCCCGGGTGACCTTGGCAAGCACGCTCGCCGCCGCCACACAGGCCGCGACCTGGTCACCCTTCCAGATCGCGAGCCCCGGTACGCCCAGCCCGGGCACCCCGAAGCCGTCGGTGAGCGCGTAATCCGGCCGGATGGTGAGCATCGCCAGCGCCCGGCGCATGGCGGCCAGGTTGCACACCTGCAGTCCCCGCGTATCCACGTCGCCGGGCGGGATCACCACCACGGAGTACGCGAGGGCACGCGACACCACGTCGGCGTACACGCGCTCGCGGGTGGCCGGCGTCAACAGCTTGGAGTCGGCCAGCTCGTCGATCTCGCCCCGCCGCCCCTCCGGGAGCACCACCGCGGCGGCCACCAGCGGTCCGGCGCACGCGCCCCGACCGGCCTCGTCCGCTCCGGCCACCAGCCGGAAGCCACGCCGCTGCAACGCCCGCTCCAGGGCGTACAGGCCGCCCTCGCGGCGCAGGATCGTACGCGGCGGCGTCAGCACGGCGCGGTCGCCTCCCCGACAAGGCGGCGCAGCAGCACGGGCAGATCCGGCGGGTAGTAGCGCTCGTCGGTGGACTCCAGCTCCTCAATCGTCCACCAGCGGTGGGCGTCGATGGAGCCGCGCTCGACCTCGTTGAAGCCGGCCGTGTCGACCTCCCACGCTGGCACGCGGGCCAGGAAGAACTCCTGATCCTGGCGGTACTGCCGGCCGTCGAACGGGAACTGTGTGGTCTCGCGCCAGACCGGGCCGGTCAGCGCGCTCGCCGGCAGCGCCAGGCCGGTCTCCTCGGCCAGTTCGCGGGCCGCGCCCTCGGCGGCCGGCTCATCCGGTCCCAGCCCGCCGCCCACCGTGAACCAGTAGCGGTGCCCGGGCCGGACCGGGTCAAAGCCTCGGAACAACAGGACCCGGTCGGCGGCATCGAGCAGCAACACCCGGGCGGCCCGGCGGGGGATCGCGTCCATCGGCCCCAGCCTAACGGCCGGCGCGAGCGGCGCGGCGGCACCTGGTGCGGCTCAATCGACGCGCGAGAACGTGTCCGGCACGGGCAGCCACCTGGCCCGCCCGACCGGCCAGAACACCACGAAGGCGCGGCCGACCACCGAGCTCTCCGGGATCGTCGCCTCCTCGATGTCGCCCTTGCTCTGCTCAAAATGCTCGAGCGAGTCGCCCGACGCGGACCGGTGGTCGCCCATCACCCACAGCCGCCCCTTCGGGACGGTCACCTTGAACGGCCGGTCCGCCGCGGGATCGGTCACGCCGGCCGCGGCGTAGATGTACGGCTCGTCGAGCGAGTGGCCGTTGACCTGGAGCCGCCCCTGCTGATCGCAGCACATGACCTTGTCGCCGCTGACGCCGATCACGCGCTTGATGAAGTCCTCGCCCTCGGGGTTGCTGCGCCAGTCGTTCGGTGCCTTGAATACGACGATCTCCCCACGGTGCGGCGAGCGGAAGTCGTAGACGAGCTTGTTGACCAACACCCGGTCGTAGATGTTGAGCGTGTGCTCCATCGACGGCGACGGGATGTAGAACGTCTGCAGTACAAAGGCGCGGACCAGTATGGCGACGAGGATCGCCACACCGAGAAGGATCGGGAGTTCGCGCCAGAACGAACTGCGCTTGGACTTGGTCTGCTCGTCAATCACGCACGGAGCCTACGTCGCCGACCTGGCGTGGACAGTCGAGAACGCGCCGGAAGCACCAAAGGCGGCACGATTGGCGCAACTACGGCTAAACCGCCGCCCGCTGGGCCGTGCGATCCGGCGGCCGGGGTGAGGTCGGGGGCGAGCCGCCCGGGCGACCGCGCCGCGAACGGGGCCGGGACGTTCTCGAAGGCCGGCGGCACCGACAGGCCCGCCCAGCGCCCGCTGGGCCAGACGATGACGAACGCCCGGCCGATCACGTTCTCGATCGGGACCTGGCCCTGGCAGCGCGAGTCCTGCGAAACCAGCCGGTGGTCGCCCATGACGAAGATCTGACCGGGCTCCACGACGACCTCGTCGAAGCGGCGGGACCGGCACTCCTTCGCGTTCGGCGGGGTCTCCAACGGGGCGTTCTCGGTGACGTACGGCTCGTCGAGCGGCTGCCCGTTGACGAACACCCGCCCGTTCACGTCGCAACAGGACACTCGATCGCCCGGCAGGCCGATGACGCGCTTGATGAAGTCCTTCTCCCCCGGCCGGCTGATGCCGACCAGGTCACCGACGGTGCGGCCCAGCTTGGCGAAGAACCCGATGTCCGGGTCGGGCGTGTTCTCCGGCGCCCAAGCATCGGTGCCCCGGAACACGACGATCTCGCCGCGGGCTGGCTCCCGCATGTCGTACACGACCTTGTTGACGAGCACCCGGTCGCCCACGAGGAGGGTGTTCTCCATGGACCCGGATGGGATGTAGAACGCCTGCAACAGGAACGTGCGGATCAGGACCGCCAGGCAGAACGCGACGATCAGGAGCAGCGGCAGCTCCTGCCACAGCGGCATGCTGCGGCGCTTGCGGGCCGCGCGCCGGGACGTCGGCTCGGTCTCCGCCACCGGGTTCGCCGGCCGACTGTCCCGGACCTCCCACGAGCCCGTGTGCCAGGAGCTGGTGTCCCACGAGCCCGTGTCCCACGAGCCGGTCGAGCCGGTGTCCCAAGACGCGTCACTACCGTCCGACGTGCCTTCCTGGGCACCCGTCGGGCGGTAGTTGGGATAGACCTGACCGCTGAACTCGTCGTCGCGGTCATAGGGCTCGCCGTACGTCACCGGCGCAAGCCTAGAGTGCGTACAGGATTTTGGGGAGACCGCCGATCACGGTCTCCCTCAACGCTTTCAGCTCGCCTGCTTCTCGCGCTTTTCCTTGATCTTCGCTGCCTTGCCGCGGAGATCCCGGAGGTAGTAGAGCTTCGCCCGGCGGACGTCTCCACGGGTCATGACCTCGATCCGGTCGATCGATGGGCTGTGGATCGGGTAGGTGCGCTCGACGCCGACGCCGAAGCTGATCTTGCGGACAGTGAAGGTCTCGCGCAGACCCGCACCCTGGCGGCGGATGACGACGCCCTGGAAGATCTGGACCCGGGACCGGTTGCCCTCGACGACCCGGGCGTGCACCTTGAGCGTGTCACCGGCCCGGAAGTTCGGGATGTCGGTCCGCTGCGACTGGGCGTCCAACGCGTCCAGCGTGTTCATCGCTGCTTCCTCAGTACTCAAGGCACACCGCGTCTCCGGCGTGCAGCTGGCTTGGAATATCGTGCCCCGCGACCCGGGGTGCACGGGGCGAAGCCCCGTGTGTCTACTTTGCCATATCGGGGCCCGGGATCCGAAATCCGGCCCCCTTCAGCACGGCAACGTCACGTTCGTCCAGGGCGTCCGGCGGGAGCGCCGCGATCAGGTCCTGACGCCGTGATGCCGTACGCAGCAGGGCCTGGTCCCGCCGCCACCGGGCGATCCTGCCGTGGTCACCGGAGCGCAGGACGTCCGGAACGTCCAGGTCGCGCCAACTGGCCGGCTTCGTGTAAACCGGCGCCTCCAGCAGGCCGTGCGCGTGCGACTCCTCCGACAGCGACTCGGCGTTTCCCAGCACCCCCGGCAGGAGGCGGGTCACCGTCTCGAGAATCACGAGCACGGCGACCTCCCCGCCGAACAGCACGTAATCGCCGAGCGAGAGCTCGGTCACCGGCATCCGCGTGGCGGCGTGGTCCAGTACCCGCTGGTCGATCCCCTCGTACCGGCCGCAGGCGAAGATCAGGTGCCGTTCGGCAGCCAGCTCGTGCGCGGTGGCCTGTGTGAACCGCGCACCGGCCGGCGTCGGCACGACAAGCCGGGGTGCGGCTTCCGACCCGGTCGGCGCGAGTGCGTCCAGGGCGTCGCCCCACGGCTCGGGCCGCATCACCATGCCCGGGCCGCCGCCGTACGGGGTGTCATCGACCGTCCGGTGCACGTCGTGCGTCCAGTCGCGCAGGTCATGGATCGCGAGGTCGAGCGCTCCGAGGGACCGGGCCTTGCCGATCAACGACAGGTCGAGCGGTACCAGGTACTCCGGAAAGATCGTGACGACATCGACGCGCATCACAGATCCAGCAGACCGGCGGGGGCGTCGACCACGACCCGGCCGGCGGCCAGGTCGACACGCGGCACGATCGGCTTCACAAAGGGCACGAGTGCGGTACGCCCCTCCGGCCGCCGGAGCACCAGCAGGTCAGAAGCCGGCGCGTGGTCGATCGCGGTGATCTCCCCGAGCACGTCACCCGCGGGGCTGACCGCCGACAGGCCCACCAACTGGTGATCGTTGAACTCGTCCGGGTCGTCCGGCTCGGGCACGTCCGCGCTGTCTACGCACAGCATCCGCCCGCGCAGGTTCTCCGCCAGGCCGCGGTCGTACACCCCGTCGAACGTCACGAGCAGGCGCCCCTGAAGCGGGCGTACCGCCTCGACGGTCAACGACGCGGGAGCCGGAACGGGCGCCGCGGTCTCCCGCCGCGCGGACGCCGCCGGCTCGGTCACGAGCACCGAACCGACGGCGAACCGGGCGTCGGGTTCGTCCGTCCGGACGTCCACGACGACCTCGCCGCGGATGCCGTGCGGCCGAATGATCTGGCCGACGATCAGCAGCATCAGTACGCGTCGACGATGTCGACCCGGACGCCGCGCCCGCCGATCGATCCGATGACCTGACGCAGCGCCTTGGCGGTACGCCCGCCGCGCCCGATGACCGTGCCGAGGTCCTCGGGGTGGACGCGCACCTCGAGGCGTTTGCCCCGGCGGGAGTCCGTCAGCCGGACGCGCACGTCGTCCGGGTGCTCGACGATGCCCTTGACCAGGTGCTCCAACGCGGGCCGGATGGCCACGTCAGGCCTGCTCGCCTGCGTCCGCAACGGCCTGCTCCTCGTTCTGCGCCGGCGCGTCGGTCGCCGTCGTTGACGGCTCGGGCTCTGCCTTTGCCGGCTCGGGCTCCGCCTTTGACGGCTCGGGCTCCGCCTTTGACGGCTCGGCCTGGGCCTTCGGCGCTGCCTTCTTGGCGACCTTCTTGGCGGGCTTCTCGGCCTCGGCCACGCCGGCGGCCGCCTTCGCCTCGGCCTCGTACCGGGCGGTCCGGCTCGGCCGTTCGGGTGCGACCTTGAGTGGCTCCGGTGCCGGCTGGCCCTTGAACTTCTGCCAGTCGCCGGTCTTCTCCAACAGGCGCTGGACGGCCTCGCTGGGCTGAGCACCGACGGAGAGCCAGTGCTGCACCCGGTCGGACTTGACCTGGATGACCGACGGGTCTTCCTTCGGTTGGTAGATGCCGATGAACTCGATCGCCTTGCCGTCGCGCTTGGTGCGCGAGTCGGCCACGACGATGCGGTACTGCGGGTTGCGGATCTTGCCCATCCGCAGAAGCCGGATTCGTACGGCCACGGTGTGTTCGCTCCTGAGTCTGTGGAAGCCGAGCGGCCCGACCGGCATCGTGGGGTTGATGCGGCAGGCTGCTCGTGGACTGGCGACGCGTCCGGGTTAGAGGGCGCCGGACGCACGCCGGATACCAGTCGACCATTGTGCCAGATCGGCCGCGGACACCCGAACCGGACCGGCCATCCACGCAGTCTTGCACTGGTTGCGGCGTTAGCCGGCCGCGACGGCCCATCCTTGGCGAGGCTGCGATGATCTAGGCGGTGTTCAAGGCGTCGCCCTGCGTCGGTCCCAGCCCAACGGCAGCGACGCGGGCACCGGCCACGCCGGATCGGGACGGAAGTCACACCACGTTCCGTCAAAGGGAAACTCGCCAGCCTGGACCAGCTTGACGATGCGCTCGGCCTCGTCGCGGATCGTGGCCGCCCCATCGGCGTCCCAATAGCCGTCGGCTCCGATGTGCCCCTGGAACTCCGCCTCGTCCTTCCACGCCCAGGTGCGGTCCGGTGAGACTCGCACGTCGAGCGTGCGGTCCATCGTGTCGACCCCGCCGGGCCACCGCACCGCGCGCTCCTCGAGGTTCACGTACCAGCCGGTGAAGGTGCCCTCCGCGAAGAACCACCACACCGAGTACTCGGCGCCGGGTGGCATGAGGATCAGCACGTCCTGTCCGGCCCACGCGGTCACCTCCATGCGGGCCGCGCCGAACGCGTCGACCGGGACCTCCCCGATCGGCCGACCGTCCTCGTCGACCCGGCGGGCGAACGCGGCTCCGACCGGCACCCACAGGCGGAGCCCGCCGGTGTCGTCGGACACCACCGCGGCCGCGTTGGCCCAGGTCAGGTGTGTGCCACGGAAGTACCGGCGAACGATGATCTCGCCCCGCGCGAACGGCATCACGGGCGGGTCAGTAGGCGCGGCCGAGCACCGCGACCAGGTCCGGCTCAACCTCGGAGTCCGGCACCGAGCCGTCCGGGCGCAGCAGGCACCGCACGGTGACGCCCTGCGCGTTGGCCTCGGCCTCGCCGCCCGCCCCCACCGCCGACCACGGCACCCGTGCCCAGCCGGTCGCGGCCGCGTCGAGCGCCTCCACGAGGCTCGGCACCTCATGCGTACGCGACTCGCGCAGCGCCAGCGCCTGGTCATAGAGCGCCTGCTGGTCGGCGTCGAGGGCCGAGAGCACCACGGAAACCACCTCGGCGACCGGCACCGGCGTCTTGGATCCGTCGGTACGCCGGACCACCACCGCGTTGCCCGCCGCGAGATCGCGGGGACCGACCTCCACGCGGACCGGATAACCCTTGAGCTCGGCGTCGACGGCCCGGCGGCCGAACGGGGTGTCGACCCGGTCGTCGAGGCTCACCCGTACGCCGGCGTCCCGCAGCGCGTCGCGGAGCTTGGTGGCCGCCTCGGCCACGCCGTCGCCGGACTTGACGATCATCACGAATGCCTGGATCGGCGCCAGCCGCGGCGGCACGCGCAGCCCGTCATCGTCGCCGTGGCACATGATCAGGCCGCCCACCATCCGGGTCGACGCGCCCCAGGACGTGGTCCAGGCGAGCTCGACGCCGCCCGAAGCCGACGAGTACGTGATGTCGAACGCACGCGCGAAGTTCTGCCCCAGCTCGTGCGACGTGCCCATCTGCAGGGCCTTGCCGTCGCCCATCATCGCCTCGAGCGTGTACGTGTGGGTCGCCCCGGCGAACCGCTCCCGGTTGGTCTTGCGCCCGACCAGGACGGGGATGCCGAGCACCCCGACCATGAAGTCCTCGTACACCTCATGCAGGATCTTCCGGGCGTACGCCCGGGCGTCGGCCTCGGTGGCATGCGCGGTGTGGCCCTCCTGCCAGAGGAACTCGCTCGTGCGCAGGAATACCCGCGGCCGCAGCTCCCACCGGACCACGTTGGCCCACTGGTTGAGCAGCAGCGGCAGGTCCCGATAGGAGTCGATCCACTTGGCCATGAACTCGCCGATGACCGTCTCGCTGGTCGGGCGCACCACGATCGGCTCGGCCAACTGCTTGCCGCCGCCGTGCGTGACCACGGCCAGCTCCGGCGAGAAGCCCTCCACATGCTCGGCCTCGCGGCGCAGGTAGCTCTCGGGGATGAACAGCGGGAAGTAGGCGTTCTCCGCCCCCGCGGCCTTGATCCGGGCGTCCATCTCGGACTGCATGCGCTCCCAGAGTGCGTACCCGGTCGGTCGGATCACCATCGTGCCGCGCACCGGGCCGTTGTCGGCCAGCTGCGCCTTCGCGACGACGTCCTGATACCAGCGGGGGAAGTCCTCCGCACGGGGAGTGAGCACGCGTGCCATGAGGCGACATCCTATCGGGCGGATTTGGCGGTTACCGCAGCACGCGGCCGCGCAGAACGATGCGGCGCGGCGCGCGGACGACCCGCAGATCCTCGCGCGGGTCGGTGTCGTAGACCGCCAGGTCGGCGAGCCCGCCCTCGACGAGACCCGGAAAACCGAGCCACTCGCGCGCACCCCAGGACCCGGCCCGCAGCGCGTCGGCCGCCGACAGCCCGCCGCGCTCGTGCAGCGCTAACATCTCGGCGGCCGCCAGGCCGTGGCCGATCCCGCCGCCGGCGTCGCTACCGACGTAGATCGGCACGCCCGCCTCGTACGCCGCGCGCACGACCGCGGGGAAGCCGTCCCCGAGCCGGCGCATGTGCTCGGCGTACGCAGGGAACTTCTCGGCCGCTCGCGCCGCGATCTCGCCGAACGTGGCGATGTTGATCATGGTGGGGACCAGCGCAGTGCCGCGCCGGACCATTTCGTCGATGTCGTCGGCGGACATACCGGTGCCGTGCTCGACCGAGTCGACACCGGCCCTGATCAGCGCGGCAACGGCGTCCTCCTGGAACGTGTGCGCGGCGACCCGCGCACCGGCCGCGTGGGCCGCGTCGATCGCCGCGGCGAGCACGTCGGTGGGGAAGGTGGGCGCCAGGTCGGCCGCGCCGCGGTCCAGCCAGTCCGCGACGAGCTTCACCCAGCCGTTGCCCGCCCGCGCCTCCTCCGCGGCCGCGGCCGGCAGCTCCTCGGCGGTGCACTCCCGCGGAATGCCGCGCAGGTGGGTCTTGGGCGCCGCGAGATGCCGGCCAGCGCGCGCCAGCCGCGGCACGTCGGGGTCGTCGTCTAGCCGGGGGTACGCGTAGGGCGAGCCGGCGTCCCGGATCGCCAGTACGCCGGCGTCCCGGTCGATCAGCGCGAGCGCCTTCGCCTCGTCCACAGTGGAGACCGGCGCACCGCCCGGCGCGATGCCGATGTGGCAGTGCGCGTCGACGAGCCCGGGCAGCAGGTAGCCGCCGTCGCTGACCGTCTCGGCGCCGGCCACCGGCTCGAGGGTCACCCGGTCGCCGACCAGCCAGAGGTCGCGCACCTCGTCGTCGGGGAGGACCACCCCGCGCACATGCGACGCCATGCGAACAGTCCTACCAGAGCCGTTGCGCTCGTGATCGCCCGCAACTACACGGAAGTTGCGCGCTCCGGCCGTGGGGAGGCAGCAACGTCCGTGTAGTTGTGGGGCTACTTCTCGCCGTCCCGCTTGGTCAGCTTCGAGAAGTCGAGTTTCGGGGCCTTGAAGCCGGCACCGAGCGCATTCGGGTCCATGCCCGGCGGCAGCTGCGGCATCGCGCCCGGGAACCCCGGCACGCCGCCGCCCACGCGCGGCCGGCCGCCGCCGCCCTTGCCGCTCTTGCGCTTGTTCTTGGGCGACTTGGTCGCCTTGCGACGCGTCCCGGGCAGGCCCATGGCGCCGCCCATCTGCTTCATCATCTTCTGCGCGTCCGCGAACCGGTTGAGCAGCTGATTGACGTCCATCACGGTGACCCCGGAGCCGTTGGCGATGCGCGCGCGGCGGGAGCCGTTGATGATCTTAGGGTTGGTGCGCTCGGCCGGGGTCATCGAGCGGATGATCGCGGTGACTCGGTCGAAGTGCTTGTCGTCGAGCTCGGCCAGCTGATCCCTCATCTGGCCCATGCCGGGCATCATCGCGAGGACGTTCGCGATCGGGCCCATCCGGCGTACCGCGATCAGCTGGTCGAGGAAGTCCTCCAGCGTGAACTGCTCGCCGCCGAGCAGCTTCGCGGCCATCCGCTCCTTCTGGTCGGCGTCGAACGCCTGCTCGGCCTGTTCGATGAGCGTGAGCACGTCGCCCATGCCGAGGATGCGGCTGGCCATCCGTTCGGGGTGGAAGACGTCGAAGTCCTCGAGCTTCTCGCCGGTCGACGCGAACAGGATCGGCTCGCCGGTCACGTGCCGGACGGACAGCGCCGCGCCGCCGCGCGCGTCGCCGTCGAGCTTGGCGAGGACGACGCCGGTGATGCCCACGCCGTCGCGGAACGCCTCGGCGGTGGTCACCGCGTCCTGGCCGACCATCGCGTCGATCACGAAGATGATCTCATCGGGCTCGACCGCGTCACGGATCGCCGCCGCCTGCGCCATCATCTCGGCGTCGATGCCAAGCCGGCCGGCGGTGTCGACGATCACGATGTCGCGCATCTGGCGCTTGGCGTAGTCGAGCGCGTCACGGGCGACCGCCACCGGATCACCGACGCCGTTGCCGGGCTCCGGGGCGTACACCTCGACGCCGGCCCGGCCACCGAGCACCTGCAGCTGCCCGACGGCGTTCGGGCGCTGCAGGTCCGCGGCGACCAGCATCGGCTGATGTCCCTGCCCGGCCAGCCAGCGGGCCAGCTTGGCGGCGAGCGTCGTCTTGCCGGAACCCTGCAGACCGGCCAGCATGATCACAGTCGGCGGCTGCTTGGCGAACCTTAGGCGGCGCGCCTCACCGCCGAGAATCGCGACGAGCTCCTCGTGCACGATCTTGATGACCTGCTGGGCGGGGTTGAGCGCCTCGGACACCTCGGCCCCGCGGGCCCGCTCCTTGACTCGCGCGATGAACGCCTTCACGACCGGGAGGGCGACGTCGGCCTCGAGCAGCGCCAGCCGGATCTCCCGCGCGGTGGCGTCGATGTCGGCGTCGGTGAGCCGGCCCTTGCCGCGGAGCTTGGTGAAGATCCCGGAGAGGCGGTCGCTCAGGGTGTCAAACACGCTGGAACATCCCGTTTGTCGGTGTTACGGAGGGCGGAGGCGCGGGCTTTCGCCCGGCCCAAGCAAGGGTAGCCGGCCGGCCCTCGGGCCGCCCGTGCAGCGCGATCCGGCTGGCTCGACGATGAACGAGCGGTCAGCGGTCGTTCGTCCGCCGGGTGCGCAGCGCGGCCTCCAGCCGGCGACGGTTGCGCGTCTCCGGTCCGATCGCCCGCCGGGCTCGCCGGTACAGCCAGTAACCGCCCCCGACGACGAGGGCACCGAGGATCAGGTACCACGCCAGGCTCACCAGCGCGTGGACCACGGCCATGGCCACCCAGCCCACCACGACGACCGCGACGACGAGCAGTACCACCCCGGCCACAATCCGTCCCATGACCACCCCTCCACCCGAAGTGCCTGCCCCAAGCATGCCTGCTCGGGGCAAGCGCCCGCATCGGCCGAGCCCCGGTTCGACCCGTAAGGGTCAGCTGGCCGGCCGGCGAACCAACAGGTACACGTGAATGCGCTGGAAGCGCGCGTCCTGTGCCACCCGGAATGTCCGGCTCAGCGCCGACGCCTTCTCCCGGGGCATCTCCGACCAGGGTCCGTCACCAAAGCTCGTGCTCACCAGCCAGATGCGTTGGCGCTGCCCGAGGCAGGTGACCGTGACTCGACACTCGGCCACGCCGTACGTGCCGAGTTCCGCCGACGACGCGGCAAGCAGGACGTCGGCCGGCGCCGTGGTGTGACGCATCTCGTACGCCATGCCCATGCGCGGCGGCCGTGCCGTGCCGGCGAAGACCATGCCGTCGTCCGGGCGCATTCCTGACATGATCATCTCGGCGGCCGCACGGTAATCGGGCTCGTCGGGGACGATGCGCTCGCGTGCCGCGTGTTGGGGCGGGAGCACGAGCAGCACGAGGGCCGGCAGTGCGGCGGCCGCGATCAACAGCTGCGGCCAGGACCGGCGAAACACCAGCCGGGCGGCGCCGTAGCAGCAACCGGCCGCCAGCAGGGCCCACGCGGGCAGCGTGAACAACAGGTACCGGTAGAGGAACAGGTGCAGGAGGGGGAAGGTTGCGTAGGTGAACAGCGGCGGCACGAGGGTCCACGCCAGCAGAGCGAACGCGACCCGGCGGCGCCGGGCGAGCGAGAGCAGCAGCGCGCCGAGCACGCCCAACGCGATGATGGCGGCGGCCACCGCGTACGAGCCGAGCAGCTTGACCGGGAGCTCCAGGACGGCGACCTTGTCCGCCTTGATCCATTCGATCGCGTCCGACTGGTCGGATCCGGCGTACCCGAGCGGCATGACCACAGCGAGGATCAGCGCGAGGGCGCCGAGTGACTTCCACAGCCGCACGTCCCGTTCGGACCGCTGATAGCGGAACCACACCAGCAGCGCGTGCGCGGCGAGCACCAGGATCGCGACGAGGTGGAGGAAGGCCGTGGCCGCGACCGTCATCGCGTACCACAGCCAGTACTTCCATCGGGGGCGGTTGAGGGCGACCAGTAGCAACAGGGTGGCCAGCACCGCCGCGGCGACGGCGAAGGCGTACGGGCGCGCCTCCTGCGCATACCGGCTGGTCGTCGGCAGGATCGCAAAGATCAGTCCGGCGATCAGGCCGGCGTACGTGTCGAGCAGCCGCTGACCCACCAACGCCGTGAAGCCCGCCGCACAGGCCATCGCGACGAGCGAGGGCAGCCGGAGCATCGTCGGGCTGTCGCCGACGAGGGACACCCAGCCGTGCATCGTCACGTAGTAGAGGGTCAGCACCCGGTCGATGTGGTCGAGCAGGCGAAACAGGTCGGCCCAGGACATTGTCGCGGCGTGCCATGTCGCGTGCTCGTCGTTCCACATCTGGCGTGCGCCGATGCCCTGGCGGCCGAGCAGGAAGGTGAGCGAGGCCGGCACGACGAACAGCAGAAGGTGTCGCCACACCGGAACCCGGCCCGGCAACCGCTCGTCGACTAGCGCCGGCTCCTCGGCGGGCGGTCGCTCGGTCGACACCCGCGGGAAGACGACGGTGCCGGACAGGGTCGTCGGGAAGACCGTGGTCTCGTCGTCCGCGCGCGGCCTTCGCGGGCCGACCGGTGCGGACCGTTTCTCGGCTAGCACCGCAGCCGCGCCACGAACAGCCCGGACTTGAAGGCGGCCAGGTTCTGCGGGGTGTCGTCGTACCGCCAGTCGCCGTCGCGGGTGATCTCGTTCCAGAGGAACCCGGCGATCCTGGGATTGTCGCGGAGCCACGGACCGAACGCCCCGAGCCACGCCTTCTTCGCGGGACCCGCCTGCACGCCGACCTCGGTCAACAGGATCGGCTTGTCGGACAGTGCGTACACCTGCTTCAGCGTCGCTCGGTACGTCTTCGTGGGGCTCGTCTCGCGCACGCCGTATCCGGTCAACCCGAGGATGTCGACGTACGCCTTGCCGGGCCAGAACTCCTTGACGGTCTGGCTGTCGGCTCCCCGCAGGATGTTGGGGGACCACACCCACAGCGCGTTGGTCGCGCCCGCGTCGCGGAACAGCTCCACGACGTGCCGCCACGCCGCGACGAACTGGCCGGGCTTGTTGCCGTTGGCGGTGCCCCACGGGTACCAGTGCCCGTTCATCTCGTGCGCGAACCGGATCAGGACGGGATCGCGGTACGCCACGATTGCGGCGGCCACTGCCGCGTACCGGTCGTCCCAGCGCCCGTCGATCGTGGCCGCGAGCGACCAGTTCGGCTGGTCCGGTCCCCCGCCCGTCCGCCACGGTTCGAGCGAGAGCACCGGCAGGCCCGGCACGTCGCGCAGGGTCTCCGCGGAGATCCCATCCTCGACGGAGGCGAACATCTGCAGCAGCGACGGCCGGCAGCCGATGGTCGAGCCCACCCGGGCCACGGCCGCCTCGGAGCGGTCGGAGATCGTCACGCCGAACAGCGGGCGGCTGCCCAGCAGGTCGCCCACCTTCGCGACGACCGGTCCAGCCGGCGCCGGTGCGGGTGTGGCCTGCTGCGTCGTGGCCGGCTCCGGGCGTGGTCCGCTCCGGCGAAGGCAGCCGGCGTTCGACAGGATCAGGGCGGCGGCCACGACCGCCGCGGCGGCGGCGCGCGCGGCGGTGGTGGCACTCACCGCGGGCGCCCCGCAGACGCGTACAGCCGTAGCGCCGGGGAGACCGGGATCGGCAGGGGCCCGGGCGGTGTCGAGGGGCGTATGCCGTACGACGGGGTCAGCAGCGGGACGACCATGTAGAGCTGGACCGCCGCGAGCAGTGCGGTCGTCCAGAGTGGACCGATGCCGTACTCCGGGAAGCGCACGGCGAGCCCGCCCCAGAGGAGGAGCTGGACGACGATGATCCACGTGCGCAGAAGTCGGGACACCCGCTCCGGCGCGCCCCTCCGCTTGGCCTTCTTCGCCCGGCCGGCCGCGCCCGTCGGGACCCACTCCTGCACCTTTGCGCGGAGTGCGTCCGTGATGGCGACGACGTGGCATGCCGAGTTGATGAGGCACAGCCGGAAGATCGCCGGTCGCCAGCCCCGCGCCATCATCGGAAAGACGAGGAGCGTGGCCAGCACCGCCGGCACCATCGGCAGGTAGTTGTGCGGCAGCACCCGATCGGGGAAGAACCACAGCATGGTCAGGGTGGGGAACGGCGCTGTGATCAGCAGCGCAGCGGACGCCATGTAGTAGAGGAACGCGGCCCAGAACGCGGTGCGCTGCTGCCAGTTGAACCGCGCATCCCGGAAGTGTTTCTCGGTCATCAGCAGCATGGAGGACCGGCACCACCGCTGCTGCTGGTTGGTGATCGCTTCCCAGGTCCCGGGGGCCACACCCTTGGCCAGCGCGAGTGGGAGGTACCGCGTCTCCCATCCAGCGGTCCACAGCTTGACGCCGGAGTTGACGTCCTCGCCGAGCGGCACGCGGGCGAACCCACCGACGGATTCCACGGCGTCGCGGCGGTAGACCACGTTCGTGCCCGCGCAGATCGCGGCCCGCCACACGTCCCGCGCGGGCTGGATCCAGCGAAAGAAGATCTCCTGGAGGCTGCCGGCGCCGCGCTGGACGTAGTTCATCCACGGCTCGACGTCGAAGTACTGTGCGGTCTGCACGATGCCCAGCCTCGGTTCGGCCTGCAGGTACGGCACCGTCTCGTACAGGAAGTCGTCCCGCGGTGCGAAGTCGGCGTCGAAGACCACCCCGAAGCGTCCCATCGAGATGTCGAACGCGTTGATCAAGTTGCCGGCCTTCTTCAGCCAGCCGCGTTCGCCCTCGCGAAGCGGCCGGCCCGGCACCGGCTCGCGCCGACGCACGTACACGAAGCCGTACTCCAGCGCCAGACGCTCGACCTCGACGCGGTGTTCGCCGTCATCGAGCAGGTAGCGCATCACCGGCGCGTGCCACCGGATGGCGGCGACGGCCCGGCAGGTGTTGCGCAGGACCGGCAGGGGTTCGCCGCAGATCGGAACCCAGATGTCGATGGTGTCCGCCGGATCGGGGCGGTAGCGCGAGATGGCCGTCCGGTGCCGCGTGAGCGTCAGCCGCGGCTTGTGGGTGCGAAGCCAGAAGTTCACCAGAACCGGGAGGATCATGATGGGCAGGAAGAGCAGCGCCGGCGTCGTCCACGGCGCCTTGATCGCGACCATGACGTAGCCGTAGAGGATCCCGAGCGCGCTGATGAAGATCCAAGCGAAGATCCACGGGCGGGCTTTCTGGAAATAGCTGTACTTTTCGGCGTCGGTCGGCGGGCGGGGCAGATACATACCCACTACACCGAGTGCGGGGCCCTCGCGGTGACGCGAAGGCGATCGCTGAGCATGACGCATCAGGCTGGCTCCGTTTGGGGATGCTCACTCACGGTGTCAGAACAGCGCCGTTCTTGATTCTTCGGGGTCAATTGGCCCGGCCTATGGACGAGCCAGAATTCTCCCTTCGACCCGGAGGCGCGTCAACCGGACGGCGAGAGCGTCGCTCTGCCGTGATCAATTAACGAGACCCGACTGGTACGCGAAGACCACCAGCTGGGCGCGGTCGCGGGCGCTCAGCTTGATCATTGCGCGGCTCACGTGCGTACGCGCGGTGGCCGGGCTCACCACCAGCCGCGCGGCGATCTCCTCGTTGCTCAGCCCCTCCCCGACGAGACCGACGATCTCGCGCTCGCGCTCGGTGAGCGTGTCGAGCTGCGGATGAGGCTTCGGAACGCGTACCGGTCGGGTGGCGAACTCGCGGACCACCCGCCGGGTCACCGAGGGTGACAACAGCGCCTCGCCGGCGGCCACCAGGCGTACGGCGCGCAGCAGCTCGGCGGGCTTGGTGTCCTTGATGAGAAAGCCACTGGCGCCGTGTCGGAGCGCGTCGAAGACGTACTCGTCCAGCTCGAACGTGGTCAGGACGATGACGCGGGTCCGCTCCAGGGTCCGATCGGCCGCGATCCGGCGGGTCGCCTCGATGCCGTCGATGCCGGGCATGCGCACATCCATCAGCACCACGTCGGGGCGCGTACGCCTGGCGACCGCGACGGCGGCCAGCCCGTCCGCGGCCTCGCCAACGACCTCGGTGTCGTCCTCGTTCTCGAGCAGCGTCCGCAGACCCAGCCGCACCAGGTCCTGGTCGTCGGCGATCAGAACCCGGATCATTCCGGCTCCGATGTGTCCGGTGGCGGGATGGCGGGCATCGACGCGTACACCCGGAAGCCGCCGCTCTCGGCGGGCCCGGCAGCGAACCGGCCACCCAGGGCGGCGACGCGGGCCCGCATCCCCGTGATGCCGTGGCCGTCACCGCCGTCGTCCGGAGCTCTGCCGCGGCCGTCGTCGGTGACCTCGACGGTCACCGCCTGCGACGCGTAGCCGACCCGCACGGTCGCGGTTGCCGCCCCGGCGTGCCGCAGCACGTTGGTCAGCGACTCCTGCACGACCCGGTACGCGGCCAGGTCGACGGCCGCGGGCAGCGTCCGGCGAACGCCTTCGACCTGGACCCGGACCGGCACGCCGGTGTCGGCGAGCCGGCCGACGAGCGCGTCGAGCTGAGCCAGCCCGGGACCTGGCTGCCGGTGCTCGGCCGCGTCGCTGCGCACGAGGGCGAGCGTGGCGCGCAGCTCCTCGAGCGCGGCCTTGCTGGTCGCTCCGATCGCGGCGAGGGCGGTCGCGGCCTGCTCGGGGCGCTTCGGCAGCACGTGGAGGGCGATCTCCGCCTGCATGTTGATCGCCGCCAGCCCGTGGCCCACGACGTCGTGCACCTCCTGGGCCACCCGCAGCCGCTCCTCGTGGGCGATGTCGCGCAGCCGTTCGGCGCGGTTGCGGGCGGCCGACTCGCGGCCCATCCGCACCGTCACGCCGAGCGCGAACGGCACCACCACCCAGGCGGTGGCCGGCACGACGCCGACCACGCCCACGTCGGCGTCGCCGACGACGGAGTGCAGCAGCATCACGGCGAGCGAGATCCCGGCCGCGAAGGCGGCCGGACGCAGCGGCAGACACGCGGCCACGGCGTACACCGCGAACGCGTACGCGACGAGGATCGGTCCGTACGCGTACCCGAGGATGAGGTAGGTCGACGTGGCCGCGGTGCTGACCCCCAGCACCGGAAGCGGCGCCCACCGCCGGGCGAACAGCACGAGGGCGGCAGTCGCGGCGAGCGCGTACGCGAGCGCGTCCACGGGCGTCGCGTCCGGCTGGTTGGCGCCGGCCGGGCCCGTCCCGATGAGGCAGAACGCCAGCATCGCCGCGGCGATGACGACGTCCTGCGCCCATTGCCGCCTGGTCACGGTTGCCAACACTGTCACACGAGCGTCCGGCGGCGTCCGCCGGCGGACGGCCTCTCCCGTACGCACGCGGGCGTAGGCGACGGCTACGCCTGCGCCGCGGCCAGCACCGCGCTCTCGATCGCGCCGCGGTCGGCCTCGTCCGCCCAGGCGCCGACGAGGTAGAACGCGTCGACGACGTCGCCGCCCAGCGTGGAGATCCGGGCGGCCCGCACGTTCGCGCCCGCGCGGTCGAGCGCGGCCGCGACCCGGTAGAGCAGGCCCGGCGCGTCGGTGGCGCGCAGCTCGAGCACGACCGCGTCGGTGGCGGCCTCGCGGTGCCACACCACGCGTGGCGCCGCCCCATCGCTGCGGGTGGCACCGCCGCGACCACGCAACCGCTGCGTCACGGACACGTCGCCGAGCACCGCCCGCCGCAGATCGGCTCCGAGGGCGATCCGGTCCGGCGCCGTCCCGTACCGCGGCTGGACCCGGAACTCGACCAGTGCCCGGCCGCCCACGGTGCTGGCGTCGGCGGAGAGCACGTCGAGCCGGTGCAGCGCCAGACACCCCGCGACCGCGGCGAGCAGGCCACGCCGGTCGGTCGCGGCCACCGCAACCCGGTCCTCATCCAGGTGTACGGCCGGGAGCGGGCCGGCCACGAGGGCGGGGTCGGGCGGGGCCGGGGCGGGTGGCGCGCCATCCTCAAGTGCGGCGCGGACGCGGCGGACCAGATCGGCGACCAGCCGGCCCTTCCACTCCGACCATGCCGCCGGGCCGGTCGCCGCCGCGTCCGCCTTGGCGAGCGCGTGCAACAGGTCCAGGGTTTGGCCGTCGCCCACGGCGTCCGCGACACGCCGGATAGTGACCGGGTCGGCGAGGTCCCGCCGGGTGGCCACCTCCGGCAGCAGCAGGTGCAGCCGGACCAGCTTCTCGACGACCGCCACGTCGGCCGGCGATAGCCCGATCCGGGTGGCGATCCGGGCCGCGACCGGCCCGCCGGCCGCGCAGTGGTCGTCGCCGGGCCACCCCTTGCCGATGTCATGCAGGAACGCGCCGAGCAGCAGCAGGTCCGGCCGGTCCACCTCGCGCGTGACGGCGGCGACGTTCGCGGCGGCCTGCACCAGGTGCCGGTCGAGTGTGTAGCGGTGCACTGGGTTGTGCTGAGGCAGGCTGCGGACCCGGGTCCACTCCGGCAGCCACGCGGTGGTCAGGCCGTACCGGTCGCAGGATTCCCAGGTCGGCACCAGCGCCGGCCCCGAGCCGAGCAGCGTGACCAGCGCGGCTCGGGCGGTCTCGGGCCAGGGAACGGGCAGCGGCGGACAGTACGTCGCCAGCCACTCGCAGGTCGCCCGGGCGATCGGTAGCCGTGCGGTCGCGGCGGCCGCGGCCACCCGCAGGGACAGGCTCGGGTCGGGCCGTGGTCCGACGGCGGTACGCGCGAGCACAACCTCTCCGTCATGCTCCACGACGTCCCGGGCGACCGGCCGGCGGGCCGGGGCGCCGGGCGTCCCACCGCGCCGCCGGTGCGCCCGCACCCGGTCGACGGCCCGCCAGGCGTCGTCGAGCGCGTGCGCGATCGTCCGGGCGTCGCCGGCGACCCGCCGGAGCAGGGCGTCCCCGTCATCCAGGTTGAGGAGGCCGGCGACCGCCGCGCGCTCCTGGGCGACGAGCCGGTCCACGCGGCGGCCGGTCGCCACGTGCAGTGCATCCCGCACGTCGAGGAGCCGCCCGTGCGCGGCGCGGACGAGGGGCCGGAGCGCGTCGCTCACCCCCGCGTACCCGATGCCACGCAGCACGCCGACGTCGCGCAGCCCGCCCGCGGCCTCCTTGAGGTCGCCCTCGAGCAGGAACGCCAACTCGCCGTGCGCCCGCCCGCGGGCATCGCAGGCCTCGCGCAGGCGCGGCAGGGCCCTGATGGCCGTGCGGCGCCATTGGTCCTGCGCGGCGGCGACCAGGTGCGCGGATAGTTCGACGTCGCCGGCGACGTGCCGAGCGTCGAGCAGGCCCAGCGCCACCTTGACGTCGTCGTGCGCGGCCGACAGCGACTCGGGGATCGTGCGGACCGAGTGGTCCAGCCCGAGCCGAGCGTCCCACACGGGGTACCAGATCGCCGCGGCCAGATCGTCCACGCCGGGCACGCCGTCGTGGAGCAGCACCAGGTCGAGGTCGCCGTGCGGAGCGCACTCGCGGCGGCCGAGACCGCCGACGGCCAACAGCGCCACGCCGGGCCGTCCGGCGGGAAGCAGGGTGGCCAGCCACGCGTCCAGCGCCGCCGCCCGACTGAGTCGGGCGGCGGCGCCGATCCCGTGGTCGACCGCGGGGATGTCCGCGGTCAGTCCCTTCATGGTCGGGTCAGAGCGCGTCGAGTCCACGCTCGCCGGTACGGACGCGAACCACGTCCTCCACGGCGGTGACCCAGACCTTGCCATCGCCGATCTTGCCCGTGCGAGCCGCGTTCACCACGGCGTCGACGATCTTGTCCACGTCTATCTCGTCCGTGAGAACCTCGATCTTGATCTTCGGCAGGAACTCCACGGTGTACTCGGCGCCCCGGTACACCTCGGTGTGTCCCTTTTGGCGTCCGTACCCCTGGACCTCGCTTACGGTCAGGCCGGCCACGCCCAACGCGTGCAGTGCCTCCTTCACGGCGTCCAATTGATACGGCTTGATGACCGCGGTCACCAGTTTCATGCTCAGCCCTTCCATCCGACGACGCTAACCGACCGTCTCCGTGGTCGGTTCCTCGGCCGGCGCCGCCGAGTTCGGTGACGCCACGGGAGCCGAGATACCGGCCAGGACGAACGCGCCACCGCCCGATGTCGCGAGCGAGAGGTCGTACGCGCTCTCCGCGTGCTCGGCGAGGTCAATGCCGTCGACCTCGGCATCGGTCTTCGCCCGGAACCCGATCGTGTACTTGATCGCGAGCCCGAGGAGCGCCGCGACTGTGAAGGTATACACCGACACGATGCCGCTCGCAGCCGCCTGCCGCCCGAGCTGGGTGAGGCCACCGCCGAGGAAGAGCCCCTCGCTCGGCACCAGCGAGTTCACCGAGAGCGCCCCGAACAGACCGATCCACAGCGAACCGATCCACCCGCCGACGAAGTGCACCGCGACCACGTCGAGCGAGTCGTCGAAACCGACGCGGTACTTCACCGCGACCGCAAGCGCACAGACCGCACCGGCCACCAGGCCGAGCAGGACGGCCGCGTACGGCTGGATGAAACCGCAGGCCGGGGTGATGGCGACCAGGCCGGCCACCGCTCCCGAGGACGCGCCGACCAGCGTCGGCCGGCCGTCCCGCAGCCACTCGACGATGATCCAGCCGAGCAGCGCCGCGGCGGTCGCGACCTGGGTGTTGACGAATGCGATCGCGGTGACCCCGTCGGTGGTGATCTCCGAGCCGGCGTTGAAACCGAACCAACCGAACCACAGCAGTCCGGCGCCGAGTGCGACGAACGGCACGTTGTGCGGCTTAAAGTTCTCCTTCGGCCAACCGACCCGTCGTCCGAGCACCAGCGCGAGGGCCAGGGCCGCCGCACCGGCGTTGATGTGCACCGCGGTGCCACCGGCGAAGTCCAGGGCGTGAAGCTTGGTAGCGATGAAGCCGCCGCCCCAGATCCAGTGGGCCACCGGCACGTACACCAGCGTGAACCAGCCGAACGCGAAGACGAGCCAGCCGGCGAACTTGGCGCGGTCGGAGATCGCGCCGCTGATCAGTGCGACCGTGATGATGGCGAACATCATCTGGAACGCCAGCACGACGTACGTGGGGATGCCCGTCTGCCCCCAGATCTCGTTGATGAACGTCTTGTTGCCGAGGTACTGGGTGAAGCTTCCGATGATGTTGTTGGTACCCGCGCTGTCGTTCGTACCGAACGACAGTGAGAAGCCGTAGATGAGCCACAGCACCGATACCAGCCCGATGCAGGAGAAGCTCATCATCATCATGTTGAGCACGCTCTTGGATCGGTTCAGCCCGCCGTAGAAAAAGGCCAGGCCGGGCGTCATGAGCAACACGAGCGCGGACGATGCCAGCAACCAAGCGGTGTTGCCGGTGTTTACCTCCACGCTGCCTCCTCTCGATTGATTCCCTCCCTCCGGCAGCGAGGCGAGCGGCGTTGCCCGTGCGCCGGTTCCGGGAAGCTTGGCCGCCCCACGTTTCGCGCACTGTCCCCGCGCGGTTTCGACCGCGTCACGGTGTGTTTCGTGCGTGTGACGAGTCGCGTTCGCGCCGACCCGCGATGGATGCACGTTGGCACCTACGAGACCTGACCGCATGTATGAATCGGGCTCTGCTCGGGGCACGGCCGGGCGCCGGTTGCGCGACTCAGCCACGACCGCGCCCTCACCCGATCCATACATGCGGTCAGGTCTCGTAGGTGCTTGCGACATATCCGGCGGGTCGACCGCCGCGGCGCCCCGGGGGGACTATCTCAGGGCGTACTCCAGGCTGTGCCGCTCGTAGTCGAGCAGCCGCAGGTCGCGCATCGGGCGTCGCAGGTGCCCCTTGTCGACGATGCGGACGAAGGCCGGGTCCCCGGCGGCGGCCATCCGTCGGATGCCCTCGACATGGTCCACGATCCGCTTCCGTATCGTGCGGACCAGCCGGTGCCGGTCGCCCGGGATCAGCCCGTACGCCTCAGCGAAGAGCCGCAGCCGGCGGGCCCGGTCGGGCCGCTGCCAGCCGAGCGTGACCGAGTCTCGATCGGAGAACAGCGGCACCCAGGTCCAGGCCGCGTACGCAACGTCGTAGATCCGGGCGCCGGGCGAGGCGAGGTCGAAGTCGATGAGGGCGAGCGTGCCGTCGGGCCGCCAGATGACGTTGTGCGGCGCCGCGTCGTGGTGGCAGATCACCTCGGTGTCGGGCGGCGGCGGGCCGAACGAGCGCCAGACGGCGCCGGGCGGTGGCTGGAACCCGTACTGCGCGTCGTGAAACATCCGCAGCATCGTCGCGACGGTCACCAGTGCCTCGTCGGTCACCCAGTGTGCGCCGAGCGGGTACTCCCCGCACTCACCCTCCAGATAGGACAGCACCTCGCGGCCACGCTCATCGAGGCCGAGCGCCCGCGGCGAGCCGGTGTAGCCGACATTCTCGAGGTGTCTCAGCAGGGAGTGCACGGCCGGTGTCCACGGCCCGGTGTTGCGCCGGACGGTGTCGCCGACACGCACCACCGTGCTGACGTTCCCGCCGCGCAGCGGGATCTCCTGCTGGGTCACGTACGGCCTCCCGAGCGGCGGCGGCCAGGAACGGTCCGAGGCGCTGTCGATGTAAGTCACCCGAGGCTACGCGTCCGTGCCGACGAGCGCGTCCACGAACTGTGCCGGGTCGAACGGCGCAAGGTCGTCGGGCCCCTCCCCCAGTCCGACCAGCTTTACCGGAATGCCCAGCTTGCGCTGCACAGCGATGACAATCCCGCCCTTCGCAGTTCCGTCCAGCTTCGTCAGCACCACGCCGGTCACGTCCACCACCTCGGTGAACACCCGGGCCTGTTCGAGGCCGTTCTGTCCGGTCGTCGCATCCAGCACCAAGAGAGTCTCGTCGACCGGGCCGTGCTTCTCCACCACCCGCTTGACCTTGCCAAGCTCGTCCATCAGGCCGACCTTGTTCTGCAACCGTCCCGCGGTGTCCACCACCACGGTGTCGACCTTCGCGTCGATGCCGCGGCGGACCGCGTCGAACGCCACCGCCGCCGGGTCGCCGCCCTCCCTGCCGCGGACCACCTCGGCGCCGACCCGGCCGGCCCAGGTCGCGAGCTGGTCGGCGGCGGCCGCTCGGAATGTGTCGGCCGCGCCCAGCACGACCGTGTGTCCGTCGGCGACCAGCACCCGCGCGATCTTTCCACACGTGGTGGTCTTGCCGGAACCGTTCACGCCGACGACCAGCATGACGGCCGGGTTCTCGCCGTGCGGAGTGGCCCGCAACGAACGGTCCAGCGACGGGTCGAGCGCGTTTACCAGCTCCGCCGCGAGCAGCCCGCGCAGCTCGGCCGGGTTACTGGTCCCGAGCACCTTGGTCTGCTCGCGGAGCCGGTCCACGATCTCGCGGGTGGCGTCGACGCCGACGTCCGCGGTGATCAGGCTGTCTTCGATCTCCTCCCACGCCTCCTCGTCCAGGCGGTCGCGGGAGAGCAGGCCGAGCAGGCCCTTGCCGAAGACATTCTGCGAGCGGGCCAGTCGGGCCCGCAGCCGCACCAGCCGGCCGGCGGTCGGCTCCGGGGTCTCCAGGGCCGGTGCCTCGGGCGGGGCTTCCGGTGGGACCGGCGGCGCCCGGGGGGCGGAGATCTCCGCCGGTGGCGCGGTGGGGGTACCCGTCGGTGGCGGGGGCCGGCGTCGCAGCCGCGGCGTGACCAGCGCGAGCCAGCCCAGCAGCACAACGCCCATGATGATCAGCGCGGCGACGAGGTACTCCATGCGGGAATCCTGGCAGACGCGGCTCATCGCTGTGACATCGCACCGAAGCGCACGCGGTGTGCATCACTCCGGCCGACCGCGCGGCGCCCGTCGATCATGGACCTGTGGTCGTGATTCGTCGGTCGTCTGGCAGGATCGGACGCCATGACGTGGACCGCACCCGAGGCACACCGCACGGATCCACCGGAGCACGCCGACGAGCGGGCGTCCCTGGACGGTTACCTCGACTACCACCGCCAGACGCTCCTGTGGAAGTGCTCCGGTCTCCCCGCGGACCAGCTCAAGCGGCACGCCGTCGAGTCGTCGAACCTCACCCTCCTCGGTCTGGTCCGCCACCTCGCCGACGTGGAGCGAAGCTGGTTCCGCCGCCGCTTCACCGGCGAAGACGTCGACCCGCTCTACTTCACCGACGCAAGCCCGGACGCCGACTTCGACGAGCTCGACAACGCCGACGCGGAGGCCGATTTCGCCGCGTACGTCGCAGAAGTCGACCTCTGTCGCAAGGTGGTAGCCGGGCGCGGGCTGGACGAGACGTTCGTGCACCCGAGGACGGGCGCGCAGCTGAGCCTGCGCTGGGTGTATCTGCACATGATCGAGGAGTACGCCCGGCACAACGGCCACGCCGACCTGATCCGGGAGGCCATCGACGGCGCGACGGGCGAGTGACGGCAGCTACGCGCCCGCGAGCAGCCTGTCAATCTCTGTCTACTCGTGCTCGTCGTGGCGCAGTCGCTGGCTGATGACCTCGGTGAGGCCGCTGCGCATCGTGACGCCGTACAGCCCGTCGGCGATCTCCATGGTGCGCTTCTGGTGCGTGATGATGATCAGCTGGCTGTGCTCGCGGAGCTGCTCCATGAGCCTGAGCAGCCGGCCGAGGTTCACGTCGTCGAGCGCCGCCTCGACCTCGTCCAAGATGTAGAACGGGCTCGGCCGCGCCCGGAAGATCGCGCAGAGCAGCGCGATGGCGGTCAACGACCGCTCGCCGCCGGACAGCAACGACAGTCGCTTGATCTTCTTGCCGGGCGGTCGCGCCTCGACCTCCACGCCGGTGGCGAGCATGTCCTCGGGGTCGGTCAGCACCAGCCGGCCCTCGCCGCCGGGGAACAGCACCCGGAAGACCTCCTCGAACTCGCGCGCGGTGTCCTCGTACGCGCTGGAGAAGACCTCGAGGATGCGTTCGTCGACGTCCTTGACAACGGTAAGCAGGTCGCGTCGGGTGGCCTTGAGGTCCTCCAGCTGGTCGGAGAGGAATTTGAACCGCTCCTCGAGTGCGGCGAACTCCTCCAGGGCCAGCGGGTTCACCTTGCCGAGCAGCGCCAGGTCCCGCTCCGCCTTGGCGGCGCGCTTCTCCTGGGTGGCCCGGTCGTACGGCGCGGGCCGCGGCACCGGCTTGTCGGCCTGCTCGGCCGAGACGATCTCGGCCCGGGTGGGCGGGACGGGCTGGTCCGGCCCGTACTCGGAGACCAACGTCTCGACGTCCAGCCCGAAGTCCTCGGCCGCCTTCGCCTCGAGCTGCTCGACGCGCAGCCGCTGCTCGGCGCGGGCGACCTCGTCCCGGTGTACCTCGCTGGTCAGCCGCTCCAGGTCGGCGCCGAGCGCCTTCGCCGCGGCGCGTACCTCGGACAGCTCGGCCTCGCGTGCGGACCGGGCGGCGGCGATGGCGTCCCGGAGGCGCTCGGCCGTCGTCAGCGACACCGCGACGCGGGCGAGCGCCTCACGGGCGCCCACCTCGACGGCGCGGGCGATCCCAGCACCGCGAGCGCGCGCCGCGCGCCGGGCCGCGGCACGCTCACGAGCGGCCCGCTCGGCAGCGGCCTGGCGGGCGAGCGACTCGGCCCGGCCGGCGAGCGAGGCGACGCGCTCCTCGGCCGTACGCACCGCGAGGCGTACCTCCATCTCGTTCTGCCGGGCCTGCGGCACCGACGCGGCCAGCTGGTCGCGCTCCTCGGTCGACGGCTCCTCGTCCAGCGGGGTGGCCTCCGCCAGCCGGAGCCGATCCTCCAGTTCGCCGAGGCCGGCGAGGTCCTCGTCGCGGGCCCGCTCCGCGCTGGACCGCGCGGCGGCGAGCCGGTCGGCCTCGGCCTTAGCCGATCGGGCGGCCGCGCCGAGCTCCGCGAGCCGGCGGGCCGCGGCGTTGCGTTGCGCCTCGGCCGCACGCGCGGCGGCGGCCGCGACGTCGACCGCGTGCGTGCGCGCCACGACCTCGTCGCGGGCCGCGGAAAGTCGTTCCCGCACCTCCGCCATGACCTTCTCGGCCGCGGATCGCTTGACGCGAGCCTCCTCGACCGCCACCTGCACTTCGATGAAGCTGGCTGGCTTGGCCGAGCCGCCGGCCGCGGCGTACGCGCCCACCACGTCACCGTCGGGAGTTACCGCCCGCAGCTCTGGGTTCCTCGCGACGAGGCGGCCGGCGGCCTCGAGGCCGGACACGAGCACCACGTCGCGCAGCGCCCGATGGACCGCGGGCCGCACCGAGGCCGGGCAGCGCACGACGTCCGGGGCCCAGCGGGCGCCCTCGGGCAGGGCCGGGCGCAGAGCGTCGTCGGACCCGATCATGCCGGGCCCGGCGGCGCCGCCCACGAGCAGGTCCGCGCGTCCGGCGTCCTGGATCTTGAGAAGGCGCATCGCCTCGGCCGCCTCGTCCACCCCGGCGACGGCCACCGCGTCCGCGAGTCCGCCGAGGGCAGCGGCGAGCGCGGCCTCGCACCCGGGCTCCACCGTCAGCAGCGCGGCGACGCTGCCCAACAGGCCGGGTACCTGGTCCGCGCGGGCCAGCAGCGCACCGGCCCCGTCCTTGCGGCGCAGCCCCAGTGCGAGGGCCTCCTCCCGGGCGCGCCAGCCGGTCGCGTCCTTCTCGGCCGTACGCTGGGCATCCGTCAGGTCGCCCACCAGCGCCACGGCGGCCTCGTGCGCCGCGACAGCCTCGGCGTGCCGCGCGTCCACGTCGGCGTTGTCGCGGTCGGCCGCGGACGACCGCGCGGCGAGCGCGTCCAGCTCGGCCCGCGCCCGCTCGGCCCGGGCCCGGGCATCGGCGTGCGCCTCCGCGAGCCGGGCTGTCTCCTCGGCCGCGCTCGTCGACCGGGCCCGGGCCGCGCTCACCCGCCCGGCGAGCTTGGCCAGTCCCTCCCGTCGGTCCGCGATCGCCTTGGCCGCGACGATCAGATCGCGCTCGGCCCGGGCGAGCTGGATCTCCAGCTCCTCGCGGCGCGCGACCACCTCGGCCAGGTGGGCCTGGTCCTCCTCGAGCGCCGAGCGAAGACTCGCCTCCTGCGCGCGGACACTCTCGGCATCGGCGGCCAACCGTTCCGGGTCGCGGCCGGATCGCTCGTCCTCCGGCGTCGCGGACAGGTGCCGCAGCCGCTCGCTGGCTAGCTGCTCGGTCGACCGGAATCGCTCCTGCAGCGCGGCGAGCCGGTACCAGGTTTCCTGCGCGGACGCGAGCAGCGGCGCGTCCTCGGCCAGCCCGTCCTCCAGTTCGGTCAGCCGCCGCTGGACGCGGCCGTGGTCCCGCTCAACCTGCTCGCGACGTTGCCGGAGCGCGGTCTCGTCGGCGATCTCCTTGTCGAGCGTGCCTCGAAGCGTGTTCAGGTCGTCGGCGAGCAGCCGCAGCCGGGCGTCGCGCAGGTCGGCCTGGATGCCCGCCGCCCGCCGGGCGACCTCGGCCTGCCGGCCCAGCGGCTTGAGCTGGCGGCGCAGCTCGGCGGTGAGATCGGTGAGCCGGTTCAGGTTCGCCTGCATTGCGTCGAGCTTCCGCAGCGCCTTCTCCTTGCGCTTGCGGTGTTTGAGTACGCCCGCGGCCTCCTCGATGAACGCCCGGCGGTCCTCCGGTTTGGCGTGCAGGATCGCGTCGAGCTGACCCTGCCCCACGATCACGTGCATCTCGCGGCCTATGCCCGAGTCGGAGAGCAGCTCCTGTATGTCGAGCAGGCGGCACGAGTTGCCGTTGATCTCGTACTCGCTCTCGCCGGACCGGAACATCCGACGCGTGATCGACACCTCGGTGTAGTCGATCGGGAGTGCACCGTCGGTGTTGTCGATCGTGAGGGTGACCTCGGCACGGCCCAACGGGGCCCGACCGGCCGTACCGGCGAAGATCACGTCCTCCATCTTTCCGCCGCGCAGCGTCTTGGCGCCCTGCTCTCCGAGCACCCACGCGATCGCGTCGACGACGTTGGACTTGCCGGTGCCGTTCGGCCCCACCACACAGGTGATGCCCGGCTCCAGCTTCAACGTCGTGGCGGAGGCGAAGGATTTGAAGCCCTTCACCGTCAGGCTCTTGAGGTGCACAGATCTCCGGGAATGGTGTGCGCAGGCCCGCCCACGATCGGGCGCCGGCCGCCGGTTGGCCGCCATCGCGAGGTTACCCCGGGCCGGCGTGCCACAACCGCGCGGCGCGCGCCGCCAGCGACGCAAAGGACGGGCAAGGGCTCCGCCTCCTTTCTTGCCGATCTAGGGCGAATACTGGTTAGTAGATCTCCAACCACCAGAATTCGCCCTAGATCGGCGGCGGGAGGCAGCCTTGTTTCGGCGCGAATCGCCGCATCGTGGGCAAAAAACTGCGCGCCGGCACAATCGTGTCGGCGCGCGTCCGGTGATGCGGGTCAGGATGGGCGGTGGGCGCCGGACAGGCCGGCGCCCGGACGTCAGGTCAGGGCCGGTTCGGCTATCCGGAGCAGATCGTCCGCCTCGGCGGCCGCCGCCTTGAGCCGGTCATTTTCGGCTCGCAACCGGGTGACCTCGAACTCCAACGCCTGCACCCTGGCACGCAGACGGGTGACCTCGTCGAGCAGTCGCCGGTCGGGCGCACTCCCAACGTGGCCATAGAGGGCCTTCGCCATGCTGTCTCCTTGTCATGCGCTGCCGGATTTGGCCGGCCAACGCGCGCCCAGTTATTTCGCGACGACCCCACGCCCGTTTCGCGGGCATGGTCGGGCGCGACTGGCGACAACCTCTATAGTCCGCCGAGGCTGGCACTTCGTCAAGCGCCGAGGCTCCGGCGCGCCGGCGGGGGCGGCGGCCGGCGTCTTAGCTGGTCCTTAAGGTATCCGGCCGAACGTTGCCCGCGTTCCCGGTGCGCGCGTAGCGTCGGGCCGCGATCACCCCCCGCCACATCCCCCGGAGGTGTCCCGTGCTGGGTCCGTCCGACCCCCACCGGTCGGCGCCTCGACGACGCGGGTCCGGCCGGCACCGCCACCTCGGATCGTCGCTGCCCGGCCCACTCGCGCTCGGCGTCCTCGTCGCCGCCCTGCTGCTGGCCCTCGGCGTCGGGGCGGCCATGCTCCGGCCCGCGCTCGATGACCCCCTGCGAGCCTCGGCCGCGGCGGGTGTGAGATCGTCCTCCGCCAGCCCGCAGCCGATTGCGCCGACCCGCGCCGCGCCCGCGAGCACTGCCGAATCGACGCCCGGTCCGACCGGTGTGGGCTCACTCGGCGCCGCACCGGTTCGGGTCCGCCAGACGGCCAAGCCGTCGCCCACCCTGACCGGCAGCGGCACGCGGTCCCGGGGTCAGCAGCGCACCGCGATCGAGCTACGCGAAGACGACGTCGTGGCGCTGACCAACCGGGAGCGGGCCAAGGCCGGCTGCGGTGCGCTGCGCACCGATACCCGGCTGCATACCGCCGCGAGCGCCCACAGCGAGGACATGGCCGCCACCAACACCATGTCGCACACCGGCAGCGATGGCAGCACGCCCTGGGACCGCGCGGAGGCGGTGGGGTACACCCAGGCCATGGCCGAGAACGTCGCGGTCGGCTACCGGACGCCCGCGGACGTGGTCGCGGCGTGGCTGAACAGCGCCGGCCACCGGGCCAACATGCTCAACTGCGACGCCAAGGCCATCGGCGTCGGCCTCGGCTACGGCCGCGACGGCCAGCCGTACTGGACGCAGCTCTTCGGCCGGGCCTGACCCGCCCCGCCGTGCGGGCCGGCCGTGCCAAGGACGGCCATCGGCTCGTTAGCCGGGTGAAGCGCCGGTCTCGTGGGTGAGGCGTCGTCGCGCTGGCACCACGGACGTGCCGAGCCCGAGAGCGGCCCCGCGTACGCCGTCGTCGACCTCGGAGCGACCGATGAAGATCCTGCTCCCGCTGTACGTGCACCCGTTGGCGGATCCCGCGGCCTGGGCCGCGGCGGCCAGCAGCGACCGCGACGTCACCGTCGTCATGAAGGTGCAGGACGGACACGGCCGGCAGCCGCCCGGCTCCGACCGGGACCCGGTGTACGCCGCGACGACCGACAATCTGTTCGCCGCCCGTGTGCCGATGCTCGGCCACGTCGACCTGGCGTACGCGACTCGGGCGGTGGCCGACATCGTCGACGACGTGGCCCGCTGGGCCGACTATGGCGTCGGCGGTATCTTCTTCGACCGGGCGCCCACGAGCCCGTTCAGCAGCGGACCGGTGGCGCTCGCGGTCCGCGTCGCCCGCCGGGCCGGAGTGGGGGGACGGGTCGTCATCAACCCCGGCCTGCCGACCGACCCGGTGTACCGCGACCTGGGCGCGCAGATCGTGGTGTACGAGGGCACCTGGGACGACTATCGGCGGTGGAACGGGCACGGGTCGCGCCCGGGCGACGGCCACCTCGTCTACGGCGTGCCCACCGGACAGCTCTCCGCCGCGGAGAAGATGCTCGACGAGCGGGGCGTCGGATTCGGCCTGGCCACCGACGTCGGCGATCCGAGCCCGTACGCGGGCGTACCGGCCTGGTGTTCGGGCATGGCGCGGGTCGGGTGAGGCGGTACGCGCTCGCGGTCACGCTGCTGGCGCTCCTCGCCGGGTGCGCCCCCGCACCGCCGGTCGGCGCCGCGCCGCCAGAGCCGGTCGGCGCGACTGCGCGGCCAGGGACCGTCGGCGCGGCGTGGCGACCCGGGCCGATCGCGCGGTGGCAGTGGCAGCTCACCGGAGAGGTGGACCTGTCGGTCGACGCCGAGGTATATGAGCTGGACGCGTTCACGACCACCGCGGCGGACGTGGATCGGCTGCACGCCGCGGGCCGGCGGGCGATCTGCTATCTGAACGTCGGAGCGTACGAGGACTTCCGGCCCGACGCGGGCCGGTTCCCGACGCCGGTCCTGGGCCGGCAGAACGGCTGGGCCGGTGAGCGGTGGCTAGACATCCGGCGGTGGTCCGTGCTCGAACCCGTGCTCACCGACCGGGTGGAGATGTGCCGACGCAAGGGTTTCGACGCGGTCGAGGCGGACAATGTGGATGGTTATGCCAACTCGACCGGTTTTCCCCTCACCGCGGACCACCAGCTCGTCTTCAACCGACGGGTCGCGGCGCTGGCCCGCGCGCAGGGGCTTGCAGTTGGGTTGAAGAACGACTTCGACCAGGTCGTCGCGCTCGAGCCCGACTTTGACTTCGCGGTGAGCGAGGAGTGCTTCCGGTACGCCGAGTGCCAGCGCCTCACTCCGTTCGTCGCCGCGGGCAAACCGGTGCTCGAGGTGGAGTACGACCTGACGACGGACCAGTTCTGCCCTCGGGCCGCGGCACTCGGGTTTGCGTCGATGCGCAAGCGGCCCGAGCTCACCGCCTGGCGCGACCCTTGCTGAGACAGAGATGTTGGACGGTAAACGGTGGACGGTCAGAGCGGGCGGCGGGGGCGGGGCTGGCAGCGCGGGCAGCTGTACGATGACCGGTTCATGAAGGCCTCGCGGCGCAGCGGCGCGCCACACCGGAGGCAGGGCTCGCCCTCACGGCCGTACACCCGCAGGGATCGGTCGAAGTACCCGCTCTCGCCGTTGACGTTCACGTAGAGCGAGTCGAAGCTGGTGCCGCCGACGCCGAGCGCCTCGGTGAGCACGTCCCGCACATGACCTAGCAGGCGCGCCGCGGCCGGCTTCGAGAGCGCCTCGGTCGGGCGCCCGCCATGCAGCCGGGCCCGCCACAGCGCCTCGTCGGCGTAGATGTTGCCGACGCCGGAGATCAGCGTCTGGTCGAGCAGAGCCCGCTTGACCCCGGTACGCCGGCGGCGCAGCGCCGCGATGAAGCCGGCGTCGGAGAACTCGGGGTCCATCGGGTCGCGAGCGATGTGTGCGATCTCGGCCGGCAGCTCGGCGCCGCCCGTCGACACCGCGAGCGCGCCGAACGTGCGCTGGTCGACGAAGCGGAGCTGGGGGTCGCCGTCGGCGAAGGTGAACCGGACGCGCAGGTGCGCCTCATCGGCCACCGACGCGGGCTGCAGCAGCAGCTGGCCGGACATCCCGAGGTGGCCGACGATCGCGTCGCCGGAGTCGAGCGGCAGCCATAGGTACTTGCCGCGGCGCCGGGCGCCGGTGATGGTTCGGCCCAGGAGCACGGCGCCGAAGTGGTCGGGGCCGGGGAGGTAGCGGCGTACGGCCCGGGGATGCCGGACCTCGACGGCGGCGATCCGCCGTCCGGTCACCCACGCGGCGAGGCCCTGCCGGACGGTCTCGACCTCGGGCAGCTCAGGCATCCGGCTCGCCACCGCCACCAACTGAGGTCGCGCCCGGGTCCGCCCGCGCGGACAGCTCCCGCCAGGCCGCCTCGGCGGCCCGCTGCTCGGCCTCCTTCTTGCTGCGGCCGTCGGCGCCGCCGTACCGGTCGCCCGCCACCACGACCCAGGCCGTGAATGTCTTGGCGTGGTCCGGGCCCGCCTCGTCGATGCGATACTCCGGCACGCCCAGGCCGAGCGCCGCGGTGAGTTCCTGGAGGCTGGTCTTCCAGTCGAGAGCGGCCCCGCGTCCGGCGGACTCGTCCATCAGCGGGCCGAACAGCCGGTGGATCACCTGCGTCGCCCGCCCGAGGCCATGCTGCAGATAGATGGCGCCGAGAAGCGCCTCCAGCGTGTCAGCCAGAATGCTCGCCTTGTCGCGCCCGCCCGTGGTCTCCTCGCCCTTGCCGAGCAGCAGGTACGGCCCGAGCCCCTGCGGCCCGAGCCCACGCGCCACGTCGGCGAGGGCGCGCATGTTCACCACACTCGCCCGCAGCTTGGCGAGCTGCCCCTCGGGCAACTCCGGGTGGCGGTGGAACAAAGCCGTCGTGACGACCACGCCGAGCACCGAGTCGCCGAGGAACTCCAGCCGCTCGTTGGTGGGCAGCCCGCCGTTCTCGTACGCGTACGACCGGTGGGTCAGCGCGCGCTCGAGCAGCTCCGGGTCCAGCGACACCCCGAAGGCGGCCTCGAGGTGCGCGACGGGCGGTGGCCGATGCGTCATGGGTTCACCTCCGTCGGGGCGTTGACGAGAGCGGACAGGGCCTGGGTGGCGGAGCGGCGGTGCAGCTGGGCGGCGAGCGCGATGCCGGAGGCCACGTCCTCGCCGGTCGCGGCGCCGTGACACACCACGGCGGTGCCGGCCACGCCCAGCAGCGCGGCGGCCCGCGGCGCCCGGCCGCCCGGCGGTGGGCCACCCGCTAGGGCGTACGCCCCCTCGATGCCCTTGAGCAGGACGTTGCCGGTGAAGCCGTCGGTGACGACCACGTCGACGCGGTCGCCGAGCGACACGTCGTAGCCCTCGACGAGCCCGACGTAGCGGGCCACGCCGGGCAGGGGGTGTTCGGCGAGCGCCGCGGCGGCCATGCGGCGGGCTCGGTCGCCCTTGCCCTCTTCCGTGCCCACCGACAGCAGGCCGACGCGGGGGGCGGCCAGGCCGTGCACGACCATGGCGTACGCCGCACCGAGCGCCGCGTGCCGGACCAGCACGGAGGCGCTCGTCTCGACCGACGCTCCGACGTCGAGCAGTACGACGGGGCCGGCCATGGCCGGCAGGGTGGCGGCGAGCGCCGGGCGGCGTACGCCGGGCGTGCGGCCGAACCCGAGCACGGCCGCGGTGACCGTGGCACCGGTGGCACCGGCGGAAACGACGGCGTCGGCGCGGCCCTCGGCCACCGCGGCCACCGCGGCGCGGACGGTGGTGCCGTGGCGGCCGGCCCGGTACGGCGCGTCCCCCACGCCGATGACGTCGCGGACGGCGCGCACCGCGACGCGCCAACGCTCGTCGGACGGGAGCGCGCCAATCAGCTCGTCGGCCACCTCGGGTGGCCCGACGAGCAGCAGGTGGAGGTCCGGGTCGGCGCCGCAGGCTCGCAGAGCGCCGTCAACCACGACGGCGGGTGCCTCGTCCCCGCCGAGGAGGTCGACGGCGATCCGCGCGGTGGCCGGCTGAAATACCGGCACACCGGGGATTCGCCGCTGCGTGTCCGCCGGCCGACCAGTCGTCGGAGGCGTCACGGCGGCTGGGGCTAGACCTCGATGACCTGGCGGCCGTTGTACGTGCCGCAGACCGAGCAGGCGGCGTGCGGCAGCTTCGGCGACTTGCACTGCGGACACGGCACCGTCGCCACCGCCGAGGTCTTCCACTGGGCCCGGCGGGACCGGGTGTTGCTGCGCGACATTCTGCGCTTGGGGACGGCCACGACTTCTACTCCTCGGTTCCGGTCAGCTTGCTCAGTGCGGCCCAACGCGGGTCGACCCTCTGGTGGCTGTGGTCAGCCGGCAGGTCGTCCCAGTGCACCCCGCACTCGGGGCACAGCCCTGGGCAGTCCTCTCGGCACAGCGGGTGTGCCGGCAGCGCCAGCACGACCGCGTCCCGCAGCGCCGGCTCCAGGTCGATCAGATCGCCCCGCAGCCGGCCCACCTCGTCCTCGTCGGCCGTCTCGTCCGTGGTGCTGTGCTCGTACGCGTACAGCTCCTGGATCGCGACGTCCACGACTCCACTGATCGGGCGCAGGCAGCGGCCGCACTCGCCCTCGAGTGATCCGCGCGCGGACCCGGAGACGAGTACGCCCTCGGAGACCGACTCGAGCCTCAGCGCGAGGCTCAGGTCGGTGCCCTCCGGCACCCCGATCAGCTCCAGGCCGAGATCCGCCGGCGCCGGCACCACCCGGGTGATCCGACGCATCGCCCCGGGCCGCCGCGGCAGGTCCCTCGTGTCGAGGACCAGCGGTGACCTGGGGTTGAGGTGGGTCATCGAGTAATTGGGCATGGCAAGCTCCGGCCTGGGTGGCCGACGAGACAGGTTACCCGAGGGCTGGCGCGAGCGTCGAACCGGGACACGCTATCGAGACCCGGGCGTGGCGCGGGCCACACCGGTCCGGCACTCCCGGTCAGAACGGCAGCGGCCGGTCGCTCTCCTCGTTGACGAACGAGCCGATCTCCCGAAGCGCGTGCATCTTGTCCCGGCCGCGCTCGATGGAGGCGAGCGCGCGAGTGAGGAACTGCTCGAAGTTCGCCAGCGCGGTGTCGACGTAGTCATCGACCTCGTCGCGGAGCCGCTGCGCCTCGGAGCGGGCCTCGCCGATGAGCCGGGAGCCCTCGTGCTCGGCCGAGACCGTGATCTCGTTCACCGACACGAGCCGGGCGTGCTCGGCCTCCGCTTCGCTGATGATCCGATCCGCCTCACGGCGCCCCGCGTCGATGATCTTGTCACGCTCGTCCAGGAGCGCTACGGCGCGGCGCAGCTCCACCGGCAGGTCCGCTCGCAGCTGCTCGAGGGCGCCGATCATCTCGGCTCGGTCGACCACGCAGTTGGCGCGCGACATCGGAGCCGACCGCGCACCCTCCACGATGGCGATGATCTCGTCGATGCGGTCGAGCGGGTCCACCGGTGCCTCACCTCTGTCTTTTCAACCCCGCGGGAGACGCCTCGCGTCCGCTCGGGGAGCCCCACTGTGCCGACCTACATGATGCAGGTCGCTGCCGCAATGCTGCTCAACCAATGATGCGGTCCGGGACGAACTCCCGGTCCGACCTTTTTGCATCGGCGAGTCGCGCCCGGACGTCGGAGCCGGTCGGTCACCGAGCGCCGGGGGCGGCATCTCCGCGGAACCTCTTCTCAAGGGCACGCACGACCACGTCGGGTGCGTGCCCCGAGACATCACCGCCCCACTTGGCGACCTCCTTGACGAGGCTCGACGCGATGAACGAGTAGAGGGGGTTCGTCGGCATGAACAGCGTCTCGACGCCGGCCAGCCCGTGGTTCATCTGTGCCATCTGCAGCTCGTAGTCGAAGTCGCTGACGGCCCGCAACCCCTTGATCACCACGGGGGCGTCGTGGGCCCGGCAGAAGTCGACGAGCAAGCCCTGGAAGGACTCGATCCGCACGTTCGGGTAGGGAGCCGTGACCTCGTGCAGCATCGCGATCCGCTCGTCCACCGTGAACAGGCCGGTCTTGGCCTCGTTCACCAGGACCGCGACGATCACCTCGTCGAATAGCCCGCTCGCTCGGCCGATGATGTCGAGGTGTCCGTTGGTCACCGGATCGAACGACCCGGGGCAGACCGCTCGTCGGACGATGGCGTCTGTGCTCACGATCGGCGACCGTACCAAAGGGTCGTCTCGCCGTACCGGCGGCCGCGCAGGCCGGTGACGCCGGGCACCCAGGCGATCTCCGGAGACCGGCTCGACCGCTCCACCACGACCACGGCGTCCGCTGCCAGCCAGCCACCGCCGACGAGCGCGCCCAGCATCGCGGTGATCTCCTCATCGGGTTCGTCGTACGGCGGGTCGGCGAAGACGACGTCGTACGCGCCGTCGGCCGGCCCGGCGGCGAGCACCTGAGCGACCCGGCCGGTCAGCAGCCGCACGCCGGTCGCGCCGAGCGCGGCGATGTTCGCGCGGGCGACCGCGCCCGCCCGGGGATCCGATTCGACCAGCAGTACGTGGCTCGCGCCGCGGGAGTACGCCTCCAGCCCTACCGCGCCGGACCCCGCGTACAGGTCGGCGACGCGGGCACCGCGCAGATCGGTCAGCGCCTCGAGCGCGCTGAACAGTGCCTCGCGGACCCGGTCGGAGGTGGGTCGGGTGTGCCGGCCGGGCGGTGCGGCGATGCGGCGGCCGCCGAGCATGCCGGCCACGATCCTGGTCATCGGCGCCGACGGTACGCCCACGACGGCGTGCGCGAGGGCGACACCGCGGCGCAACCATGGGCGCACCCGCGCCCATGGTTGCGGGCCACTGCGGCCGATTACGTTCTTTTATAGACCTATATGCCGTTATTGTCGCAACCGTGGGGGATCCTCAGATCACGGTCGTGATCCCGGTGTACAACGCCGCGGACTACCTCGATGAGTGCCTGCGCTCGATCGTCGGGCAGACGATCGGGTTCGACCACCTCGAAGTGGTGGCGGTCGACGACGGGTCAACCGATGGCAGCTCGGACAAGCTCGACGGCTGGGCCGCGAGTCATCCGAACATCAGCGTCGTTCACCAGCCGAACTCCGGGGCGCCCGGAGCGCCGCGCAACCGGGCGGTCGCGCTGGCCCGCGGGGAGTACGTGTTCTTCGCGGACGCGGACGACTACCTGGGCGTCGAGGCCCTCGAACGCATGCTCGCCGTCGCTTCCCGCAACGAGTCGGACATCGTGCTCGGACGCATCCGTGGCGTGAACCGGACCGCGGCGACACGACCCTTCCGCCGCAGCGTGGAGCGCGGCGACGTGGTCAGCACGGACGCCGTCTGGAGCCTGACCGCGCACAAGCTGGTCAGGCGGTCCCTCATCGTGGACAACGGGCTGCGCTTCGCCGAAGGGGTACGGCTCGCCGAGGAGCAGCCGCTGATCGTGCCCGCCTACTTCCTGGCCCGGGCCATCTCCGTCGTGGCGGACTACGACTGCTACCACCTCGTGCTGCGCGAGCACGCCGCACACCTGACCCAACAGCCCGCCGACCCGGCGACCTTCTTCCCCGTCGTGCGGTTCGCGGTCGAGACGGTGGTGGCCAACACCACGCCCGGCCCGGCCAGGGACGGGATGCTCAGGCGCTGGGCGCAGGTGGAGATCGCGGGCAAGTTCGGCAGGTGGTTCGCGGGCCTGCCGGCCGAGGTACGCGAGGAGTACGTCAAGCGGTCCGCGGAGATCCTGGACGACCTGATCCCGCCGGAGGTGTTCGACCCGCTCGCGCCGCTGGAGCGGATCCGCGGCGCGTTGATCCGGCGGCGCCGCACGACCGAGCTCGTCGAGCTCTCCGAGTACGAACGATCGGGTACGCGGCCGCGGGCGGTGGTCGACGGCGACCGGGCGTACGCGGCGTACCCGTTCTTCCGGGATCCGGGACGGGGCGTACCCGATGCGTGCTACGACATCACCGGCGTGCTAACCCTGGACCACTGCCGGGTGCGCGTCACGTGCCGGAATGGCCTCCTGCGGATCATCTGGGACGCGACCCTTCCCGCCCTGCGGGCACCCGACGTGTCCTGGTCGCTGGTGCTGCGTCGCGACGACGGCCGCGAGCTCGTCGTGCCCGCCCGGCGCACCGACACGGGCGCCGCGGTGGAGGTCAGGCTGGCTGCCGCCGACGACGGCCGACCGTTGGCCGACGGACGGTGGACGGCTGTCACCGACGTGCGAGCCGGTGGCAGGCACCGCCGGCTGGCCATCGGCGAGAACCAGACCCTGGACGACTCGTCCGACCTGCGGCCGACGAGGGCCGGCCGGGCGCCGGTGCGGCCCGGCCCGGACGACGTCTCGCGCCTCGTCCTCGCCGTTGGGCAGGAGGCGGGCGCCGCGGGCAGGCGGGTCGTGGGCGGCGTTCGGCGGCGGAGCCTGCGGCTGATCGGCCGGGCATCCGGGATCGCCCGGGACGCCGTCCGCCACATCCGGCCGCGTCACGCGGGCTAGGCACGGCGGACGACGATGGCTCGCAGAGTGCGGCAGAGCGTCAAATGGCTGCTGGCCAAGGCCGGCGTACACGTTACGAATCTCGGATGCGGCGCCTACCTCGTTCGCCGCCGCGTCCGGAGTGACGGCTACGACCTCGTCGACCTCGCCACCGACGTCGCCATCGTGACCCGCCGGACGCTGCTCGGCGGCGAACGGTGGCAGCGGGACAAGCACATGTTCATGTGGCTCGGCGAGCGTCACCTCGCCGAGCTGCTGACCAGGTACGAGGTCAACTGCGTGCTCGACGTCGGCGCGAACGCCGGGCAGTACGCCACGATGCTGCGGCGCATCGGCTACCGCGGACACATCGTGTCCTTCGAGCCGGTGCCGCAGTTCTTCACCGAGCTCGCGGCCAACGCCGCCCCGGACGCCCGGTGGTCCGTGCACAACCTGGCGCTGGGCAGCGCCGACGACACCGCGGACATGAACGTCACGCGGAACACGCTGAGCTCGCTGCTGCCGGCGTCGGAGTACGGCGAGCGACGTTTTCAGAGCTTGCGCCGGCCCGCGACCCTGCGGGTTCCGGTCCGCCGGCTGGACGGGGTGCTCGACGAGATCCTGCCGCCGGGCCTGGACCGTCCGCGCATCTTCCTCAAGCTCGACACGCAGGGCTACGACGTGCGGGCCTTCGAGGGCCTCGGTGAACGCCACCGGGACGTGGTCGCGATGCAGTCCGAGGTGGCGCTGCTGCGCATCTATGAGGGCATGCCGCGCCTGCCGGAGGCGCTGTCCACCTACGAACGGGCCGGCTTCGAGGTCAGCGGAATGTTCCCGGTGAACCGGGACGGCGGGACCCTACGCATTCTCGAGTACGACTGCCTGCTGGTCCGCGCCTGACGGCGGCGACGGCCCGGGCGCGTCAGCCCTTCTCCAGGTACTCCGCGCGCTCATCGCCGACCATCGCCGCCGCCATGGCGGCCAGTGCCGGGTGGCCGGCCAGTTCCGGATCCTCCTCGACCAACGCGATCGCCTCGGCCCGCGCGTCGCGGATGAGGTCGGCGTCCCGCAGCAGGGATAGCAGGCGCAGGTGCGAACGCCGACCGGACTGCGTGGCGCCGAGCACGTCCCCCTCGCGACGCTGCTCGAGATCGAGCTCGGCGAGCCGGAAGCCGTCCAGTGTGGACGCCACCGCGGTCAGCCGCTCGCGGGCCGACGACGCCTCCGGAGCCTCGGTCACCAGCAGGCACAGTCCGGGCGCCGTGCCCCGGCCCACGCGGCCCCGCAGCTGGTGCAGTTGGGAGACGCCGAACCGGTCGGCGTCCAGGATCACCATCATCGTCGCGTTCTGCACGTCGACCCCGACCTCCACGACCGTGGTGGCCGCGAGCACGTCGAGCTGGCCGGCCGCGAACGCCCGCATCACGGAATCCTTCTCGTCGCCGGGCAGGCGGCCGTGCAGGACACCGAGGCGCAGCCCGGCGAGCGGCCCCGTCGCGAGCAATGGCGCCACCTCCAGCACCGCCAGCGGAGCACGCCGTGCTCCGTCCTCGGCGACCGACGCGACATCCTCGGCGGACGGTCCGTCCCCGATGCGCGGGCACACAACGTACGCCTGGTGCCCCGCCGCGACCTCCTCGCGCAACCGCCGCCAGGCCCGGTCCAGGTACGCCGGCCTCTCCGCGGCCGGCACCACGTACGACGCGATCGGCGAGCGCCCGACCGGAAGCTCGGTCAGCGTCGAGCTCTCCAGATCGCCGTAGACCGTCATCGCGACCGTGCGCGGAATCGGCGTCGCGGTCATGACCAGCACGTGCGGGGGTTGCTCGGCCTTCGCCCGCAGCGCGTCCCGCTGCTCGACGCCGAACCGGTGTTGTTCGTCGACCACGACCAGGCCGAGGTCGGCGAAGTCGACCCCCTCGTACAGCAGCGCGTGCGTGCCCACGACGATGCCGGCCGCGCCCGAGCCGGCCTCCTCCAGCGCCCGCCGACGGGCCGCCGCCGTCTGGGAGCCGGTCACCAGCGTGACCCGCGTCCCGTCCAGCGCGCCGCCCAGCTCGCCGGCCCGGCCGAGCGGGCCGAGCAGCTCGGCGATGTTGCGGTGGTGCTGCGCGGCGAGCACCTCGGTCGGTGCCAGCAGCGCCGCCTGGCCCCCGGAGTCGACCACCTGCAGCATCGCTCTCACGGCGACCAACGTCTTGCCCGAGCCGACCTCGCCCTGCAGCAGCCGGTGCATCGGATGCGCCGAGGAGAGGTCGGCGGCGATCTGGTGACCCACCTCCCGCTGGCCGCGGGTCAGCTCGTACGGCAATGCGGCGTCGAATGCGACCAGCAGTCCGTCGCCCCGCCCCGGTCGGGGTCTCGCCGGCCAGGACGCCGCGCGAATCTTGCGCTGCACGAGGGTCACCTGCACGGCGAACGCCTCGTCCCACTTCAGTCGGAGGCGGGCCCGCCCGAGGTCCTCCCACGACCCGGGGCGGTGGATCTCGTGCAGCGCCTCGTCGAGGCCCATCAGGTGCTGGCCGGCCCGGACGGCCGCGGGCAGTGGGTCGTCGGGCGGGGTGAGCGTGTCGAGCAGGACCCGAATGGACCGGGCGATGGTCCAGGTCGGCATCTGCGCGGCGGCTGGGTAGACGGGAATCAGCGCCCCGGCGAACTCACCGACCTCGTCGGCCGCCGCCTCGTCGTCGGCGCCGAACAACACGTACTCGGGGTGGGTGAGCTGACGCTCCTCCTTGAACTCGGTCACCTTGCCGGCGAACAGACCCCACCGGCCGGGCCACAGCTGCTCCCGCCGCCACTCCAGGCGGCGGCCGAAGAAGGTCAGTTTCAGCTTGCTGCCGACACCGTCCTCGACCGTCACCTCGAGCATGTTTCCCGGCCGATTTCGCAGGGGACGCAGCTTGGCGTTTCGAACCTGGGCCAGCACGGTCGCCTGCTCACCGACGGTCAGCGCACCGATGTCGGTGTGTTCGCCGCGCCGCTCGTACCGGCGGGGGAATTGGTAGAGCAGGTCGCCGGCGGTGTGCAGGTCGAGGTGCGTGGCGAGGCCCTTGGCCGTCTTCGCCCCGACGACCCGCTGCAGCGGCGTGTCCACCGTGACCCTCATTCGACACCCACCAGCAGCGGGTAGAACGGCTGGCCACCCTCGTACACCTGCACCTCGGCGAACGGCCACGCCCGGGCGAGGTGGGCGCGCAGGTCGCCGGCGAGGGTCGGCGGCGCGTCCGCCCCGAGGAGCAGACTGACGAGCTCGCCCCCGCCACCGAGCATGCGGTCGAGCAGCTCCCGGCAGGTCACCGTCAGCTCGTGACCGATGAGATGGACCTCGCCCTCGACGAGGGCCAGCACGTCGCCGGCCCGGCAGCGCCCGGCCACCGTCAACGCGTCCCGGCTGGCGTGGCAGACCTCGGCGTACCGGCAGGCACCGGCGGCCTCGGCCATCGCGATCACGTCGTCCTCGAACCGCCGGGCGGAGTCGCACACGGCGAGCGCGGCGAGCGCCTGCACCGGCGACCGCGTCGGGATCACCCGCACCTGGAACCCCGCCGCGCCCGCCTCCCGCACCGCGGCGGCGGCCACGGCCTGCGTGTTCGGGTCGTTCGGCAGGATCACGACCTGGCCCGCCCCGGTCGACCGGACCGCGTCGAGCAGCTCGGCCGTCGACGGATTGCCCGCGACCACGGTCGCTCCTTCACCGGCGAACAGCGACGCCAGCCCGGCACCGGCCGCGACGACGACCGTGGCCCGGGCTGCCGGATCGGCGCTCGCCGGCGCCGGGGCGACCGGGCGCTCGGACGTCGCGGGAGCCGGCCCGGCCGTGGCGGCCGGCGGCGCGTCCGCCTGATCGGAGAACCGGGTCACCGAGATCTGGTACGGCCGGCCGGCCACCACCCCCGCCTCCAGCGCGGCACCGACGTCGTTGACGTGCACGTGCACGTTCCACGTCGGAACCTCGCCATTGGCCGCGCCGGTTCCCACCACCACGAGCGAGTCGCCCAGGCCGCCGAGGGTCGCCGAGAGTCGCCGGACGGCACCGTCGTCGGCGTCCACCAGGAACTGGACCTCGTAGGCGTACTCCGTCGAGCCGCTCTCGCGGACGGCGGCGAGCGGCCGGCGGGCGGTGACCGGCGGGGCGGTCGCCCGGTCGGGCGGTGCCTGGCCGGACACGACCTCCACGAGAGCGTCGAGGAGCACGACAAGGCCGCGACCGCCGGCGTCGACCACACCGGCCCGGGCCAGCACCGGCAGCTGTTCAGGCGTGCGCGCCAGCGCGCGGGCCGCCTCCGCCGCCGCGTCGCGCACCACCGGGGCGAGGTCGTCGGTGTCGGATCGTGCGGCCGCCGCGGCCGCCGCCGACGCCACCGACAGGATCGTGCCCTCGACCGGCCTGGCCACGGCCGCGTACGCCGCGTCGTTCGCCACGGCGAGCGCGCCGGCGAGCGCCCGGCCTCGGACGGTCGGCTCGGTGGCGAGCGCGTCGGCGAGCCCGCGCAACAGTTGTGAGACGATCACCCCGGAGTTGCCCCGGGCGCCGAGCAGGGCACCGCGTGCCATCTGGCTCAGGGCCAGCCCGAGGGGCGACTGGTCGAGGTCGGTGGCGTTCGCCACGCCGGCGTCCAGCGCGCGCTGCGCCGAGGTCAGGGTGAGCACCAGGTTCGTGCCGGTGTCGCCGTCCGGGACCGGGTAAACGTTGAGTTCATCGATCTCGTTCTGGTGACGGCGCAGGCCCGCCAGCCCGGCCGCGCACCAGCGGTGGACCGCGGCCGCGTCGAGCGTCTCCAGCACGGCCGAAAGCCTACTGGGCCGCCCCGACACCCGGCCCGATGTGGGTACCGCGGCCGGTACGCGGGCGCGCGGGCCGATTCGCTGGGCCGCGAGGCGATCGGGTACCCTAGCCGGGTTGCCCCGCGTGTTGACGCGGGCGACCTGCGAGAACGAACAATCCTTGGAGCATCCCGTGGCAAGCGTGTGCGACGTGTGTGGCAAGAGGCCAGGCTTCGGCCACAACGTGCCGTGGTCGAAGAAGAAGACCAATCGCCGCTGGAACCCGAACATCCAGACGGTGCGTACCCCGGCCGGCGGCGGCAACACCCGCAAGATGCAGGTGTGCACGTCGTGCATCAAGGCCGGCAAGGTCGTCCGCGCCTGACGCGCGGCCAAAGCGTCCGATAGCCGCCGGGTCATCCGACCCGGCGGCTGTTTGCGTGCCTAGAGCTCCCGGCCGAACGAGACGACACCCGGTTCGTCCTTGTAGTAGCCGAAGTGGGGGATCCGGTCGTAGCCGCTCTCCTCGTACATCGCGATCGCCTCGGGCTGCGCGTACCCCGTCTCCAAGATCGCTCGCTTGCGCCCCTGCCGACGGGCCGACTCCTCCAGTGCGCGGAGCACCGCTCGCGCGACGCCCCGCCCCCGCGCCTCGGGCACGGTGTACATCCGCTTGATCTCGGCGACGTCGGCCATGCCGGCGTGGCTGCGCCAGCCCCCGCACCCGACGGGACGGCCATCGAGGAACGCCACGAGGAACGCGCCGTCCGGTGGGTCGAACTCCGTGGGCTGGACGGGCGTCTCGTCGCCGGTGGCCTCGTACCGGACGGCCAGGTCGGCCATCGCGGCCGCGACCAGCTCCCGGGCCACGGGTGCGCCGTACCGGACCGGCCGGATCTCGATCTCACCCACGATTGAAAGGGTACGGGGGCCGGCGGCTCGTTACGGACCGGTGTCAGCGGAAGTGGTCCCAGCCCGGTGGCCCCGGGAACGGTTCGCCGTCGACGGTCACGCCGCCGCCCTCCAACACGCGACCGATGACGCGCCACCCGTCGGGCAGCGTCCCGCCGGGGAACGTGCCGACGAGCGCGTGATCCTCGCCGCCGGTCAGGATCCAGATAAACGGGTCGAGGCCCAGCGCCTCGGCCGCATCGCGCATCTGGTTCGGCATGTCGAGCGCGGCGGTCTCCACGTCGATGTGGACTCCACTGGCGTCGGCTATGTGGCCGAGATCGGCGAGCAGGCCGTCCGACACGTCGATCATCGAGGTGGCTCCGGCGCGAGCGGCGGCCGGCCCGGCCGCGTACGGCACCTCGGGCCGGCGGTACGCCTTGACGAGCAGCGACGGGGTGCGGAACCCGCGGGAGAGCACGGTGTATCCGGCCGCGGCGTAGCCGATCCGTCCGGCGAGCGCCACCACCTCGCCCGGCCGGGCGCCGGAGCGTAGCACGGGCGCGTCGCCGCGCAGGTCCCCCAGGGCGGTGACGGCGATCGTCAGCGTCGGACTCGCCGACATGTCACCGCCGACCACGCTGGCCCCGGCCTCGGCCGCTTCGGCGCCGAGCCCGTCGGCTAGCTCCTCGGCCCACCGCACGTCGAGCTCGGGGGGCGCGCACAGCGCGACCAGCAGGGCGGTCGGGATGGCGCCCATCGCCGCGATGTCGGCCATGTTCGCCGCGGCCGCCCGGTGCCCGACCTCGGTCGCGGACGACCAGTCCCGCCGGAAGTGCCGACCCTCGACCAGAACGTCGGTCGTCGCGACGACCCGTCCGTCGGGCGCGACCACGACCGCCGCGTCGTCGCCCGGCCCGAGCAGGCTGGTCGGGCCGGCGCCCAGGCGGGCGACTACCCGGGCGATCAGGCCGAACTCGCCGGTCTCCGCCAGGTTCACCGTTGTCCCCTTCCGTTGGCCTGCCAGGCGTCCTTCCCCCGCGCCGTACGGTACGTTCACCACCGAGATCGCAGGGATTGGAGTCGGGCGTGGTCCAGGCGTACATCCTCATCCAGACCGAGGTGGGTAAGGCGCGTGACGTGGCCGCGGCGATCCGGGACATTGCCGGCGTCGTGCGCGTCGACGCGGTGACCGGGCCGTACGACGTCGTGGTGCTGACCGAGGCGCGCAGCGTTGACGAGCTGGGCAAGATGATCGTCAGCAAGGTCCAGCTCGTTCCCGGCATCACCCGGACACTGACCTGTTCGGTGGTGCACCTGTAGGTGGCGGATCAGGCTTCCCGCCGTGCCGCACGCGTGGCCACCCTCGTTGCGGTGCCGGTGGCTCTGCTCGCCGGCGTACTCGCGTTCGTTCTGTTGAACGCGCGCGGCGGTGACGGCGGCGCGGCGCCGAGCCCGGGGTCGAGTTCGCCGCGGGTGCAGGCCATCGGGCCGGTGACCATGCCGGCGCCACCCCTGGCCGAGCGGGCCGCGGTGGTCTGCCGGGCGCTGTTGGCCGGGCTGCCGGACCGGATCCGGGACCTGCCGCGGCGACCGGTGAAGGCCGGGCCCGAGCAGAACGCGGCGTACGGCGACCCGGCTGTCACGCTCGCCTGCGGCGGCGCGCGGCCCGCCGTGGCGGCGACCGACTTCCTGCTCGTGATGGACGGCGTCTGTTGGCGGTCGAGCCAGGCGCCGGACCTCACCGTGTGGGCCACCGTCGACCGCGAGGTCCCGGTGCGGGTGACCGTGCCGGCCGCCTATGCGCAGCCGGCCCAGTGGGCGAACGAGTTCTCGGCGGCCGTGGTGGCGGCCGTGCCCTCGGCGTCCGCGGCGCCGTCGGGCTGCCGTTAGCCCAGACCCGTTAGCGCAGACCCGTTAGTGCAGGCCCGTCCCGCGGCGCAGCGCAGTGCGGATCAGCCGCGCGGTCAACTTGGGGTACTCCAGCCCGGTTGCGGCCCACATCTGCGGGAACATGCTCGTCGCGGTGAACCCCGGCATGGTGTTGATCTCGTTCAGGTATACGTCCAGCTCGGGCGTCACGAAGAAGTCGACCCGGGCCAGCCCGGCGCAGTCAAGCGCGGTGAACGTCCGGCAGGCGTACGCCTGGATCTGCTTGGTGGTCCGCTCGGGCAGGTCGGCCGGGATGTCGTACTCGGCCGCGTCGGGAAAGTACTTCGCCTCGAAGTCGTAGAACTCGTGCTGCGTGTCGACGACCCGGATCTCGGCGAGGAGGGACGCCTCGGGGGCTCCGCCGTACTCCCCCTCGAGCACCCCGCACTCGACCTCGCGTCCCACGATCGCGGACTCCACGAGCACCTTCGGGTCGACCGCGCGGGCGGCCGCGATCGCGGCGTCGAGGCCTGCCCAGTCGGGGACCTTCGTGACGCCGTAGGACGAGCCGGCGCGGGCTGGCTTGACGAACACCGGCAGCCCGAGCCGATCCCTGTCGGCGTCGGACAGCGTGTCGCCGGCGCGGAGCACGGCGTACGGACCGACCGGGATGCCCTCGGCCGCGGCCAGCTTCTTGGTGAACTCCTTGTCCATGGCCGCTGCCGAGGCGAACACGTTCGCGCCTACGTACGGGATGCCGGCCATCTCGAGCATGCCCTGGATCGTGCCGTCCTCGCCGTAGGCCCCATGCAGCACCGGGAACACGACGTCCACGTCGGCGAGTGCCCGCGGCCCGTCCGGCGCGTCGACGACTACGAGGTCGTGCCCGGTCGGATCCGCCGGCAGCACCACCGCGTCGCCGGAGCCGTCGGTGATCTCCGGCAGCTGCCGGCCCCGAATCGCCAGCGACTGCGGGTCGCCGCTCGTGAGCACCCAACGCCCCTCACGGGTGATCCCGACCGGGACCACCTCGAACTCGTCGGGATCGAGTGCCGACAGGACGCTGCCCGCGCTGAGGCAGGAGATCGCGTGCTCGGTGCTGCGACCGCCGAACACGACGGCGACCCGGACCCTCCGGGGACTCGTCTTGTCATTCACCGGGGTGACCCTACTCTCCGCCGACGGTGGCGGCGGGCTCAGCGCGCCGACTCGCCCCTTGCCGGACGATCATGGCAGTTCCGTCAGACACACCGGGCGTGTCTCGCGGAAACGCCATGATCGTCGCGTAGGGCGCCGTCACCGCGTGGCGTCGAGCGCCTGCTCGAGATCGGCCACGAGGTCCGCGGCGTCCTCCGCCCCGCAGCTGAGCCGGACGAACCCCTCGGCCACGTCGTCGCCCCACTGGGCGCGCCGATCGGCGGTGGTGTGCAGCCCGCCGAAGGACGTGGCGGCCGAGACGAGTCGTGTTGCGGTGAGGAACCGGCCCACCCGGTCGGCGGTCCCGAGCGAGAACGACACCACGCCCGGAATGCGCCGCATCTGCCGGCGGGCCACGCCGTACGCCGGGTCGCCGGGCAGGCCCGGCCAGCGCAGACCGAAAACGTCGTCGCGGGCGGCGAGCACGCCCGCAACCGCCGCTGCGTTGGCGGACTGGCGCGCGAGGCGCAGGTCCAGCGTCGCCAGCGATCGGTGCGCCAGCCACGCGTCGAACGCGCCCGGAATCCCACCAGTCTGGTTGCGCCACACGCGCAGCCGCTCAAGGAGGTCGGACGAGCGTGTGCACAGGTACCCGAGCAACAGGTCGGAGTGGCCGGTCAGCGCCTTCGTGCCGGACGCGAGCACCAGGTCGGCGCCCAGGTCGAGCGGCCGCTGGCCGAGCGGCGTGGATGTGGTGTTGTCGACCGCGACCAAGGCGCCCGCGGCCCGTGCCGCGGCCGACACCGCGACCAGGTCGCACACGTCCAGGCCGGGGTTCGCGGGCGTCTCGAGCAGTAGCAGGCGTACGCCGCGCAGGTCCGGGTACGGCCCGGCCGTCCGCACGGCCAGCGTGCGTACGTCGAGACCCTCCAATGTGGACTCCGCGAACGCCCGGGCCGCGTAGTAGCCGTCCGCGGGCAGCGCCACCGTGTCGCCGGGGCGCAGGACGGTCAGCAGCGCCCCGGTGATGGCCGCCTGACCGCTCGCGAATACGAGACACGCGCCCCCCTCCAGGTCGCCGATCGCGGACTCCAGCCGGCGCCGGGTCGGGTTGTCCGATCGGCCGTACGCGTCCTGCGCGGCCGCCGGTCCGGCCACCGGGTCGAGGTGGTACGGCGCGGCGAACACCGGGCCGGGCAGGAACGGCTCGCCCGGGCGCGGTTCGGGCAGCCCGGCGCGTACGCAGCGCGTGCCGTCCCCGTACGACGACTCACTCACGGTCTCTCCGGGTTCGCTCACTCCGCGCCGCCGGCGGCGCTCCACTCACTCACGGCGCCATCCTCGCCCATCTGGATGGCGACGGTGTTACGTCCGCCCCGGTCCGGCCGGTCAGCTCGGCGACCCGGCTACTCCGGCTTCGTCTCCCTGCTCATCAGGGCCGCCACCGCGACGCGTGGGTCCGCTCCCTCGTGGCAGACCCGCTCCACCTGCTCGGTGATGGGCATCTCCACACCGTGCCGCCGCGCGAGGTCGCGGATGGCCAGGCAGCTCTTGACCCCCTCCGCGGTCTGCCGCGTCGCCGCCTGCGCCTGCTCGAGCGTCTCGCCGCGGCCGAGGTGCTCGCCGAACGTGTGGTTGCGCGACAGCGGCGACGAACAGGTCGCGACGAGGTCGCCCAGCCCGGCGAGGCCCGCGAACGTGAGCGGGTCCGCGCCGAGCGCGACGCCCAGCCGTGCGGTCTCGGCCAGTCCCCGCGTGATCAGCGCCGCCCTGGTGTTGTCGCCGAGACCCATCGCGGACGCCATCCCGTAGGCCAGGGCGATCACGTTCTTGACGGCGCCCCCGATCTCGCAGCCGACGACGTCGTCGTTGGTGTAGGGGCGGAGGTACGGCGTCGCGATCGCGCGCTGGACGACCGTGGCCCGGTCGACGTCGAGGCAGGCGACCACCGTGGCGGTCGGTTGCTCAGCGGCGATCTCGAGGGCGAGGTTCGGGCCGCTGACCACCGCGACCCGGGCCGGCGCCACCCGCGCGGTCTCGACGATCACCTCGCTCATGCGCTTCGAGGTGCCCAGCTCGACGCCCTTCATGAGCGACACGAGCGTCGCGTCCGGGGCGACGAACTGCGCCCACTCGGCGAGGTTTCCACGCAGCGTCTGCGACGGGATCGCGAGCACCACTAGGTCCGCGCCCTTGATGGCGAAGCCAGCATCGGAGGTGGCGGTGACGCGCTCCGGCAGCCGCACCGCGGGCAGGTATTCGGGGTTCGTGCCGTAGTCCCGTATCGCCGCCGCGACGTCCTCGCGACGCGCCCAGATGGTGACGTCGGACCCGGCGTCGGCGAGCACCTTGGCGAAGGTCGTACCCCACGATCCGGCGCCGATCACGGCGACGCGGCTGCTCATGACCCGGCCCGCTTCCGGGAGCCCGACCACAACGGCGGAGGCGTCCCGCCGCGCACCTCGGCGAGCATGTCGCGCAGGTGCAGCATGATCTCGTCCGTCATCTCGTACAGGTTCGCGGTCGTCGGTGCGGCGTCCGCCCATTTGCTCAGGTCGATCGGTGGTCCGGCCACGACCGTGACGGGGGTACGCGGCCGAAGGCGCAGCTTGCTGGTGCGCGGGTCGAAGGTGGCCTGCGGCCCCCACATCACCATCGGGATGACCGGCGCGCCGGTCGCCAGGACGAGCCGGGCCACGCCGGTCTTGCCCCGCATCGGCCACAGGTCCGGTTCGCGCGTCGTGGTCCCCTCCGGGTAGATGATCACCGCGTCGCCCGCCTTCACGGCGCTGACCGCGGCGTTGAGGGCCCGCACCGCGTCCACGGAGCCGCGCTCGACCGGGATCTGTCGCACCCGGTGCAGCAGCCAGCCGACCACCGGCAGCTTGAACAGGCTCGCCTTGCCGAGGAACTGCGGCCATCGTCCCGCGTCGTACACGAAGTGAGCGGACGCGAGCGGATCGGCGTGGGAGACGTGGTTCGCCACGATGATCGCGCCCCCGGTCGGCGGAATGTGCTCCATGCCGGCCCACGTGCGCTTCGTGAGCAGGAGCAGCGGTGGCTTGACCACCGCGACGGCGAAGCGCCGCCAGAATCCCAGCCGTCGCCGCGCCACGGGGTCTCCTCTCGCTTTCGCTCGCATCATGCCTGCTGACCCCCGTTCGGGGCCAGTGAGGGTTGGCCCGGCAGCTGGCTAGATTGGCGGCGTGCAGGCTGCCTGGACGGTCGTCGTTCCGCTCAAACGCCTCGACGGGGCGAAGACCAGGCTGCGTGGCGCGCTCTCCGGCGTACCCCATGCCCGGCTTGTGCTGGCCCTCGCCGCCGACACGGTCGCGGCGGCGCTGGCCTGCCGGGCGGTGGCCGGGGTGCTCGTCGTCACGGACGACCGCGCGGCGTCGGCGACCCTCGGCGCCCTCGGCGCCCGCGTGGAACCGGACACACCGGACGCGGGTCTCAACGCCGCGGTACGGTTCGGCGCCGCACGGGCGGGGGACGCCGGCGGACCGTGGATCGCGGCGCTCACCGCGGACCTGCCCGCCCTGCGGGCGGACGAGCTGGCGTCGGCCCTGACGGCGGCGCGGCCCGGGCCCGCCGGCGAAATCGCGGTGCGGCGGTTTGTGCCGGACGCCGCCGGCACCGGGACGACGCTGCTCACCGCCCCACCCGGGTCGCCGCTGGACCCGCGATTCGGGCCCGGTTCGGCGTCGGAACACGCCCGCTCCGGCGCGATCCGGCTCCTCGGCGACTGGCCGACGCTGCGGCGCGACGTGGACACCCCGGCGGATCTGGCCGCTGCCGCCGCGCTCGGGGTCGGGGCGCATACCGCCGCGCTGCTGTCGGTGTACGGTGCGGGCATGCAGGGCACGGTCGCGTCGTACGACCCCGAGCACCGGTCCGGCACGTTGCTGCTCGACGACGGCACGACGCTCGAGTTCGACAGCGCGGCGTTTGACGCATCTGGTCTGCGTCTCCTGCGGCTCGGCCAGCGCCTGCGCATCGACCGAGACGAGCACGGCGGGATAATTCGGGTCACTATCCCCACCCTCTAGCGAAACAAATTCACCTCGTGTTCCCCTTCTCGGTTCAGAATGGGCTAGTGAGCACGACACCAGTCCCCCGCACGCCGGGGCCGCGCCGGGCCGGGCCCGCCAGCGTTCCGTCGCGTGCCGCCGTCCTGGAGGCAGGCGTCCCGCGCGCGCCCGTCGAGGGCCGGACCGGCGAGGACCAGGCGGCGCAGCGGGCGGCGGCCCGCTCGGCCGCGGACACCGTGGAGCAGCTCGACGCCGTCGAGTCGCCGGACCGCTCCGCACCGGACGGCAGGACGGCGATCGACGCGCCGCCGCCCGGCGCCGGACCGCGACCCGTGCTCGAGCCGCTGCCCGACGACCGCTTCCTCAACCGCGAGCTGTCGTGGCTGGACTTCAACGCCCGGGTGCTGACGCTCGCGGAGGATCACACGACGCCGCTGCTCGAACGCGCGAAATTCCTCGCGATCTTCGCGAACAACCTCGACGAGTTCTACATGGTTCGGGTCGCCGGGCTCAAGCGCCGCCAGCAGGCGGGCCTGCCGGTGCGCGGCGGCGACCGACTGCCGGTACGCGATCAGCTCGAGCTCATCGTCGAGCGGGCCGCGAACCTGGTCACCCGGCACGCGAACTGCTTCAACTCGGACGTCCGCCCGCTGCTGGCCGCCGAGCAGGTCCGCATCGTGCGCTGGGCCGACCTCCACGCCGGTGAGCAGGAGGAGTTGCGCACCTACTTCCGCGAGCACATCTTCCCGGTGCTGACCCCGCTGGCGGTGGATCCCGCGCACCCGTTCCCGTACATCTCCGGGTTGTCGCTGAACCTCGCCGTCGTGGTCCGCGACCCCGACGTCGGTTCGGAGCTGTTCGCCCGGGTCAAGGTCCCCAACAACGTGCCCCGGTTCGTCACCGTGCGGCGAGAGAAGGGCGGCGCCGCCTTCCTGCCGGTCGAGGAGCTCATCGCGAATCAGCTCGGCCAGCTCTTCTCCGGCATGCAGGTCGTCGAGCACCACCTGTTCCGGGTCACCCGCAACGCCGAGGTGGAGGTCGACGAGGACCGGGACGAGGACCTGCTCAAGGCGCTGGAGAAGGAGCTCGCCCGCCGCCGGTTCGGCCCGCCCGTGCGGCTGGAGGTCGCCGCCTCCATCTCCGACCACCTCCTGGACAGGCTCGTCCGCGAGCTCGACATGGACAGTCACGACGTGCTACGGGTGCCGGGGCTGCTGGACCTGTCGTCGCTCTGGCAGGTTTACGAGGAGATCGACCGGCCCGATCTGAAGGAGCGCCCGTTCGTGCCGGCCACGCATCCGCGGTTCTCCGAGGGCGAGACACCGCGCAGCGTGTTCGCGACCCTGCGCGACGGCGACGTGCTCGTGCACCACCCGTACCACTCCTTCTCGACGAGCGTGCAGCGCTTCATCGAGCAGGCGGCCGCGGACCCGAACGTGCTGGCCATCAAGCAGACGCTGTACCGCACGAGCGGCGACTCGCCGATCGTGGACGCGCTGATCGACGCCGCCGAGGCCGGCAAGCAGGTCGTGGTGCTCGTCGAGGTGAAGGCGCGCTTCGATGAACAGGCGAACATAGGCTGGGCGAGAATGCTGGAGCGCGCCGGCTGCCACGTCGTGTACGGCATGGTCGGTCTCAAGACCCACTGCAAGACCGCGCTGGTCGTACGCCAGGAAGGCCACCAGATCCGGCGGTACTGCCACATCGGGACGGGCAACTACCACCCGAAGACCGCCCGGCTCTACGAGGACTTCGGCATGCTGACGGCCGATCCCGAGGTCGGCGCGGACCTCACGGACCTGTTCAACGTGCTGACCGGGTACAGCCGGCAGACGGCGTACCGGCGGCTGCTCGTCGCACCACACGGCATTCGCAGCGGCATCGTCGAACGCATCGAGGAGCAGGCCGACCTCGCCAGGGCCGGCGAGCCCGCCCTGGTGCAGATCAAGGTGAACTCGCTCGTCGACGAGGAGGTCACCGACGCGCTGTACCGAGCGTCGCAGGCCGGCGTACGCGTCGATCTTCTCATCCGTGGCATGTGTACGCTCCGGCCGGGCGTGCCGGGCCTGTCGGACAACGTCCGCGTCCGCTCGATCCTGGGCCGGTTCCTGGAGCACAGCCGGGTGTTCCGGTTCGGCGCGGGAGGCCCGGAGGACGACGGGACCGAGTTCTGGATCGGCTCGGCCGACCTCATGCACCGGAACCTGGACCGACGCGTCGAGGCGCTGGTCCGGGTCACCGACCCGGGTGCGCAAGCGGACCTGGACCGGGTGCTCCGGCTGGCGATGAGCGACGACTGCCAGTCCTTCGAGCTGACCGGCGACGGCAGCTGGACACGACGCTCGCCCACCGAGGACCGACCGCTGTTCCACCTGCAGGACGCGCTCCTGCGGCGGGTCCTCGGCCAATCGGTCTAGCCGCTGCATCGTTATCCTGGCCGCCATGGTGGAGGAGGAGCGCAAGTACGAGGTCGACCACCGGTTCGCCCTGCCGGACCTCACCGGGTGCCTCCCCGATGGAGGCCGGGTTCTGGACCGCGCGCCGGTGACCCTCACCGCCACCTACTTCGACACCCCGGACTTCCGGCTGGCGCGGGCTGGCGCCTCGCTGCGGTACCGCCGCGGCGACGCCGAGCCGTGGACGGTGAAACTGTCGGCCGACGCGCCGGGCGTACGGCATGAGATCTCCCGCCCGGGCGCACCCGGCGCGCCACCCGGCGACCTGGTCGCCCTCGTCACCGCGCTCACGCGGGCCGCACCGCTCACGCCGGTGGTGGTGCTCCGCACGGTTCGCCACGCGTACGAGCTGCGGGACGGCGCCGACGTCGTGGACGCCGAGCTGGCCGACGACCGGGTCTCGGTCCTCGACGGGCGACGGGTCAGCGCCAGGTTCCGCGAGATCGAGGTGGAGCGCAAGGCGGGCGGACGCAAGCTGCTCGATCGGGTCGAACAGGAGTTGCGCGCCGCCGGTGCCGTCGTCGGGGCGTTCACCCCGAAACACGTGCGCGCGCTGGGGCCGGTGGCGGCCGGGCCGCCCGACGTTCCGCCGCCGGATCCGCTGCCGGCAAAGACGAGTGCGGGGGAGGTGGTGACGGCGGCGATCCGCCGTGACGTCGCGCGCCTGCTCGACCACGACCCGTTGGTACGCCTGCGCGCCCCGGTGGGCGACGACGACACGGCCGTGCACCAGATGCGGGTCGGCTGCCGCCGGCTGCGCAGCGACCTGCGTACGTTCCGGCCGCTCGTCGACCGGGACTGGGCCCGACAGTTGCGCGGCGAGGTGGGCTGGCTGGCGGGCCTGCTCGGCGCGGCCCGTGACGCCGAGGTGCTGCGGGCCCGGCTGCGGCGCACAGCCTCGGCGGACCCCCTGTCGCCGCTGGACGACGCCGCGGTCGCCCGCATCGACGCGGACCTCGCGGCGCGCCACGAGGACGCGCTCACCGAGCTCGACGCGGCGCTGTGCGGCGACCGCTACGTGAAGCTCGTCGACGCGCTCGTCGACGCCGCGCGGGCGCCCCGGCTCACGTCCACCGCACAGGCCAGGGCCCGGGACGTGTTGCCGCGCCTGGTCTCCCGGCCGTGGCAGGACTTCGCGTACGGCAGGCGGGGCCTTGACGGCGCCGCCGACCTGGACGCCGGCGCGCCGGACGAACGCTGGCACGCCGTGCGGATCGCCTGCAAGCGCGTGCGGTACGCCGTCGAGGCCGTCGCACCGGTCGTGGGCGGCCCGGCGGACGCTCTGTCGAAGGCCCTCAGCGCGGTTCAAGATCTGCTCGGCGAGCACCAGGACGCCGCCACCGCCGCGAAGACGTGGCTCGCGGTCGCGCGCTCCGACCCGGACGACCACGCACTCGCGGTCAGCGCGGGCCGGTTGTTCGAGCGCGAGCGGGCAGCCATCCGCGACATGCGAGCCGCTTTCCCCGACGCCTGGCGGGCGGCCAGCCGCCGGAAGCTGACCGCGTGGCTGCCCTGACTCCCGTCCGAGCCGCCGGCGGCGTGGTGTGGCGCCCGGCCGCCGGCGAGCCGTCCGTATGCCTCGTGCACCGGCCCCGCCACAACGATTGGTCGCTTCCGAAGGGCAAGCTCACGGCCGGGGAGCCGACGATCGCGGCCGCCGTGCGCGAGGTCTTCGAGGAGACGGCCGTACGCGCCGCGCCCCAGGTGCGCCTGCCGTCGGTGAGTTACTGGGTGGGCGAAGGGCTGCCCAAGACCGTGGACTACTGGTCGATGTGCGAACTGTGGGCCGACGAGTTCACGCCGAACGACGAGGTCGACGAGCTGTGCTGGCTCCCGGCGACCGACGCCGAGCGCCTCCTCACGTACGGGCACGACGGCGACGTACTACGGGCGTTCCGGGCGCTGCCGCCGGTATCGGCGACCGTCACGCTGATCCGGCACGCCGAGGCCGGCGACCGCCGGGCGTGGCTGGGCGCCGACTCGGCACGCCCACTGGAGCCCGCCGGCGAGCGGCAAGCCGCGGCGTTGACGGACCTGCTCGCGCTGTTCGCGCCGGAGCGACTCGTCTCGGCGTCCCCGCGGCGGTGCCTGCAGACGCTCGCCGGCCTGGCGGACCGGCTCGACCTGCCGATCGAGGTCGACACCGCCTTCGACGAGTCCCACGCCTCGCCGGACGGCACCGTAGCAGCGGAGCGTCTGGTCGCGGTGGCCCGCTCGGCGCGGTCCACTGTGGTCTGCGGGCAGGGTGGCTCGATCGCCCCGGCGCTGGCGCAACTGCTCGATGGCGGCGCGAACGTGTCGCAGTACCACACGCCCAAGGGCGACGGCTGGCTGCTCGCCTTCGCCGGCATCGCCGTGGTAGGTGCCGATCGCCTGCAGCTGGTTGGCTGATCAACGGCTCCGGCCCAACATTGGACGGTTACCGCGACGACACCGTGAGATCCGCCCCGGCAACCTCCAATGTCCCACGCTCACGACGCGGGGCGCGTCGCTCGCGCCGCGGCGGCACCCGGAGTCAGGTCGCTCGCGCCGCGGCGGCGCCTGGAGCCCGAGGACGCCGCGACGAAGTCGCCGGCGCCGCAGGGCGAAGGCGCCGCCCGACGGCGGCGCGAGCCGCCCGAGCGGAGCGAGGGCCAGCTAGCAGAGCGAGGGCCAGCTGGCACAGAGGGCGCCCACCATCGTTGGTGGGCGCCCCCGTGTGTGGTACGCCGTAGGATCAGCGCGCGCGCTTGGTCGCGGACTTCCTCGCCGGCGCCGTCTTGGCCGGCGCCTTCCTGGCCGCGGCCTTGGCGGTGGTGGCGGCCCGAGCGGTGCTCTTGGTGGCAGCACGCGTCGTTTTCGCGGCCTTCTTGGCGGGGGCCTTCTTCGCGGTCGTCTTCTTCGCCGCAGCCGCCTTCGGCACGCGGCCGCTGGCGACCATCTCCTTGAAGCCGGCGCCGGCGCGGAATGCCGGGACCGACGTCTTCTTCACCTTGACGGCTTCACCGGTACGCGGGTTGCGCGCGGTCCGGGCGCCGCGCACCCGCTTCTCGAAGACACCGAAACCGGTGATGGCGACCCGGTCGCCCTTGGTGACCGCAGCCTGGACCTCGGCGAGGACCGCGTCGAGCGCGGCGGTCGCAGTCCTCTTGTCCCCCAGACGTGCGGCGAGCGCATCGATGAGCTCGGCCTTGTTCACGACTTCCCTCCCGTACACACAACTGGACTCACGCGAGCCATTCTGCGCGCACCGTATGCCCTGTGCCACCGGGACACAAACATCTGGCCGAAAAAAGTCCTTGCGTCGCAACGGATTCACCCCAGCCGCCACGTGCCGGCCGGGACGAAAGGACTATCGCACGACGGGCAGAAAGGGTGGCCGACCGCGCTCGTACTCGCTGATTGCGGCCTCGTGCCGCAGCGTCAGACCAATATCGTCGAGGCCTTCGAGCAACCGCCAGCGGCTGAAGTCATCGAGCGGAAACGCCCAGGTGGAGCCGTCCGCGCGTACTTGTCGAGCGGTGAGGTCGACGGTGGTTGGCGTACGCGGTTCGCGCTCGACGAGGTCCCACAGCGCCTCGACGGCCTTCAATTCCAGCTCCGCCGGCAGGAGTCCCTCCTTGAGGGCGTTGCCACGGAAGATGTCGCCGAAGCTCGGTGCGATCACGGCGCGGAAGCCCCAGTCGCGCAATGCCCACACCGCGTGTTCCCGCGACGAGCCGGTGCCGAACTCTGGGCCCGCCAAAAGGATCGAGGCACCCGAATACGCGGCGTTGTTGAGCACGAATTCCGGATCTTCGCGCCACGCACTGAACAGCCCGTCCGCGAAGCCGGTTCGCGTCACCCGCTTGAGGTACACGGCCGGAATGATCTGGTCGGTATCCACGTTGGACCGGCGCAGCGGCAGCGCCGTACCGGTGTGCACGGTGAACCTGTCCATGTGGCGTCCCCTCAGTTCAGGTCGCTGGGCGCGGCGAGCCGGCCGACGACGGCGGTTGCGGCCGCGACGGGCGGCGAGACGAGATGAGTACGGCCGCCACGCCCCTGCCGGCCCTCGAAGTTGCGGTTGGAGGTCGACGCCGACCGTTGCCCGGGCTTGAGCGTGTCCGGGTTCATGCCCAGGCACATGGAGCAGCCCGCGAAGCGCCACTCCGCCCCCGCGCTGGTAAACACCGCGTCGAGCCCCTCCCGCTCGGCCGCAGCGCGCACCTCGGCCGAACCCGGAACTACCAGCATGCGTACGCCATCGGCCACCCGCCGGCCGCGTAGCACCTCCGCCGCGGCCCGGAGATCCTCCAGGCGCCCGTTGGTGCAGGACCCGAGGAACACGACGTCGACGGCGACGTCCCGCAGAGCGGTGCCGGGCGTGAGATCCATGTACGCCAGTGCGCGCCGGGCCGCTGCCCGGTCCGCCTCCTCGGTGAACTCGTCCGGGTCGGGCACGGCCGCGTCCAGCGGCGCGCCCTGGCCGGGGTTTGTGCCCCAGGTGACGAACGGGTTGAGCCGGCCCGCGTCCAGTGTCACCTCGGTGTCGAACGTGGCGTCCGGGTCGGTGCCCAGCTCCCGCCACCGCTCGAGCGCGGCCTCCCACGCGGCTCCGCGTGGCGCGTAGGTGCGTCCCTCGAGCCAGCGGAACGTCGTCTCGTCGGGCGCAATCATGCCCGCCTTCGCGCCCCACTCGATGGACATGTTCGAGATGGTCATCCGGCCCTCCATGGAGAGCCGGCGGATCGCGTCGCCACGGTATTCCACGACGTGGCCGCGGCCACCGCCCGTGCCGACCCGGGCGATGAGCGCGAGGATCAGGTCTTTCGCGGTGACGCCCGGGGCCAGTTCGCCGGAGACCGTGACCGCCATCGTCCGCGGTCGGATCTGTGGCAGCGTCTGCGTGGCGAGGACGTGCTCGACCTCGCTGGTGCCGATGCCGAACGCGAGGGCACCGAACGCGCCGTGCGTCGCGGTGTGCGAGTCGCCGCAGACGATCGTCATGCCGGGCTGGGTCAGGCCCTGCTGCGGCCCAATGACGTGCACGATGCCCTGCTGGGCGTCGCCGAGCGGGTGCAGCTTGATGCCGAACTCGGCGCAGTTGCGGCGCAGGGTCTCGATCTGCGTACGCGAGACCGGGTCGCGGATTGTCAGGAGATCGTCGGTTGGGGTGTTGTGATCCTCGGTCGCGATCGTCAGGTCCGTGCGGCGCACTCGCCGGCCGGCGGCGCGTAGTCCGTCGAAGGCCTGCGGGCTCGTCACCTCGTGCAGCAAGTGGAGGTCGACGTAGAGCAGGTCCGGCTCGCCCACCGCGGACCTGACAACGTGCGCGTCCCAGACCTTCTCGGCGAGCGTGCGGCCCGCCCCGCTCGCCGGAGTGACTCCCACCATCTGGACATCCTATAATTTGGGAGGTAAATTTCGCTGCGTGGGACACAGTATGAGCGGTGTCGGCGTTCTCGACAAGGCGGTGGTGATCCTCGCCGCCTGCGTGGACGGCGCATCCCTGGCCGAGCTCGTCGAGCGCACAAAGCTACCTCGGGCGACCGCGCATCGACTGGCTCAGGCCTTGGAGATCCACCGAATGCTGGTCCGCGACACCCAGGGGCGGTGGCGGCCGGGCCCACGGCTCGGCGAGCTCGCGAACGCGGCGCCGGACGTGCTGCTGACCGCCGCCGAGCCGATGCTCGCGGCGCTCCGAGACGCCACCGGTGAGAGCGCACAGCTGTTCCTGCGTCGCGCCGACGAGCGGATCTGCGTGTCCGCCGCCGAGCGGGCGAGTGGCCTCCGGGACACCGTGCCGGTCGGCTCGGTCCTTCCGATGACCGCGGGCTCGGCCGCCCAGATCCTGCTCGCATGGGAACCACCCGAGGCCGTGATGCCGCTGCTGCCGCGGTGTAAATTCACGGGGCGCCAGCTGGCCGAGGTCCGGCGGCGCGGCTGGGCCCAGAGCGTGGCCGAGCGGGAACCCGGTGTGGCCAGCGTATCGGCGCCTATCCGTGACCGGACCGGACGCGTGATAGCCGCGATCAGCGTCTCGGGGCCGATCGAGCGGATGGGTCGGCGCCCCGGCGACCGGCACGCGATGGCGGTCGTGCGCGCCGGCCAGCGGCTGTCCGGGTTGTAACGTCGCGATCTCTTCGCTCACTCCTCGCGCTCGCTGTCCCCCGGGATTGGCGAGCGCTGATTACGATGTGGCGGGCTCGCCAATCGAAGGGACTCCCGTGACCGAGCAGCCGCCCCCGATCGACCCCGACCGCACGCCGCATCTTCCGCCGGCCGCCGACCCGTGGTCGGCTCAGCCCACCGTCATCGAGTTCGGTGCGCCGCTGCCGAGCGACGGCGAACGGCCGCGCCGTCGGCGTACCACAGTCTTTCTCTCGATCGCAGTCGTCGTGGCGCTGCTGCTGGGTGGCGCGGCGTTCGCGGGCGTCCGGTTGTGGAACGGATCGGGTGCGCAGCCGGAAGAGGCCGTGCCGGCCTCCGTCGCCGCGTTCACCCGCCTGGACCTGTCCGCCGGGCTCGGCCAGGGCCTGAAGCTCAACGCGTTGCTGCGCAAGTTCCCCAAGGGTACTGGCGGCGAAGAGGCGATCGACCAGCTCAAAGCCGGGCTCTTCGGCGCGGTCGACATCGATGAGGCGGACTACCACGCGCACGTCGAACCCTGGTTCGCGGACCGGTTCGGCCTCGCCGTATGGCGCGACAAGGCAGACCGGCCATACCTGCTGGCCGCGATCGCGAGCAGCGACGACCGGCGGGCGGCCAACGGGCTGAAGACACTGCAGGACAAGCGCGGAGCGAACAAGTTCGGTTTCGCCGTCGACGACCGGTGGGCGCTGGTTGCGGTCGGCGACACGTCTTCTCAGGACGCGGCGACGAGCGCCGCGGCGCAGGCGAACGCGGCGCCGCTCGCGGCCGCGGATGAGTTCCGGGATGCAGTCGCCACGCTGCCCGGCCGTCAACCGCTGCTGGCCTGGGCTGACCTCGGCCGGGTCGCGGCCGTGTTCGTCGACGCGATGCGGTCCGGGATGGCCGGCAACGACGCGCAGATGCCCGACGTCGAAGCGATGAGGGGCCGGATCGTTCTCGGCGGCCAGGCGACGGACAACGGAATCGAGGTGCGCGTGCGGGCCTCCGGCCTCAGCGGGCCCGCGCCCGCCGCGAAGGCGACCAACGTGCTCGGCCGCCTGGGCGAGCTGCCCGCCAACTCGGCGGTCGCGTCCGCGATCAGGCTTCCGGATTTCGGCGACAACGGGCTGCCGGGAATCAGTCAGTTCCTCCGTGGGCCGCAGCTGGCCGATCTGCCGCCGGAGGTCGCCGCGGAGCTGGCAAAAGACCCCGATTTCGTGAAGGCCCAGGCCGAGTTCAAGGCCGTCACCGATGCGGTGCGCGCGCTGTCCGGTGCATCGATCACGCTCGCGCTGACCGATGTGACCTCGCCGGGCCTGCGTGCGGTCGGCGATCTCGCCGGAACCGACCTCGCCGCGAGCCTGACCGCCGCGCTCCGCGACGTGGGCGACGAGGTGACGGTCAAGCGGGACGGCGCTCGGGTGGAGCTCCGCACTCGCGGCTACGCGCCGCAGGGCAAGCTGTCCGAGTCGGCGACCTACCGCGAGACCATGGACGACATGCCAGGGGACGCGATGGCGGCGGTGTACGTCGACATCCAGCGGCTCGCGGACCAGGGCGGGGCGACCGAGCAGGAGCGGCGGGAGATCGCGCCGATAAAGTCGGTGGGCCTGGTGTCCGGCCACGACGGCGCCGACATGGTCGCCATGCTCCGCGTCCTCATCAAATAGAGCGTGGACCAGCAGGGCAACGGGAAAACCCGGCCCCACGAGGGGACCGGGTGGTATGTGCATGAAGCGTACCCGGACGAAGACAGGACGGCCATTGCTACCAGCCCGAGGGCCGGCGGTAGCCGCCGGCAGGGTCCGGAAGCTGATGAAGCTTCAGATCAGACTCGGTGAGCTGATACCACCAGTGACGACCCGCGCCCACGCTCGGTTGACCCTGAAGGGCACCGGCCAGGCGATTCGGCGACGGGTTGACGACACCTACAGGGACGTGTTCACGAGCAAACTGCACCGGAAAGCGCAGGTCGCTGTCGTTGGAGATCACCACAGCCGCGTCGACTCGGTGGGTCAGGACATCGACGAGGAGATGGGATGCGACGTTGACATCAGAGCCCTTCTCCTCGCGGTTCGCGTACGACACCATGAACACCGCGTTCGGCAGCGTGGTGCCGGCGCCGTCTTGGACCATGACCGGCCACCGCGGGCGAACGAGCATAGGGATCCCCGACCGACCTGGCGCCTTCACGGCCAGGGGCGCCTGCCTCACCCGGGACACGTAGTAGCCCAGCTCAACTCGGTCGACGGAGCCGCTGCCGTAGAGCGCCTTGAGGTAGACATCCTGGTCGGCCTGCCCGGACGGGTTGGTCGCCTGGTCAATGCGCGCAGTGCAGTACACAACTCGGTCGATCACTGCCTCATCCCAATTTCGGCGGGTCGCGACGAGCGAGGACACGAGTGCCCGCAGGTCCAACCAGCGCCAGCCCGACGTGCCACGACCACATAGGTTCCGCGCGCCGTAGTACAGATTGAATCCGTCGACGTACAGCCCTACTCGCATCGACGCAAGCTACTGGGCGCCACCGACATTGCGAGGTCCACGCCGAATCGACGTGGACCTCTATCTGTAGCCCCGACCGGATTCGAACCGGCGCTACCGCCTTGAGAGGGCGGCGTCCTAGGCCGCTAGACAACGGGGCCAGAACTCCCACTGCCCGTGCGCAACGGTGCTGAACTCTACCAGAGACCAGCCCCGATGCTCCGATGGGCAACGGTGGCTGGGGTACCAGGACTCGAACCTAGACTAACGGAACCAGAATCCGTCGGGCTGCCAATTACCCCATACCCCACTGGGCGCGGAGCGCCGGGAGAGAACGATACCTGACCGCGACGCGCCCGGCCAAACGACCGGGCGTGGGCAACTCCGGCGCGGGTCGGACGACTCACTCCAACGCGAGCACCGGGTTTGCCAGCTCGCCAATGCCCTCGACACGCACCGAAACGGTGTCGCCGGCGACGATCGGGCTCACGCCGGCCGGCGTACCGGTCAAGATCACGTCGCCCGGCAGGAGCGTCATCACGTGTGAGGCGTACGACACCAGGGTGGGCACGTCGAAGACCATGTCCTTGGTGCGGCCGAGCTGGCGTACCTCCTCGTTGACCTCGCATCGCACCTCGAGGTCGGACACGTCCAGGTCGGTGTTGATCCACGGCCCGAGCGGGCAGAACGAGTCGAAGCCCTTCGCCCGCGTCCACTGCCCGTCGGATCGCTGCAGATCGCGGGCGGTGACGTCGTTCGCGCAGGTGTACCCGAAGATCGCGCCTTGCGCTGCGCTGCGATCGGCGCGTCGGGCCCCCGGCGGCCCGATCACGACGGCGAGCTCGGCCTCGTGCTCCACCTGCCTGGACTGCGGTGGCAGCCTGATCGCGTCGCGTGGACCGATCACCGCCGTAGACGGCTTGAGAAACAGGAGAGGTTCGGCCGGTACCTCGGCCCCGTGCTCGGCGGCATGGTCGGCGTAGTTGCGGCCGACGCAGACCACCTTGCTCGGCAGGATCGGCGAGAGCAGCCGCACGTCCGCCAGCGCCCAGCGCTGGCTCGTGAACCGGATCTGCCCGAACGGGTGTCCGTCGATCTCCGCGATCGTTGCGGCGCCCGGGCCCGCGGCCGGGTCCCCCTCGACGACACCGAACGACATCCCACTCGCGTGGGCAAAACGGGCAATTCGCACGGCGATGCTCCTCGCTTTCGGCCGGCTCGGGCGATACCGGCCAATCTAGCCCGCCGATCAAGCGATTCCTCGCCGACCATGGCCTTGTTGTCGCCAACCGGAGATCGAGTTACGACGACAGGTCCATGATCGACGGAGGTGGGCGCGGCAGGCGGGCCCGGGCTAGGGGCGGAAGCGGTAGCCCATGCCGGGCTCGGTCAGCAGGTGTTGAGGGCGCGCGGGATCGGCCTCCAGCTTTCTGCGCAGCTGGGCCATGTACTGGCGCAGGTAGTGGCTCTCCCGCTCGTACTGCGGACCCCAGACGTCGTGCAGCAGCTGGCGCTGGCTGACCAACTTGCCCGGGTTGCGGGCGAGAATCCCCAGCAGGTGCCACTCGGTGGGCGTCAGCCGCAGTTCGTTGCCGTCATCCGCCTCGACGACGTGGTTGGCGAAGTCCACTGTGAACTGTCCCATGCGTACGGTCGGGGGGCTGTTGTCAGAGTGCACGACGCGGCGGGTGACCGCGCGGATTCGGGCGAGCAACTCGTCGACGCCGAACGGCTTGGTGACGTAGTCGTCCGCTCCGGCGTCGAGCGCGGCGACCTTGTCGCCGCTGCCCACCCGGCCGGAGAGCACGATGATGGGCACGGGCGTCCAGCCACGCAGGCCGCGGATCACGTCGACGCCGTCCATGTCCGGCAGGCCCAGGTCGAGCACGACGAGATCCGGCTGCTGCGCGGCGGCCACCCGCAGCGCGGAGGCTCCGTCGGCCGCGACCTCGACGTCGTACCTGCGGGCCCGCAGGTTGATGCGCAGCGCGCGAAGGATCTGCGGCTCGTCGTCGACGACCAGGATGCGGGTCACGGGTGCCGCCTCTCCTAGCTGACCGGGCGCCGGTGCAGCCGGTGCAGGATGGCCTCGTCGGCGGCCTCCGCGGCGTGCGCGGCGGTGGTGTCGGGGGGTTCGGTGACCGGCAGGGCGAGCACCATCGTCAACCCGCCACCGGGAGTCGTCTCCGGCATTAGCGTGCCGCCCATCGCCTCGGTGAGCCCCCGGGACAGCGCGAGGCCGAGGCCGACACCCGTGTCGTTGTCGCGGTCGCCGAGCCGCTGGAAGGGCAGGAACACCTGGTCGCGCTTGTCCTCCGGGATGCCCGGGCCGTGGTCGATGACGCGCAGCTCGACGACGTTGTCATGGTCGCTGGCGGTGATGAGCGGCGGCCGCTCGGGCGGACTGAACCGCAGCGCGTTGCCCACGACGTTGACCAGTACGCGCTGGAGCAGGCCGGGATCGGCGTTCACCGCGGGCAGGTCGTCGGAGATGTGGACCGCGATGTGCCGGCCGGGCTCCCCGAGCTCGTCCAGCGCCCGCGGAACGGCGTCCTCGAGCCAGATCGTCGTGGCGGACACGCCCAGCGCGCCGGCCTGCAGGCGGCTCATGTCGAGCAGGTTGTCGACCAACCGGGCCAGCCGGTCCAACGACTCGTCGGCGGTGGCCAGCAGCTCGTCGCGGTCTGCGTCGCTGAACGCGACCTCCCGGCTGCGGAGACTGTCGACGGCGGCCTTGGCGGACGCGAGCGGGCTGCGCAGGTCGTGGCTCACGGCGGCGAGCAACGCGGTGCGCATCCGGTCCGCCTCCGCGAGCGGCCGCGCCTTAGCGGCCTCCTCGGCCAGCCGCTCCTGCCGCAGCGCGATGGCGGCCTGGGCGGCGAACGCCTCCACGACCCGCCGGTCGGCCGCGGCCAGCGTGTGCCCCTTCAGCGCCAGGCTGAGGTCGTCGTCGATCGGCACGACGACTTCGCCCTCGCCCGGAGTGAAGCACGGGGTCCCGCCCACGGTCGCGGCCACCCGCCACACCGTGGGATCGCCCAGCCGGTCGGGGCCGCCCGGAGTGTCCGGGCGCCGCTCGAGCAGCGTGACCGACTCCAGCCCGAACGTCTCCCGGAGCCGCTCCAACAATGCGGTCAGTGGCCGGGCGCCGCGCAGCACGCTGCCCGCCACGGTGGCGAGCGTCGAGGCGTCCGCGCTGGCTCGGGCGGCCTGACGGGTGCGGCGCGCCGCGAGGTCCACGACCGTGCTGACAGCGCCGGCGATGACCACGAACACGACGAGCGCGAGGACGTTCTCACGCTCCGCGATGGACCAGGTGTGGACCGGCGGGGTGAAGAAGAAGTTGAGCAGCATGAACCCGCCGACCGCCGCGACCAGCGCCGGCCACAACCCGCCGACGAGGGCGACCGCGACCACGGCCGCCAGGAAGAGCAGGATGTCGCTCGGCAGGGTCAGCTCGTGGCGGAGCAGGTGTAGGGCGTACGTCAGCAGCGGCAGGCCGAGCACGGCGAGGCCGAACCCGACCATCCGCCGGCGAGGAGACAGGGCGGTCGTGCCGGCCAGCAGCGCCTGCCGCCGGCCGCGGCCGACCTGCTCGTGGGTGACCAGGTGGACGTCGATGGCGCCGGACAGTGCGGTCGTCGTCACCCCGACCCCGGGCGAGAGGATCTGCGCGAACCGGCTCCGGCGGCTCGCGCCGAGGACGAGCTGCGTGGCGTTGACGCCGCGGGCGAAGTCCAGCAGCGCACTCGGGATGTCTGCGCCGACAACCTGGTGGTACGTGCCGCCGAGGCTCTCGACGAGTACGCGCTGCCTCGCGAGCAGTGCCGGGTCGGCGCCGGCCAGCCCGTCCGAGCGGGCCACGTGCACCGCAAGCAGGTCGGCTCCCTTGCTCCGGGCCGCGATCCGGGCCGCCCGGCGGATCAGCGTCTCACCCTCCGCTCCGCCGGTCAGCGCGACCACGACCCGCTCCCGGGCCTCCCAGGTCGTGCCGATTCGGTGCTCCGAGCGGTAACGGTCGAGCTGCTCGTCGACCTTATCGGCGAGCCACAGGAGGGCCAGTTCCCGCAGCGCGGTGAGGTTGCCGATGCGGAAGTAGTTGCCGAGTGCCGCGTCGATCTTCTCAGCTCCGTACACGTTGCCGTGCACCATGCGCCGGCGCAGCGCCTCCGGGGTCATGTCGACGAGCTCGACCTGGTCCGCCTCCCGGACGAACTGATCCGGAACCGTCTCTCGCTGGGCGATGCCGGTGATCTGCTCGACGACGTCGTTGAGCGACTCGAGGTGCTGGATGTTCACGGTGGACAGCACCGTGATGCCCGCGTCCAGCAGCTCCTGAATGTCCTGCCAGCGCTTGGCGTTGCGCGAACCGGGCACGTTGGTGTGTGCCAGCTCGTCCACGACCGCGACGTCGGGTCGCCGGGCCAGCACCGCGTCGACATCCATCTCGGTGAAGCTCGCTCCGCGGTACTCCAGGATCCGCCGTGGCACGACCTCCAGGTCGCCGATCATCTGCTCGGTGAGGCGCCGGCCGTGCGGCTCCACGAAGCCGATCGCCACGTCGGTGCCACGGCTCTTGCGGCGGTGTGCCTCCTCGAGCATGGCGAAGGTCTTGCCCACGCCCGGGGCGGCGCCGAGATAGATGCGGAGCTGGCCACGTGCCACGACTAGATCCTCTCTCCGGCCCGCCCACTTCGCCGTCACGGGCGTCCGGGAAGTTCGGCTCTAAGTCGTTCGGCCAGTTCGGCGGCGGAGGCCGCACGCGCCCTGGCGCGGCGAAGCCATCGCCACCCCAGCCCGAGACCGACCGCCGTCGCGAACACAGCCAGCTGCCACACGCTTGTTGTACCGCCCCAGGTGAGGTCCCCGAATCGGTTCACGAGGAATCCGTCGAAGAACAGGTATCCGAGAACGGCGACGAGGGCGCCGGCGCGGGGGTCGTCGACCAGGGCCGTGAACACGACCAGCGTCAGCGAGACGATCACCAGGCGGGCCGGGATGGCCGGCAACTGCGCGGCCACGGCGACGGCCGCGATCATCGCGACGGTCCCGAGCGCTATGTCGATCCCGAACGGAGCACGCCCGGGTTCGCCGTCCAACGACCTCGACACCGTCAACACCCCTTCCGGTCGTAACCATCCAAACGCGGCATCGCCCGGGTGGGCAGGTGCCGCTACGGGATCCATACGTCGCGGCGGGGTTCCTTGACGCGTTCCTGACGCGGGCCGCCGTTCCAGCACCGGAAGGAATCAGTGGTCGTCGGTGAACCGGGCGTCGTCGAGGTCCAGTTGCCGCTGGATCCGGCGGCGAGTGGCTGCGTCGATGGCACCCTGGGAGTACAGGCGCGCCAGTTCCCGGGCCTGCACCGCTACCACCTCGCGGCGTACCTGCCGATACGTCTGCCGGACGCTCGCCGGGTCGGCGCCCTCCTCCTGTGCCAGCTCCACCCGTGTCTCGAGGCTGCGACGCACCTCCTCGATCACGACGGGCGGCACGGTCTCGAGCGCCTCCAGCTCGTCGACATACGCGAGGCCGGCCTCCGCCACCCTCAACCGGGCGCGGCTGTACCCGCCCGCGGCGTCGTCCTGCGGCACGGCGAGGTCCGCCAGCCGGACCAGCGGCGCCAGCGTGAACCCCTGCACGACCAGCGAGATGACGATGACCGCGGTGGCGAGCACCAGGAGAAGGTCGCGCTGCGGCAGCGGCTGCCCCGCCGCGTCGACGAGCGGAATCGACAGGGCCGCGGCGAGCGGGACCACACCGCGGGTGCCGGCCCACGAGACGACCGCCGGGACCTGCCACCGCCACCGTCCCGCGCCGAGGTGTCGCCAGTTCCGCAGCCCGGCCAGCGGGAAGACCCAGGCCACCCGCACCACCATCAGCGTCAGCGCGATGGCCAGCGACGGCAGCAGCCAGCGCTGGTTGGCCGAGGACAGCTCGCGGATCAGGTCGGGCAGCGCGAGACCGATGAGAGCGAACACGACGCTCTCGAGCACGAACACGACCGTCGCGTGCACCGCGCTCTGCTGCAGCCGGGTCCGCGAGCCAGTGAGCCGCGGCGCCCACACCCCGAGCATGACGCTGGCGACCACGACCGCGGTGACGCCGGAGGCGTGCACTGCCTCCGCAGCCAGGTACGCCAGGTACGGCGTCAGCAGCGACACCACGGTTTCCACCACTGGGTCCTCGGTACGCCGGCGTACGACCGCCACCCCGGCGGCGATCAGCCCGCCGATGACCGCACCGCCGACCGCGAGCAGCAGGAACTCCCCCACGATCCGGCCGGCCGACAGTGCGCCGCCGGCGACCACGATGCCAGCCGCGATCCGGAACAGGATCAGGCTGGTTGCGTCGTTGAACAGGCTCTCCGCCTGGACCAGGGTCTGCAGCCGCGGCGGCAGCGAGAGGCGGCGGCCCAGCGCGGCGACCGCCACCGGGTCCGTGCTCGCCAGCACCGCGCCGAGCAGGAACGCCGTGCTCACCGGCAGCCCCACGGTCGCGGTGGCGACCGCGGCCACCGCCGCCGCGGAGACCACCACCAGACCGAGGGCCAGGACGGTCACCGGCCGCCACACGCGCCGCAGCTCCGGCCAGGACAGCTCCTCGCCCGCCGCGTACAGCAGGGGCGGCAGCACGACGAGGCTGACCAGGTCCGGGCCCAACCGGATATCGGGTACGCCGGGGACCAGCCCCACGGCCAGGCCGACCACCACGAGCAGCGAGGGTGCGGGCACCCTGGTTCGCCGGGCGAACGCCGCCACGACGGTGGCCACTCCGACCAACGCCACGACGATCAGTACGCTGCGCACCTCGGCCCCCACCCACCTATGATCCGAAGCTTCGGAGCCGACCAGACTTCCCGGCGCGCCGACCCGACGGTAGCAGCTCGACGGGGCGGGGCTGCCGAGCGTCAGCGAACGTCAAGGATGCGTCAAGATCGCTGAATCTTGGCGATCTAGGACCTTACGCTTGCGAACGTGACGGCCCCTGCCTCATGGCTCAAGCGGATCGTGGTCGGGCGGCCGTTCCGCAGCGATCGGCTCGGCGAGACCCTGCTCTCCAAGCGCCTCGCCCTGCCCATCTTCGCGAGCGACCCGCTGTCCTCGGTCGCGTACGCGACGCAGGAGATCCTCCTGGTCCTGACCCTCGGCGGGCTGGCCTACCTCTACCTGGCGCCGTGGGTGGCGCTGGCCGTCGTGGTGCTGCTGGCCGTCGTGGTCATCTCGTACCGGCAGGTTGTCCGGGCGTATCCCTCGGGCGGCGGCTCCTACGAGGTCGCGTCCCGCAACCTCGGCGCGGGCGCGGGGCTCGTCGTGGCGGCCGCCCTGCTAGTCGACTACATCATGACGGTGGCCGTCTCGGTCGCCGCCGGCGTCGACAACATCATCTCCGCCGCGCCCGGCCTCAACGTCTGGCGCATCCCGATCAACCTCGGGTTTGTGGCCGTGCTCATGGCGTTGAACCTGCGCGGTTTACGCGAGTCGGGCAAGGCGTTCGCGTTCCCGACCTACCTGTTCATCGCCGGCGTGCTCGTCATGATCGCGGTCGGGTTGGGCCGGAGCGCGTTCGGGGCCACGCCGATCGCCGAGAGCGCCGGCTGGGGCGTACGCCCCGAGCAGACCGGCCTGGCCGGCCTCGGGTTGACGCTGCTCGCGCTGCGAGCGTTCTCCTCCGGCTGTACGGCGCTGACCGGGGTGGAGGCGATCTCCAACGGCGTTCCGGCGTTCAAGCCGCCGAAGAGTGAGAACGCCGCCCGCACGATGGCGGCGATGGGTCTGGCCGCGATCGTCATGTTCTCCGGCATCACCGCGCTCGCCGTCATTGCGCATGTGCGCGTGGCGGAGACCACCTGCGACCTGGTCGGGTTCCCGGGGAACTGCGAGACCGCCCCGCAGCGCACGGTCATCGCTCAGATCGCCGCGGCGGTGTTCGGCGGGACGGACAGCGTGATGTTCTTCTACATCCAGGCCACGACCGCGGCAATCCTGATCCTCGCGGCGAACACGGCGTTCAACGGCTTCCCGTTGCTCGGCTCGGTGCTGGCCCAGGACCGGTACCTCCCCCGGCAGCTGCACACCCGCGGCGACCGGCTCGCCTTCTCCAACGGCATCATCGCCCTCGCGGTCATCGCCGGCGCCCTGATCGCCGCGTTCGACGGTTCCGTGACCCGGCTCATCCAGCTCTACATCCTCGGCGTGTTCACCTCGTTCACGCTGTCCCAA
>DASXRQ010000202.1:0-1771 GCA_036506495.1 Micromonosporaceae bacterium | reverse complement strand
CGTCGTCGTGACCGGTGCCAGCAGCGGCTTCGGGCGCGCGATCGCCGCCGCGCTCGTCGCCACGGGTGCCAGCGTCGTCGGCGTCGCTCGCGGCGAGCAGCGACTGCGCGCCGTACGCGACGAACTCGGCGAGGGCTTCATACCCGTGGCCGCGGATGCCACCAGCGAAGCGCTCGCGGAGAACGTGATCCGCGAACACCGTCCCGGCCTGCTCGTTCTCAACGCCGGGGCGCCACCGCACCTGGCGCCCGTGCATGAGCAGACCTGGGAGACCTTCAGCCGTAACTGGCACGTCGACACCCGGCACGTCTTCACCTGGACCCGGGCGGCGCTGCTCGAGCCGCTGGCGCCGGGCAGCGTGGTCGTCGCGATGTCCAGCGGAGCCGCCCTGGCCGGGTCCCCGCTCAGCGGCGGATACGCCGGCGCCAACGCCACTATCCCGGTATCTCTGCGGGTACGCGGCCGACGAGTCGAAGCGTGCCGGGCTGGACATCCGGTTCGTCACGCTGCTTCCGCAGCTGACCCCGGCCACCGGCCTCGGCTCGGAGGCGGTCAGGGCGTACGCTGCGCGCCAGGGCGTCGAGCTGGAGGCGTTCGTCGAGGTCCTGCAGCCGATCGTCACGCCGGAGCAGGTCGCCAAGGCCGTGGTGGAGCTCGCCGGGATCCGGGCAGCGCTCCGGAGTACCGGGTCACTGGCGCCGGACTGCGCCCGATCAGCTGAGTCGGTGCCTACCATGGATCTCACCGCAGACATCACCACACCCTCGAGAGAAGCCGCGATGCCGTCGGACGCGGAGTTCGCGGTCCTGGTCGAGTCGTTGCGGCCGGAGCTGCTCGCGCATTGCTACCGGATGCTCGGCTCGATCCATGACGCCGAGGACCTGGTGCAGGAGACCTACCTGCGAGCATGGCGCGGCCTCGGCCGGTTCGAGGGCCGCTCGTCGGTGCGGCGGTGGCTGTACAAGATCGCCACCACGGCCTGCCTGACGGCATTGGAAACCCGCTCCCGGCGTCCGCTCCCGTCGGGCTTGGGCGCGCCTTCGGACGATCACCAGGTGGCCACGGTTTCCCGCGAGCGGTCGGTGCCGTGGCTTCAGCCGGCGCCCGACGCGTTGTTCGGTGCCGACGACCCGGCGGCGATCGTGGCCGGGAGGGCTGGGCTGCCGCTGGCCTTCATCGCTGCCCTCCAGTTCCTGCCCGCCCGGCAGCGGGCCGTACTGGTCCTGCGCGACGTGCTCGCGTTCCGGACGGCCGAGGTCGCCAAGATGCTGGACACAACCGTCGCCGCCGTCGACAGCGCGCTGCGCCGCGCCCGGGCTCACCTGGCCGAGGCCGGACCGGCCGAGGACGACCTGGCCGAGCCGGACGAGCAAGCCCGGCAAGCCCTTCTCGACGCGTACGTCGACGCGTTCAGCCGGGCCGACCCGGACGCGCTGGTGAACGTGCTGCGGGCCGACGTCGAGCTGGAGATGCCGCCAATTCCGACCTGGTTCACCGGCCAGCGGGCCGTCATCGGGTTCCTGGCCAGCCAGGTACTGCGCAAGGGCCGGTGGCGGATGGTGCCCACCCGCGCCAACGGCCAGCCCGCCTTCGTCGTCTACGAGCGCGCGGGCAACGGCCGGTACCAGGCGTACGGCGTTCAGGTCCTGACCCTGACCGGCGCCCGGATCGCCCGCATCACAGCCTTCAACGACCCGGGCCTGGTGCCCGCGTTCGGTCTCGCGCCGGCACTCGCGACCTGAACCGGGCAGCCACACCGGCGTGTCTGGCC
>DASXRQ010000201.1:0-1925 GCA_036506495.1 Micromonosporaceae bacterium | reverse complement strand
GCTCAGCGCGAGCTCGGCTACGGCGGCCGGGGTGACGTCCACCAGCGCGGACGGCTGGCCATCCAGGTCGAGGCGGACGCGGTCGGTGAGCAGGGTCAGGCCGACGATCGTGGCCGGCCATGTGTTGCGGGCGCTGGTGTGCGGGCGCTCGACGCTGACCACCACCGACGAGGGGCGCAGTGCCACAAGAACCTCTCCGTGCTGGTGGTGGTCGGGCACGACGAACGCGCCGCCGCCGCGGAGTTCCACATCGGGCCCGTTGGCGTCCCCGGTGTAGAGGTTCAGCCCCACAAGCTTGGCGACGTACTCGGTCGCCGGACGGCGGGCGACCTGAGCCGGTGTCCCCTCTTGGACGATTCGACCCTCCTCGAGCACCAGCAGCCGGTCGGCGAGGACGAGCGCCTCCAATGGGTCGTGGGTGACCAGCAGGCACGGCCCGTCGAAATCGGACAGGTGGCGGCTGAGCTCGGTCTGGACGTCGAGGCGGGTACGCGCGTCCAGCGCGGACAAGGGCTCGTCCAGCAGCAGGAGCCCCGGATCTCCCGCCAGGGCCCGGGCTAGCGCCACCCGTTGGGCCTGGCCACCGGACAGGTCAGCCGGTCGGCGGCTCGCGAACTCGGACAGTCCGAGTCGGCCCAGCCAGCCGGCCGCGGCGGCGCGTGCCTGCTGGCGGCCGATGCCGCGGGCGCGCGGCGAGAACGCAACGTTGTCCAGCACGCTCAGATGGGGGAACAGCCGGTAGTTCTGGAACACGAAACCCACCGGTCGCTCGGCCGCCTCGAGGAACGCCCCGGAGGGCGCGTCGTCCACCACCTGGCCGCCGAGCAGGATCCGACCCGCCGACACCGGTATCAGGCCGGCGACAGCGCTGAGCAGGGTGGACTTGCCGGAGCCGTTCGGGCCGAGCACGCCGAGCACCTCGCCCGGAGCGGCGCGCAGGGCAACGCGCAGCGTGAAGTCGCCGCGCCTAACTTCAGCGTCGACGTCGAGCCCGGACCCGGCCGGGTGCCTCACTGGGTCGATCCGCCGCGCAGCCACTTGTCTCTCAGAGTGACAAGCACGATGACGGAGACCAGCAACAACACGAGGCTGAGGACGATCGCCGCGTCGGGGTCGCTCTCGAGCGCGTAGTAGACGGCGATCGGCATCGTCTCGGTGCGCCCCGGGAAGCTGCCGGCGAAGGTGATCGTCGCCCCGAACTCGCCGACGGCGCGGGCCCAGCACAGAACCGCACCCGCGCCGAGCGAGGGTGCGATCAGCGGCACGGTGATTCGCCGGAACACTGTCATCCGGGTCGCCCCGAGGGTCGCGGCCGCTTCCTCGAAACCCCGGTCCGCCGAACGTAGCGCGCCCTCGACGGTGACGATCAGGAACGGCATGGCGACGAACGTCTCGGCCATGATGACCGCGGTCGGGCTGAACGGGATCGTGACGCCGAACCACTGGTCCAGATACCTGCCGATGAAGCCGTTGCGGCCGAACGCCAGCAGCAGCGCGACTCCGCCGACCACCGGCGGGAGCACCAGCGGCAGCGTGACGAGCGCCCGCAGCAGCCGCAAACCGGGGAAGTCGGTCCGAGCAAGGACCCAGGCGAGTGGTACGCCGATAACCAGCGAGACCCCCGTGGCGACCGTCGATGTCCACAGCGACAGCTGCAGGGCCTGCGAGGCGTTCGAGCCACGCAGAATCGACCACAAATTGCCCCACGGCGCCCGGACGATCAGGCCAGTCAGCGGGAGCACAAGGAAAGCCACCGCGACCACGGCCGGCGCCAACAGCTGCGCCGGCACCGATCGCGACCCGCCGCCCTTGGTGCTGCGCCGCAGGCGCTCCCGCGGGCTTAGCCGCCCGTGCGCGGCGAGGGTGTTCACGGGTGAGTCCCTTGCAGTGACATGGTCATGGCTGTTGGAAACCTGCGGCGGTCA
>DASXRQ010000200.1:0-8210 GCA_036506495.1 Micromonosporaceae bacterium | reverse complement strand
GGTGACGTCGAGCGGGGGGAACTCGTCGTCTGGGCGCGTCATCGGACCACCTCACGGATGTCGGTCAGCGGCGTCAGGCAACTCCAGACGCACAACTCTGTGGTGCTCGGTCAACTCGGCGAGCCTAGCCAGCGCCGAAATAGAGGGTCAACCGGACGCGCGGACAGATGCACCGCCGGCCGGCCCGGCCGACCGCGGCCCTCAGGCCTCGGTCAGCTCACGGTACGCCGCCGCCGTGAGCAGTTTGCCGACGGCCGCCTGGTCGGTCGGTTCGATCTCCACGAGCCAGCCCGAGCCGTATGGATCGGAGTTGATCAGCTCCGGCGTGTCGACCAGATCGGCGTTGCGAGCCACGACGGTGCCGGATACCGGCGCGTATATCTCCGACACGCTCTTGGTCGACTCGACCTCACCGAGTGCCTCGCCGGCCGTGACCGTGGAGCCCTCGTCGGGGAGCTGAACATAGACGATGTCTCCCAGCGCGTCCTGGGCGAAGTGGGTGATGCCGATGCGCACGGGGCCGGCGGGCGTCTCGGCCACCCACTCATGCTCGGCGGTGTACCGCAGCTCCTCGGGGATCACGGGCGTTCCCTCGCAGTCGACAGATCTGTGGACGGGTCACGAGCCAGGGCGGGCGTGCTGGAGACTCGTCGGAGCGTGCAGCGCCGTCACATCGACCACCCCCGGCTCCTGGACGGTCACGTTACCGCCGCCGCCGGCGACCTCCTCGACCACCCCGCCCGGGATGTTCAGCGCCGTGCGCATCGTTGTGGGGTCGCCGATGACCGAGATCGTGTACGGCCCGGTCAGTCGACGGCCGTCGGCCTCGATGCCGCCATCCCGGTCGATGAAGTAGGTCGACGCGATGACCCGCACATCCCCGCCGGCCGCGCCGGAGACCTGCATCGCCTCGGCTCCGGCCCCCCGCAGCTCCTGCACGGCGTCCAGGATCGACGCGGCCGCGATGGGCTTCGTACCGGCCGCGAACCGGACCGTGAGACCGGTGCCCTGCGCGGGCAGCGTGCCGGCGAGGATGCCGAGCGCGTCGGCCCGCTTCCTGGCCTCCTCGAGCGCGGCCTCCCGGCCCTGTACGCCGGAGCTGAGCTGGCGCTGGGTGTCCTGCAGGTTCGAGATGTCCTGACGCAGCCGCTGCTCCTGCGCGGTCAGGTCGGACAGGATACGCACCAGATCCTCCTGCCGGGCCGAGGCCAGCGTCGGGTCCGTTGCGTTGCTCTTGAGCTGGACGACCATCGTGAACCCCAGCAGGGCCAGCAGCAGGCCGATCACCATCCCGGCCGAGGACACGGTGTGTTTCGGATCCTGTTTCTGGCCCTCGCTCCGCTCGGGCGGCTCGCTCTGCTGCTGGCCGTCGCTCCGCTCGGGCGGCTCGCGCCGCTCGCGGGCGCCGTCTTCGCCCTGCGGGGACGACGGCTTCGCCGCGTCTCCTCGGGCTCCAGACGGCGCCGCGGCGCTCGCATTGGCGGGTCCTTCCGCCGCGTGTCCTGGGGCTCCAGACAGCGCCGCGGCGCTCGCGGGGGGTGCCGACGACTCCGTCGCGGCGTCCGCCGCGGGCGCCGTGGTTTCGGCCGGCCAGCCGAGGCCGGTCTCGATGTGCTCGTCGCCGCTCACGGTCGGTCCTATGCCCGGAACATGTGCCGGCGGATGGCCGCCACGTTGCCGAAGATCCGCACGCCGAGCACGACCACGACGCCGGTCGAGAGCTGCCCGCCCACGCCCAGCTGGTCGCCCAGGTAGACGATCAGCGCCGCGACGAGAACGTTCGAGATGAACGAGATGACGAACTGCTTGTCGTCGAAGATGCCGTCCAGGCGCGCCCGGATCCCGCCGAACACCGCGTCGAGGGCGGCGACGACGGCGATCGGCAGGTACGGCTGCAACGCCAGCGGCACGGTCGGCTCCCACCAGATGCCCACGGCCACTCCGGCGATCAATGCGAGTACTGCGATCATCGGCCGCCTCCGGACGGGGTGGTGGACGGTGTGGGCTGCGACGCGTTCGGGCCCGGCGTTTCTGAGGTCGCCGGCGCGGCGTACCGCAGCTGCGGCGCGATCGCGGCCGGCAGCGTCACGTTGTTGGCGTCGCGCAGCTGGAAGGTCATGCCGTACTGACCGGCCAGCGCCCGGAAGAGCCGCGCGGCGTCGGTTCCGGCGAACCGGCCGCCGAGGTCGTCGGGCCCGATGGCGGTGACATCGTACGGGCTGGTCACCGGCTGGAAGTCCACGAGGATCGCGCCACCGGCGGTCCGGACCGTCGAGGTTGACGTGAGCCGCTGACCATTAATCGAGATGGCCTCGGCGCCGGACGCCCACAGCGCGTTCGCGACGTCCTGCAGGTCCCGGTCCAGCACCCGGCCGAGGCTCTCGCCGTTGCGCTGCCCGGTCACCGCGTCCACCGCCGTGGGTGCGTCGCCGAGGCGCACCACCACGCCGTCGCCGTGGACCTTCGCCAGTCCGGTGGCGGCCTCCATCTCGCGCAGCCGGGTGGCCTCGGTCTGGTCGAGGGCCGCGTCCCGCAGCCGGGCCACGTCCTCGCGGAGCCCGTCGGCCTGGGAGCGCAGCCGCTCGGTGGAGGTCCTGCGGTCGTTGATCTGAGTGACCAGCCCAGCGCGGGCCTGACTGCGGCTCGGCTCGTCGGCCAGCGCGTGCCGGTAGGCGACGACGAACAGGAGCCCGATCGCCGCCAGCGTGACCGCGGTGATCGCCCGGGTGAGCGGGGCCCGCCAGCCGCCGGGCGCCGGCCCGCGCTCGCGGCGACGGGCGGCCGCGTCGGCGTACGCCGGGTCGAGCGGGTTCCGGAACAGCTCGGTCAGGAAGTCCGGGGCGAACACCCGGCGCCGGCCGTCGCCGTCCGGGTTCGGCGGGTTCGGCGGGTTCGCGGTGCTCATGGCCGCTCCGCCTGGTCCCGCGGCGCGCGGATGAGGGCGCCGGCCTGCATCAGGTAGAGCACGCCGGCCAGCCAGTAGAGCACCAGGCCCCACCACGCGAGGCCCCAGCCGACCGCGCCGGCCACATCGGCGGCCATCGACGCCGCCGGCAGGCTCTTCGCGAGCAGCAACACCGGGAACGCGAACAGCAGGATGAACGTGGCCGTCTTGCCCAGATAGTGCACGGGCGGCGGGCCGTACCCGTGCCAGCGCAGCACCGCCAGGCAGCCGATCAGGACGAGTTCGCGGGCCAGCAGCGCGGCGGTGAACTGCCAGGGCACGATGTCCCGCACGGTGAAGGCGAACAGCGTGGCGAGGATGTAGAGCCGATCGGCGAGCGGGTCGAGCAGCTCACCCAGGCGGCTGACCTGGCCAAGCCGGCGCGCGGCGTACCCATCGATCCAGTCGCTCGTGCCGCCGACGGCCAGGACCACGAGCGCCGCGACATCGGCCTCCGCGCCGAGAAAAAGGTACAGAAATAGGGGTACGCCGAGCAGCCTCGCGAAGCTGATCAAGTTAGGGATCGTCCACACGCGGCCGAGGGCATCCTGTTCCGGTGCCCGCGGGTGCGCTGCTGGCGCAGACCGACGCGACACCGAGCCTCCCTCCGCGGCCACACCCGGCCCGTACGGTGCGGGCCGGCAGGCGGCCCAACACCGAGTTCTACCACGGTGGGAACACGCCGCCGCCTCCCGCCCGTGCGTACCGTGGGTCACGATGCGGTTGCGGTGCCCGCGGTGGCGGCGGACCGTGCCACTCTAGCCCACGCTCGGAATGCGGCATCGCCTGCGAAACCGGTTCAGACCGCTCGCCTCGCGGGTCTTCCGCGGTGGGGCTCTCGGGTCGCGCCGCGAGCCCCGATCGCAGTGTGGTCAGGGCAGCGCGGGCTTGCCCACGGTGAACAGCCAAGTGGCGAACAGGTCTCCGAGGTCGCGGTTGGCGACCTTCTCGGCGAGGGAGATGAACTCATCGGTGTTCGCGTTGCCGTACCGATGATCCGCCGCCCAGGTCCGTAGCACCGTGAAGAACGCCTCGTCACCGATCGTCTCCCGGAGCACCTGCAATGTCATCGCGCCGCGCTGGTAGACCGCGGAGTTGAACATCGTGTCCCGCTGCGGGTCCCCCGGCAACACCTGCCAGAACGGGCTGGTGGCCGGCCGGCGGTTGTACGCGGCGAGGAACGCGTCATGCGCGCTGCGCGTCCCCTTGTTCTCGTCCCACAACCACTGCGCGTAGGTCGCGAACCCCTCGTTGAGCCAGATGTTGTTCCAGGTTCGCACCGACACGCTGTCGCCGAACCATTGGTGGGACAGCTCGTGCACGATCGTGGTCTCGCTGCGCAGCGCCGAGTAGATCGGCTTGGTCTGCGTCTCCAGCGAATACCCGACGATGGGCATGTTGTCGAGAATGCCGCCGGTCACCTCGAACGGGTACGGCCCGAAGTTGGCTCCAGTAGTCGGTCGCGGCGGCCGTGACGGCGAACAGGTCGGGCTCGGTCGGCGCCGGGCCGGGCAGGCTCGGGTCGGTCACGACGATCTCCGGTATGCCGCCCGGCGTGGTGCCCCGCTGGACGGTGAACCCGATGGTCGTGGTCGCCAAGTAGGTGGCCATCGGGCGGCCCTCGTTCCACACGAACGTCGTCAGGTCGCCATGGGGTATCTCGTTGACCAGCACGCCGTTGGCGACGACGTAGAGCCCCCGCGGCACGGTCACCCGGAATGTGAACGTCGCCTTGTCGCTGGGGTGGTCGTTGGATGGGAACCACGTCGACGCGGCGTTGGGCTCGCAGGCGACGAACGCGCCGTCGTCGGTGGCGATCCATCCGTACGGGAGCCCGAACACGATCGGGCCGTCCAACGGTTGAGGTACTCCGCCGTACCGCACGGATACCTCGAATGATCGCGACTTGAGCAGACCATGGCGGGGGGTGATGACCAGCTCCTGGCCATCCTGCCGGAACGCCGCGGGCGCGTCGTTGACCGACACCTCCGTCGCGGTGAGCCCCTGCAGGTCCAAGTCGAACGAGGACAAGTTCTGCGTCGCGGTGGCGGTGATGGTGGCGACGCCGTCGAGCCGGTCGGTGGCCGGGTCGTACCGGAGGTTCAACCGATAGTTGCCGACTCGTAGCCGCCGTTGCCCTCCAGCGGGAAGTAAGGGTCGCCGACGCCGGAGGCGCCGGGGCTGAACGTCTCCTCTGGTGCCGCGCTGGCGGCGACCGGTGGGATGAGCAGGCTCGCGGCCAGACCGGTGACCAGAGCCAGGCGGGTCGTGCATTTGACAGCCACGATGCGTCCCTTCGCGTCGGGGATCGGTGCATCGATTGCGGTCAATGGCCACGCTAGTTGACGGTGGCCGTGCACGCTGGGTGCGCGGAGTCGCATCGGTTGTCGATCCGGTCGATCGCAGGATGGGCGTGCTCGGCAACGGCCTGCGTATACTCGCTCGGACTCTGGCGACTGGCGGTGGCGTGACGTGGACGCGGGGTTCGCGCGGGGCGAGGACCGGTGGCTGGCGCGTCTGGGCACGCTTCGTCAGGTTGTGCGTCAGGAACTGGTAGGGCGGCAACTGGATGCTCACCTTGCAGACACCCCGCCGCGGCGCATCCTTGACGTCGGATGCGGCCAGGGGACGCAGGTCCTGCGGCTGGCTCGTCGCGGCCACCAGATCACCGCACTGGATTCCTCACCGCGTCTCCTGGCGGCTCTTCGTTCGGCTCTGGACGCGGACACCGTCGACGTGCGCGAGCGCGTGCGGGTGGTCCGGGCCGACGCGGCAGACTTGGCGAACCATTTCGACCGGGCGAGCTTCGATGTCGTGCTTTGTCATGGCGTCCTGATGTACCTGCCCGATCCGGCTCCGGTGCTCCGCGCCATCGCACATGTGCTGGCCCAAGGCGGCGTACTGTCCCTGCTCGTCCGCAACGGCAACGCCTTGGCCATGCGGCCGGGGCTGCTTGGAGACTGGACGAACGCGTTGTCGGCATTCGACGGGACCCAGTATGTCAACCGGATCGGGGTCACGGCACGCGCCGACCGCCTGAGCGAGCTGGCGGCGGCGCTCGCCGAGCAGGGCATGTCGATGATCTCGTGGTACGGCGTGCGCGTGTTCACCGACACCCGAGCGAGCGACGCTGAAGTGCCCGAGGGGCAACAGCTCAACGCCCTGCTGACGTGCGAGGAGCGCGCCGGCCGCACCGATCCGTACCGCGCCGTGGCGGCACTCCTCCACGTCATCGCACAGCGGCAGTAGCACCGGTGCACCGACGTGGCAAAGCCCGGGCGACCTATGCTCGGATGACCCGAGCACCGGACACATAGGAGCTGGATGACCACTACCCGAACGGCGCTCGTGACCGGCGGCGCCAGCGGACTAGGCGCGGCGGCCGCTGAGCGCCTGCGAGCCGACGGCCTAAAGGTGACCACCGTCGACCTCCGCGGGGCCGACATCCGCGCCGACGTGACCGACGAGGATGCGCTGCGGCGCGTGGCCGACGCGGTCGGGCCCGTGGCCGTGCTGATCAACTCCGCCGGCATCGTCGGGCCGAACAAACCCCTCCTGCAGACCACGGCCGACGAGTGGCGCCGCGTCCTTGACGTCAACGTGCTGGGCACCGTGAACACCATGCGCACGTTCGTCCCCGGCATGGTCGAACACGGCTGGGGCCGGGTCGTCAACTTCGCCAGCATGGCCGGCAAGGACGGCAACCCGAACCTGTCGATCTACTCGGCGTCCAAGGCGGCAGTCATCGGCCTCACCAAGGCCGCCGGTAAGGAGCTGGCGACCACGGGCGTGCTGGTCAACGTCATCGCCCCGGCGGTCATCGCCACCCCCATGAACCAGGACACGGCGCCCGAGGTGCTCGAACACCTCACCAGCCTCATCCCGATGAAGCGCGTCGGCCGGCCCGAAGAGGTCGCCGAGCTCGTCGCCTTCCTCGCCTCCGACCGGGTCAGCTTCTCCACCGGGGCCGTCTACGACATCAGCGGCGGACGGGCCACCTACTGATGAACTGTCGGGATGGCGGTGTCTGAGTTCAGGACATCGAACACAGTTGTCTGAGGAAATCGTGAACACCTCAGGCGGAGGTGCGGCCGATGTCACTGGCGCGTCTACTGCTAACCGCGGCACGGGTTGAGGGCCGGTCCAAGAGTGCAGTGGCCCGCGAGTACGGGGTGGCCGACGGTGGCTGCACGATCATCGGTCGGCTATCTCCTCCTGCTGATCAGGCGATGACAACGACGAGCTTGCCGACAGTGCCGGCGGCGAAGTCGGCAAACGCGGTAGGGACATCCGACAGGGAGTAGCTGCGGCTCACCGGGACCGTGATCCTTCCGACGCTGGCGTCGGCGGCCAGCCGGTCCAAGGTGGACTCAACCGGGTTAGCCACGACCGCGACCGCGGCGGGATGCTGATCCACACCGACGCCGAGTGTGCTGGCCAAGCGCCCGTTCTCCGCGAGCAAGCCGGTTAGAGCGGCGCCGTCACCGGCCAGGTGCAGGATCGCGTCCACGCCCTCGGGGCTGATCGCGCGGACCTGACCCGCCAGGCGAACCGCCCACCGGCCGAGCGCGCGGGCGGGCGGGCGTTCGCATCGTCCGGAGGTTCCGCCCGGCACCTAACACCTTTGCCGACGCCGTCGACGAAGGCCCGTCAGTGGTGGTGGCCGTGCCGGCCGAGGGTCTCCACGGCGAATGCGCCGGGGCGGGTCCACTGCGGGACGGGGCGGCTGGTCGGGCCCCAGGTGGCGGTCCCGTCCGCGTCCGAGCGCCAGAACCAGCACGAATTCCGCCCCTCGGGCCAGCCCTCGGGGTTGTCCTCCCACGCCTCGCCGCGGCCGTAGGGCGTCATGTCGAGCAGGCCCAAGGACCCGTTGACCGGCTCGTTACCACGGCCCGTCGTGGAGTAGGTGAGGAACGCGCGGTCGCCGTCGCGCAGGAAGCAGGTGATGAAACCCATGCTGCCGCCGACCGGTGCCTCCACGTCGCGCACCGAGTACCAGGGCTGGGTGTAGCCCATGAACTCGACGTAGGAGGCCACCTCGTCCCACCGGCCCGTGGTCAGGATGGCGAACGAGACGCCGCGGGCGTTGAGGTAGACGGCGTCCTTCAGGTGCCAGGCCGTGGTAGTGCAGCCCTCGCACTGCCCCTGGTGCGGCGCGCCGTCGTACCACATGTGCTTGTAGACCACGAGCTCGTCGCGGCCCTGGAACAGGTCCAGGAACGGGACCGGGCCGTCGGGTCCGACGACCTCGACCGTCCCGTCGAGC
>DASXRQ010000199.1:0-92683 GCA_036506495.1 Micromonosporaceae bacterium | reverse complement strand
CTGCAGCCACGGCTGCTGGTCGATCGCCCACTGCAGCTCACCGGACTGGATCTTCGGCGGGATCTGCGGGTTGAAGTCGAACGTGCCGAGCTTCGCCTGGCTGCCCGAGTCCTTGATCGCGTCGATGGCGGCGAGCGCGATCGGCGCACCGAGGGTGACGATGAAGTCGATGGTCTTGTCCTGCGACAGCTTCGCCGAGATGGTGGACTTCACCGACGGCAGGTCCGAGCCGTTCACGTAGATCTTGTCGTACTTGCCGCCGAAGGTCGACTTCACCCCGTCGCACCGGGCCTCCAGCTGGACCTGGCCCTGGAACTGCACCACGCACAGGACGTGCTTGTAACCGTCGTCGGAGGCCCGCTTGCCGCCGGTCTGCCCGGCCAGGCTCTCGTCGGAGCCGAAGTAGGACAGCACGCCGGACTCCTCAAAGGAGCCGATGCCGGCGTTGATCGCCACCACCGGGATGCCGGCCGCGATGGCCTTTTTCACCGTCGGAATGAGGGCCGGCGGGTCCGGTAGGGTGACCGCGATGCCGTCCACCTTGGAGTCGATGGCGCTCTGGATCAGGTTGGCCTGTTCGCCGGACGACGGGTTGGACGAGTACTTGAGCGTGACGTTGTCCTTGTCGGAGGCCGCATGGGCGCCCTTCTGGATGATGTCCCAGAACGTGTCGCCCGGTGCGGCGTGGGTGACCAGGGCGAACGTGTAGTGCGGGGTGTTCGCCTTACCCGCGCCGATCTGGTTGGAGCTCTGCTCGGCCTTCTTGCCGCCCGAGCTGCTGCAGGCGGCGACGGCGAGTACGAGGCCCAGTGCGGCCGCAAGCCCTCGCGCTCTGCGGGATCTGAACATGCGCTCTCCTCGGGTCCGTGACGCGGGCGCGTCAGGTTGCGGTGGGGAAGTGGTAACTTGCGCCGCTGGCGTGCTCGACGTGCGGCCAGCGGGAGGTGATGACCTTTGCGCGGGTGTAGAACGAGACGCCCTCGGGGCCGTGCACGTGCTTGTCGCCGAAGAGGGACTCCTTCCACCCGCCGAACGAGTAGTACGCCATCGGCACCGGGATGGGGACGTTGATGCCGATCATGCCGACGTTGACGCCGCGCTGGAACGTTCGCGCCGCCTCGCCGCTGGAGGTAAAGATCGCCGTGCCGTTCCCGTATGGATTGGCGTTGATGATGCCTATCGCGTCGTCGACAGTGCCGGCCCTCAGCACCGACAGCACCGGCCCGAAGATCTCTTCTCGGTAGACGTCCATCTCGGGCCGTACGTCGTCAATCACGGTTGGGCCGACGAAGAACCCGTTCTCATGACCGGGCACGACGATCCCGCGGCCGTCGACGGCGAGCCGCGCGCCCTGCTGTTCACCGGTGCCGATCAGCCCGACGATGCGGTCCCGGGCGGCCGCGGTGACGACCGGCCCCATCTCGCTGGCCGGGTCGCGGCCCGCACCAACCCGCACGGAGCGCGCCTTGTCGCTGACGACGTCGACCAGCGCGTCGGCGGCGGAGCCCACGGCCACCGTCGCGGAGACTGCCATGCAGCGCTCCCCCGCCGACCCGAACGCCGCCGCGACCAGGTGGTCGGAGGCGAAGTCGAGGTCGGCGTCGGGCAGCACGATCGCGTGGTTCTTCGCGCCGCCCAGGGCCTGCACCCGCTTGCCCTTCTCGCTCGCCCGCTGGTGGATGTAGCGGGCGATCGGGGTCGAGCCGACGAACGACACGGCGGCGATGCCCGGGTGGTCGAGGATCGCGTCGACCGCCTCCTTGTCCCCATGCACGACGTTGAACACGCCGTCGGGTAGCCCCGCCTCCGCCCACAGCTCGGCGACCAGCAGCGACACCGATGGGTCGCGTTCGCTCGGCTTGAGCACGAAGGTGTTGCCGCAGGCGATGGCGACCGGGTGCATCCACATCGGCACCATGATGGGGAAGTTGAACGGGGTGATTCCGGCGACCACGCCGAGCGGCTCCCGGAAGGAGAACACGTCCACCCCGGTAGACACCTGATCCGAGTATTCGCCCTTGAGCAGGGTCGGGATGCCGCAGGCGAACTCGACCACCTCCAGCCCGCGCTGCACCTCGCCCGCGGCGTCGGACATCACCTTCCCGTGCTCGTCGGAGATCACCCCGGCCAGCTCGTCGATCCGTTTGTTCACCAACTCGCGGAAGGCGAAAAGGATCTTGGCCCGCTTGCTCAACGACGTCTCGGACCAGGCCGGAAACGCCGCCGCGGCTGCCGCCACGGCATCGTCCACATCGGACCAACTGGCCAGGACCACCTCGGCCTGCTGCTCGCCGGTCGCCGGGTTCCACACTGGACTCATACGGGTGGACGAGCCGGGGCTGGCCTTGCCGCGGATCCAGTGCTCGATGGTCCTCATGTCACCCTCGTCTCTGTCTCACAGGTACTGACGCTGACCGGCCTTGCCGGTCTCGTACGACTTGCGGGCCTGCCGGGTGGAGTCCAGCTGGGCCACCTCGCTGACCGGGACGTCCCACCAGCTCTCGGACGACGGGACCGGCGCGAGCGGGTCGGTCTCGATGTGCACCACGGTGGTGCGGGTCGCGGCCTTGGCCCGCTCCAGCGCGGCTCGCAGCTCGTCGATCGTCGTGGCTCGCAGCACGTCCGCGCCGAGGCTCTCCGCGTTCGCCGCCAGGTCGACCGGCAGGGTTTCGCCGTCGAGCATTCCGGTGCGCGGGTTGCGGAAGCGGTAGCTCGTTCCGAACCGCTGTGAGCCGACGGTCTCGGACAGCGCACCGATCGACGCGAAGCCGTGGTTCTGGACGATCACCACGATCAACTTGATGCCCTCGGCCACGGCGGTGACCAGTTCCGCCGACATCATCAGGTACGACCCGTCGCCCACCAGGGCGAAGACCTCCCGGCTAGGCTCGGCCATCTTGGCGCCGAGCGCCCCGGCGATCTCGTACCCCATGCAGGAGTAGCCGTACTCGACGTGGTACTGCTTCGGGTCCCGCGCGCGCCAGAGCATCTGCAGGTCACCTGGCATGCTGCCGGCGGCCTGGACCACGACGTCCCGCTCCCCCGCGGCCTCGTTCACCGCGCCGAGGACCTCGGTCTGGGCCGGCAGCGGGCCGTGCCCGAGATGGAACGCGCCGTCGACCACCCGCTGCCATGCCTCGGCCAGCTCGTGAGTCCGCGCGGCGTACGCGTCGTCCACCCGCCAGCCGGCCAGCGCGCCCGCGAGCGCCTCGATGCCATGCCGGGCGTCGGCGACGACCGACACCCCGGCGTGCTTGGCAGCGTCGAACGACGTGACGTTGAGGTTGACGAAACGAACCGCCGGGTCGGCGAACGCCGTCCGGGAGGCGGTCGTGAAGTCGCTGTACCGCGTACCGATGCCGATCACCACATCGGCCTCGCGGGCCAGCGCGTTCGCGGCGGCCGACCCGGTCGCGCCGACGCCGCCCACCGCGCACGGGTGGTCCCACGGCACCGCGCCCTTGCCGGCCTGTGTGTCGCCGACGGGCAGGCCCGTCGCATCAGCCAGCCCGCGCAGCGCGTCGGTCGCCTCGGCGTAGATAACGCCGCCACCGGCGACGACGAGGGGCCGCCGGGCCTCCCGGATCAGCCGGGCCGCCCGCTCGACGGCCGCCGGCTCGGGCACCGGACGGGCCACGTGCCACACCCGCCTGTCGAACAGGGCCTCCGGCCAGTCGTACGCCTCGGCCTGCACGTCCTGCGGCAGCGCGAGAGTGACCGCTCCGGTCTCGGCCGGGTCGAACAGCACCCGCATCGCGCCGAGCAGCGCCGAGGGCAGCTGTTCCGGCCGGTTGATCCGGTCGAAGAACCGGGACAACGGCCGGAACGCGTCGTTGACGGAGATGTCGTACGAGCGCGGGTCCTCCAGCTCCTGGAGCACCGGGTTGGCCACCCGGGTGGCGAACGCGTCGCTGGGCAGCAGCAGCACGGGGATCCGGTTGATGGTCGCCAGGGCGGCGCCGGTGAGCATGTTCGTCGAGCCGGGCCCGATCGACGCGGTGCACGCGAACGCCTGCAGCCGGTTCTTCATCCGGGCGTACCCAACGGCGGCATGCACCATGGCCTGCTCGTTGCGCGCCAGGTGGTACGGCAGGTCGGCCGAGCCGGTCAGCCGCGCCTCGAGCAGCGCCTGCCCGACGCCGGCCACGTTGCCGTGCCCGAAGATGCCGAAGCAACCGACGATCGCGCGGCGCTCCTCCCCGTCGCGCTCGGTCCACTGGTTGGCCAGAAAACGCACGATCGCCTGGGCGACGGTCAGCCGGACGGTGCTCATGTCCCGCTCCTCTCCGGTGCCGACGCTCGCTCCGTGATCGTGGTCATCGGCAGCCTCTCGTCGAGCGGCTGGGTCGCCCACGTGCCGCGGATCCAGGCGTGCGCGGGGTCGTCGCGGAACCGCCAGACCCGCTCCCCCGGCCCCGCCATGACGTTGAGGTAGTAAAGGTCGTAGCCGGGTGCGGCCATCGACGGACCGTGCCAGCCGTGCGGCACGAGGACGGCGTCACCGGAGCGCACCTCGGCGCACACCTCGATCGGCCGCTGGGCCGAGCCGTACACCCGCTGGTACGCCACGCCGTCCTTGGCCACCTCGAAGTAGTAGATCTCCTCGAGCTCAGACTCGTCGGCGCGCTCCTCGTCGTGCTTGTGCGGGGGGTACGACGACCAGTTGCCACCCGGCGTGAGCACCTCGACCGCGATCAGCCGGTCGGCGTCGAACCGGTCCGGTGCACAGAAGTTGTTCACCTGCCGACTGGCCGCACCCGCGCCGCGCAGCTCGACGGCGACGTCCTCGGCCGCGCCGTACCGGGCGGCCAGCCGCCGGCCGGCCCGGGCGGAGGCCAGCGCGAACCGGCCGCCGCGGTCCGCCGTCACGCGCACGATAGCGTCCCGCGGCGCGTACGCGAAGTCGGTGACCCGGGCGAAGACGTCGCTCCGGCCGGTCAGCCGGAACTCCTCGCCGTCGCACTGCACGACGCATCCGCCGGACAGTGGCAGCACGATGACCTCGTCGTGTCCCGTGTGGATGGTCGTCGTGGCGCCGGCGGCCAACTCCAGCACCCGCAGGCCGCTGTACGTCCAGCCGGCGCGCTCTGGGGAGATCAGGAGCCGGAACGCCGAGTCGCCGGTCGTGCCGCGGCGAATCACCGGGTCGGCCGTCGCGATCGTTGGACTCATAGGAGGCTCACCGCCCGGTCGACCGCACCCGCCACATCGCCGTCGGCCGGGTACAGGAGCGAGCGGCCGATCACCAGGCCGCGGACGGTCGGCAGCGCCAGCGCCTTGCCCCAACTCACGATCGCGGCCTCCGGGTCCTCGGCCACCTCGCCGCCGAGGATGAGGGCGGGCAACGTGGTCGCGGACATCACCCGCGCCATGTCGTCCACCACGGGGACCTTCAGCCAGGTGTACGCCGAACTGGTGCCCAACCCCGCGGTGACGGTCATCGCGCGGATCATGGCATCGGGGGTGAAGTCGACCTTCACGCGCCCGTCGACCCGGTGCGTGATGAACGGCTCGACCATCGCCATCAGGCCGTGCTCCGCCAACTGGCTCACCGCCCGCGAGCAGGACTCCAGCGTCGCCGCCGTCTTGTCGTCGGCCGGGTCAATGCGCAACAGCATCTTGCCGCCCTCGTAGTTGGCCGCCGCGATGCTGGCCGCGTCGAGCGCGGTGAACCGATCGTCGATCTCGAACGTCGTGCCCGCCAGCCCGCCCCGGTTCATCGACCCGATGACGACCTTGTCGTCGAGGACGCCGAGCAGCAGCAGGTCGTCGAGCACGTCCGCCGTGCCGAGCACACCGTTGACCCCGGGCCGGGACAGCGCCACGCACAGGCGGTCGAGCATCTCGGAGCGGCTCGCCATCGCGAGCGAATCGGCACCGGCGCGAAGCGCACCCCGCGCGGCATGGTCGGCCGCGATCACCATGAGCTTGCCGTGTTCGCCGAGCAGGGACCCGGGACGCCGGCGACGGCCGGCCAGCTCCGCCACCGCGTGCGGACGGTGCACCCGGACGTCCACGAGCTCGCGGATCTCGGAGTCAAGCACGGGGCACCTCCCGCAGGATGGCGTCGACCTCATCGGCGGTGGGCATCGCGTCCGCGCACGCCAGGCGCGACGCGACGATCGCCCCGGCGGCGTTGCAGAACCGCATCGCCCGGTGCAGATCCCAGCCGGAAAGCAGGGCATGGCACAGCGCCCCGCCGAACGCGTCTCCGGCGCCGAGACCGTTGACGACGTGGACCGGCACCGGCGGCACCTCCACCTGGCGCCGACCGTCCGAGGCCAACACCCCGGCCGGGCCCTGCTTCACGACCGCGAGCGACACACCCGCGTCGTGCAGGGCCGCCGCCGCCTTGTACGAGTCGCGGACCCCGACGGCCGTGTCGCACTCGTCGAGGTTCCCGACCGCGACCGTGGCGTACGGGAGGGCTTGCTGAATGTGGAGGCGAGCGTCCTCCCGGGATGGCCAGAACATCGGCCGGTAGTCCAGGTCGAGCACCGTGGTCCCGCCCGGCGGGCGGGCGGCGAGGGCCCGCAGCGTCGCCTCGCGGCTCGGCTCCTGCGACAGCCCGGTGCCGGTGACCCACAGGATCTCCGCCCGGCGGATCGCGTCCAGATCCAGCTCATCGACGCGGATCTCGAGATCGGGCGCCTTGGGAAACCGGTAGAAGTAGAGCGGGAAGTTGTCCGGCGGGAAGATCTCGCAGAAGGTCACCGGGGTGGGCAGGCCGGGCACCGCGGTGACGAACCGGTCGTCGACGCCGAAGCGTCGAAGGGCGTCGTGCAGGAACGCGCCGAACGGGTCGTCGCCGGTCCGCGTGATGACGGCGGTGCGCCGACCGAACCGCGCGGCGGCCACGGCGACGTTGCTGGGGCTGCCCCCGAGGTACTTGCCGAACGTCTCCACCTCGCGCAGCGACACGCCGACCTGCAGTGGGTACACGTCGACGCCGATCCGCCCCATCGTCACCACCTCGAACGCGGGCGCTTCGCTCACGTGGACTCACCGCCCTCGGAGGATGGATCGTGACGATCGCCGGAATCGGGGGTTTACGCAGGGGCCCAACTCACCTCGTCGGTATGTAATAACATGAGCACAGACCATGTCAATACTTTGTAAAGACATAGTTACTTTTGGAGATGCACGTGCCGTCGGATCCCGCACCGGCTCTCGCCGCCATCCACCCCGTTGACGTCGACCGGACCAGCCCGATTCCCCTGTACTTTCAGGTCGCCGCGCGGCTGCAGGAGCAGATCGAGCGCGGCGAGGTCCCGGTGGGCACCCGAATCGAGAACGAGATCGACCTGGCGGAGCGGCTCGGGGTGTCCCGGCCGACCGCGCGGCGGGCGATCCAGTACCTGGTCGAGCGCGGCATGCTCGTGCGCAAGCGCGGCGTCGGCACGCAGGTGGTGCACCCCAAGGTCCGCCGGCCCCTGGAGCTGTCCAGCCTCTATGACGACCTGGCGGTCGCCGGGCGCGAGCCCCGGACCGAGGTGCTCGCGCTCGAGGTCATGCCGGCACCGGACACGGTCGCGCGCGCACTCGCCGTGCCCGAGGGCGCCGAGATCACGTGGATAGAGCGGCTTCGGTACGCCGACGGCGAGCCGCTCGCGCTGATGCACAACGCAATCCCGGTCGACCTGATGCGGCCGACCGCCACGGACCTCACGACGTACGGACTCTACGAACTTCTCCGCCGGGCCGGCCACGCGCCGCGGATAGCCACCCAGATCATCGGGTCCCGTGCCGCGTCGGCGGCGGAGGGCCGGGTGCTCGAGGAGCGGCGTGGCGCACCGTTGCTCACCATGACGCGTACGGCCTGGGACGCCGCCGGTCGGGCCGTCGAGTACGGATCCCACCTGTACCGGGCGAGCCGGTACTCCTTCGAGCTCACGCTCGCCACCGCCTGATCTCGGAGACTGACATGGACGGCGGACGCCGGCCGGTCGGCGTGGCGGTGGTGGGCTTCGGCTGGATGGGGCGCGTGCACGCCCAGGCGTACGCCCGGGTTCCGCACCACTTCGCCGACCTGACGGTGCGGCCGGAGCTGGTCGCCGTCGCCGACGATGTCCCCGGTCGCGCGGAGGAGGCGGTCGCGCAGTTCGGCTTCGGCACCGCCACCCGCGACTGGCGCGACCTCCTGACCGATCCCCGCGTGCAGGCGGTGAGCATCACGGTCCCCAACTTCCTGCATCGGGACATCGGCGTCGCGCTCGCGCAGGCCGGACGGCACATCTGGATCGAGAAGCCGGTCGGGCTCGGCGCGGACGATGCCAGGGCGGTCGCGGACGCGGTCCGGGCGGCCGGCGTGTGCGGCGTCGTCGGGTTCAACTACCGCAACGCGCCGGCCGTGGCGGCAGCCCGCGCGATGATCAGCGGCGGCGAGCTCGGCGCGGTGACGCACGCCCGGTTCCGGCTGTTCAGCGACTACGCGGCGCATCCGGATGGCGCGCTCGCGTGGCGCTACGAACGCGCCCGCGGGGGTGGCGGCGTGCTCGGCGACCTGGCCGCGCACGGGGTCGACCTGGTCCGATACCTGCTCGGCGACATCCGGTCCCTCGTCGCCGACACGGCGATATTCATCGACCAACGCGCCCGGCCGAGCGGCGCGACCGCCGGCCACACCCGCGCGACCGGCGGCGTGCTGGGCCCGGTCGAGAACGAGGACTTCGTGTCGAGCCTGCTCCGCCTCGCCTCCGGCGCCCGGGTGGTGCTGGAGGCGAGCCGCGTCGCGGTCGGCGAGCAGAACAGCTACGGCTTCGAGATCCACGGCACGCGCGGCGCGGTGTTCTGGGATTTCCGCCGCATGGGCGAGCTGCGCGTGTCCGTCGGAACGTCGTATCAGGACCAGCCGGTGAGCACTGTCCACGTCGGACCAGGCCACGGCGAGTACGCCGCGTTCCAGCCCGGGTCGGGCATCGCGATGGGCTATGACGACCTGAAGGTCATCGAGGCGTACCACTTCCTGCGCTCCATCGCCGAGGGCGCGGCGTACGGCGCCGGCCTGGACGACGCCGTCCGCACCGCCGAGGCGCTCGAGGCCATGGCGCTCTCCGCCGCCATCGGTTCGTGGGTCGACCTCCGGTGACCCAGCGCGCAAGGCGCTCGTGCTCGCCGGTCGCGACACGGTAGCGAGGGTATGGACCGGCGCGGCCAGGCTATGTAGAGTTCTTACATGGGTGGGAGCGTCCGCATCACGACCCCGGTTCTGAAGGTGGTGTCGGCGATGCTCGCCGACCCGGCCGCCGAACGGTACGGCCTAGACCTCATGCAGGACACCGGCCTGGCGAGCGGAACGCTCTACCCGATCCTGGTTCGGCTGGAGCGGGCCGGCTGGGTGGAGTCCCACTGGGAGGACATCGACCCCGTCGCGGAGGGACGGCCCAGCCGCCGCTACTACCGGTTGACGCGCGACGGCGCCGCCCGCGCCCGACACGAGATCGCGCTGCTGCACCAGCAACTGGCGCGCGCGACCGGCGTCATCGGCAAGGCACGCGAAGCATGAACCTCGTCGATCGGCTGACCGACGCGTGCGTCGCCCGGGCCGCGCGGAGGTGGCCCGCGGACATATCGGGGGCCATGGCCCGGGAGTGGCGCGCGGAGCTCAACGCGCTGCGCGCCGACGTGGCGGTCGGCGAGTGGACGCGCTCCGCACGGGCGATCGCGTTCGCCGCCAGCCTTGCCTGTTCACCCGCCGTCGAGGCCGAGGGCGACCCGGCCCCCACGTGGCGCGACCGCGCGACCGGCCTCGGCCGGGCAGCCACCGCGCTGGCCGGCGCCGCGGGGGTCACCCTGCTGGCGGCGGCGCTGTTCAACGCCGTACACGACGTCTACCGTCTCCTCGACCCGCGTGTGTCGACCTCCGCTTCGGTCGCCGCGGACGCTGCCATGGTGGTCGCGGCGGCGGTCGCGATGTCGTGGCTCGGTGCCGTGGCCGCGCGACGCGGCCCGCTCGCACCGGGGCATCGATCGGGCACCACGGTCGTCCTTTTCACCGTGCCGCTCGGTCTCGCGATATTCGTCTTCCTCCTCGTCGGCAACGAGATCGACGTGATGCCCTTCATGGGTTGGATCGACATCGCACCGGGCGTGGCGACCTGGACGGCGCTGACCGCGGTCGCCGTCGGGCTCGCGATGCGGCACGTCGCGGCCGGCCGCCCCCGGTTGGGGCTGGCGACGGCGACCGCGGGTGGCGTGGCCGCGCTGGAGTGCGCCGCGGTAGGCGGCTCCCTGCACGCCGCCGCGAACCTCGACCTCGGCTTCGCCTCGGCGCCCGTGTGGTTCCCGCTCGCGCTGCTGCCGGGTGGGACCGCCGGCTTCGGCCGCGTGCTCGCCGACGCGGGGGCCCCGTCGGGCGCCGCCATCCACGCGTCGGACATCCTGCTCGGCAACGTCTCGGCGATGGTCGGCCCGCTGCTGTTGTGCTCGGCCTTCCTCATCGCGTACGCGGTGCGAGCCGCCCGCGACACCGTTCGGTTCCCCGCCGCGGCGACCGCCGACGACGCTCCGGCGTACCACTGGACGAGGGAGCGCACGGTGGCCGCGGCTCTGGGCGTGGCCGGCCTCGCGATCTGGGCGTACCAGGCCGGCATCGCCCACGATCCGGATCCGACCTCGGCGATCGTGCTGATCGGTTCCGCGTTGGTCGTCGTCCTGGCCGGACGGGGGCCGGTGGTCGTGCCCGCGGCCGGTGCGGCGGCCGTGCTGTACGCGGCCGAGCGCGTCGCCGATCACGCGCAGCGGCCCGGGGTCGGGACCGCAGTCACGCTCGGCATGGTCGGCAGCGCGGCGATCTGCGGCGCCTGGCTGGCCTCCGGTCAGCTCGCCGGTCGGGGCACCACGGACCGCACGGCGCGAGGCGCACTGGTCGCGATCGCCGTCCTGGCGGCGTGGGCGGCACCCGGATCCGACGGGCTCCTCGCCGCTTTGACCTGGTTGCTGGCGGTCACGGCGGCGCTCTTCAGCCGACGGTCGCCGCTGGGTCGCGCGGCGACGGTGGCGGTGGTCGGTACGCCGCTGCTCGCCGTGGCCGGACCGACAGCCCATGCGTGGTCCACCCCGCACGCATCGCTCCTCGGCCAGGTGCTGCTGGCGGTCGTCGCGCTCGCGACGGCTCGCTGGGACCGGTCGGCTCGACGCGCTCGACAGGCCGTCCGATGGCTCGTGCTCGCCACCGGCGCCGCGCTCCTCAGCCTGCCGATCTCCGACGCGCTCCGGCAGTCCGACCAGGTGGTCGGCACGACTCTTGCGCGGATCGCCCACAATTCGAACGTCTTCGGCTTCGGGTTCGCGTCGAATGAGGTCGGCCGCATGGGGGTCGCCCTCGTGCTCGGCGTGCTCGCCGCCCGGTGGGTGGGATCCGAGGCGACTGCCCGCCCGTAGTGGACACGGGCAGGGACCCTATGTAGAGTTCCGTACATGGGGAGCGGGTCGGCCGTGGCGACGGTGATGGTGGCACTGCGCGCCGGCCCCGATTCGGGGCGGTACGGCGGCGACCTCCTGCGCGACACCGGCCTGACGAGTGGCCGGCTCTATCCGGCGCTGGTCCGCCTCGAGCGCGCCGGCCTGATCGAGTCCGGTTGGCATGACAACGGCCGGCGGCGCTACGTCCTCACGCCCCCCGGCGTCAGCACGGCCGAGACCGGCGGTCCGGAGGCCGTCCCTACCACGACGGCGACCGGGCCGGCGGTCTGGTGGTTGCCGGCCGCTGCCGTCGCCGTCGTCGAGTCGCACGCCGCCCTGACCCGGCCGGTCGGGGCGCGCCTGTCCGACCTCGCCATCTATCGGGGCGCAGTCAACGGCCTGCGGGACGGCGTGAGCCTGTACGCCGACCCGGGCGCCCACCACGCAACGTTCACGTACCCGCCGTTCGCCGGCCTGGTCCTCTGGCCGGTATCGCTGGCCGCCACGCTGCCGCTGCAGGTCGCGTGGACCGTGCTCACGGTCGGTGCCGTCGTCGCGCTGTCCGTGCTCGCGGCCCGGTCCGCTCGCGTACCCCGCGCCGTGCCCGCTGCGGCGATCGCGGCGGCGCTGATGCTGTCCGCGCCGGTCTCGTCGGCGCTCCACTTCGGACAGGTCAGCATCATGCTGGCGGCGCTCGTCGTCGCGGATACCGTCGGCCTGCGCGATAGCCGGTGCCAGGGCGTCCTCGTCGGATTCGCCGCGGCGGTCAAGCTCACACCGTTGATCTTCATTCCGATGCTGTGGCTCGCCGGTCGCCGGCGGGCCGCGCTCGTGGCCGCGTCGACGTTCGGGGCGTGTGGCGCCCTCGCGTGGGCCGCGCTGCCGGCCGACTCGTGGCGGTTCTGGAGCGCGCACGTCTGGCACCCGAGCCGGCTGGGGCCGATCACATCGGTCGGCAACCAGTCCTTCAACGGCACCCTGATGCGGCTGGGCATGACCGGTCCCGGCCGATCGGTGGCGGCGCTCGTGGTCGTGGGCGCGGTGGCCGCGGTCGCGCTGCGACGCGCCGGTCGCCTGAGCCGCGCCGGCGACTGGCTGTCCGCGACGATGGTCGTGGGTGCCGCCAGCATTGTCGTCTCGCCGGTCTCGTGGACGCATCACCAGGCCTGGCTGGTGCTGGCGGCACTCCTGCCGGTACGTGGATCGGCCCGAGCGCAAGCCGGCTGGAGCGCGGCCGTCCTCGCCGTCATGATCCTCCCGGTCACCGCCCTCGGACCGCCGCTGTGGAGCAACGCGCGGATGCTCACCGCGATCATCGTCGCCTGCGTGATACCGATTCGTCCGCCGACACCGGTCTCCCTGGGCCCGCCTTTCACGCCAACTGTTAAGCAGCTTGCCTTACAAACATCGCGGGACTAAGGTGGCGTCTGGCTACTGACAATCGTCGATGCAGCGTCCGGCCACGGCCGACCGCCGCGGCGCCGGACGCGCCCCCGGAGGACGGCCATGACGATTTCCGCCAGACACCCCTTCGCCGCCCTGAGCCTCGCGCTGGTCGCCACCGCCGCGACGAGCGCAGCGGGAACGGCGGCCGGCGCAGACGCGGCGCCGACGCAAGCCATCTCCGCGGCCGCCGTCACGCCGGCCGCGGTCACGCCGCTCGGCTCGGTGGTGCCGGCGCCCGTCAGCGTGACGGAGACCGCCGGCGTCACGAGCACGATCGTGCCCACGACGACGATCTACACCGAACCCGGGTCGGTCGCGGCGGCCGACGTCGGCGGCTACCTGGCCGACCTGATGCGCCGCTCGACCGGCTACCCGCTTCCGGTTGCCGACGCACCGCCCGTGCTCCCGAACGACAGCATCGCCCTGTTGCTCTCGGGAGCACCGGCCGCCGCCGGCGCCGAGGGCTACCAACTGGACGTCACCGCCGCGTCGATCGTCATTCGGGCCAACCAGCCCGCCGGGCTGTTCGCCGGCGTACAGACCCTGCGCCAGCTGCTGCCGCCCGAGGTCGAGAGCGCGACCGTGCAGCCCGGGCCGTGGACCGTCGCCGGCGGGCGCATCGTCGACTATCCGCGGTTCGCCCACCGGGGCGCGATGCTCGACGTCGCGCGGCACTTCTTCCCCGTGGCGGTCGTCAAGCGGTACATCGACGAGATCGCGCTCTACAAGGTGAACCGGCTGCACCTGCATCTGTCCGACGACCAGGGTTGGCGCATCGCCATCAACAGCTGGCCCAACCTCGCGACCTACGGCGGCAGCACCGAGGTGGGCGGCGGCCCGGGTGGCTACTACACGCAGACCGACTACCGGGACATCGTGGCGTACGCCGCGGCGCGGTACATCACCGTCGTGCCGGAGATCGACATGCCGGGGCACACCAACGCGGCGCTGGCCTCGTACGCGGAGCTCAACTGCTCCGGCGTGGCACCGAAGCTCTACACCGGAACGAAGGTCGGTTTCAGCTCGCTCTGCGTGAGCAAGGAGATCACCTACACGTTCGTCGACCAAGTGCTCGGTGAGATCGCGGCGATGACGCCCGGGCCGTACCTGCACATCGGCGGCGACGAGGCCAGCTCGACCACGGCCGACGACTACAAGACGTTCATCGTCCGGGTGCAGCAGATCGTCGCCGCGCACGGCAAGGCCGTGATGGGCTGGCACGACATCGTGCGCGTCACGCCGGTGCCGGCCACGACGGTCGCGCAGTTCTGGGGCACCACGACGACCGACCAGGCGGTGAGGGACGCCGCCGCGACCGGCACCAAGGTCGTGATGTCACCGGCCAATCACACGTACCTCGACATGAAGTACAGCCCTCGCACGAAGCTCGGCCAGCGCTGGGCCGGCTTCATCGAGGTGCAGACCGCGTACGGCTGGGACCCCGGCAATTACCTGGACGGAGTCGGCGAGACGTCGGTGCTCGGCGTCGAGGCACCACTGTGGACCGAGACCATCAAGACGTTGTCCGACATCGAGTACATGGCGTTCCCGCGGCTGCCCGCGATCGCCGAGCTCGGCTGGTCGCCTCAGAGCACGCATGACTGGACGGCGTTCTCGCAGCGGCTCGGCGCCCAGGGTCCGCGCTGGCGGGTGATGGGCATCAACTACTACCCCTCCAAGCAGGTGACCTGGCCGGTCGGATCGTAGGAGGCCAAGCATGTCTCGGCACATAACCCCACGGCGGCGCCGGCCGTTCGCGGTCGTGGCGACGGCGCTGGCCCTCGTGTTCGGCCTCGGCGTCGTCGGGATCGGCGAGGCCGATGCGGCGACCGTCGGTTCCACCGAGCTGACCGCGGGCTGGGCGCTCCGCTCGGCGACCACCGTCACCGACTCCGGAGCGACCATCTCGCAGGTCGGGTACGGCACCACCGGGTGGAGTCCCATCTCGCTGCCGTCGACCGTGCTCGCCGGCCTGGTGGCCAACAACGTCTACCAGGACATCTACTTCGGTAAGAACCTGCAGTCCGTTCCGGATCTGACCCGTCAGAACTGGTGGTTCCGGGGCGAGTTCACGGCGCCCGCAGCCGCGGCGGATCAGGCGTACTGGCTGCGCTTTAGGGGCATCAGCTACCGCGCCCAAATCTGGCTCAACGGCACGCAGCTGGACGCGAACGCGGTCGGCACGATGGCCCGGCACGAGTACAACGTCGGGAGCCTGATCCGGCCCGGCGCCCCCAACGCGTTGGCCATCCTGGTGACCCCGCCCGCGCATGGCTGTAACGACCTGTCCTTCTGCACCGTGGACTGGAATCCCGAGGCGCCGGACATGAACGCGGGTCTGTGGGGCAAGACGCTGCTGGAGACGACCGGCCCGGTCGCGCTCGGGGACCCGTACGTCCGGACGACCCTGCCGCTGCCGGCGACGAACGCCGCGGACCTGACCGTCTACGTCGACGCGGTGAACGCGACCAACGCGCCGGTCACAGCGACCGTCAGCGGCACGATCACGAAGGCGGGCCAGCCGACCGTCTCGGTCAGTCAGTCGGTGACGCTCGCGGCGAACGAGCGCCGCGAGGTCGTGTTCGACCCGGCCGCATACGCCCAGCTGCACGTCAGCAACCCCGTCCTGTGGTGGCCGTACCAGTTCGGCAGCCCGGAGCTGTACAACCTGAGCGTCTCGGCGGCCGTCGCCGGTGCCACCTCGGACAGCCGCTCGATCGACTTCGGCGTACGGCAGTTCACCGACTACCGCACGACCGTCCAGGGCACTTCGTTCGTGGGCTACCGGGTCAACGGTCAGCCGATCTTCTTCCGTGGCGGCGGCTACATGTGGGACATGCTGCAGCGGTGGGACACCAGAACGAACGCGGCCCACGTCCAGTACGTCAAGGACATGGGCCTCAACACGATCCGCCTGGAGGGCACGCTCGGCAACGAGGAGCTGTACGACCTGGCCGACCGGGCCGGCATCATGATCATGCCGGGGTTCGTGTGCTGCAGCGCCTGGGAGAACGACGCCAGCTGGTCAGCCGAGCAGACGCAGGTCGCCAACGCTTCGCTCGAGACCCAGATGCGCGCGTTGCGGGCGCACGCGAGCCCATTCGTCTGGGCGTTCGGCAGCGACCAACCGCCGAGCACCGCCCACCTGACCGGGTATAAGGACATCGCGAGCCGCCTGCACTGGCAGAACCCGACGCTCGACAACGTCGCCACCTGGGCGAACCCGGACGCCGGGGTGAAGATGGACGGCCCGTACGTGTGGGAGCCGCCGGTGCTCTGGTGGGACACGACCCGGGCCGGCAGCGCGTTCGGCACGAACGCGGAGGAGGGCACCGAGGCCCCGCCGCCGCTCGAGAGCATCCAGCGGTTCCTGGCGCCAGCCGACCAGTCTCCGACCAGCAGCGCATGGAACTTCCACTCCGGCAAGGCGCACAGCGTCTTCGACAACACGAAGGCGTTCAACGACGCGGTGTCGGGCCGGTATGGCGCGTTCAGCGGGATCGCCGACTACGCCCGCAAGTCGGAGCTGCTGAACTACGAGAACACGCGGTCGTTCTTCGAGGCGTGGAATTCGCACGAGTTCACGCAGTCGTTCGGTGTGATCTTCTGGATGCAGAACAACGCCTGGCCGTCCGTGCACTGGAACCTGTACGACTACTACCTCAAGCCCGGCGGCGGGTACTTCGGCAGCAGGAAGGCCAACGAGCCGGTCCACATCGCCTACGACTACGCCACGCGGAACGTCTACGTGGTCAACTCGACGCTCACGGCGCGCACGAACCTGACCGCCAACGCGACGATCTACAACGTCCCGAGCCTGAGCCAGGCGTATACCACACAGGTGGCGGCCAGCGCGCCGGCCAACGCCTCGACGCAGCTGCTCACGATTCCCGCGGTGACCGGGCTGTCCGCCACGTATTTCATCCGCCTTCAGCTCCGGGACTCGGCCGGAGCGCTGGTGAGCAACAATCTGTACTGGTACTCGACCAGCCCGGATCAGCTCGGGAAACAGAGCACGTGGTACAAGACGACGGTCCGGAGCTACGCGAACCTGACCGGGCTCAACGCCCTGGCGACCAACCCGGACCTGACGGCGACGCCGACGCGCACGGTCTCCGGCACACAGCAGACCGTGCAGATCACACTGACCAACACCGCCCCGACGAACATCGCCTTCTTCGTCCGGCCGGAGGTGACCGCAGGCAATGGTGGTACCGAGGTGGCGCCGGTGAGCTACACCGACAACTACGTCTCACTCTGGCCCGGTGAGTCGACCACGATCACGGCGACGTACCAGACGAGCGACCTCGGCGGCCAGGCGCCGTTCCTGCGCGTCCGGGGCTATAACGTGCCGACGACGTCGACGGCGATCCCGTAGCGCGGGGCAGCCAGGAGTATCGCGCAACGTCCTATGGCTCCGGGTCGCCGCTCAGCTTGGTGTCGGCTGGCATGTGCCGCAGCTCGATGGCCCGGCCCGCACGGTCGGCGAGCGCGGCGCACGCCAGCTGCACCGGCAGGACGTCGAGCACGCAGCCGGCGAGGCCGGCCGCCGCGGGCAGGCGGAGCACGGACACGTGACGCCCGGTCGGGTCGACCTCAGCGTCGGTCAGCAGGACGACGCGCGCGCCGTGCTCGGCGAGCGAGGCCGCCAGCGGCACCTCCCGGCCGGACCCAAACAGGAGTACGCCAAGGCGCGGCCCGACCGTCTCCAGTGGACCGTGCAGGTACTCACGGGTGGCGAAGCCGGCGGCCGGCAGGTGGGCGGCCTCCCGCAGGAGCAATGCGACCGCGCCGGCCGTTGCCACGCGTACGCCCGAGCCGACGACGTCGATGCAGTCGACGTCGTCGAGCGTCGCGACGAGGGCATCCACGTCTTGACTCAGCGCCGCGGACGCCAGCGATGGCAGCGCCGCCCAATCCGCCGACGGCCCGCCGGTCACGCGGTCGGCGAGCAGGCCAAGCGCCTGCAGCGTGGCGGTGTAGCTCAACGTCGAGACTCTTGTGTCGGGTCCACAGCCGAGCGGGAGCACTGTGTCCGCAAGCGCGCCAAGCGGGCCGTCCGGCTCGTTGGTCAGCGCGATCCGGGTCGACGGGCCGGCGGCCGACGGGCCGGTGGTCGGAACGGCTGCTAGCGCCGAGACCGTCTCCCGGCTCCGCCCCGACTGGCTGATCGCCAGGTACGCGGCCGCGAGGCCGGCCGGCGAATCCGTGTCGAGGTCGGCCGCGCTCGCCGCGAGCGCGGGCCGGCCGGCGCGGCGCATGAGGGCCGCGAACCCGGCCGCGGCGTGCGCGCTGGCACCCATGCCGAACGCGAGCAGGCAGCCCAGCTCCACGGCGGCCGCCGCGCGGGCGCCGACCGGCCGGGCCAGCGCCGCCCGGACCACCGACGCCGACCGCACGAGGTTGTCCGGCTGTGCGTGTACGCCGTCCAGAAAGGAGCGGCTCATCCCCGCACCGCCCCGGTGGTCAACCCGCTGACGAGGTACCGCTGGAACACCACGGTGAGGAGCACGGGTGGTACGGCCGCGAGGACTCCACCCGCGGCGATGAGCCCGAAGTCCACCGCGTTGCGTCCGGTGAACTCGGCGATGGCGACCGGAATCGTCTTCGCTCGCGACGTGGACGTGAAGATCAGCGCGTAGAGAAACTCGTCCCAGCACAGCAGGAACGCGTACAGCGCCGTGGCGATGATGCCCGGCCGCGACAATGGCAGCACGACGCGCACGAGGGCCCCGAGCCGGCTGCAGCCATCGACCCGGGCCGCGTCCTCCAGCTCGACCGGCAGCGAGCCGAAGAAGTTGCTCATGTTCCACAGCGCGAACGGCGTGGCGAGGGAGCAGTAGACGACGACCAGCCCGACCTTCGTGTCGAGCAGACCGAAGCGGGACATCAGCAGATACAGCGGAATGATCAGTGTGATGGGCGGCAGCATGTACGTGACGAGAAACGACAGCAACGTCGTGCGGCGCAGCGGGAACCGCAACCGGGCCAGGGCGTAGCCGCCGAGCACGCCCACGGTGAGCGACACCAGCACCGTGCCGCTGGCCACCAGGAAGCTGTTGACCATCGCCTGGCGGAACTCGGTCGCCGCGCTGATGCCGTGACCGGCGAAGATCTCCCGGTACCGCTCGAGGGTTACGTGCTCCGGTATCCAGCGCATGGGCTTGGACACGAGGTCGGTCTGCCCGACCACCGACGAGTAAAGCAGCCAGCCGAACGGTGCCAGGATCACCACCGACGTGACGAGCGCCGCCACGTTGACGAGAATGCGGTACCCCCGTCCCGCCCTCATGGCGCCCTCAGCTCACTCTGCCGCAGCAGGCGCAGGTACAGCAGCGCCAGCAGCAGGATGGTCACCACGGTCAGGTACGCCAGGGCGGCACCCACGCTGAACCGCTGCGCGGAGAACGCCTGCAGGTAGGTGAAGAAGGTTACGGTCTGGGTGCCGCTGGCGGGGCCGCCACCGGTCATCACGTAGATGATGTCGAAAACCTTGAATGCCTCGATCGTCCGGAGCACGAGGACCAGTGCGATCGCCGGCCGGAGCAGGGGCAACGTGATGCGGAAGAACGCGCGTACCGGGCCGGCACCGTCAACCCGGGCCGCCTCGTACAGCTCGTTCGGAATGGTCTGCAGGCCGGCGAGGAGGAAGAACGCCACCAGCGAGGTGTTCTTCCAGGCGTCGGCGACGATCACCATGTTGAGCGCAAGGAACGGGCTCGTACCCAGCCACGATCGGTAGTCCTGCTGCAGGTGCAGCTGGGTGAGCACCGCGTTCGCCGCGCCGTACTGGGCGTTGAGGATCCACCGCCACATGGCGCCGTTGACGATGGTGGGCAACGCCCACGGCAGGATAACCACGGCGCGGAACAACCATCGCAGCCGGATCGGCGCGGCGAGCAGGAGGGCCAGGCCGATCCCGAGAACCAGCTCGAGTGCCGTCGACACGATGGTGAAGTAGACCGTGTGCCGCGCCGCCATCCACAGTCGAGGGTCGCTGAGGACCTCGGTGTAGTTGCGCAACCCCACGAACGGGTACGCCCCGGGGAACGGGCTGTCGACGTCGTAGAACGAGATGACCAGGGCGCGCCCGGCCGGGTACAGCACGACGCCGAAGACGACCGCGGCGGCCGGCAGGAGCAGTGTCAGCGCGAGCCGGGTCTGCCCGCGCCCGGCGGGCCGGACCCATGCGCGCCACGGTGCCGCCGGCCGGCCCCCGCCCCGCGCCGGGCGGACCGGCGGGGGGCGGGACGTCTCGGCCGTCGTCACGCCAACAGACCGGTGGCCTGTCCGGCCGCGTCGTCCAGGGCCTTCTTGGGCTGCTTCTTGCCGAGCAGGGCGTTTTGCAGCTCGGCCTGAAGGATCTGGCTGATCTCGTTGTACCGGGGGACCTGCGGCCGGACGATCATGTCGCCGAGTGCCTTCTTGGCGACGGCGACGACCTGGGGCAGAGTCGAAATGACCTGCTGGTCGTCGTACGACTTGGTCCAGCATGGCAAGGAGCTCTTGGCGAACTTGTTCTGCACGTCGGCGCTCGTCATGTAGCTGACGTACGTCCAGGCGGCCTTCTGGTTCTTGCTGCCGGAGGTGACCGAGAGCGCCATTGAGCCGTTGCATCCGGGCGCGCCGCTCGGACCGGCCGGCGTTTGTCCCACGGCCACCTTGCCGGCGATCTTGGACTGCGCTGGATCGTTGGCGGCGTTGAACATGTACGTCCAGTTCAGCGCCATCGCGGCCTGGCCGTCGGAGAAGATCTTCCGGACGTCTTCCTCAAGCGACTCGACCGAGTTGGGGTTGGTCAGCTTGTCGTCGAGCGAGTGCTTCATGAACTCGAGCGCCTGCACGCCGCCGCCGGTGTTGAACAGGACCTGCTTGCCGTCCTCGGAGAGGAACTTGCCGCCGAACGCCCCGAGCAGTTGGGTGTAATCGCAGATGAGCGCCTCCGCCTGCTTCCAGCTCCAGACCAGCGGGAACTCGACGACCTTCTTGGCCTTCAGCTGACGGGCGGCGGCCATGACGCCGTCCCATGTGGACAGTGACGCGGCATCGACGCCGGCCTTCGTGAGCATCTCGGTGTTGTGGAAGAAGTACTTGGTGTCGAGGATCCACGGCACGCCGTAGTAGCGGTCATGGTAGACCGCGGTGGCCAGTGCACCGCCGAGCATGTCCGACTTCCAGGACGCCGGGAACTGGTCGGTGACATCGTTGACAATTCGCTTGGTGCCGAACTCCGCCGGCCAGATGACGTCGATGAGCACGACGTCGAACGTTCCGGCCGGCGCGGCGGCGACAATCTTGTCGTGCAGCGCCTCGTACGCCACGAACGTCGGCTCGACAGTGATCTTGGGGTTGGCCGTCTGGAAGTCCGTGGTCATCTTGCGGATGTCGTCCTCGGAGTACCCCGCCTGCTTCATGAACAGCGCGGTGATCTTGCCTTCGCCACTCCCTCCCCCGCCACCGGTCTTCTCGTTTCCGCCCACATCGCAAGCGCCCAGCGCCACGCCGGCACCAGCGATCGCCGATAACCGAAGGAGGTTTCGTCTGGACAGCCCGCCGATCTGCTCTGACATGGTCGCCTCCCGGGCAACTTTTAATTAGGCTGCTTAACAAACTTGTACTCGGTCCGCGGTCCTGGGTCAAGGTCGCGTTGGCGAAGGAGCGATAACATGTCCGTCCCGGTCGACACGTCCGAACGCAGCGTGCTTACCGCGTTGCTCGACAGCGTGCCGATGACCCGTCCCGAGCTGGCGGAGCGGACCAGACTGTCTAGGCCAACGATCTCCGAGGCGATCCGCCGGCTCGTCGACAACGAGCTGATCGTCGACGTCGGCGTACGGCGCGGCCGGCCCGGTCGCACGCCGACGTACTACCGCCTCGCCCCCACCGTCGGCTACCTCGTCGCGGTGGACATCGGCGGCGACAACGTGCGCGTCGCGGCGGCCGACATGGGTGGGGCGGTGCAGTTCGAGCACCGGCAGGCGACGAAGGGCACCGGCGCGCGCGCCATCGCGGGCCAGGCGGCGCGCATGGTCGGCACGGCCACGCGCGCGGTCGACGGACGGTTCGGTCCGCTGCGCCGCGTCGGCGTCTCGGCGCCCGGCGTCATCCACGCCGACGGCCGCACCATGTCCATCGGCCACAACCTCGGCGAGGACGGCCCGTTCGACCTGCTCACCCCGCTGGAGTCGCGCATCGAGGCACCGATCGTGCTGGACAACAACGTCAACCTCGCGGCGTTGGGCGAGCACTGGCGGGGCCACGCCCGCTCGGCGAGGACGTTCGCGTTCCTCGCGGTCGGCGCCGGCATCGGCATGGGCCTGGTAAACGACGGACAGCTGGTGCGCGGGGCACACGGCGCCGCCGGCGAGGTGGCCTATCTGCCGCTGCCGGGCTCGGTCCCGTCCGCGCAGCGAAGCGGGCACGGCAAGGAGCCCCTCGCCGCCGAGGCCGGGGGGTACGGCATCCTCGCGTCGGTCAAGGCGCACCGGAACTGGCCGGGGGCCCGCCCCACCACGGTTGAGGCGCTGTTCTCCCAGGCCGCCGCCGGCGTACCCGTGGCGATCGAGCTCGTCGAGGCCGAGGCTCGCCAGCTCGGGCTCACCGTGGCCAGCGCGTGCGCCGTCTTCGACCCGGAGCTGGTGGTGATCGGAGGTGGCGTCGGCAGCAACGCGATGCTGCTGCCCATCGTCCGGGAGATCGTCAACAGCCACGTGCCGTTCCCGCCCCGCATCGAGACCAGCGCCCTCGGTGAGGCGGCATCGCTGACCGGCGCCCTGAAGGTCGCGCTTGATGCCGCCCGCACCGAATTGGTGCAGAACCTCGGCGTCCCCAACGGCGGATAGGAGGCTCCATGGACACCTTCCCGCGCTTCGACGTGGAGGGCCGGGTCGCGCTCGTCACCGGCGCGGCGCGCGGCATCGGGCGGGCCGTCGCGCTCGCGCTCGCCCGCGCCGGCGCCGACGTGGCGCTCGGGCTCCGCGATGCCAGCGCGGGCACAGACCTGGTGGGCGAGGTGGAGACGCTCGGCCGCCGCGCGCTCCCGGTACAGATGGACGTCCGACGCACGGCGGAGGTGTTCGCGGCCGTCGACCGGACCGTGGCGGAGCTCGGCCGGCTGGACATCCTGGTGAACAACGCCGGGTTGGGCCCGGAGAATCCGGCCGAGCAGGTCCGGGAGGAGGACTTCGATCTCACGGTTGAGGTGAACCTCAAGGGCACGTTCTTCGCCAGCCAGGCCGCGGGTCGAGTGATGATCAAGCAGGGGTACGGCCGGATCGTGAACCTCAGCTCGCAGGCTGGCTTCGTGGCGCTGCCCGGCGAGTCGGTGTACTGCATGACGAAGGCCGCGATCGCTCACCTGACCAAGTGCCTGGCGGTCGAATGGGGCCAGTACGGGATCACGGTCAACGGGGTGGCTCCCACCTTCATCGAGACGCCCGGCACCGCCGGGGCGCTGGCCGACCCGGCGATGCGCGCCGAGATCCTGGAGCGCATCGCGGCGCTTCACCGCATCGGCGCACCGATGGAGGTGGCCGGCGTGGTGGTGTTCCTCGCCTCCCCAGCCGCGTCGCTCGTCACCGGCGAAACGATCCTCATCGACGGCGGCTGGACCGCGCGGTGAACCGGCCCGCGCCGGGCTAGCCGCTCGTCTTGTCGAGGTGCTGCAAGAGGTCGAACGCGGCGAGCTCGATGGCCTTGTGCCGCCACTCCTCCGCCCGGTACACACACGCGATCAAGCCGGTGCGGTGAATCCGCCGGAAGTCGCCGTAGACGAACGCGTACCTGGCCTTCGTCTCGTCCGCCGCGCCCTGGGTGAGCCCGAGGTGCCACTCGGCGTACTCCTCCCAGGAGTGTGACCGCAAGAAGGCGTTCTGGGCCTTCGCGCCGGGCTGGACCTCACCCCAGTCGCTGTTCAACACGTACTGTCGGGCGTCGATGAGCCGTCGGGCGCGGGCCACGGCCGCCTCGTTGACCGAGTACGTGGCCATCCCCCCTCAATTCCCCGGTGCGCCGCGGGTCATGCCCGCGCCGGCCATTTCCGGCTGCCTCTGCTCCGTCGCCGTCGCCGCCGCCGTCCCCGGCCGCGGGTGCAGGAATCGCGGCGCCCACCAGTTCGCCCGGCCGAGCATCGTCATCAGCGACGGCAGCACGACCGCGCGGATGATCGTGGCGTCCAGCAGGATCGCCGCCGCGAGCCCGATCCCGAGCTGCTTCATGTCCACCGTGCTCAGCGTCGCGAAGATCGAGAACACGCCAACCATGACGATCGCCGCGCTGCTCACCACGCCGGCCGACGAGGTGATGCCCTGCGCGACGGCGTCCCGCGTCGGCATGCCCTGACTCGCGGCCTCACGGATCCGGCTCACGACGAACACGTGGTAGTCCATGGACAGTCCGAAGAGGACGACGAACAGGAACAGCGGCAACCAGGACACGACGGCGCCCATCGAGGTGAAGCCGAGCAGACCCTCGGCCCACGTGCCCTGGAAGACCAGCACCACCAAGCCGTACGCCGCCGCGGCCGACAGCAGGTTCAACGCGATCGACGTCAGCGCGATCACCACCGACCGGAACGTCAGCGTCATCACCAGGAACGTCAGGATCAGCACGAAGCCCACGACGATGGGCAGCTTGCTCCAGACATGCGCGGCGTAGTCCTGGCTTGCCGCGACGTCGCCGCCGACCGCGTACTCGGCGCCGGGCACCGTGCCGACCGTCGCCGGCGCCAGGTCGTCGCGCAGGACCTGGAGCGACTCGCGGGCCTCGTCGGTGCGGCTGGCGTATGGCGTCGCCACGTCGAGCACGGCCACCCGCCCGTCGGCGGACACCCTGAGGCCCGGACCGTCCGCCTCCAGGGGCGCGAACAGCGGGTTCGCCGCCGCCCGCCGGGCCAGGTCGGTGAGTGCCGTCCGTGCCGCGCCACCCTCCCCGGCGGGCACGCGCACGGCGACCTCGTGCGTGGTGCCGGTGCTCGGGAACGCCGCGGTCAGCCGGTCGTAGGCCCGCATGGCCGCCGTGGTGCGCGGCAGGTCCTCCATGCCGGGAAACTTCAGCTTCATCCCGAGCGCCGGCGCCGCGAGCGCGAGCAGCAGCGCGACCGAGATCACGAGCGTCGCCCGCGGCGACCGCAACGCCGGGCGCAGCACCGCCGGCCAGAACCGGGCCGGCGTGGGCCGGCCGTCGGGTCCGGTACGCCGCGTGGTCAGCCGCCACAGCACGGGCACCCGCGGCCGGTCAACCCACCGGCCGAGCTTCGCCAGCAATGCGGGCAGCGCGGTAAGCGACCCGAGCACGGCGACGGCGACCACGAGGATCGATCCGACCGCCAGCGAGGAGAACACGATGTCACCGGCGAGGAACAGGCCCGCCATCGCGATGGACACGGCGAGGCCGGAGACGACGACCGCATGCCCCGACGTCTCGGCGGCGATCTCCACCGCGTCCAGCCCGGACCTGCCCTTCGCCCGCTCTTCACGTTCTCGCCGCACATAGAACAGCGAGTAGTCCACTCCGACCGCCATGCCGATCAGCAGGATGACGCTGCTGGTCACGTCGGTCGCCGGCACCAGATGGGAGGCCAAGGTCGACAGGCCCATCGCCGCGCCCACGGACGAGACCGCAAGCAGCACCGGTACACCGGCGGCGATCAGCGCACCGAACGCCACCACGAGAATGGCGAGCGTCACCGGCAGGCTCAGCACCTCGGCGCGCTTGAAGTCCTTGCCCAGCGTGTCGTCGAGAGCCTTGCCGATCGACGGACCGCCCACCTCCTCGACCCGCAGGTAGGGGTGCGCGACCTGGGCCGCCGCCGTGGCGTCGAGCAACGGCTGCACGCGGTTGCTGGCCTTCTCCGGGTCACCGGTCATCGTGATCGGCACGAGCAGCGCCCTGCCGTTCCGGGCCAACACCGGATCGGCGACCGTGGCCACGTCGGGCAGAACCCGCAGCCGGCTCGTGGCGTCGGCGGCGGCCGCGCGCGCCGCCGCCGGGTCGAGCGCGCCCGTGCGGGCGGTGATCAGCACGTTGTCGACCGCGGCGTTATCGAACGTGCCCGCCGACGCGATGGCGTCGGCCCGGCCGGCCTCGCCGATGCGCTGATCGGCGTCGGTGGCCTGGTTCAGGCCGGCCATCGTGCCCCCCATGAAGCACACGGCCACGAACACGACCCACAGCGCCATGGCACGCCACGGGTGCTCGGCGCTCCACCGTGCCACCCGTACCGTCATCGGTCGCCTGACCATCTGAGGCTCCCCCTCCGGTGAGATTCCTGAATGGCACCGACGCTAGGGACGGCCGGACTCCTCGACATCCGGGAACGACCCGCCCTCGTCCCCGAAGAGTTCGGCCGCCGCGACCCCGACCGCGATCAGGGTTAACCCCGGAGGTCGTATGGCACGGTTGCCAGCCCGCGGCTCTGGCAGGATGTCGGTCGTGCCGACGCTCCTGGGCGACCGCTTCCAGCTCGAACAGATGCTCGGCCGCGACGCGGTGTCGGAGGTATGGTCGGCACGCGACGTGCATCGTGACCAACCCGTCGCGGTGCGGATGTTCTCCATTTCCGCGCTCGATGACCCGGTCGCGCTGCGGCGACTCGACGCCGAGGCCCGCGCGGTCGCCGGCCTGGCGCATCCGAATACCGTCGCGGTCTACGACGCGGGACTCGACCGAGGTCGCGCGTACCAGGTGCTCGAGCTTGTCCAGGGCCCGTCGCTGGCGACGGTCCTCGAGGCGGGGCCCCTGCCGGCGGATCGGGCCGTGGACATCGCGGCGCAGATCTGCGCGGCCCTGGCGGCGGCGCACGCCGCGGGCGTGGTCCACCGGGACCTCGGGCCCGACGACGTCCTGCTCGGCCCGGACGGCGTCGTGAAGGTGGGTGGCTTCGGCATCGCCCACGTGCGCGCGGAAACCCCGAACGATCCGCGCACGGACCTGTACGCGGTGGGTTGGCTGCTTTATCTGATGCTCGCGGGCGGTCCGCCGCCCATCGCGGACCAGGGTGCCGAGCCGGCCCTGCGCGACCAGCGCCCGGACGTCTCTCCCGAGCTGGCCATGCTCGTCGGCCAGCTCCTCGCCGCCAATCCGGCCACCCCGTTCGGTCCAGCGCTGAGCGCCGAGGAGGTCGGGCGGCGCCTGCTGCGGACCCCGGATTCGGCGTCCACGCCGACGGCTGCCCTCGGTCGGGCGCGGCACTCCGGGACCGCGGCGGGACCGAGCCGTTGGCGGCGTGCCGCGATTCTGGCCGCGGCTGCGCTCGTCGTACTGATCATCATGCTGACGGTCGCTCTCGCCTCGCGTGACCGCGGCCGCCCAGCGGCCGCGCCGTCCCCGCCCGCAGTGCCCACAATCAGCGAAACCGTGACCGAGCCGACCGCCACGCCAGATGCGTCGCCGTCGCCGTCACCGTCACCGACGCCAACCGCGTCGCCGACGCGGGCGACGCGCGCCGCTCAACTCATCGCCGCACTCCGCAGCCGCCTCCCGCGGCTCGTCCAGGACGGCGAGCTGACCTCGCGGTCCGCCCAGGAGCTCGACCGCCGGCTGGGCGACGCCGCGCATTCCGTGGCCGCCAACCAACCCACCGCCGCATCGAACACGCTGCAGATTACCGCCGACCGAGTGGTCAAACTGCACCGCCAACACAAGATCACGGACGCCGGCTACGACGTTCTCAAGACCGCTCTCGCGGAGATCGCGGACGCGCTGCCGCACTGACCATGGCCGGAGGGTGAGGACCATGCCGGACAGCTTTCTGCCATCCCGCAACGGCTTCGCGTTCGTCAACGAGTGGCCGAGCCAGCCGGCAGTCTCCTTGTCCACGCCGTTCGGAACGATCCACCTCGGCGACGCCGCCGCCGGCCTGTGCGGCGGGATGGTCTTCGCGGCGCTCGATTACTGGCAGGCCGGCCAGGTCGCGTCGCCGGAGCAGCCGGCAGCGGGCGACGCGCTCTACGGCTACCTCGTGCACCGCCTGGTGGACTCCTGGCATGTTCCGGCCGGGGTCGTCCAGTACTACCAGTGGATGAACCTTCCCGACGGTGACTCCAGCTTCACGATGTTCGGCCGACGCGTCCTCATCTAACGCGGCCTCGCCTGGCGCACGATCAGGGTCCAGTGGCCGCAGGTCGCGAGAGATCTCGACCGTGGCATGCCGGTGCCGCTCGGCGTGGTCACGGCGGCCTCGCGGGATCCGCGGGACCTGGCGCTGAACCATCAGGTGCTCGCCGTCGGCTACGAGCGAGTCGGCACCACGGTCACCGTGCGGGTGTACGACCCCAACTGCGGCCGGCGCGACGACATCTTCGTCGGCTTCGACACCAGCTCGCCGACCCGGCCGACGACATTCGACCACAACCTCGGCATCGGCGAGCGGGTCCGCGGCTTCTTCCGCGGCGCGTACACCCCATCCGATCCTCAGCGGTCACCGGCGATGTAGTGCGTCAACGCGGTGCGTTCGGTCTCCAGCTCATCGATCCGGTTCTTGACGATGTCGCCGATGCTGACGATGCCGCACAGGGCACCGTCGCGGACGACCGGCAGATGCCGTATCCGGCGATCGGTCATGATCCGCATCAGGTCCTCGAGGGCCGCGTCTGGCTCGACGGTGTGCACCTCGGCCGTGTAGATCGCCGTGACCGGCTCGGACAGCACTGCCTCCCCGTGCGCCGCGAGCGCTCGGACGACGTCGCGCTCGCTGGCTATGCCGTCGACGGAGTCGCCATCCCGCGACACCACTACGGCGCCGATCCGGTGCTCGGCCAGCACGGCGAGAAGTCGCCGGATGTCGGTGTCCGGGGGGACAGTGACGACGTCCCGTCCCTTCACGCGCAGTATGTCGCTGATACGCATCTGGCCTCCCGAGACGGCGCGGATCCCCATCATTATCGTGCCGCAGATCGACCACGCGTGGTGTAGACGCGTGGTGTAAAGAAGCACCATGCCTCACGCCGGGCGCCGACCAGCGCTCGACAGCCAGGCGCGGTCCGCGGCCGGCAGCCACACCCGGTCGGGATCGACTGCGGCCTCGATGGGCACCGCGACGTCGAGATCGGCGTACGCGAGAAGCCGGTCGATGACCGACTCGGGAACGCGAGGGCGCCACATCACCGACCAGGCGAACACGGGTGTGGGCGAGACGATCGGCACGACGCGCAGCCGCGTGACCGCCGGCGGTGGCATGCCCAGTCCGTACAGCGTGACCGTGTTCAGATCCTTGGCCGGCCGATCGAGGAAGTAGTCGAACCCCGCCTTCGGCCCAGCGGGTTCCAGCTTGATGTCGAACTGGTCCGTCAGTTCGTCCAGCAGTGACGTCCAATCCACCGGAGCGCTCGCCGTGGGGAACCAGAGCCTCAGGTCGCGGAGCTCAACGAGTTCCACAGTGGATCGAGCGGCGAGCGGGTGATCCGCGCCGACCAGCAGCCCGATCGGCTCCAGGAGCGCGAGCCGGCGCCGAACATCGGCGGGCCATGGTCGCTCCATCGCCCGACCGAACGCGATGTCGACGTCGCCGCGACGCAGCGAGGGCACGGTCGACAGCAGGCTGGTCTGGGTAGTGATCTCGATGGCAAGCTCGGGGTCCCGTTCGACCGCGTCGCGGACCAGGCGCAGCACGGAGAGGTGCTCGTACATCACGTCCACCCGGAACGGTCCGGCGCCGAGACCGACCGCGGCCGAGGCGGCGTCGACGGCGGCGAGGGCGCGCCGGGCGTGCGGGAGGAACCGCTCGCCGGCCGCGGTCAGCTCGACGCGTCGGTTGGTCCGGTCGAGCAGCCGGGCGCCCAGAATCTCCTCGAGCCGGTGGATCCGCTTGGACAGCGCCTGCTGCGTGACGAACAGCCGCACGGCGGCCCGGCCGAAATGGTTCTCCTCAACGGTCGCCACGAACGCCCGGAGCAGCCCGGTATCCAGGTCCACGCCTGCAATCTGCGTCGACAACCAGTAGTTGTCAATCGCGCCCCGGTTTCTGTTGGACGCGGCGGCACCGGCGCCGATTCGCTGGAGACATGGAACTCAGGCGATTGCTGGAAGCGACCGGCCGGGCGTGTGCCGCCCATCCATGGCGCGTGGCGGGCGGCTGGCTGGCCGTCCTCACGGTCGTGGTCGCCCTGTCGGCCACCGTCGGCGGCACGCTGCGAGACGCGATGACCGTGCCGGGAACATCGAGCGACCGGGCGTACGCGCGGCTGCTGGCCGGCTTCCCGGCCGAGGCCGGCGCCGAGGCACACCTGGTCGCGCGGTGGCCCGACGGCTCCCCGGACCGTGCGGCCCTGACGCGCGCGACCAGCGAGGTGCGCGGGCTGGCCGGCGTCCGGACGGTGGATGAGCGGGACAGCGCCGACGGCCGCACCACCCTGCTAGAGGTGCGGTACGACGCTGAGGTGGCCGACGTGCCGCTGCGCGCCGCAACGGACGCTCTGACCCGAGCGGCCGCGCCCCTGGCCGACGCCGGCGCGCGGGTCGCCGTTGGCGGCGAGGTGCCCGAGGCGATCCAGGGCCCGAACGGACTGGCGGAGACGGTCGGAGTCGGGATCGCGCTGGTGATCCTGCTGGTGGCCTTCGGGTCCGCACTGGCCGCCGGCCTGCCGCTGCTGATCGCCGGCGTCGCCGTCGGCGCCGGGTTGAGCCTGATCGCGCTGTTGGCGCGCGGGATGGACGTCAACACGGTCAGCCCGACGCTCGGCAGCATGATCGGCCTCGGGGTTGGAATCGACTATGGGCTGTTCGTCGTGGCGCGGCACCGTGAAGGGATGCTCAATGGCCTGGACCGGCTGGCGGCCGCCGCCCGAGCCACCGCCACGGCCGGCCGCTCGGTCGTGTTCGCCGGCGGGACCGTCCTCGTCGCCATCACCGGTCTGGCGCTCAGCGGCGTACCCAGCTTCGGCTCGATGGGGTTGGCGGCAGGGCTGGTCGTCCTCTGCGCGGTGGCCGCCTCGATCACGCTACTGCCCGCGCTGCTCGGCGCGCTCGGCCGACGGGTGTTCGGCCGGCGGGCCCGTCGCACGGCCGCTGCCTCCACCCGGGCCGGGTTCCGGTCGCGGTGGGCCGAGCGAATGGGCCGGGCCGTGGTCCGCCGGCCCGCGATCTGGCTCACCGCTGCCGTCGTTGCGATGCTCGCCCTGGCCGCGCCGGCACTGGGCATGCGACTCGGCCAAAACGACGCCGGCAGCGAACGCACCTCGAACCCGACCCGCCAGGCGTACGACATGGTCGCCGCGGCTTTCGGACCGGGCGCCAACGGCCCGCTCACGATCGTCGTTGACCGCCGCCGCGTGGACGAACCCACGCTGGCTCGCCTCGTAACGACGGTCGCGGCCACGCCCGGGGTCGCGGACGTGTCGCCGACGGCGGTGTCGCCGGACGGCGGGACCGTGGCCTTCCAGATCACCCCCGGCAGCGGACCGCAGGACGACGCGACCTACGCCCTGGTACGCCGACTGCATGGCCAACTCCCGCCGGGAGCCGACGTGACCGGCCCGACCGCAGCCACCGTCGACCTGACCGGCGTGCTCGGCACCCACCTGTGGCAGGTCGTCGGCGCCGTGCTCGCCGTCACCTCCGTGCTGCTCGTGTTCGTGTTCCGCTCGCTGGTGCTGCCGGTCAAGGCGGTGCTGACCAACCTGCTGTCAGTGGGCGCCGCGTACGGTGTGATGACGCTGGCGTTCCAGACCCAGGTGGGCGCGCGGTTGGTCGGGCTGGACGGCCCGGTGCCGATCGCCGCCTGGGCTCCTGTGGTGCTGTTCGCGATCCTCTTCGGACTGTCCATGGACTACGAGGTCTTCATGCTCAGCCGGGTACGCGAGCGGTACGACCAGACGGGAAGCGTCACAGCGAGCGTCGTCTCCGGCCTCGCCGACACGGCTCGGATCGTCACGTCCGCGGCCGGCATCATGATCGCGGTGGCACTGGGCTTCGCGCTCGACCCGAGCGTGATGGTGAAGATCATCGGTGTCGGCATGGCTGCCGCCATCCTCGTCGACGTCACCATCGCGCGGCTCGTGCTCGTCCCCGCCGCCATGGCGCTGCTCGGCGAGCGCAACTGGTACCTGCCACGCTGGCTCGGCGGCCCGTCGCCGGCGCCCGCCTCAGCCGGAACGCTACCGGCCGAGCGCCACCGGGACGACACGCTCGCCGGCAGCCGGGCCTGACTCTGGACGGCGTCCGGGTGAGGATGAGACGCATGCCGAGACGTCGGAACCGGCACGACCACGACGCGGGCGGCGCGCCGGAGTTGCTCGCGGCCAAGGCCGCCTTGCGGGAGGAGGTCTGGGCGGCGCTCCGCAGGGCGCGCGTCGCCCGGTTCCCGGGCGCGGCCGGGCGGATCCCGAACTTCGCCGGCGCCGAGGCCGCCGCGGAACGGTTGCGGGCGACGGAGGATTGGCGGCGCGCCGGCATGGTCAAGGCGAATCCGGACTCCGCGCAGCTGCCGGTGCGCGAGCGCGCCCTCCAGGACGGCAAGACCGTCTACATGGCGGTGCCGCGGCTGACCGAGCCGGATCCGTTCTTCCTGCTCGATCCCGAACACCTCACCGACGCACCCCGCCGGGCCGCGTCCATCCGGGGCGCCTCCCGCTCGGCGCGGCGGGTCGCGGTCGCCGACCTGGCGCCGGTGGACATGGTCGTCATGGGCTGCGTCGCCGCCGGCGAGGACGGGGCACGGCTGGGCAAGGGCGGCGGGTTTGCCGACCTGGAGTTCGCTCTCGCCGCCGCGGCCGGCCTGGTCGCGGCGCACGCGTTGGTGGTCACGACGGTCCACGAACTGCAGGTGCGCCCGGCGGGACGGATCCCGACCACCGCGCACGACGTGCCGCTGGACCTCGTGGTCACGCCGGACCGGATCATCGACTGCCGCGAGCGGCGGACCGGCCGCCCGGCCGGCGGCATCCTCTGGGCCGAGCTGACCCGCGAGAAGATCTCCAGCATTCCGCTGCTCGCGTCGCTGGCCGATGGGGGCTGAGCGGCTGTCCTACATCGAAAAATCGGGGTCCGTCTTGATGATCGAGAATGCGCCGCCCTGCGGATCCACGAGGTTAGCGAACCGCCCGGCCGGCGAGTCCTGCCGCGCCGACTCGGTGCCGCCCAGCTGGACCGCCTCGTCGGCGACCGCGTCGCAGTCGTCGGCCTCGAAGTAGATCGACCAGTGTGAGGGCATCGGACCCCATTCGGGCCGCACCTGCATGGCTCCGGCCACGGACCTGCGGCCCGCCTCGATGAGCGTGTACATTCCGCCATCGCCCGCGTCGACATCCCGGCTCGAGACGCCGAACACGCGCTCGTAGAAGGCCTTGGCGGCGCCGATGTCGCTGGTCATCAGCTCCGCCCACGTCAGGCTGCCGGGCTCGTTCATAATCTCGGTGCCCTTGTGGGCGCCCGGCTGCCAGACCGAGATGAACGCGCCGGTGGGATCGGCGAAGACCGCCATGGTGCCCTGATCCATGACCTGCATCGGCGCCATGATTACCTTGCCGCCGGCGGCCTCGACCTTGGCGGCGGTCGCGGCCGCGTCATCCGTGGCCAGATACGTCGCCCACGAGGTGCCCCGTGCCGGGTCGGTCGTCGGGCCGACGCCGGCTACCTGCTTCCCGTCCTTCAGGAACGCGCCGTAGCCACCGGCGTCCGGCCCGAAATCAAGGTGGGTCCAGCCGAACAGCCGCGTGTAGAAGGCGACCGCTCCCTCGACGTCCGTCGTGCCGATGTCAACCCAGTTGGGAGCTCCGGTCGGAAACTGTGGAATCGTCATAGCGCCATCGTTGCTCAGCCGCCCGAGATTTTCCCATGTACTTCCAACACTCACCGCAGATCTGGAACGATCATCCCGATCTCGTCGCCGCCGCGGTCTTCGCGACCGGGGTCAGCGCGAACGCGTCCGTCGATCGACCAATCTCCGCGTTCACCGCGGTCGCCGAGGCGCGGCTGGCCGTCGGCTCGGAGGCCGAGTTCCCCGAGATACAGGCGTGGCGGCGCACGTTTTCGAGGATGGGGCTCAAGCCGACGCAGTATCGGTGCGCCGCCGAGTCCTTGCTGCGGCGCTTCCGGAAGGAGCGCACGCTCCCCCGGATCCATCCTCTGATCGATCTATGCAACGCGATCTCGCTCGCGTTCGCGATCCCGGTCGCCGTTTTCGACGTAACCAAGATCTCCGAGAGTCTCGAGGTACGCCACGCACGCGGTGACGAGCGGTACCTGACCTTCTCGGGTGAGACGGAACACCCCGAACCGCGCGAAGTGATCTTCGCCGACGCCGCCGGGCAGGCGCATGCCCGGCGCTGGACCAATCGGCAGAGCGGCCAGTCGGCCGTACGCGACACGACGACCGCGGTCCTCGTCGTCGCGGAGGCGATGCATGGCTCGGCATCCGTGGACATACCGAACGTCGCCGCCGCCATCGCCGACGAGCTGCCCGCCGTCTGGTCGGTCTCGCCGAGAACCGCGGTATTAAGCCAACAATCGCCACGATTCGAGTTCTAACCTCCGGTGAGCCAGCGTTCGACGCTCGCCGTATAGGCCGCGACGAGCTCGGCCCCGGCGCGGTGCTGTGAGATGAGCGCGCTCGCGTGCTCGGCGGTGTGGCCGCGCAGCCGCAGCACGGCGTACGCGAGCATGACCGAGCGCCGACGGCCCTGATGGCAATGGATCAACACGGCGGCGTCGGGGTCGTCATCGAGGGCACGCGCGGCGAACTGCGCGGCGGCCGACCAGAGCCGGGGTGGCTGAGGTTGGCCGAAGTCCCACATCGGGGCGTGGACCACACGAGACCGTCCGAACGTCGCGCGCTCGACCGCGAGATCCTGGGAGATCCACGTTTGCGCCTTCGCCCGACAGTTGACGACGTGGGTGATGCCCTGCTCGGTCAGCCGCGACAACGTCACGGCGGTCGGCACGCTGCCGATGGCGATGCGCTGGTTGCCGATCCAACTCGGCCAGACGGTGTGCGGGCTGGGGCCATACAGACGTGTGCTGTAGTCGTGGTACCGCTGGCGCAACGTGCTCATGTCGTCGTCACCCCCAATACCACCGTACGGCGGTCCAGGCCCTCTGCTGTTGCGCCGCACGCCGGTGGTGTTCATCCACGGACTGTGGCTGCGGCGGCCTAAGCGCCAACCAGGCGCGCTCTAGTTCGGACCCGGCCCCTACCCGAGGCATGTGTCGCAACGTCCTTTGCTCTGCTTCCGTGGAGGAGACACCCTCGGTCCGAGCGGCCGTTGGCCGAAGGGTGACGTGCGTTATCGGCCGTCAGGTGTATCCCCATGGGAAGCAGAGCAAAGGACTCGGCGCGACACCGGCGAGGTCGCGCCGAAACGCGGCGGGCTCAGCCCTACTCCTCCAGCTTGAAGGAGATCTGCAGGCGCGCGCGGTACGCCCGGACCTGACCGTTGTCTAGGTCCAGGTCCAGCTTGACCACCTCGGCCACGCGAAGGTTCCGCAGGGTCCTGCCCGCCCGCTCGACCGCGGCGGCGGCGGCCTTCTCCCACGACTCGGTGCTGGTGCCCACGACCTCGGTAAAGGTGTAGATGCTGTCGGACATGACTGCACCCCCTGACACATGGGACGGTTTGGTGGCTCGGTGCGGCTGAACCTACACCCCGCGCGCGCCGGCCGATAGAGGATGGACAGCATGACCGGCGTGGAGTCCTCGGCCAACGCGTGGACTCGACGCACCGCCTGGGTTCGCACCATCGACACCCCGCTGCGCGAGTTCCTGCGCACCGAGACCGGCAGCGCCGCGGTGCTGCTGGGGGCGGCGCTCGCGGCGCTACTGTGGGTCAATATCCACGCCTCGTCGTACGAGACGGTGTGGCAGACGCCGCTGTCCATCCGCGTCGGCAGCCTCGGTCTGTCGCAGGACCTGCGCGGCTGGGTGAACACGGGCCTGATGACGTTCTTCTTCTTCGTCGTCGGGCTGGAGGCGCGCCGCGAGTTCGACATCGGTGAGCTGCGCGAGCGGCGTCGACTGGCGGTGCCGCTGGTCGCCGGGCTGGGCGGGATGGCCGTACCCATCGCCATCTACCTCGCGGCCAACGCGGGCCGCGCGTCGGTCCACGGCTGGGGCACCACGATGGCGACCGACACCGCGTTCGCCCTGGGCCTGCTGGCGCTGGTCGGTCCGCGCTTCCCGGATCGGCTGCGCGCATTCCTCCTCACCGCCGCCGTGGTCGACGACCTCGCGTCGCTCGTGGTGATCGCCGTCGGGTACAGCGAGCAGGTGGTTTGGCCGGCGCTGGCGGTCGCCGCGGGCGTCTTCGCGCTCGGCCTGGTCTTTCGCGCCCGGCGTATCCGGTACGGCCTGATCTACGCCATCGTGGGCCTGACCGCCTGGGTCGCGCTCTTCGAGTCCGGCGTCGACCCCGTTGTGGTGGGTCTCGCGATGGGCCTGATGGTCTTCGCGTACCCGGCGCCGCGCAGCCAACTGGAACGGGCGAGCGACCTGTTCCGGCTGTTTCGCGAGCAGCCGACGCCGGAGTTGGAACGCTCGGCGCGGCTGGGGCTGGAGCGGGCCATCTCGTTCAACGAGCGGCTCCAGCTGCTCTACCACCCGTGGACCAGCTACGTGATCGTGCCGCTGTTCGCACTCGCCAACGCCGGCATCCAGATCAGCGGGGACTTTCTCGGCCGGGCGTACACCTCACCGATCACGCTCGGGATCGCCGCCGGCTACGTGGTCGGAAAGCCGGCCGGGATCCTGAGCGCCACCTGGCTGCTCGGCCGGGTCAGTCGGGGCCGGCTGCGCCCCCCGGTCGGCTGGGCCGCGGTCGCGGGAGCCGGCACCATCGCCGGCGTCGGCTTCACGGTCTCGCTGCTGGTGGCCACCCTAGCGTTCACCGGTGCCCAGCTGGAGGAGGCCAAGCTCGGCGTGCTGACCGCGGCGCTGACCGCGTCGATCGTGACCTGGGTGGTCTTCCGAATGACCGCGCTGCTCCCCCCGCGCCGGCGGGCGCGCGCCCTGATCGGCACCACGGAGTCCATCGTGGACCTCGCCGTCCCGGTCGACCCCGACCGCGACCACATCCGCGGGCCGCACGACGCCCCGGTGACCCTCGTCGAGTACGGCGACTTCGAGTGTCCGTACTGCGGACAGGCCGAGCCGGTGGTGCGCGCACTGCTCGCCGGCCACGGCGAGGTGCGGTACGTATGGCGGCATCTCCCGCTCGCCGACGTCCACCCACACGCCCAACTCGCCGCCGAGGCCGCCGAGGCGGCGGACGACCAGGGCGCGTTCTGGCCGATGCACGACATGCTGCTCGAGCATCAGGGTGAGCTGCGCCCCGCCGACCTCATCCGCCATGCCGAGCGGCTCGGCCTCGACGTCGACAGGTTCAGCGACCACGTGCGCGGCCGGCAGGGCGCGGCGCGCATCGCCGCGGACGTCGACTCCGCCGACCTGAGCGGGGTCTCCGGGACCCCCACTTTCTTCATCAACGGCCGGCGACACTTCGGTGCGTACGACATCCAGACGCTGACCGCCGCGGTGACGGCGGCGAAGGCCCGCGCGTCGATCACAGCATGAGGCCGCGCCGATCGGGTGCGCTGGCACGATCGGGGGATCCACGTGCTGAGGGGCGATAGTCGACCACGGGGTACCCGATTCAACGCCCGCCGAACGGGTATCACCGTGCCCGTAGTCCCTCGAACACCGCACCGCCGACCTGCCCACCGGAGAATCCGAATGCTCAGCCAAGACGATCGTCACAGGCTCGACGCACTCGACGCCGCACTGCGCGCCCAGGACCGCAAGTTCGCCGACGGCATGCGGCACGGTCGACCGTGTCCGCCCCGCGAATACCGCATGCTCCGCCTGCGTCGACTGCTCCTGCTCGTGGTCGCCATCATGGCGCTGGTGGGCGGGCTCGTCGCGGTCGCGCTCTCGTAGCCACGCCGAAGCGCCCAACTCCGTCAGAGGTGGGGCCCTGCCGGGCGACCACGCGCCCTAGTCCGACTGAGCTGGCGCGGTGTTGGCCGGTCAGATCCGCGACCAGCGCGCCCGGGCCACCCCGGCCAAGCGGCTGCGCACCGTCGAGGAGGTGTGCGCCGCGGCCACCTGGCTATGCTCACCGCACGCGTCGTATCACGTCGACCGGGCGACCGCGGCGGTCATCAACTCCCGCAGCTCCGGTCGCTCCACGTCGCCGACGTCGCGGATCTTCGCGTGCCGATGCACCTTGCCGCGACCCTCCAGCAACCGCGCAGGATCCGGCAGGTCCGCGCCTCGGGCGACGCCCAGCGCGACATGCGCCCGGTGCGGCGTGACCACGAAGATCAGTCCTTTGTAGCCGGTGCCGGCGCCGAACCCGACGTTCTGATCGTCCGTGCTGACCACCGCGTCGGGGAACACCGCCAGAACCTGTTCGCACATCCGCCGGGCCAAGTCGGCGATCCGCGGCTCGTGGGTGTCTAGCAACCGCTCGACGTCCGCGTTCATGGTTGACAAATATGCCAGGTCAGGACGGGGTGATCGCAGACGTCCGCGCATGGCCATCACAACCTTGCACGGGTTGGGGCGTCCCGAGCCTGGGACAGCGCAACCTTGGCAAGAGTGCGTCGATCTTGCATGGTTGGGAGAGGGTGAGGCCCTATCGTTGGCCCGGTGGCGTGGAGCATTGACGGACGGGACCCGCCCAAGCCCGGGTCGGTGCCGGGCGTCGGTGAGTGCCACATCTGGGCGGTGCCGATCGTCGATGATGATCGGTGGCCGGGGCTGCTCGACGCCGATGAGCGGGCACGCGCGGAGAAATACCGGCCCGGGCCGCCGCGGCTCACGTTCGTCGCGTCGAGGGCCGTCCAGCGACTCGTCGCGGCGCGCTACCTGCAGCGCGACCCGTCGATGGTGACGATCCGGCGCGGCTGTGAGCACTGCGGGGATCCCGATCACGGCCGCCCCGCGCTCGCCGACGGCGGTCCGCTCGACTACTCCGTCGCCCATTCGGGGTCCTGGCTCGTGATGGCGGTCGTCGGCTCCGGGCGGGTCGGCATCGATCTGGAGGAGATGCGCGACCTTGCCGAGGTCGACGACCTCGCCGGCATGACTCTCGCCGCGCCGGAGTACGCCCGATACCGGGCCCTCGCGGCCGATGACCGCAGCACGGTGTTCTACCGCACCTGGACGCGCAAGGAGGCCGTGGCCAAGCTGGCCGGGCAAGGGCTGTGCATAGAGCCTAACCGCATCGAGGTCGATGAGCCGGTCGCCACCGTGCCCCACTGGTGGTCGGCCGATCCGATCCACGTACGCGACCTGCCCGCGCCGTCCGGATACGCCGCCGCACTGGCCTCCACCGTCGAGGTGGCCGCCGTGCGGCTGTGCCGCCCGCACTGGACCTGACGTCTCCCACGATTTGGCCTCGTGCTCTACCGTTGTCCCCTATTGCGACGATGACGGGCGGCCTGGCATGGCGGATGCGGCGACGGTTGACGCGCTGAGCGCTGGTGATCACGCTTGCCTGACCTTCACCGACATCGATGAGCGGTGGGATCTGGTCGCCGCCTTCGTGCGTGCGGGGCTTCGCCGGCGCGAGAAGGTGGTGTGCTGGACCGCCTCCCTGGCGCCGACGGAGTTGGCGCGCGAGCTGACGGCGCGATCTGTCGGACCCGGCGCTGCGCTGCGCCGCGGTCAGCTGACCATCGTCCCGGCCGACGTAGCGCTGTCTCAGGGCGGCCGCGCGACCGCCGGCGCCATGGTGGCGGCGCTGGCCGGCGAGCTGGATCGCGCGTCGGAGGAAGGCTACCCGGGGCTCCGGGTGACCGCGGACATGAGCTGGGCCGCCCGCCCAACGGCCGGAGTCGACCAACTGGTCGGGTTCGAGACGGACATTGCGGGGTTGTTCGCCGACGGGCGGCTGTGCGTGATCTGCCAGTACGACAGGGAGAGCTTCGACGCGGTGACGCTGGCGTTCGCGGCGAAGGCTCACCCGAAGACGGTGGCCGCCCAGGTCTACTACGAGCATCCGCTGCTGCGGATCTGTCGCCAGTACAGCCCGCCGGGGATCAGAATCGCCGGGGAGTTGGACTACCGGCACCAGGACGTGCTCGAGCAGGCCCTCGCCGAGTCGGTAAGGCTCGACCGGCACATGCACATGAACCTCGCGGGCCTGGACTACATCGACGCTGCGTGCGCCGCGACGATCGTGCAGGTCGCCCTGCGGCTGCCCGCCTCACGGCGCATGTCGATCATCTGCCGGAGCCTGGTGTGCACGGTAGTGGACCTCGTCGGCGCGAGTGCCGTGCCTCGGCTACGGGTACAGAAGACGAATGACCAGCCCTGATCCACCGGACGCGGGTGGGACGGGGCGGCACCAGGTCGCTCCTCCTCCAGCAGCGCCCTTGGACCTGGTCGTCGACGCCGACGGCCTGTACGCCATGCGCGCGAGCGTCCTGGCCCACGCCGGGTCCATGGGAGCCTCGACCCGAACGGCCGAGCGGCTGCTGATCGTCGCCAGCGAGCTGATCACCAACGCCATCCGGCACGGTGGCGGTCGGGGTCGCCTGCGCCTGTGGTCGGACGACACGCGGGTCTACTGCGAGATCACCGACCGCGGCCCGGGCATCGACAACCCCGACCGGGGACACAACCGCCCCGACCCCGCCGCCGTCAGTGGGCGAGGCCTATGGATCAGTCGTCAGCTCTCGGACGACCTCGTCATCACCACCGGTCCCGATGGCACCGCGGTCACCGTCAGCCTCGAAATCTCCCCGTCGATCTAGGGCGAAGTCTGGGTGCTGGAGATCAACTAGCCAGTGCTTGCCCTAGATCGACAAGAGAAGGCGGGGGCGTGCACCGCCGCCCGTCGGCTCAGTGGAGGTGACGTCTCCAGTCTCCGGGTACCCGCTCAACCGGGCCGGGTACGCCCTGTTCGACGGGATGATGCTGAGGCGGCGCGAGGTCGGGTCCGGCGTACATCTGCTCGGTGCGGTAGTCCCAGTACCAGTCCTCGCTAGGCTCGTACGACTGGATCAGCGGGTGGCCGGTGCTGCGCCAGTGCGCGGTCGCGTGCTGGGCCGGCGACGTGTCGCAGCATCCGATGTGGCCACATGTCGCACAACGCCGCAGGTGCAGCCACCAGCCCTGGGTCTGCTCGCACTCGGCGCAACCCGGGCCACTGGGCGGCACGGACACGTCGACGTCGGTGGCGCTCTCCATCGGGCCAGCCTAGCGGGAGCGCCGGGTCAGGACTCTCGATCGGCGTCGCCCCGCGGATGCTGCTCGTCGGCCGCAGGCAGCATCGGTGTCATCACGACCTTCACCGTCGCGACGACCGGTATCGCCATGATCGCGCCGACCAGGCCGAGGACGGCGCCGCCGATCAGTGCGGCCAGCAGGACGGCCACCGAGGAGAGATCCACCGTATTGCGCAGCACGCGCGGCGCGATCAGGTAGTTCTCCAGCTGCTGGTACGCGATGAAGAACAGCAGCACGATGACGGCCGCCGGCCACAGGTCGACGGTCAACACAGCGACGACGACGCAGATCACCGCGCCGAGGGTGGCTCCGATCATGGGGATCAGGTCCGCGATGGCGACCGCCACCGCCAGCGGCAGCGCGAACGGGACCCGAACCAGTTCCAGGCAGATGAAGGACGACACGCCCGCGAACAGAGAGATGATGATGTTTCCGATCATGTATCCGCCGACCTTGTCGACCACGACGTCGACGACCTCGGTGGCGCGAGCCCGCCGCCGCTGCGGGAACAGGCCCACCACGCCCCGCCGCAGGCGCGGCATGTCGGCCATGAAGTAGATCGACAGCACGAGCACGGTCAGCGACGACGCGAGCGCGCCGAGGAACCTCTGCACGAAGCCGACGGCGCCCCCGGCGAGGCGGGCCGGAAGCTCGCCCACGAGGGCGGTCAACCGGTCGGTGAGGTGGTACCGGTCGGTGACCTCGCGCACCGCCTTCGACTGGTCCGAGAGCCTGCGCAGGTACCCCGGAAGATCCGCGAACAGCTTGCCGCCCTGCTCGACAACGGGCGGCACGACCGACCAGATGAACACGCCGAACAGCGCGACGAGCACCAGCACCACGATCATGACGGCGAACGGACGCCGCACGCCCCGGGTGACGAGCCACCGCACGGCAGGGTCCAGGCTGACGGCCACGAACAACCCGATCAGGACGAGGACCAGGATGCCGCGCACGATGTAGAAGCCGTACGCGACGGCCAGCACGATGAGCACCCCGGCCGTGCCCGCGGCCGCCCACCGGAACACCACCCCCGGTGGCACCCGGTCGGCGATCGAGAGCGGTGTGGCGCTCTCCTTGACGCCGGCGTCGGCGGCCGCCTCGAGGGGGACGCCGGCTTCTCGATCATCGCCCGCCATAAGCCACCACCCTGCCAGTCGTTCAGATCGATGTCCACGAAGGAGGGTCCGCGGTAGCGCCGTTGTTCGGGTGCAAAGTCCGGCATCGGGGCAAGATGGCTCTATGGAGGACATCACCGCCCTCATCCTCGATGACCATGAAGACTTCCGCCGCGGCTTCGCCCGCCTCGACGACGCCACGACCGAGGAGCGCATGCGAACGGTGTGGGAGCCGCTTGCCCTGCACCTCGAGATCCACGCCGAGGCGGAGGAAGCGATCTTCTATCCACGCCTGCTGAAGCGGAGCGAACAGGCGGAAGACGAGACCGAGGACGCGATTCGCGACCACAACAAGATTCGGGATGCGATCGCCGCGGCGAACCGGCACGCCGTCGGCTCCGATGACTGGTGGGCGGCGGTGTGGGACACCAGGCGGGAGAACAGCGAGCACCTGACCGAGGAGGAGGACGAGGTGCTGCCCGACTTTCGCCGGCATACGAGCCTGGAGCTACGCGCCGACCTCGGCGCGCAATGGCTCGCGTTCTACGCCGACCATCCGAGCGGGCGAGGTCTGGAGTTCCGCGACAAGGAGCCGGAGAAGTACATCGAGGAACACACCTGACCCCCATGGTCGATCTAGGGCGAATTCTGGCTAGTTGATGTCTACGCACCAGTATTAGCCCTAGATCGACCCGCTGGGAGCACCACGAGGCGGCCGATGCTGTCTCCGGCGGCGAGCCGGGTCAAGCCGTCGGCGGCGTCCTCGAGCGGCAGCCGGCCGCCGATCAGCGGGTCGATGACCCCCCGGGCGGCCCACTCCGTGAGCCGGTCGTGGGTCTCGTCGACGGCCGCCCGGTCGTGGCTCTTGTACAGCCCCCAGTGCAACCCGACGATCGAGTAGTTCTTGATCAGCGCGTGCGCGAGCGACGGCGTCGGGATCGTGCCGCTCGCGAAGCCGATCACCAGGATCCGGCCCTCGAACGCGACGCACTTCGCCGAGGCCGCGTAGGCGTCGCCACCAACCGGGTCGTACACCACGTCCGCGCCGCGCCCGTCGGTCGCCTCCTTCACCGCGGCGACGACATCCCGCTCCCGACGGTCGATCACCACGTCGGCGCCGAGCGCCGTCGCCACCTCTGCCTTCCGGGCGCCGCCGACCACCGCGATCACCCGGGCGCCCGCGGCGGTGCCGAGCTGCACGGCCGCGCTTCCCACCCCGCCGGCCGCCGCGTGCACGAGCAGCGTCTCGCCGGGCTGGAGCCGGGCGCGCCGGTGCAGGCCGAACCAGCCCGTCTGGTACGCGATGGACAGGCTCGCCGCGGCGGCGTCGTCAAGGGCACTCGGCGCCGGGTACGCCTCGAGGGCGTCGACCAGGGCGTACTCGGCGAGGGCTCCGTGCGGCAGCGCCGGCGTACCGATGATCCGGTCACCGACCGCGAACCGGTCGACGCCGGCGCCGAGGGCCACCACCTCCCCGCACAGCTCGACACCGGGAGTGAACGGCAGCGGGGGCCGCACCTGGTACGCCCCGCGGCACAGCAGCACATCCGGGAAGTTCAGTGCCGTCGCGCGTACCCGCACCAGAAGCTGGCCCGCGGCGGGCGCCGGCGTGTCGACGTCGACCAGGCGCAGCACGGCGGCCGGCTCGCCGTGTTCGGCGACCCGCCAGGCTCTCACGCGTACACCCGCGATACGGTTTCGGCGACGCACACCGGCTTGTCGCCGCCCGCCCGCTCCACGGTGACCCGTGCGGTGAGCTGGACGCCGTTGCCCGGCACGTCTTCGACCGAAAGCAGCTCCAGACGAGCGCGCACTCGCGAGCCGACCGGCACCGGCGCGGGGAAGCGGACCTTGTTGAGGCCGTAGTTGACGCCCATCTTGGCGTTGTCGAGCGACCACACCGAGGCCGCCAGTGCCGGGATCAACGACAGGGTAAGGTAGCCGTGCGCCACCGTCGTGCCGAACGGACCGCCGCGGGCGCGCTCCGGGTCGACATGGATCCACTGGCGGTCGCCGGTGGCGTCGGCGAACCGGTCGATCCGGTCCTGGTCGATCTCGATCCAGTCGCTCACGCCCAGCTCGGTGCCGGCGGCGCCACGCAGGTCGTCCAACGACGCGAAGCCCATGCCTACTCCCTCGACTCGGCCGCCGTCGGGGGACCAGCGGTACGCAGCATCACAGCATCGGGCACAGAGGGCGTCAATACCGACGCCCGGCGGTGGACGCGGCCAGGCGCCGCTGGCGCTCCTGGGCGCCGACGAGGTCGTCGGGCAGCGCGTCGGGCACCTCGATGTCGAACCGGCGCAGCGTCCGGACGAGCGCGCCGCCCGCGGTCACCACCGCCAGGGTCAGTCCGAACACGATGTACCCGAAGCCGATCCCCCGGCCCGGTCCGACCCCGATCACGGCACCGACGGTACCGGCCAGCTCCCCACCCGGCGCCAGGAGCGGCTCGAACAGCTTGGTCGCCGCCGGGGCGAGGAGAGCGAAGCCGATCGGAAGCGTCGACCACGCGAGCGTCTGGTTGATCGCGAAGACCCGACCGTGATACCGCTGCGGCACCTTCACCTGAACGATCGTCGTGTAGATGCCCTGCGCCGTCGCCATCGCGGTGGCCATCCCGAACATGCCGACCGCCGCGATCGCGACGGACGCGTGGACGCCGATGACGAGGCACCCGGTGGCGGTACCGGCGTTGGCGACGAGCACACCGATCATGCGTCGCCGTCGTGGCCCGCCCCAGATCGCCATCGCGGCGCCGCCGGCGATGGCGCCGAGCGCCTCGGCGACCGCGACCTGCGCGACCTGCGCCACCGTGCCGAACGCCAGCACCAGCGGCGCCGTCAGCACCAGAGCCGGGGCCAGGAAGATGTTGCCGAGGGCGAAGTACGCCAGCATCAGCCGGAACCCGCGGTGGTTCCACGAGTAGCGGCCGCCGCGGGCGATCGCCACCAGCAACGGTTCCCTCGGCCGCCAACCCAACAGATCCGGGAAGCGCACGAGCAGCAGCGTCACGACGGCGAAGACGTAGCTGACCACGTCCAGCAGCAGGATGCCGGTCAACCCGATGGCGGCGAGCAGGCCAGCCGCCACGACCGGCATCAGCAGCATCGAGAAGCCGTTGGACAGCTGGGCCACGCCCGTCGCGTGACCGAGGTACCGCTTCGGCACCAGTTGGGGGATCGCGGTCTGGAACGCGATCCGCTGGAACGAGGCCGCCACCTGGCTGAGCGACACGAGCAGGTAGATCTCCCACAGGTGCAGGCCGCCCGACCAGAGCAGGCCGGCGAGCATCAGCTGGAGCACGCCGGCCACGCTGCTCGCGATCACCATGATCCGCCGCCGGTCGAGGCGGTCCGCGACGGCGCCGGCCACCGGCAGCGTGAGAACCCCGCACAGCAGCGCCAGCGACCACAGCAGCCCCAGGTTCGCCACCGAGCCGGTACGCGTGTAGAGCCAGACCGGGACGGCGAACGCGGTCAGGGCGGAGCCGGCGGTGGACACGAGCTGCCCGCCGGCGATCGCCAGGAACCGGCCCATGCTCGGCCGGATGGTGGTCGCGACCGTCCGCTGCCGACCGACCCGCTGCCAGCCGCGAACCGTCCAGGCGGCGTCCGGGCCGCGGGACTCGGGCGCGAGGTGCCGGGCGTCGTCCGCCGCGACGGCTGGGTGCACCGCGGTGACGATCTCGGCCAGCTCATCGGCGCGGTACTTGAGGAAGAAATGGCCGGCCCGGTCGAGCACGACGAGGCCGAGCGTGTCGGAGAGGAACTGCCATTCGGCGTACCGCTCGGTGAAGTAGTCGGTGACCGGATCCTCCGACCCGACCACGGAGACGATCGGGGCGCGCAGCTTCTCGGCGTGGTGGTCGAGCAGGCGCGTGAAGTACTCCTCGGACGCCCGCGAGTCCGCCCGCATGTTGCTGATGATCCGGTCCGCCTGGTCCGGTTCGAGCTCGTTGATGTCGACGCCCATCGACGTCAACCAGCTCGCGTAGTGGCGGTTGCTGCGGAGCCTCTCCAACCGGGTGCGCAGCGCCGCGTACGCGCCCGGTGGCCGCGCGAACGGGAACATCCCTCCGATGTAGACGGCGTCCAGCTCGCGCCCGGCCGCTTCGAGCTTCCGGGCCACCTCGGCGACGATGGCGCTACCCACACCGCAGTGGCCGTACAAGGCGACCGGGCCCTCGATGCGCTCCAGCACCTCGGAGGCGACCCGGGTGGTCAGCTCCTCGAACGGCACCGCCGCCTCGTCGAGCCCGACGTCGTGGCCCGGAATCGCGAGGGCGTACAGCGCAAACCCCGGGGGGAGCGCGTCGGCGAGCGGCTGGTAGACGACGGCACTCCCCCCGCCGTACGGAACGCAGACGTAGGTCAGCGTCCGCTGTCCGACCGGGATCGGTCTGGTCAGCTCGTAGAGCAGGCGGCGCTCGGCGGGGTGGTCGACCGCCGCGTCCACGAAGGCAGCGAGCTCGCGGACGGTCCGGTGCTGGAACAGGTCCATCACGCCGACCGGGTGGCCGCCCCGGTTCTGTTTGCGGATCCTCGCGACCACCTGGGTCGCCAGCATGGAATGCCCGCCGAGGTCGAAGAAGTCGTCGTCGATGCCGAGCGACGGCACACCGAGGACCTCGGACCAGATCCGCACCAGCAACCGCTCGGTCTCCGTGCGCGGGTCGACGAGGTCGACCGACGATTCGCGCGTGATGGTGGGCGCGGGCAGGGCCGCCCGGTCCAGCTTGCCGTTGGGGGTCAGCGGCAGGCGATCCAGGGCGACGAACACCTGCGGCACCATGTACTCCGGCAGCGTGCGCTTGAGCGACGGTTTCAGCTCCGCGCCCGCCGCCGGTCCGACGACGTACGCGACCAGGCGCTTGTCGCCGGGTGCGTCCTCACGGACGACGACGGCCGCGTCGATCACGCCGGGCTGTTCGCGTAGCGCGCTCTCCACCTCGCCGAGCTCGATGCGCAGCCCCCTGAGCTTGACCTGATGGTCGAGCCGGCCGAGGAACTCGAGCGTGCCGTCGGCGCGCCAGCGTGCCCGGTCGCCGGTCCGGTACATCCGGCCGCCCGGTGCCCCACCGAACGGCTCGGGCACGAACCGGTCCGCGGTGAGCGACGGTCGCCGGTGGTAGCCGCGGGCCACCCCCACGCCGGCGATAAAGAGCTCCCCGGCGACCCCTACCGGCACCGGGGTCAGCCGCTCGTCCAGGACGTACAGGCGCACGTTGTCGATCGGCGCACCGATCGGCACGGTCGCGGCGCCCGTCAACGCCTCCGGCCGGCAGCGCCACGAGCTGACATCGATCGCGGCCTCCGTAGGTCCGTAGAGGTTGTGCAGCTCGCACCCGGGCAGTCGGGACGTGAACTCGACCGCCGTGCCGAGCGGCAGCTCCTCGCCGCTACAGATCACCGTGCGCAGCCCGGTGCATCGCTCAACACCCTCCTCGGCCAGGAAGGCGGTGAGCATCGAGGGCACGAAGTGAGCGGTCGTCACGCCCTCGGACACGATCAGGTCGCGAAGGTACGCGGCGTCCTTGTGACCGCCCGGCTTCGCCAGCACCAGCCGCGCACCCGTCTGGAGCGGCCAGAAGAACTCCCAGACGGAGACGTCGAAGCTCGCCGGCGTCTTCTGCAGGACGCGGTCGGCAGCGCACAGCGCGTACGCCTTCTGCATCCACGCGAGCCGGTTCACGACGCCGCAGTGGGTGTTCGGCACGCCCTTGGGTCGCCCGGTGGAGCCCGACGTGTAGATAACGTACGCGATGTTGGTCGCCTCGGCGACGGGCTCGGGATCGTCAACCGGCTGGCCGGCCCACTCGGACTCGTCGTCGACCACCAGCACGACCGCGCCCGTCGCGGGTAGCGCGTCCCGCAGACGGTCCTGGACGAGCACCACGGGCGCGGTCGAATCCGCGAGCATGAACGCGAGGCGGTCGGGTGGATACTCCGGGTCGAGCGGCAGGTAGGCACCCCCGGCCTTCAGCACGCCGAGCAGCGCCGCCACGAGCTCGACCGACCGTTCGGCGCAGACGCCGACCAGCGTCTCCGGGCCCACCCCGGCCGCGCGCAGCCGGTGCGCGATGCGGTTGGCCGCGGCGTTCAGCTCGGCGTACGTCACGGAGCGCCCCTCGCCGCTGACGGCCACGAGCTCCGGTGTGCGGACCGCCTGCGCCTCGACGAGACCGTGCAGCGTCGCGGCGTCGGGGTACTCGGCAGTCGTGTCGTTCCAGCCGTCGAGCAGCTGGGCGCGCTGGTCGGGCGCGAGCAGGTCCAGTTCGGACACCCGCGCGCCCGGATCGATAACGATGGAGCGGAGCAGGGTCTGGTACGCCGTGGCCAGCCGCTCCACCGTGGACCGGTGGAACAGGTCGGTGTTGAAGACGAGCTTTCCCCACAGCCCGCCCGACACCTCCACGAGGTGAAGCTCGATGTCGAACCGCGTCGCGCGCAGCTCCATCGGGATCCACTCGAACGAGACGTCCCCGTCGCGGGCAACCTCACCGAAGCGCCCCATCTCATAGTTCTGCAGCACGAACATGGCCTGGAACACCGGCGACCGGGTGACGTCGCGGGGCACACCAAGCTCGCGTACCACCTTGGCGAACGGCACGTCGGCGTGGTCGAACGCGTCGAACACGCACCGACGCGTACGGGCCAGCAGGTCGGCGAACGTGGGATCGCCGTCGAGTTCGGAGCGCAGCGGCAACATGTTGATGAACATGCCGACGACGTTCTCGAGATCCGGCGCGGACCGGCCGGCGACGGACGCGCCGACCGCGAAGTCCCGTTGGCCGGAGTGCCGCGCCAGCAACACCTGGTACGCCGCGAGGAGCGTCATGAACATCGTGCCCCCGGCGTCCCGGGCGAGGGCGAGGAGTCGATCCGTCACCTCCCGGTCGACGGTGAGCTCGACGAAGTCCCCGCGGTAGGTCTGGGTCGCCGGACGTGCCCGGTCCAGGGGCAGCTCCAGCGGCGGGACGCCGGCCAGCCGGTGGCGCCAGTAGTCGAGGTGCCGACGGGCGGCCGGGCCGCTGAGCAGCTGCGCCTCCCAGCGCGCGAAGTCGCCGTACTGAACGGGCAGTGGCGGCAGCGACCCTGACCGGTACAAGGTGATCAGGTCGCGCAGCAGCACGTCGACCGACCAGCCGTCGCCGACGATGTGGTGCTGGGAAAGCAGCAGCAGATGGTCCTCGTCGGCGATGCGGACGAGCAACGACCGCAGCAGCGGGCCGTGCGCCAGGTCGAACGGCTCCGTGGCGGCGCGATCGATGAGCGCCTGCGCGGCCTGCTCGGTCGGCGCCTCGGCGAGCCGCAACGGCACATCGACGTCGTCCTCGATGACGACGCGTGGCCGGCCGTCCTCGTCGGCCGGGAACCGGGTGCGCAGGGACTCGTGCCGTCGGGTGAGCCCGGCCAGCGCCGCGCGCAACCGGTCCAGGTCGAGCGGCCCGCGGATCCGCACGGGCACGGCGATGTGGTACGCCGCCTCGCCCGGCGCCACCTGGTTCATGAACCAGACCCGCTCCTGGGCGTACGACAGCGGCGGTATCACACCCGCGGGCCGCCGCGGGATGGCGGTCGGCGAGGACCCGTCGCCCCGCTGACGCAGCCGTCGCGCGATCAACGCGTCCCGAGCGGCGGCCCGGTCGGCGATGGAGCCCTCCCGGACGCTCGTCATGCCGCGCTGCCGTCTCCGGTCGTCCCGCCGCCGAGGAGCGCGGCGACCTCCGCGTCGGTCATTTCGTCGAGCTCGGCGGCGATCAACCGCTCGATCTCGGCCGCCAGGTCGGCGACCACGGGGTGCGCGAACAGCGACCGCATCGGCACGTCGACGGCCACGTCGGCACGGATCCGCGCCATCGCCCGCATCCCGCGCAGCGAGTTGCCGCCCAGCGCGAAGAAGTCGTCCCGCGCGCCGACCTTCTCCACGCCCAGGATGTCGGCGAAGACCTCCGCCACGAGCGTCTCGGCTTCGGTGCTCGGCGCGACGTAGCCCGGCGACTCCACGACCGGCGGGGGCAGCGCCTCGCGATCGAGCTTGCCGTTCGGCGTCGTCGGAAGGTGGTCGAGCGGCACGAACGCGCTCGGCACCAACGGCGCCGGCAGCACGCGGGCGGCTGCCTCGGCGAGTTCCGCCTCGCTGGCCGTGCCCACCACGTACGCCACGAGCGCCTCGTCGCGGCCGTCGTCCTCGCGCAGCACCACCGCCGCCTCGCGTACCCCCGGCCGAGCCAGCAGAGCGGACTCGATCTCGCCTGGCTCGACCCGGATGCCGGCCACCTTGACCTGCTGATCGGTGCGGCCGAGGTACTCGAGCGTGCCGTCGGCCCGCCAGCGCGCGAGGTCACCGGTCGCGTACATCCGCCGTCCCGGGGCTCCGAACGGGCACGGCAGGAATCGTTCCGCGGTCAGTCCCGGCCGCCGGAGGTAGCCACGCGTAACCTGTTCGCCCGCGATGTGCAGTTCGCCGACGGCGCCCGGCGGAACCGGCCGCAGCGCGCGGTCGAGCACGTACGACTGGGTGTTCCAGGTCGGCCGGCCGATGCCGACGGGCCCGGCCGGCACGGCGTCGCCCGGCCCGAATCGCGCGCTCACGCAGCCGACGGTGGCCTCGGTCGGCCCGTACTCGTTGGTGACGTGCGCCCCCGCGTGTGTCGACCGCCACGTCTCTAGCGCCTCGCCCGCCAACTCCTCGCCGCCGAGCACGAGGTCCCCGGTCGGGGAGACCGCATCGTCCAACAGGGACAGTTGGCCGGGGGTCGCCTTGAGGAACGTGGGCGGGCCACCGGCCCGGGCTGCGGCCTCGTCCAGCCCGGCCAGCCGGACCGCGCCGCCGGCCGTCAGCGTGCCGAGCAGCCCGGTCACCGTCAGGTCGAACGACAGCGACGAATGCAGCAGTGCGGTGCCGGCCAGGCCCGGATACGCGTCCCGCGCCCACGTCAGGTACGCGTACAGCGATCGGTGCTCGACGACGACGCCCTTGGGCTCGCCGGTGGAGCCGGACGTGTAGATGACGTACGCCGGGTGCCCCGGCCGGAGCGGTGCGCGGCGGTCCGCGTCGGTGAGGTCGATGTCGACCGACTCGACCGTCGACGCGCCGAGCACCACGGCGTCGGTCGGCGCGATGTCGGCCGTCTCCGGGCACGCCACCACCACGGCCGGCTGCGCGTCGCCGAGCAGGTATGCGATCCGTTCCGTCGGGTAGTCGGGGTCGACCGGCACGTAGGCCGCCCCCGCCTTGAGCACCCCTAGCAGCGCGACCACGAGGTCCGCGGAGCGGGGCAGGACGAGCGCCACGAGCGAGTCGGGTCCGGCACCTCGCTCGACCAGGGTCCGGGCCAACCGATTCGCGCGGTTGTTGAGCTGAGCGTACGTGAGCGTCGTTCCGTTGTGGACGACGGCGACGGCGCCCGGGCTCCGGGCCGCCTGGCGCTCGATCAGCGTAGTCACCGTCTCCGGCGCGTTCTCCCGGGACGTGTCGTTCCACGTCTGGATCACGAGGCGTTCCTCGGCTCCGTCGAGCAGCGGTAGCTCCGACACGCGGCGACCCGGGCCCGCCACGGCAGCCCCGAGCACCCGCACGTACCGCCGGACGATCGCCTCGGCCGTGGGCCGGTCCCACAATGCCGTTCGGTAGAGCAGGCGGCCGGCGGTGGCCGTGAGATCGAGGGCAAGGTCGTCCTTTGTGGTGCCCAACGGGACCGGGTCGAGTCCGGCGTCCGGAATGAAGTTGAGCGCGACCTGGAAGATCGGCTGTATCGCGGAGTTCCAGGCCGGCGCGACCGCTTCGACGACGCGTTGGAACGGAGCCTCGGCGTGTTCGAGCGCCTCGATGAGCGATCCGCGGATCCGACCGAGCAGCTCGGCGAAGGTGGGATCGCCGCCGACGTCGCAGCGCACGGCGACCGGGTTGACGAACATCCCGATGACCTGGGCGAGCTCTGGCAGGTCCCGACCCGCCGTGGACACGCCCAGGACGAGGTCCGCACTGTCGGAGAGCCGCGACAGCAGCGCGGCGAACGCCGCCAGGAGCACCGTGAACGGGGTCGCCGAGGCGTCGCGGGCAAGCTCCGAGACTCGCTCGAAGGTGTCGGCCGGCAGCTCGAAGTGGACCTCGTCGCCGGCGAAGCCGAGCTTGGGCGGGCGCGGGTGGTCGAGTGGGAGTCTGATCACCGGAGTGGCGTCGGCCAGCCGGTCCCGCCAGTACGCGAGCTGCGCGTCGAGTTCGGCGTCGGCGAGCCGATCGCGCTGCCACACCGCGAAGTCCGCATACTGGATCTCCGGCTCGGGCAGATTCGCCGACTCACCGGCCAGCGCGGCGCGCGACAGTGCCTGCAGGTCGCGCCGGAACACGGCCAGGGAGCCGCCGTCGAAGACCGCGTGGTGGACGACGAACAACAGCAGCCATTCCGCCTCGTCGAGGCGGAGGAGCCGGGCCCGCCACAGCGGCGGGCGGTCGAGCGGTATCGCCGTCTGGGCCAGCTCTTCGGCGAGGGTGTCGACCCGCGCCGGCCGCTCGCGACCGGCGACGGCGCGTAGATCGACGACCGGCACGTCGATGGGCTCGGGATCCCGCACGACCTGCATCAGGGTCCCGTTCTCGATGCGCAGGTGGGTACGCAGGGACTCGTGCCTGCGGACGATCTCGGTGAGTACGCCGGTGACCTGCTCGTCATCCAGCCCGGCCGGGACGCGCCACGGCACCGACACGTTGTAGACCGGCGATGCGGGGTCGATCTGATTGGCGATCCACACCCGCTCCTGCGCGTACGAGGCCGGCACGCTCCACTCAGTCATCGTCGCTCCCGGTGGACTCGCGCGTGTGCGGCTCGGCCATCGCCACCGCGATCTTCCGCGGCCCGGTGAACGGCTCCCGGCCGTGGGCCGCGGTCATGTTATCCACGACCAGCACGTCGTCGCGCTCGTAGTCGAAGCGAACGGTCGCGGCCCGGTACGCGGCGCGGAGGTGGTCCATCACCTCGGTCGGGATCGACCCACCGTCGCCGTAGTAGGTGTTGGTCGGCAGGCCCTGCTCGCCGAACATCGCGAGAAGCGCCTCCTGCAGGTCCTTGGCGAGAGTGGTCACGTGGAAGAACGTGGCGTGGTTGAACCATCTCGGCACGTCGCTGCCGGGCCGGCGATGCACCGCGTCCCGCACCGCCCTGGTGCGCAGCCCGCCGTCGGCGGTCCATTCGATCTCGATGTCGTTGCGGGCGCAGTACGCCGCGACATCGTCCGCGTTCACGGTGTTGAATACCTCCTGCCACGGCGTACCGAAGTCGCGGTAGAAGTTGCGCACGAGCATCCAGCGCCGCCGCTCGAACTCGTCGCGGATGGCCGGATCGATCTCCGCGTAGACCCGGCGTACGTCCGCGAGCGGTGTGGCGCCGAGCGAGGAAGGCGGCTGGATGCAGTAGAAGTACAGGGTCAGGGGCCAGCTCGCCTGGTAGGAGTTCTCGTTGTGGAGGAAGATCTCCTCCTCGGCGGGGTAGTCCGTGGAGGTGTAGACCTGGCCCTTGATCGTGCTGCGCGGCGACGACCGCTCCGTGTAGGTCAGCGGAGCGCCGGACAGGGCGCGGACAACCCGGTCGAAGCCGTCGACGCCACCGACGTCGAAGCCGCGGAACAGCAGCGCCCCGTGCTCGGCGAGCGCGGCGCGCAGCTCGGCACGGCGGCCGGTGATGCACTCGATGATGGGCGTGCCGTCGGCGGGGACGGTCATGGGCAACGTCGTGGTCATGTGTCCTCCTCAACTGCCATGGCCAGGCGCACACTGCGCGGGCGCATGTCCGTCCAGACGGTCTCGATGTGGGACAGGCACTCCTGTTTGCCGCCGGCGAAGCCGGTCGCCCGCCAGCCCGCCGGGATCTGCCGGTCCTCGGCCCAGATCGAGTACTGCTCCTCGTCGTTGATGACCACCAGATAGCGGGGTCCGCCGCTGCCGTTGGTGTCAGACACGTCGTCCTCCTCGGGTGAACATCATTCGGCGGTCGGCCTGGGCAGTCTCGGGATCGCGGCCGCCTCCGGGTCGGGCTCGGCGGCCGGATCGAGACCCTCGGCGAGGGCGGCCATCCCGGCCACGGTCGGAGACTCGAAGAGGCTGCGCATGGGCAGCCGGGCTCCGGTCGTCTTGCGGATCTCCGAGATCAGCTGGACGGCGACGAGCGAGTTGCCGCCGAGGTCGAAGAAGTCGTCCTCCACGCCCACCGCGTCCACGCCGAGGACGGCACCCCAGACGTCCGCGAGCGTGCGCTCGAGCCGCGTTCGCGGCGCGACGTAACCGTCGCGGCTCACATCGCGACCCGGGTCGGCGGCGGCCGGGCCGGCGAGCTCGTCGGCGACGGTCTGCTGGGTGAGGCTGGCGGCGCCGGACAGGACCTGCGCGAGCGGCTGTGCCGTGACGATGACCTGCGGTCCCAGGTCGGCGGCCAGGATCCGGCAGAAAGCCTCGGTACCGTCGACCGGCCCGATGCCGGTCGCCGTCGAGACCGACGCCTCCGGGCGGGCCGCAGGGGCGGCGGCGCTGGCGCCCGGCTCGCCGCCGCCGACCGCCTCGGTCACCGCGGCGGCGTCCACACGGCGCAGGACGAAGTCCGAGATGACAACCAGTTCACGGCCGTTCTCGTCATGGAGCGACAGGTCCGCGGTGATGATCTCGCCGTGGGTTTCGCCCCGGTAGCGCAGGTGGCTGTAGATCCGGGCGGGCAATGCCCCGCGTACCCGAATCCGTCCGTAGCCGAGAGGCAGGTACTGGCCGTCGCCGTGCCGGCGGCCGAACGAGGTCGCCTCGTCGAGCAGCGCCGGGTGCAACACCCACTGGTCCAGCTCGGCGGCGACCGGCGGAGGGGCGTCCAGCAGGGCAATCTCCTCATCGGGTCCGATGTGGACCCGGCGCAGCGCCCGCCAGCGGTCCCCGAACGTCAGGAGCCCCGAGTGTGACCGCTCACGTGCCGGGTCCACATCGTGCACGGCGACGTCGCAACGCGCCAGGATGGCAGCCACGTCGACCGTCGGGGCGGGCTCGGAATCGAGCCGGACGGCGCTGCCGCGCACGTGCACCGCGGTGGCGCCGGCCCGCACGCTGGCGACCTGGAAGTCGACGCTGTCGACGCCGTCCGCGAATGCCACCCGGACCTCCGCCGCGCCGCCATCCGCGACCGCCATCGGCTCGACGAACGCGACGTCGCGCAGCTCGATGTCGCCGGCGCCGGGCCAGGCCGCGTCGAACGCGGCACGTACCGTCTCGAGATGAGCCGTGCCCGGAACCACCGGCACGCCGGAGATGCGGTGCTCATCCAGGAGCCAGTGGGTGTCCGGGGCCACCACGCCGCTGAACCACGGAAGCACCTCACCGCCGCTATCGTGCTGGGCGGTGAGCACGGGGTGGTCCATCGGGCCGATCCGGTCGCCGCGCTGCAACGCTCGGAACGTCGCGGGCGCGGCCACCTCGGCGGCCATGCCGACCTCCAGCCACCCGCCCCAGTCGATCGACGTCACGGGCGCAGCCCAGCCGTGGTTGCCGCGTGCGTACGCGTCGAGGAAGTTGTTCGCGGCGCAGTAGTCGACCTGGCCGAACCCGCCGGCGACCGCGGTCACCGAGGAGAACAGCGTGACGAAGTCCAGCGGAAGGTCGCCGAAGACGCGCCACAGCGTCAGCGTGCCGCGAACCTTCGGCAGCAGGACCGCCTCGGCCGCCGCCCGCTCCTTGACCTCGATCATGCCGCCGCCGGGCACCCCGGCGGTGTGCAGGATCCCGTCGAGCCGCCCAAACGTCGAGAACACCTGTTCGCGTACCCTTCGCAGATCGTCCTCATTGGACACGTCCGCCGCCGACACGAGTACCTCGGCGCCCGCCTCCTCCATCCGACGGATCGCGGCGATCGCCCGGCCCGGCCGGTCCGTGGTCCCGAACAGGCGCAGGTGGCCGTCCCACTCCGCGCGCGGCGGGAGCCCGGACCGCGAGACCAGCACCAGCCTGGCGCGGGCCCGCCGGGCCAGGTCCTCGGCGAGCGTGATGCCTAGGCCACCGAGCCCGCCCGTGACGAGGTAGATCCCGCCCTCGCGCAGGCCCACCGACGTGGCCGGCTCGGCCACGGTCACCGGCTCGTAGTCCTGGATCCAGCGCCGCCCGCCACGCAGGGCGACCGCCCGGTCCGCCGGCTCCCGACACAGTTCGTCGACCACGCCGGCCGCGTCCTCACCGACGTCGAGGTGCCGCACCGTGACCGCGGGGATCTCCAGCGGCACGACCTTCGCGATGCCGGCCACCGTCGCGTGTTCGGGCCGCGTCGCGTCGCCACCGGTCACGTCCTGGGTGCCGGTGGTGAGCACGTCGACGTGGATCGCCGCCTGCGCGGCCGCGGCCGACTGGGTGAGGCAGAGCAGGCTGAAGAACCCCCGATCCTGGGCCTGCCACGCGAGCCCCGGGTCGCCGCCGGCCGCCGTCCCGTCGAGCGCCCAGGCGTGTACCACCCGCGCCGGGACGCCGCCGAGCGCGGCGAGATCGGCCAGCAGGGCGTCGTAGTCACTCCGTTCGGCCGGCCGGACGGTGAACTCGCCGTCGTCGGTCCTCGCGTACGCCGGGCCGGGCACAACGCGAACGACCTGCGTGCCGGCCGCCCGCAGCCCGGCGACCACCGAGTCGGCGACGGGGCCGTCGGCGAACACGAGGCAACGGTCCGGCACGGCCCGTTCGCGCGGCAGCGCCTGGCGCCAGACCGGCACTGTGAACCACTCATCGAGCGGTCGCCGGCCGACCGGCTCGGCGACGGCAGACGCCGGCGGCGCCGTCGGCTCCACCCAGTAGGACTTGCGCTCGTACGGGTAGGGCGGCAGCGGTACGCGGCGGCCACGCGTTCCGACGTCGCCCTCCAGCGCCACGCCGCTGACCCACAGCCGGCCCGCGGCGGCGTGGAACACCTCGAGCGCGGTGCGCCGCTCGTCCGGCGCGGGCAGGCTGGCGAGGGGCGGCACCGCGTCCCGGGGGGTCTGCATGCGCGCCAGCCCGGCGAGCTGTTTGCCGGGTCCACACTCGACGAACAGCCAGTCCCCGTCGGCCAGCAGGGTGGCCAGGCAGGCGCCGAACCGCACCGTGGACCGCAGGTGCCGCGCCCAGTACGACGGGTCGGTCGCGTCGGCGGCGGTGATCCAGTCTCCGGTCACATTGGACAGGAACGGACCCTGCGGTGCCCGCCGGGAAACTGCAGCGACGACGTCGCGGAACTCCGCAAGGATCGGCTCCATCATTGGTGAGTGGAAGGCGTGTGACGTGCGTAGCCGCTTGCCCGGGATCCGGCTCGCCGACAGGTCCTCGGCGAACGCGTCGACCGCCGGCGTCGGGCCGGCGACGACGCAGGCGCGCGGCCCGTTGACCGTCGCGATCGACAGGCCGTCCGGCAGCCGGCCGGCGAGTGTGGCCTCGTCGAGCTGAACGGCGAGCATCGCTCCGGCCGGCATCGACTGCATGAGCCGGCCCCGCGCGGCGACGAGACGGGCCGCGTCGGACGGGTCGAACACGCCGGCGAGCGTGGCGGCGACGTACTCCCCGATGGAGTGGCCGATCGTCGCGGCGGGAGTGAGTCCGGCGGACTGCCAGAGCCGGGCGAGCGCGTACTCCACCATGAACAGCGCCGGCTGCGTGAGGGCGGTCCGAGCGAGCCGGGAGTTGGCCTCGCCGTCCCCGTCCGGCGCGCTTAGCAGGAGGCGCGCCAGCTCCTCGGCCAGGTCGCCGTCGAGGGAGTCGAGGCACTCGTGGACCGCGTCGCGGAAGACCGGGTACGCACGGTACAGCCCGTCGCCCATCCCGGGGTATTGCGAGCCCTGGCCGGAGAACAGGAACGCCACCCGTGGCACCCGTGTGGGGACCGCGCCGGAGATGCGGCGTCTCCGGTCGCGCAGCGCGGCGGCCGCGTCGGTGGCATCGACCGCGACCACCGCGCACCGGTGTCCGAGCTCGGCCCGGCCGACGCGCAGCGTGTGCTCGACGTCGCCGAGGTCGATGTGGGGATGACGCTCGAGGTGTCCGGCCAGGCGCTCGGCCGACTCGTCGAGGGCGCCCGGCGTCCGAGCGGAGACCCGCAGCAGGTGGATCGGGCGCGCGGACTCGCCCAGCGACGGCGCCAGTGCTGGTGCTGGTGACTGTGCGGGCGCCTGCTCGAGGACCACGTGCGCGTTGGTGCCGCCGATGCCGAACGAGCTGACGCCGGCCCGACGCAGACCGGTGTCCGGCTGCCACTTGCTGAGAGTCGCGTTGACGTAGAACGGACTGTTCTCGAGGCCCAGCTTCGGGTTGGGCCGCTCGAAGTGCAGGCTCGGCGGGATCAGCCCGTGCTCCACGGCCAGCACCGCCTTGATCAGCCCGGTGATGCCGGCCGCCGAGCCGAGGTGGCCGACGTTCGTCTTCACCGAGCCCAGCCCGCACCAGCCGGTGTCGGTCGACGCGTGCGCGAAGACGCTGGTCAACGCGGCGACCTCGATCGGGTCGCCGAGCGCGGTGGCGGTGCCGTGTGCCTCGACGTAGCCGATCGTGCGGGGGTCGACGTTGGCGACGCCGAGCGCCTGCGCGATGACCGACGCCTGCCCGTCGCGGCTCGGCGCGGAGAAGCCGACCTTGGTCGCCCCGTCGTTGTTGACGGCGCTGCCCAGCACGACGGCCCTGATGTGGTCGCCGTCGGCGAGCGCGTCCGAGAGGCGCTTGAGGACCACGAGACCCCCGCCGCTGCCCCAGACCGTGCCGCTCGCCGACGCGTCGAAGGTGCGGGTGTGCCCGTCCACGGAGAGGATTCCGCCGTCGGCGTGCACGTAGCCCCTCCCGTGCGGCAGCTCGATCGAGGCCCCGCCGGTCAGCGCCATGTCGCACTCGCCGTTGCGCAGCGCCTCGCAGGCCAGGTGGAACGCGACCAGCGTCGTCGAGCACGCGGTGTGCAGGGTCAGGCTGGGGCCCCGCAGGTTGAGCTTGTAGGAGGCCAGCGTCGCGAGGTAGTCCGGGTGGTTGGCGACCGAAACAGCCAGGTTCCCGGTGGCGGCGAGCACGGCCGGATTGCGCCGGACGTACAGCCACTGGTACTCGTCGGCACCGATGCCGCCGTAGACCCCGATGTCGCCCGGATAGCGGGCGGGGTCGTAGCCGGCGTTCTCCAGGGCCGTGTGGCAGAGCTCGAGGAACAGCCGTTGTTGGGGATCGCGCAGTTCGGCCTCGCGGCGGGTCATCCCGAACAGCGCGGCGTCGAATCCCGCGACGTCCTCGAGGACGGGAGCGGCGGCGACGAAGCTGGGATCGTCGATATCCCGTTCGGGTAGACCGATGGCGACCTGCTCATCGCGGGAGAAGAAGCGCACCGACTCCACCCCGCCCAGGAGGTTCTCCCAGAACTCGTCGACGGAGCCGGCGCCGGGCACCCGGCAGGCCAGGCCGATGACCGCGACCGGTTCGACCGTGGTGTCGATATCCTCGCTCATCTGCTGGCCTCCCTTATCTGCTGGCCTCTTCGGGTGCCGGCCGCGCGGCCGGGCCGCGGTCGGCGTCGCGCGTGCTCGGGTCGGCGTCGCCGGCGCCGGTTCGGTCGGTGTGTTGGCGCCGGGCGCGAGCTCGCCTCGCGGCTACCCGCTCAGCGGCGCGGTCGAGGCCGGGCGACCGGACCGAGCCGTCGAGGTGAGCCGCGAGCGTGGCCACGGTGGGATGGCTGAACAGGTCGACGATCGGGACGTCCCTCCCGAGCCGCGCGACCAGTTCCGCCTGCACCGCCACGATGGCCATCGAGTGCCCACCGACCTCGAAGAAGTTCTCCGCCCGACCGACCCGGGGCAGACCGAGGACTCGCTGCCACGCCGCGGCGACGAGCCGCTCGGTCGGCGTGGCGGGCTCGTCGGCCCGTCCGCTGCTCGGCCGCTGAACCGGCCGCGGCAGCGCGTCGCGGTCGACCTTGCCGTTGCGGGTCAGCGGCAGCGCCGGCAGCAGGTTCAGGGACGACGGAATCGCGTACTCGGGCAGAACCGTCCGCAGGTGCGCGCGCACCGCGCCGGCGGTGACGCCCGGTTCGGTGGCGACGTGGCCGTGCAGGACCAGCTCGCCGTCGCGCGGGTCGGCGACCACCGCCGCCTGGTGCACACCGGGGTACGCCAGCAGCGCGGCCTCGACCTCGCCGAGCTCCACCCGGAATCCCCGGACCTTGACCTGGTCGTCGGCGCGTCCGGCGATCACCACGGTCCCGTCGGGTTCGTGTCGGCCAAGGTCTCCGGTCCGGAACATGCGATCGTCCCCTTCGCCTGAGAATCGGGCGCGCGTCAGCTCCTCGTCGAGCCGTCCGTCGGTTGCGTAGCCGGTTGCCAGGTGGTGGCTCCGGACCGTGACCTCGCCGAGCTCGCCGATGGCCGCGGGTCGGCCACCCGGACCGATGACGAGGAGCTGTGCGCCGTCGATCCCGTGGCCGACGGGCACCGGCCGGGTTCCGGCGCCGGCGGCAACGCCGGCCCGTGCCGGCTCGTGCCATGCCTGTGCCTGCGGCGTCTCGGTGGTGCCGTAGAAGTTGACCACCCGGGCGGCCGGGACGAGCTGGCGCAGGGTGTCCACATCGGACCATCGGAGCTGGTCGCCGGCCAGCGCGACGAGCCTGACGCTCGGCAGCACTGTCCCCCGCGTGCCACAGAGGAGCCGGGCGAGCTGCGGCGTCAGGTGCAGCACCGTGACGCCCTCCGAGTCCAGCCAACCGGCCAGCCGGGCCGGGTCGCGAAGAGACTCCGCCGCCGGGACGTGGAGGCGGGCCCCCACCACGAGCGGTGCGAAGACGTCGCGGAGCAGCGGGTCGTGGGCGAGCCCGGCGAGCGCCGCAAACTGATCGTCGTCGCGCAGGGCGAACGTGCGGACATACCAGTCGAGGAAGTGCGCCAGCGGCCGCTCGGCCGTGAACACCGCGCGGGCGTCGCCGGTGCTCCCCGACGTGAACGCCGCATAGCCTCGGGCGTCCGGCGGTGCCAGCTCGTCGAGTCCGCCGCCGCCGTTCGGGGAACAGAGTCGCAGCCCCGGCAGCGCCGCCAGCGCATGCTCGGCGCCCGGGCCGACGAGCGCCGCCCGGCAGCCCGCGGCGCGCGCCTGCGCCGCCAGCCGGGCCGGTGGCAGCTCCGGATCGAGGATGGCCCACCGGGCGCCGCTCGCGAGCACTCCGAGCAGGAGCACCGGCAGCCGGACGTCGCGGGTGGCGAGCACGGCCACCGTGTCCCCGGAGCCGATCCCCGCCGCGCGGATCGCGGCGGTGGTGGCCCGCCGCGCGTCTTCGAGCTGCCGGTACGTGAGTCGCCCGCCGGCGCCGGCAACGGCGGGCGCGTCCGGACGCCGCCGCGCGACGTGCTGGATCCGCTCGACCACGCCGGATCCGTGCCAGCTCGGCAGCGGGGCGGCCGGATCGGGCAGCGCGGTCGGCGATGCCGAACGGAGTGTCGCGGCCACGACCGGGCGGCGGTCCGGGCGGGCGACGAGGTCGCCCAGCAGGTGGACGTAGCTGGCGAGCAGCGCCTCGACCCGCTCCGGCCGGTAGAGGTCGGCGTTGTAGACGGCCTGCAGCGCGTACCCATCGCCGCGCTCCGACACGTACAGGGTGAGGTCGAAGAGGGAGCCGGGCAGTCCCGCCTCGAGTGCCTCCGCGGTCACGCCGGGGAGCGCGAGGCCCGCCTCCGCGAAGTTGTACATGTTGAACAGCACCTGGATCAGCGGGTTGCGCGACAGGTCCCGGTGCACCGCGAGGGCGGCAACGATCCGGTCCAGCGGCGTGTCGGCCCGCGCGAGGGTGGCCACCAACTCATCCCGGCACGCGTCGACGTGTGCGGCGAAGCTGAGATCGTCGCGGACCCTCAGCCGCAGCGGCACGGTGTCCACGCAGAACCCGATCATGTCGTCGAACGCGGGGTGCCGACGATCCGCGACCGGCGCACCGACGACGAGGTCGTGCTGCCCGGTCTGTCTGCGCAGGAGCTGGGCGAACGCGGCGAGCAGGACGGCGTAGGGCGTCGTACCCCGAGCGGCCGCCAGCCTGCGGACCTCGGCGGCGGGTTCGGCGGAAACCGTGGCGCTGGCCCGCGACCCGTGGAATGTCTGCATCGGCGGGCGGGCCGAGTCGCGCGGCAGGTCGAGCACCGTCGGCGCGCCGGTCAGGTGGTCGACCCACCAACGGACGTCCGTGCCGTGCCGCCGGTGTCGCTCCGACAGCCAGCCGACGTAATCGGCGTAGGTCGCCGGCGGCGCGCCGAGGTCCGGTGTCCGCCCGGCCTGCGCCGCCGCGTACGCCCGGCTCAGGTCGCGCTGGAACAGCTCCTGAGACCAGCCGTCGAACACCGTGTGGTGCACGGTGACCGCGAGGACGTGCTCACGCTCCGCCAGCCGGAACAGCCGAACCCGCCACAGTGGACCCTCGGCGAGATCGAACCGCTCGCTGGCCTCGGAGGCCAACCGCTCCCGCAGCAGCCGTTCCGGGTCCGGCACGCGCAGCTCCTCCACCGGCAGGGGCACGGGCGCCGGCGGGTCCACCACCGCGCGCGGCTGGCCGCCGGTGGCCGGCAGCCGCCAGCGCAACACATCATGGCGGTCCGCCACCGCGCGGAGCGCGGCCGCCAGCGCCGGCACGTCGAGCGGCCCGCGCAGCCGCTCCGCGAACGCGATGTTGTACGCCGGCGTGGTCGCGGCGAGGCGGTCGACGAACCAGACTCGGCGCTGCGCCGGGGAGAGCGCCGGCGGCTGCCCGGTGCGCACCGGGACGTCGCCGTGTTCGTCGAGCCGCTCCACCCGGGCCGCGATGCCCGCGGGCGTCCGTCCGGCGAGCACATCCTCCACCGTCACCGCGCGGCGCAGCCGACCGCGCAGGGCGGCCACCAGGCGCATCGCCAGCAGCGAGTGCCCGCCACAGAAGAAGAAGTCGTCGTCGGGGCCCGCGTCCGCCGTGCCGAAGGCGCCGCGCCACGCTTCGAGAACCGCCGCGTGAATTGGCGTCGCGGGTGGCCGGGTGGGTGGGTCCGCAGACCGCCGGGTCGCCCCGTTGCCTCGGGGTGCGGCACTCACCCGCGGCGGAGCAGTCGCCCGCAACGCGGCGAGGTCCACCTTCCCCGAGGAGTTGAGCGGCAACGCACCCAGGCGTACGACTCGGGTGGGAATCATATACGCCGGCAGCCGGTCGGCGCAGTGCGCGCGCACGGCGGACAGGTCCGGGGCGGTGGCGGGTGTGAGGTACGCGACGAGCTCGGGCTGTCCGGCCGGGCCCGGGCGGGTGTCGGCGACCGCCTGGAGGACGTCGACGTGCAGTCGAAGCACCGACTCCACCTCGCCGAGCTCGACCCGCTGCCCGGCGATCTTCACCTGCCGGTCCAGCCGACCGAGGAACTCGAGCCCGTGTTCCGGGTTCCAGGTCACCCGGTCGCCGGTCCGGTAGAGCCGGGCGCCGGGGACGTCGCCGAACGGGTCCGGCACGAACCGATCCGCCGTCAGCGCGGGGCGACCCAGGTAGCCGCGGGCGACCTGTGAACCGCCGATGTGCAGTTCGCCCGGCACGCCCGGTGGGCACGGCCGGAGCGACTCGTCCAGCACGTACGCCCGGCAGCCGGCGAGTGGATGCCCGATCGGCAGTGGCCGGTCCCACCCGCCGGTCAGCTCGGTGCCGACCACGCAGACGGTGGTCTCGGTCGGGCCGTACCAGTTGAAGAACCGGCGGCGAGGCGGGGCCGACCAGCGGGCGACCTGTTCGGGGCCGGGCGGCTCACCCGCGGTGATGGCGTGCCTCAGGTCGGGCAGGCGGTCGGGTTCGAGCAGCGGCAGCAGTGCGGGCGGAAGGCAACCCCAGGTAACCTCGTGGGCTTCCAGGAACCGCTGTAACCGAACCGGATCGACCCGGTCGGTCTCGGGGATGAACGCCACGGATCCGCCGCGGCTGAGCGGGGCGAAGATGTCCAGAATGGACACATCGAACCCGAGGGCGGCGAAGCCGATGCTGCGGCAGTTCTCATCCAGCTCGAAGGCGCGCGCGGTGGACGTGGCGAACGCGACCGCGTTGCGGTGCGAGACGGTGACGCCCTTTGGACGGCCGGTCGATCCGGACGTGTAGAGGACATAGGCGGCGTTGTCGGGCGCGGCCGGGCGCACGAACAGGGTCGGCTGCCCACCCGCGCCGCACGCGGGCACGAGGCGCAGGCCACTGCCGGCGAGGGCGGCCGCGCCCGCGTCGTCGACGACGACCACCGTGATCCCCGCGTCGGCGAGGACCAGGTCGCGGCGGGTCGGCGGATGGTCCGGATCGAGCGGCACGTACGCGCCGCCGGCGAAGAGCACGCCCAGCAGGCCCACCAGGACCTGCGGGCGGCGTCGGGCACACACCCCCACGCGAGTCTCGGGGCTCACACCGTGGCGGCGCAGAACGTTCGCCAACCTGGCGGCCGCGTCGACCAGCTCGCCGTATGTCAGGGTCTCGTCCCATTGCCGGACTGCGATCGCACCCGGCCGGGCGGCGGCCTGGGCGGCGACGAGGTCACCGAGCAACGTCATGAGCCCCCTCCCCGCCGGGCGGGCTCCGGGTCGACGGCATGGACCCGCAGCTCGGAGAAGTACCGCCGGCCGGCCGCGTCGGGAATCCAGGCCTCCGCGGGGGTGGGCAGCATCTCGGTGACCGTCAGCTCCGCGCCGTCGCCAGCGGCGCGCCGCGCCGCGCGTACCGTCCGGACGAACGAGCCGACGTAGACCGGACTGGTAAGGTCCACATAGGAGGGTTTGGTCTCGGTACTGAGCGCCACGAACACCCGCTCGGGCAGGCCGAAGCCCGCTCGCCACCGCCTCACGGCGAGGTACTGTTCGCGTTCGCCCGCCACGTCCGCCAGCCCGGTCGCACCCACCGTCGTCCGCCAGGTTTCCCGCGCGACCACCATCCGGTCGATGCTGATCCGTGGCGAGTGGGCGGCCGCGGACAGGAACTTGAACGCGCCCTGGGTGTGGATGGCGATCAGTTCCGCGAAGAACTCGATAAGCGGCCACCTCCGGTCGTTCTCGGACCGGACCACCAGCTCACCGTCCACGTCGGACACCGTCAGGGTCGTCAACGGCAGCAGCCGGCCGGGGTCGGCCCCCGGCGCGGGGGCGAAACCCAGCTGCCAGTCGGTCGAGTTGTCCAGACCGCCGGCCAGCCTGGCGCTGTACCGGGGCCAGCTGGTTGGCAGCAGGGGCAGGAGGCGGCCGGGTCCGACGTCCTCGAGCAGTGCGGCGCGCAGCCGCTCCGGCTCGGGCGTGCCGGACAGCAGCGCGCCCGACAGCAGCGCGCCGGCCTGAAGGGTCGCCCACGCGGTGTGCAGCTCCCCCAGGACGAGGCTGAACTCGCCCCGCGCGACCGCCTCGGCGCTCTCCGCGCAGATGTGTACGTCGGGTCCGTGCACCCGGGCCGCGGCCCAGCCCGGTGCCGACGCGGGGAACACGTTCACCGCGGCGTCGGCCAGGTCGGCGCTATCGAGCACGACGGACCGGACGTCGGGGCCGTGCCGGTCCAGACCGAACAGCTTCTCCCAGCGGCGGCCGAACTCCTCCGCGACGCCGTCGATCGGGCGGTCGCCGGACGCGTCGAAGAAGAGGCCCTGCGCGAGGAACCACAGCTGCCCGAGCGGCACGTCGCGGACGCCCAGCTCCGCGGTGAGCTCCGCGTAGAGGCCGCGAAACGCCACCAGGTACGCGTCGGCGGCGGCGCACGACAGCCAGCGGGCCACCCGCAGCAGGATCGCGAGCGGTGGTGCCATCGCCGCGAGCACCGGCTCGCCGATGACGACGTCGAGGTCCCGCGTGCACTCCTCGACGCACAGCATGCGCCCGGCGTACATCTGGCCGGCCCTCCGTTGCGAGGTCTGGCCGGTGAGCGCCGTGAACTCGTCGTCCAGTCGGCCGTACGCCGCGAGCAGCGCGTCCGGGTCGCCGGCGCCCCTCGCCACCGCGTCGCGGGCCGCCTGCAACCGGTGGAGGCCGGTCAACGCCCGCCCGCGTGCGGCCGGATCGCCGATCGCCGCCAGCCGCCGCGCGAGCACGTCCTCGGCGTCGATCCGGACGGGGATGTTCAGGTCCCATCGGATGAGTCCTCGGTCGGCGAGCCGCGCTAGCAGGAGCAGACCGTCGTCGGGATTCCGCAGCGGCGAATCGGGGTCGGCGGCGACCTCCTGCGCGATGTCGATCGCCGGCCGTCGTCCGTCGCAGCGGGCCACCAGGGCGGCCTCGGCCGCGGACAACACAACGGCGGGCTGTACCGGCCGCAGTACGCGGCGGCCGTCGATGAACAGGTGCGGCGGGAGCGACGGGGCGAGCCACCGCCGGGCCAGCGGGTCGGCGGCCACGGACTCGGCGTACGCGGCCAGGGCCCAGTGTTCGAAGTAGACGCGTCGGCCGCGTACCAGCGCCGGACCGGGTCGGACGCTGGTGGCGGCCCGGGCGTCCAGCCGTACCCAACACACCGGGCCGAAGAACCCGATCGTTTCGTTCTTGGCGCAGTAGCGCTGCCAGTACCGGCCGACCATCTCCTCGCGCGTGCGGCGCTGCGAGTTGCGGGGCGCGTCGGTGCCCTGCCGCCGGATCGCGTCGATGGCGTGCAGCGCGGTGCGGTTCTGCCAGGTGACCGCCTCCCGGAACAGCGGATCGTGCGCGATCGCGAAGACCTCGGCACCCGTCGCTCCGACCGCGGCCGCGTACGCGTCGGCGAAGGCGTCGGCCCCCAGGCGACCGGCGAGGTGCGCGTCCGCCGCCTCCGCGGCGCCCGGGGCGGCGAGCCGGTCGAGGCCGTCGGCCGGGAAGCCCGTCGTTCGGAGCACGGCGTCGCGCCACAGACTCCAGCCGGTATCCGACAGCGGAACGAGGTGCTCTTCCCCGGTCACGACGCATCCCCGCGAAGGAGATCCTCGCTGATCGTCGCCGCGACCTCCGCCGCCCGGCTGTGCACAAAGAAGTGATCACCCGGTAGTACCCGCAGCCGGAAGCCCGCGACGGTATGCCGGCGCCAGCCGGCCATGGTGTCCGGTGGTGCAGCCGCGTCGGCGCCACCGGCGAAGCCGACGATGGGCATCGGCAGGGGCGGTTCGGCGCGGTACCGATAGGAATCGATCCACGCGAAGTCGGCGCGCAGCGTCGGCAGCACGAGGTCGCGCAGCTCGGGGACCTCCAGCGCCTCGGCGAGCGACCCGCCCAGCTCGCGCAGCCGCCGGACGAACTCGACCTCCGGCAGCCGGGCGAGCCGCACCAGTGGTTCGGTTTCGTCGGGCGGTCGGCAGGCGCCGACATAGAACCGCACCGGCAGCGGAGCGCCGAGCCGGCGCAGGGAGCGGATCACCTCGAAGCCGAGCCTCGCGCCCATGCTGTGCCCGTAGATCGCGTACCGCCCGTCGATCCGCCCGGCCGCCGCCTCGGCCACCTCGTCCGGGTCGATCCGGTGCGGCTCCGAGATCCGGTTCTCGCGTCCCGGCAGCTGCAGCGGCTGGAGTTCGATCTCCGTCGGGTACGCCCGCCGCCAGCCGTGGTAGGCGCTCGCCCCGGCGCCCGCGTACGGCAGACACAGGAGCACGGCAACCGCCTCCGAGCGCGCGGGCAATGTGGCGAACCAGCGATCGGTGCCATTGACCAAAGCACCGCTCATGCCAGCTCCACGGCTCTGGAAAGCGCACGCGGTTCGTCGTCCGGCGCGACCTCGGGGGGACAGACAGAGATTAAGCATATTGCAGCTTCGAATGGAAGGGGTACCGGACAGGCAGTGCAAATAGCGCTGCAATGGGGCGGCGTTTGCCCGCAATTAGCGATTAGACACCTAAGTTGTATATAGGCTGTATGTGATGCTTACTCCGGATCGTAATGGTCCCCCGACCGCGCGCGACCGGCCGAAACCCGTGCTTCGCCGCCTCTAGGCTGGTCCGGCCTGATTCATGTTCGCTCCCGCCGCTCGCGCGGGAGAAATGCTGGCCCGACCATTTTGCGGCCAAGCGATTCATCCACGGATTTCATTGAGAATTGACGTTGCCGATCAAATGTTCGGGGATTATTGGCGACCGCTGGATGATGAGTGGCCGGGACACCGATGGGGCAGAGCTGAACAATTCTGCGGCGACCGCCCAGCGTGGTAACACTGGGCCCGGGGCACGACGTTAGACCGAGCCGTACGCGACGATCGGGGGATGCGCGCTCAGTCTTTTGGGCGACGCGCATCCCTAGGAAGCGAAGCGTATTTGTCGCACACACATCCCGTGATTGGGCCGGTGGTCGCATTCTCCGATGCGCCCAACCGTCGGCCCGGCTCCGCGGACTAGTAGCCTGCGGGTCCGCCGCCGCTGCCGCCTCCGCCACCGTTCAAAGCGAACACCGCAACGACGATCGCCGCGATCGCCACGAGCGCCACGATCACCCAGAGCCACCGCCGTGTGGTCATGATCTGGCTCGGCATCTGCACCACCTCTCGACAACTTGATACGCACCGCTGACCGCGCTGGTTCAGCCGGTCGGACCTCTACCACCAGCCCTGTCGCTTCGCCCAGGTCAGCAACGTGGCGGACATGATCGCCATGATGGTCAGCACGACCGCCAGATGAGGGAAGTCGGTGCGGTTGTTGACGATGATGTTCATACCGTACACCGACGACAACGCCGTCACCGGGAGCGTGATGACCGCGATGACGGCCAGGCGTTCGGCCGCGATGGTCATCTTGGTGTCGCTGCGCGTGCGGTAGAACTCGATCACGCCTTGCAGGTACTCCTTCTGCCCATCCGCCACGGCGTACACGCGGTCGAACTGGTCCACCAGGTCGTCGAGCAGGTGCTTCGCCTCCGCCGTCACCGGACGGCGCATCGCCGCCAGGCGGCCGTAGATCTCGCGGCTCAGCGCGCCCATCGTCCGCACGGCGATCAACCCATGGCGCGCCTGGAACATCTCCTCGAGGAACTGCTCGGGGTCGCCGAGGTGCCCACTGGTGACCCGCTGTTCCAGCTGCCAGACCTGGCGGGTCTGAAGCTCAACGAACTCCTCCTGCCGACGCGCGAGCGCGGAGACGATCGCATAGGACAGCTCGAAGGCGGTCTCCGGGCGCAGTCGCCCAACCTGCAACCGTCGCAGGACGGCATCGGACTCGCGCATCGCCGCCTGCTGACTGAGCGCGGGGTTGATAGGCCCGTGGACGGTGACGAGGTATCGCCGCCCGATGAACTGGTCCAGCTCGACGAAGTGCACGTGACCCGCTCCACCCAGCTCCGGGGCGTGCAGGACGACCAGGACATGGTCGCCGTACACGTGCACCTTTGGGACCCGGTTGCGCTCCACGCAGTCGCGTACCGCCAGCGGATGGAAGCCGAACACGTCGGACAGCACGCGCGCGGCCGCCTCGTCGCACACCGGGATGTCGACCCACACCAGGCCGTCGTCCCGGTCGAGCAGGCTCTTCAGGTCCTCGACCCGGTGCTGTTCGACTCCCTGCGAAGTCACCAGCCGAACGTCCATCGCCGACCCCTCCCTGCCACTGGCTGCCCGCTCCGGGTCCAACGTCGCACCGGATGGCACGGCCCGTCGAGTCCCAGGGCGGGAAAGGCGGCGGGGCGTGCGGTCAGGCGCGGTGTGCCCTGTGGACCGAATCGGGCGCGGCGCCCGCCCGTCGGCCGGCCGCCGACTCCCCCGGGCGTACGAGACCGGTTTCGTAGCCGAGGATGACGGCTTGGACCCGGTCGCGGAGGCCGAGCTTGGCGAGGATCCGCTTCATGTGGGTCTTGACCGTGGACTCTTCTACGAAGACCGTCTCGGCGATCTCCTGATTGGACAGCCCACGCGCGACGTGCTGCAGGATCTCGCGCTCGCGCGGGGTCAGCTCGCGTAGCCGGCGGCGGGCGCCCGGGTCGGTCTGCGGCTGCCGGGCCATCCGGTCGATCACCGTGCGCGTGACCGAGGGGGACAACAGCGACTCGCCGGCGGCGATGACGTGGATCGCGGCGATGAGCTGTTCGGGTTGGGTGCGTTTGAGCAGGAAACCGGATGCACCGGCGCTGAGCGCTCCGAAGACGTAGTCGTCGTCCTCAAACGTCGTCAGCATCAGGATTCGCGCAGTGGGAACGGCCTCAACGATCTGCCGGGTGGCGGCGATCCCGTCGAGGTCCGGCATCCGAACGTCCATGAGCACGACGTCGGGTCGCGTCGCGCGGACCTGCCGGACCGCCTCGTGCCCGTCGGCGGCCTCCCCGGCGACCGCGATCCCGTCATCGCTCGCGAGCACCGCGCGAAGCCCGGCCCGCATGAGGTCGTCGTCGTCGGCGATGAGCACGCGGACCGGTGGCCTCACACGGCGGCCCCATTCGCGACGTCCGCGGATGTCTCCTCGGCGCGGTGGTCGTCCGGCAGCCACGCGTACAGACGGAAAAGCCCGGCGTGCGCCTCGGCCTCCAGCCTTCCGCCGAGCAACGCCGCCCGTTCCCGCATGCCGACGATGCCGTGCGTGCCGCCGGGCGTGTATCTGCTGGCCGCTGTCGGGTTCGTCACCGTGATCTCTACGGCGTTCGGCTGATAGCCGACGGCCACGCTCGCGTGGCCGTCACCGTGGCGCGCGACGTTGGTGAGGGCCTCCTGCAGGATGCGGTACGCGGCCCAGGACACGCTGGCCGGCAGCGGCCGGCGTCGGCCGTCGACGCGCAAGTCGATCGTCAGCCCGCCGGCGCGGTGCCGATCGACGAGCTCCTCCAGCGCGGCCGGATCGGTGGGGATCGGTGGGGACGCGCCGTCGTCCTCCCTGAGCGCACGCACCAGGCGGTCGATCTCGCCGATGGTCTCCCGGGCCACCCCCTCGATGGTGGTGATCGCGCGCCGGGACCGCTCGGGGTCGCGCTGCTGCAGCAGCCGCGCAGCGCCAGCCTGAACGAGGATCACGTTGATCGCGTGGCCCGCCGAGTCGTGCAATTCGCGGGCGATGCGGGTGCGTTCCTCCGCGGCGGCCAGCCGCCGCTCGCGGTCGGCCTCACGTTGAGTCCGCGTCGCCCGCTGCTCCAGCTCCCCCAGCTGTTCCCGGCGTAGGCGGGCCCGATCCCCGGCGAGCCATATCCCGACGAACAGCACGATCCAGAACAGCATCTCCGGCAGGAGCTTCCCTAGCGCCTCGCCACTGACGACGTATGCCGCGCCGGTGGCGGGGACGAACAGGTTGGCCGCCACGAGCGCGACAAGGCGCCGGGCTGGCCTGGGGTCGCCGCCATAGGCATATGCGACGGAGTAGACCGCGATCGTGGGACCGAACGGCACATCGAGCGGATAGTGCAGGACGTAGAGCGCAAGGCTGGACACGCAGGCGACCGCGTACGCCGACAGCGGGAACAGTCGCCGCGCCGCCAGCGGAAGCGCGGAGCCCGCCGCGAGTAACACGCCGACCAGGTCCAGCGCCCGGGCGCCGGCGGTGGTATCGCCGAAACCTCCACCGCGGAGCATCGCGAGGGTCAGGCCGTACGCCAAGAGGGCAACCACGACGTCAACCGTCAGGTTCCGTCTGGTCATGGCCTTGATCGTAGACCGCCGTGTCCGACCGCCGACACGCCCGGCGGTGGTACACGGCGTACCCCCTCAGGGGTACGCCGTGATCATCCCGCAGCGCGTCCCGGCCGAGCGGCGGGCGCTCCTAACGTCGGCGCGGATTCGCATGACCAGCACCTGGAGGAGGCGCGCCGCCATGGCGGATACCGTGCAGACCATCGTCCAACCGCGCACCACCGCGTTCGAGCGATTGGCCGGCTTGGCCCACCACCGCCGCTGGTGGGCGGTGGCCGCCTGGGTCGCGATCTGGTCGGGGTAACGGTCGCCGGCCGGGCGGTCGGTGCGGCGTACCACAATGACTTCTCGCTGCCCGGCACGGACTCGCAGGCCGCGCTCGACCCCGGTCGGGTGCTGCAACAGTTCGGGCTGGGTCTCGCGATCGCCGTGCTCGTCGATGCCGCGGTCATCCGGTGCCTTCTCCTACCCGCCGTGATGCAGCTGCTCGGCGGCCGCGCATGGTGGCTGCCGGCCGGCCTGGTCCGACGGCTGCCCCGCGTCGCCCTCGAGCACAACAACTGACTTCAGCCCACGAGCCCGGCCCGTCCACTGGCGGAAGAGCCGGGCTCGTGGGCAGTCCGGTCAGAACGACGTTCGGCGCCTCGGCCACAGGGTGGCGACCGCTGTCAGTCGCGCCCCGATGGGTTCGCCTGCGAGTACTCCCGGACCCGCATTCGGCGGGCGATGAGCGGGGTCGCCACGGCACCCGCCACGGCGAGCGCTGGCGGCGCGAGTCCGAGCAGAACTGCCATCGATGGTGAGTCGGCTACTTCGCTGGGCTTCGGCACGGTCACGGCGACCATGACCTCGGTCAGGATCAGGCCGATGACCAGCCCGGCGAGCATGCCAGGACAGCAAGCCCAAATGTCTTCACGGTCTCTCCCTCGGTAGCTGTGCCTGGCGCACCACCGGCTGTCCGGCACCAGGCCCACGTCGGCCAACGACGTTAAGCGGGATCTCTGGCCGGTCAACACGCGCCGCAGGGTGATCCCTGCGTCCTGCCGCGGGGACAGACCGGCTACCACCACAGGGGACCCAACGGTCACCCCGCGGGGCGTTTCGGCTGGATGCCGCGGCTTTCTAGCGTCTTGCGAATGTCCAACCCCGACTCCTCTGGAGGGCGCGCCGTGACCGCTCCCGTTCTCTCCGTCCGGCTGTTTCTGGTGGACCACCACCACGCGTACCGGGCCAGCCTTCGGACCGAGCTCAGCCGCGCGTTCGACCTCGTGGGAGAGGCCGGTACGGCAGACGCCGCGGCCGACGAGATCCTCCGAGCGCGGCCGGACGTCGTTCTGCTGGACGTATTTGTCCATGGCGGCGCGGCGCTCATCGGAACTGTCCACGCGCTAGATCCGAATGTCCAGTTCCTTGCCATGTCGGTCACCGAGACCGCGTACGAGGTCATGGACGCCATGCGGGCCGGCGCGCGCGGGCATGTCAGGAAGGCGGCACCCGCAACCGGGCTCACCCGGGCCATCCTCGCCGTGCACGCTGGCGACGTGGTGGTCCCGCCCCGCCTGGCCGGTTTCTTGCTGGCCACCTTCGGTACACCACTCGCGGCGGAGACCGGCGCCGCGACGCACGGGCTCAGTCCGGTACAGCGGCGCGTGCTGCGCGGGCTCGCGCGCGGGCTCACCCGCGACGAGATCGCGCACGAGCTGAGCGTTCCCGTTGACGCCGTCACGGCTTACCTATCGGCGACCGTGGACCAGCTGCGCCTGCTCGCGAAGCAGGGGAGGTTGCCATGAGGCGCCACCACCTCCTCGCGGCTCCGCTCGCGTTGTCTCTGCTGGCCGGCAGCCTGCTCGCGATCTCCGGATGCTCCGGAACCGTCAATACGGTCGGGAAGGTCGACTTCTCACGTCCACTGTGGATTCCGCCGCTGGCGCCGTCCCACGTGGACGGTGAGGGTCGGCGGTTCTTCGACCTGCGCGCCCAGGCCGGCGAGCGTGACTTCGGGCAGGGCGGTCCCACGCATACCTGGGGATACGACGGCGACTACCTTGGGCCGACGCTGCGTGCCACCCGCGGCGAGCGGGTCGTCGTCCATGTCACCAACGCTTTGGACGAGCCGACGACCGTGCACTGGCACGGGATGCACCTACCAGCCCGAATGGACGGCGGCCCACACCAGACGATCGGGCCGCACGCGACGTGGTCCCCCACTTGGACGATCGACCAGCCCGCCGCCACGCTCTGGTACCACCCGCACCCGCACGGCCAGACCGAAACGCACGTCTACCGCGGGCTGGCCGGCATGTTCATACTCGACGACGATTCTGCGTCGACCAAGGCGTTGCCGCGGACCTACGGCATTGACGACCTTCCGGTGATCGTGCAGGACCGCAACTTCAGGAGTGACGGCCAGTTCAGCTGGGAGCGCGGCCAGAGCGGCATCGGCATCCTGGGCGACACCTTGCTGGTCAACGGCACCGTCGGGCCGTATTTCGACGTCACCACCCAGCGGGTCCGGCTCCGGCTGCTGAACGCGTCTACGGCCCGCACGTACGACTTCGGCCTCGCCGACGACCGTGCCTTCACACTCGTCGGGACCGACGGCGGCCTGCTGCCGGCGCCGTATCACACCAAGCGGATCCGGCTGTCGCCCGCGGAGCGGGCAGAGATCGTCGTCGAGCTGCGTCCCGGGGAGCGTGTCGCTCTGCGCAGTTTCCCACCGAGGCTTGGCGCCGGCTTCATGGGCGGCCGGATGAACGGTGGCCGGGACTCATTCGACGTGCTGCAGCTGCGCGCTGCCGCCGACCTCGCCGCGTCACGGGCGATCCCCAGCACGCTGGCGACAATCGAACCGATCCAGCCGGCGTCGGCCACGAGGACCCGCACGTTCCGGCTGAACGCACCGCTCATCAACGGACGGTCGATGGACGTGGACCGGGTCGATGCCACCGTCGAGGCAGGCTCAACCGAGCTCTGGAAGATCATCGGCGAGGGCGGGACCCCGCACAACTTCCACGTGCATGGCGTGCAATTCCAGGTGCTCAGCGTCGACGGTCACGCGCCGCCGCCGGAACTACGCGGGTGGAAGGACACGGTGTTCCTCGCCGGCGGACAGACCATCCGGATCATCACGCGGTTCCCACCTACGCGGACCCGGCGATGCCATACATGTTCCATTGCCACCTGCTCTTCCACGAGGACCTCGGCATGATGGGGCAGTTCGTTGTGGTCGAACCGGGGCAGCGCGCGGGCCACATCCACCACCACACCGGCCACGGTTAGTGCCGGACCAAAGGCCCACGATGTGGCGGCGGGCGTCGCCCGAACGGCGACGCCCGCTTCTCGGTGCTAGTTGACGCCGGTTGCGGTGATGCCGGCCTGGGCCGCGGTAGGCAGCCAGACCAACACCGCGGCTGCGGCGGCGGTCAGGACCGCCATGAGCCAACGCCGAACGCGTCGGTTCACCTTCTCCTACGACTTCTCCTACGACGTGGCAGCCGCGCGCGCGAACCGGTCGGCGACGGCGCGCAGGTCGTCGCCGAAGCCCGGCGGGGATTCGATGGTGAAGTCGACATCGAGGTGCGTGAGCAGGTAGGCGATCATGCGCGGGCTGTCCGCGCCGAGGTACAGGAGGCAGCTGCGGTCGTCGACCGGCTCGAGCCGGCCGTGCACCGGCCACAGTCGGGGCCGGATGGTGTCGGCCGACGCGTGCAGCCGGACGCGGGTCTGCACTGGCCAGACGTCCGCGACCGCGCGGGAGACGAAGGCCGCGGCGTCACCGCCCGGCACCGGGCGAGGCGCGAAGCGGGGACCGACCGGGGTGCGCGGGCGCAGCCGGTCGACCCGGAAGCTGCGCCACTCGGCGCGGTCAATGTCCCACGCCACCAGGTACCAGCGGCGGCCCCAGACGACGAGGCGGTGCGGCTCGGTGTGCCTCAGCGACTCGTCGCCGTCGCGGGTCCGGTAGTCGAACCGGAGTTGCTGGTGGTCGCGGCAGGCGGCCGCGACGGCGACGAGCAGCTCCGCGTCGACCACCGGTACGGCACCGGTCACCGGGATGGTGTCGATCTGCAATGCCGCGGTTCGGTGCCGCAGCCGGGAGGGCAGCACCTGTTGCACCTTGATCAGCGCGCGAAGGGCGGTCTCCCCGATGTCGGCCAGACCGCCGGCCGCGGTGCGCAGCGCGACCACCACAGCGATCGCCTCCTCATCGTCCAGCATGAGCGGCGGAAGCGCGGCGCCGGGTCCGAGCCGGTACCGAGCGCCAGGCCCGATGCCGGCATGCACCGGGTAATCCAGCTCGCGCAGCTTGCCGACGTCACGGCGGACCGTGCGAGTGCTGACGCCGAGCCGCTGGGCGAGATCGGCGGCGGACCACTCGGAACGGGCCTGCAGCAGCGTCAGCAGGCGCAACAGGCGCGGCGGTTTCGAGGCCACACGCCCATCCTGCCCGAAGAGGCGGACAGGAACTGACCGCTATCGGTCGTAGCGTGGCCGCATGACCGATAACGAAATCCGACCCTTCCGCATCTCCACCCCGCAGGATCAGCTCGACGATCTCGCCCGCCGGCTGAATGCCGTCCGGTGGCCGGACGAGGCGCCCGGCAAGGGCTGGAGCTACGGCATCCCACTGGACTACACCCGGCGGCTGACCGCGTACTGGCGCGACGGGTACGACTGGCACGCCGAGGAGGCGCGGCTGAACGCGCTCCCGCAGTTCCGCACCGAGATCGATGGCCACGACCTGCACTTCCTGCACGTCCGGTCCACCGAGCCCAGCGCGCTGCCGCTGGTGCTCAGTCACGGCTGGCCGGGCTCCATTGTGGAGTTCCTCGAGGTCATCGGCCCGCTGACCGATCCGATCACACACGGCGGTGAGGCGGCCGACGCGTTCGACGTGGTCGTGCCCACCCTGCCCGGGTTCGGCCTGTCCGGGCCCGCCTCCGGCTGGTCGGCCGCCCGGTGCGCGCCGGCGTGGGCCGAGTTGATGCACCGGCTCGGCTACGGCCGGTATGCCGCGCACGGCGAGGACGTGGGCGCACAGATCACCCGCAAGCTCGGCCTCGTCGACGCCGACCGTGTGGTCGGGGTGCATCTGACAATGATCCCTTCGGCAACGGTGAACGCCGAGACCGCCGACATGTCCGACCCGGCCGAGAAGCGGGCCGCGGAAAAGACCGCACGGTACCAGTGGGAGCTCGGCGCGTACGGAATGCTGCAGGCGACCCGGCCACAGACCCTGGCGTACGCGCTGACTGACTCTCCGGTCGGGCAGCTGGCCTGGATCGTCGAACGGTTCAAGGACTGGACCGACTCGGAGGATGTCCCCGAGGACGCGGTCGATCGCGACGCCATGCTGACCAATGTGATGATCTATTGGTTGAACCGCACGGCCGGCTCCTCCGCCCGGTACTACCGGGAGGTCGCGGAGTCCTGGGGAGCGCCGGAGCCTCCGCTCGAGGTGCCGACCGCCGTCGCGGTGCTGCCACACGACATCGGTACGCCGGTGCGGCGACTCGCCGACACCAACCACAACATCGTGCGCTGGACCCATTACGAGCGCGGCGGCACTTCGCCGCGATGGAGGAGCCGGACCTGGTGGTGGCCGACCTTCGCGAGACCTTCCGGCCCTACCGCCGTTAAGATGATCATGGCGGCGCTCGGCCGGGCTCCACAAGGGACCGTGCGGCGAGCCTCCTACGACTTCAGGAACACGAGCAGGTCGGCGTTGAACTGGTTCTTGAGAGTGCTCGTCAGCCCGTGCGGAGCGCCGGGATAGACCTTCAGCTGCGCACCCTTGACGATCTTCGAGGACTTCATCGCGGAGGCGCCGATCGGGACGATCTGGTCGTCGTCGCCATGAATGATCAGTGTCGGCACGTCGATGGCCTGGAGATCCATCGTCAGGTCGGTCTCCGAGAAGGCCTTGACGCAGTCGTACGCGGCCCTGATCCCGACCTGCATCGACTGCAGCCAGAATTGATCCCGCAGACCCTGCGACACGGTGGAGCTCGGCCGGTTCGCGCCGTAGAACGGTGCGCTGAGCTCCCGGTAGAACTCGGACCGGTCCTTCGACAGACCGTCGCGGAGCGCGTCGAATGCCTCGATCGGCAGCCCGTCCGGGTTGGCCTGCGTCTTGAGCATCAGCGGCGGGATCGCACCGACGAGCAGAACCTTCGCGACCCGCGACGTCCCGTGCCGGCCGAGGTACCGGGTGACCTCCCCACCCCCGGTGGAGTGACCGACGAGGACGACGTCGCGGAGGTCCAACGTCTCCATCAGCTGCGAGAGGTCGTCGGCGTACGTGTCGAGATCGTTGCCGTCCCATGACTGGCTGGACCGCCCATGCCCGCGACGATCGTGCGCGATCGCCCGGTAGCCGTTGCCCGCGACGAACATGAGCTGGTCGTCCCACGCGTCGGCGTTCAGCGGCCATCCGTGGCTGAACACGACCGGCTGGCCCTTGCCCCAGTCCTTGAAGAAGATCGCAACGTCATCTTTGGTCGAAACGTGCCCCGTGGTCATCAGGTGGTCCCTTCGGTGTGGTCGTAGGCCAGGGTTCGTATCGGCAATCTGCAAAACGCTACCGATGCGGCCGCCACATTTGGACCATATGCACGATGTCGGATCGACCGCCTCCCCCGCTCCTGGTCAGACCGCGGGCGCGGCCTCCGCGAGGGCGTCGAGGGCGCCCACGAAGCAGAACATCGGGGGCTGCACCAGGCCGGCGCCGACCTGTCCGGTGCCGGGCACGCGGCCGGCGATACCCGTGTTGATCTGGGGCAGGATGCCCGTGCGGATCACGGCGGTGACGTCGATTCCGGTGGGTACGCCGCGGAAGTCGAGGGCCGGCAGGGCGTACGCCGGATTCTCGGCGACCGTGATCTCGTACATCTCCCGGGTCGTGCGTATCGCGTCGGAGACGGTGCCACCGACGAACCGCACGATCGCCGGCGCGCCCGCCATGGCGAACCCGCCGAGGCCGACCGTCTCGGTGATCGCGGAGTCACCGATGTCCGGGTTCGCGTCGTCGGGACCGTATCCGCCGATGTAGAGCCCCTCCGGCACCGCCGCCGGGCCGGTGAACCAGCGGCGCCCGGTGCCCGAAGTCTGGATGCCGAACTCGGTGCCATTGCGTGCCATGGCCGTGACCACGGTGCAGCCGGGTATATCGCCGGCGGCTGCGGCCTGCAGCTTCGCGGCCGGCATCACGAGGTTGAGGAAGAAGTGGTCGTTGCCGCCGACGAACCTCGCGACGCGGGCGACCTCGGCTCCGGACCGGGCGGTGTCCTCCGCGAGGTCCGGCAGGAGGTCACGCAGCAGCATGAGCGTCCCGGCGCGGTTGCGGTTGTGGCCCTCATCGCCCATCTGCACCATCTGGCCGACCAGACCCTTGACGTCGATGGGGCCGTGCGCGGCGAGCGCGGCGGCGAGCGCCGGCCCGAGCACGTCACCCATCCAGCGCAGCCGTTCGAGAACGTCCGGTGCGTACGCGCCATAGCGCAGAACCCGGCCGAGGCCCTCGTTGAGCGGACACCAGCTGGTCCGGTCGTGGACCTCGTCACGAAGGACGAACAGCCACATGGACGGGGACACCACGCCGGCCATGGGGGCGACGCCGCCACGGTCGTGGCAGGGCGCGAGGGCGATGCCGGTGTCCGTGGCGAGGCGGCGCGCGGCGTCGTCCGGGTCGTCGGCCAGACCCTCGAGCAGCATCGCCCCGATCAGCGCGCCACGCAGCGGGCCGCTCGCCCGAGCCCAGTCCACCGGCGGGCCGGCGTGGCAGAACTGACCACGCTCCAGGCCAATGACGTCGGACGCCCGCCGCACGTCGACGAGCTGGGCGCCGGCGGCGAGCATGCGCTCGGCGGCGAGCGCATTCGCGGACGCCCGCCGAGGGTCTCCGGCCACGCGGCGCAGCGCGGGCAGCAGGTCGTCGGCCGGCGGCCGCCACTCCACGTTCAGGTGCGGGGCGGCCTGATCGGCGAGCGCGTCCGCCAGCAGTTGGGCCCCGACCGTCACCGTCCGTGGCTCGCCCGCGAGGAGCCGTTTCACCTGGGTCGTCACGCCGCCACCAGCCGGACCGCGTATCGGGTGGCCTCCGCGTTGGACGCGAACACGGCCGCGCCGGCGGAACGCAGCGCGCCGGCCTGCCGGTCCACGTCCTGAGGGTCGTCGGCGGTGCCGACGAGCGAACACACCACCGCGAGGTCGTTCCGCACCGCGAGAGCGTCGGCGATGGCCGGGGCGAGCTCGGCCGCCGGATCCGGATGGGCCCCGTGCCCGAGCACCACGTCGAGCAGGATGACCCGGCACACGGGGTCGGCGGCCTCGGCCGCGATGCGGGCCAGGCGGGGCCCGATATCGATCATGGGGTGCGGACGGCCGAGCGTGAGCCGATCGTCACCGAGGTCGAACATCGCGTGGCCGGCCGGCGGCTCAGACGGGTCCAGCCTCAGCCGCGGGTCGGCGGCGATGTTCGAGCGGACCTGGCCCAATGTCGGCTCGGCGATCGCCAACGCCTCCAGGCACAGCGAGCCGCCGCTGAACAGACCCCGCAGCGCGCCCGCGGCAGACGAGAACTCGCGCTCGGGCAGCCACCGCGGCCACGGGTCGGGTACGGCGCGGTCGAGCGCGCGCAGCGCGTTCTCGACACCGGCGGTCAGGTCGGGCTGTCCGGGGCCAACCGGGACTATCAGGGCGGGGGTGTGCATCGTCGCCGTCTCGGATCGCACGCGGTCGGCGACCGCGGGCTCCGGCGCCTTGCCCACGACCAGGACGAGCTCCGTCGCCGGATCGTCGTCGAGTGCTCGGAGCGCGGTCAGGGCGGAGGCCCCGGCGACTGCTGCCGACAGGTCCCGCCCGCCCACGCCGAGGCAGTGTGAGATGCCGACGCCGGCCACGGACAGCAGGCTCATCACCTGTTGGGCGCCGGTACCCGATGCGGCCACCACGCCCACGGGGCCAGGACGGACCACGTTCGCGAAGCCCAGGCCGACCCCGGCGATGATCGCCGTCCCACAGTCGGGGCCCATCACCAGGAGGCCGCGCTCGTCGGCGACCCGTTTGAGCCGGACCTCCTCGGCGAGCGGGACATTGTCCGAGAACACGAGCACGGATACGCCGGCGTCGAGCGCGTCCATCGCCTCGACGAACGCGTACCGGCCCGGCGTGGAAACCAGGGCGAGGGTGGCACCGAAGCGTTTCGCCGCCGCGGCGACGGTACGCGGCGCGGTGTCCTGGCCGCCGTCGGCCGTGGTTGCCGGGGCCGGCGCGCGCGAAAGTTCGGCGTCCAGCCGCTCGAGCACGGCGGGCAGCGCGCCGGCCTCGTCGACGGTGACGCCGATGAGCAGGTCGTTGCCGCCGGCGCCGGGCGGCACCGCGTACCCCATCTGGATCGCCTGGTCCACGTTCAGCTCCGTGGCCATGGCCACGAGCGCCGACGAGACGCCGGGGAGATCCGACACCATCCGACTGATCTGCATCAGGCGGATGGAATCCCGGTACGCGCCGGCCCGCACCGCGACGTGCCGAGCGCTCACGCGTCGCTCATCTCGTGCCAACCAGCGTCGCCATGCCGGACGCGCCGGCGGGCGCGGGCAGCCGGCTGGCCACCGCGAGGCCCAGGATCACGCCGTGGACCAGGCCGGCGCCCGAGCAGTGACCCACCGCCAGCAACGCCCCGGCGGCGCGGGCAAGCCCGCCGGCGTCGCGCCCGCCGGCGACCGCGGCCAGCAGGCCGGCGAGTTGGGGAATGCATTCGCCGCGCGCGGCGTGACGCAGCAGCGCGGCGGACACCGCTGTTGTCGCCGCGCCCGCGGCCTCGGTCACCGCGATGGCGAGGGGTGCGGCGGCTCGTGGGGCGAACGCCGCCAGCGTCACCAGCGCGCCGGCGAGCACGTCGTCGCCGGTCGGGGTGAGCCCCGACCCGCGGCCGAGCAACCGGGCGACCGCGGGCCGCACCGGGGCACCGATGGCCAGCGCCTGCACGAGCGGTCCCGCCGCGGCACGGCCGGCCGCGTCCAGCGGGTCCGCGACGAGCCCGGTCAGTGCCGTGTGAGCGGCGCGCAGCCGGCCCGGGTCGCCGACCACCGGTCGCACGGTGGGCGGCCGCCACCACCGAGCCACCCGGTACGCGGTGGCGTTGACCGACACCAGCCCGCGACCGACCGTGCCGACGGTGCCCACCGCAAGCTCGGGCGCGGTCGCGTCCGGGCCGAGCACCAGCGCGCACGGCACCCGCACTGCGGTCGGGTTCGCGACACAGATCGTGGTGGACGAGTCGTCGTCCACCGCGAGATAGGTCGCCGAACCGGTCGCCGCGACCACCGTGGCCGCCCGGTTTGGACCGACCAGGGCGTGCTCGACGGCGGCCGAGGCGGCGACGAGGAAGGGCCTTCCCATCGCCACCCCCCTACGCGAGCCGTCGCGGCGGCCGCGCCCGCCGCCGCGGTGGACCCGACGGTACGGCGATCGCCGGGTTGACGTGACGGAAAGAGTTGCCGACGATCGGGCGATGGCTTCGTCGGATTCCCCATCGAACCCACCCCTCGGGCTGCGGGTCCGCGAGGTGTTGGCGGCGCCCTGCCTGGCGCAGGCGCGGGTGCTCGCCGGCGAGGCCGGGCTCGACCGCGTCGTCCGGCGGCTCAACGTGATGGAGGTGCCCGACATCCTGCCGTGGGTCAAGCCGCACGAGCTGCTGCTGACGACCGGCTATCCGCTGCGGCACGACCCGAACGCGCTGGTGGACCTCGTCGCCGAGCTGGACGAGCGCGGTCTCGCCGCGATCGCCATCAAGCTCCACCGGTACCTCGACGAGCTGCCGCCGAGCCTGCTCGCGGAGGCGGATCGGCGCGGATTTCCCATCATCGAGTTTCCGCAGCAGGTCGGCTTCGACGATGTGCTCAACGAGGTGCTGGGCACGCTGCTGAACCGACAGGCGGCGCTCGCGGCCCGCAGCGAGGAGGTGCACCGGGCACTGGTCTCGGTGGTGCTCGAGGGCGGCGACCTCGCCGATCTGGCGGCCGAGCTGTCCACGATTCTGGGTGGCCCCGTGCTGATTACGACGCCGGACGGACGGGTGGTGGCGCGAGCCGGGAACCCGGCCGAGCTGGCCAGGATTGCACGTGGCGCCTGCTTCGACCCGACCGGACGGTTCAAGGTGGAGCGCGAGCCAGCCGGCGCACGCACCGACGATCCCGGCCCGCGGGCCGTCGTGCCGATCGTGGCCGGACGTGTCGACCATGGGCGGATTGTAACGTTTTCCGGAAATCCACTCTCCGACGTCGACGTGCACTGCCTCGAGCGGGCGGCCACCGTCGCCGCACTCGCGATCACCAAGCGCCTGGCCATCGCCGCGGTGGAGGGCAAGTATCGCGCGGACTTCCTGCGCGACGTGCTCACTGGGCGGATCGACGACCTTCCGGGTGCCATCGCGCACGCGCGATCGCTGGGCTGGCAGCTGGACCGCCCGACCGTCGTCGTCGTGGCCGAGCTCGACCCGGACGAGACGCCGCCGCTCGCCTCCGGGCTCGAGCTTCGCCCGGTTCAGGAGCGCTTCACCGCCGCTTGGCAGACCGTCATGGCGGTCCGCGATCCCCAGGCGGCGGTGGTCGGCTTCAACCGGGAGGTCGTGGTGCTGCTGGGCGTCGGCAACGGAAGCGACGTCGGCCGGGTCGTCGACGACCTGGACCGGCAGGTGAGCGGCGACCGGGGTGGCGGGCGCCATTCCTTCTCCCTCGGTGTCTCCCGGGTCGTCGCCGACCCGGCCGGGCTGCGCGGGGCGTACGAGCAGGCCCGCACCGCCGTACGCATCGGCCGACGCCTGCACGGGGTCGGCGCGCGTGCCAGCTTCGACCGGCTGGGCACCTACCGGCTGCTGGCCCTCATACCCGACGGTGGCGAGCTGCGCGGCTTCGTCGACGAGGTACTGGGTCCGCTGGCGGCCGAGACGTCCGAGGCCGCCGACCTCCGCCACACGCTCGAGGTGCTGCTGGACGTCAACTGCAACGTCGCCCAGGCCGCCCGCCGGCTGCACTTCCACTACAACACCCTCCGCTACCGCATAGAGAAACTGGAGAAGATGGTGGGCCCGTTCACCACCGAGCCGTCGCTGCGGCTGGACGTCGCACTCGCGCTGCGGGCGCTGCAGATGCGCGGCGGGTGAGCGCCGCGGCAGGCCGGCCCGCCCGGAACCGTCGGCATGGTCTGCCAACCCGGGCCGCCGACATTGAGATGCTCTTGCCCATGAGATCGCACTGATACGCGCGGATCCTCGTCGGCATTCGGCGGCGCCCCCGCCGCCACCGCGTTGGGAGGTGGGTCATGGCCTCAATCGGCTGGCGCGTCGTCCATGGTGGACGGACACCGCCACCGGGTGAGGTGGTACGCCCCGACGAGCGGCTTTCCTGGCCGCGCACGATCGGCTTGGGCGCCCAGCACGTCGTCGCGATGTTCGGCGCCACGTTCGTCTTCCCCATCGTGATGGGACTCAACCCCCAGCTCGCCATCATGATGAGCGGCGTCGCGACCATCTGCTTCCTGCTCATCGTGCAGGGTCGGGTGCCGAGCTACCTCGGCACGTCGGCGTCATTCGTGGGCGGCGTGGTGGCCATCCGGGCACAGGGTGGCGACTCGCCCGACGTCAGCGGGGCGATCCTCGTGGCCGGCGCGGTCCTGGCCCTCGCCGGCCTCGTGATCCACTACCTCGGCTCCGGCGCGCTGCACGCGGTGCTCCCGCCGGTCGTCACCGGCGCGGTCGTCATGCTGATCGGCTTCAACCTGGCGCCCGTCGTCGCCAGCATCTACTGGCCGCAGGACCAGTGGGTCGCGCTCATCACGATGTTCGCCGTCATCCTGATGGCGATCGGTCTGCGCGGGTTCCTGGGTCGCATCGCCGTGTTCGTCGGCCTCGTCTTCGGGTATGTGCTCTCCTGGCTGCTCGACCGCATCGCCGGACCGATCACGTCGGTGCTCGGCGGCGCGACCGAGGCAACCACCCACGACCGGGTCGACTGGACCAACGTCAAGGCGGCGGACTGGTTCGGCTTCCCGCCGCACACCACGACCGGCCCGGACGGCAAGGAGATCGTCGGCTGGCACCTGCCCGACTTCAAGTTCACGTTCGTACTCCTCGTGCTGCCCGCGGTGATCGCGCTGATCGCGGAGAACACCGGCCATGTCAAGGCGGTCGCGGAGATGACCGGGGCGGACCTCGACCCGGTGATGGGTCGGGCGATCGGCGCCGACGGTGTCGCCACGATGATCACCAGCGCGGTGGGCGGCTCCCCCACGACGACGTACGCGGAGAATATCGGCGTCATGGCGGCGACCCGGATCTACTCGACCGCCGCGTACTTCGTCGCCGCCCTCGTCGCGATCCTGTTCGGCTTCTCACCAAAGTTCGGCGCGGTCATCTCGGCCACCCCGGGCGGCGTGCTCGGCGGGATCACCGTGGTCCTGTACGGCATGATCGGTCTGCTCGGCGCGAAGATCTGGGCCGAGAACCGGGTCGACTTCGGCAACCCCGTCAACCTGGTCCCGGTCGCCGCGGGCATCATCCTCGCGATCGGCAACACGACCTTGAAGATCACCGACAATTTCCAGCTAGCGGGCATCGCGCTCGGCACGATCGTTACGATCGTCACCTATCACCTGGCGCGGGCGATCGCACCGGAGCACCTCCTGGACCGGCCCGTGAAGCCCGCTCCGGACGTGCCGGAACGGGCCGGCCGTGACCTGCCCGACCAGCGCGGCCCGGCCGAGACGACGACGCCGACCCGGTAGCCGCCCGGCCACCACGACAAGGAGACGCCGACGAAACCACCCACCTTCACCTACCACCGCCCGGCGACCGTCGCCGAGGCGGTGGAGGTGCTGGCGGACGTCGGCGACGACGGCAAGGTTCTCGCCGGCGGCCAGAGCCTCGTGCCGATCCTCAACATGCGGCTCGCGTCGCCGCGCCACCTGGTCGACATCAACCGCCTCCGTGAGCTGGCCTACGTGCGCACCGAACCCGAAGGCGTACGCGTGGGCGCGCTGGCCCGGCACGCCGACACGGAGGCCGACCCCGAGGCGCACGCGGTGCTGCCGCTGTTGCGGCAGGCCACCGGACAGGTCGCCCACCGGACCATCCGCAACCGGGGCACCACCGTCGGCAGTCTGGTGCACGCCGATCCGGCCGCCGAGCTGCCGGCCGTGCTCATGCTGGTGGACGGCGAGGTCGAGCTGGTCGCGGCCACCGGAGGGCGGACGGTCCCGGCCGCCGACTTCTTCGTCGGGCCACTCGAGTCGGCGCTGCGCGCCGGCGAGCTCGCCGTGGCGGCGCGCTTCCCGGCGCCGCCGTCCGGCACCGGCACCGCCTGGCTGGAGGTGTCCCGCCGGGCCGGCGACTACGCGCTGTGCGGGCTGGGCATCGCGGTCACGCTCGACGGTGACCGACGGATGAGCCGGGCCCGTGCCGCGTACGTCTCGGTCGGCCCGACCCCGGTGCTGGTGGACCTCACCGAGGCGGTGGCCGGGCAGCCCTACGACGCGGCCGACTGGTCGGGGGCCGGCGCCCTGGCCGCCGGCCGGGTGGAGCCCGAGGACGACATCCATGCCACCGCGGGCTACCGCCGCCACCTGACCGCTGTGCTCACGGCGCGCGCCGGAGCGGCCGCCGCTCGACACGCCGCGACGCGCCACGAGCGATGATTCAGCCATGAACCAGCTCGAGCCCATCCACGCGGTCCGGCTGACCGTCAACGGCGTACCCCATGAGGTTGAGGTGCCGGCCCGCCGGCTGCTCGCGGATTGTCTGCGCCACGACCTGGGCTACACCGGCACGCACGTGGGGTGCGAGCACGGCGTCTGCGGTGCCTGCACGGTGCTGCTGGACGGCGCCCCGGTTCGCTCCTGCCTGCTGTTCGCAGTCGGCGTGGACGGCTCCGAGGTGACTACGGTCGAAGGGTGCCGCGCCGCGGACGGCGGACCTGGCCCGGTCCAGCGGGCGTTCGCGGAGTGCCACGGGCTGCAATGCGGCTTCTGCACCCCCGGCTTCATCACCACGGTGACCGCGTTCCTGCGCGAGCAGCCCGATCCCGGCGCGGAGGAGGCTCGCGAGGCCATCGGCGGCAACCTGTGCCGGTGCACCGGCTACCAGAACATCGTCGCGTCCGTGCTGCGGGCGGCCGAAATCGTGCGGTCGGAGCCGGGTCGATGACCGGCACCATCACGGAGCCACCGGCGACCGTCGCACCGCCGCGGCCCGCCGGTGTCATCGGCGCCGCCATCCCGCGGCGGGAGGACGCCCGGCTGGTGCTGGGCGACGGTCGGTTCCTCGACGACTTCGGCCGCGGCGCGCTCGCGGCGGCGTTCCTGCGCAGCCCCCACGCACACGCCCGCATCGTCGAGATCGACGTGACCGACGCGCTGTCCGTGGACGGGCTCGTCGCCATCTACACGTACGAGGACCTGGACGACCGCGTGGCCGAGCCACTCCCCCTGCTCATCCCGCATCCGGCGCTGACCGCGCCGCGCACCGCGTACGCGCTCGCCAACGGCATCGTCCGGCACGTGGGCGAGCCGGTCGTCATGGTGGTCGCGACCGACCGGTACGTGGCCGAGGACGCGGTCGAGCGCATCCGCGTCGGCTGGGAGCCGCTGCCGGCCGTGGTCGGGCCGCGGGCCGCGTTCGAGGCCACCCACACGGTGCACGCCGACGTGCCCGACAACGTCGCCGCCCATCTGGTCCAAGAGGTCGGCGACGCGCCCGCGGCGATCGAGGCGGCGCCACACCGGCTCGCGCTCGATCTGGATATCGAGCGGTCGGCCTCGATGCCACTCGAGGGCAAGGGGGTGTACGCCCGCTGGGATCCCGACGACCGCACACTGCGCGTACACACCTCGACCCAGACGTCGACCTCGGTGCGTTTCGCGCTCGCCGCGAAGCTCGGGGTGCCGGTCGATCGGGTCGAGGTCGTCACGCCCGACGTCGGTGGCGGCTTCGGCGTCAAGATCATGCACCCGTGGCCGGAGGAGGTGCTGGTGCCGTGGGCCGCGATGCGGCTGCGGCGCGAGGTCAAGTGGGTCGAGGACCGGCGCGAACACTTCATCTCGTCGGCACACGAGCGCGGGCAGGTGCACGACGTCCGGGTCGGCTTCGACGCCGATGGCCGCGTGCTCGGGCTGGACGTGCGGTTCCTGCACGACAACGGCGCCTACACGCCATACGGGATCATCGTCCCGGTGATCACCTCGACGCAGCTGCTCGGGCCGTACAAGCCCGCGTCCTACCGGGTCGAGTTCCACTCCCTCTACACCAACACGGTCATGGTCACGCCCTACCGCGGCGCGGGCCGGCCGCACGGCGTGTTCGTCATGGAGCGCACGATGGACGCAATCGCCGATGCGCTCGGCCTGGACCGGGTGACGGTCCGCGAACGCAACATGATCCAGCCGGACGAGATGCCGTACGACCAGGGCCTGACCTTCCAGGACGGACGTCCCCTGACGTACGACACCGGCGACTTTCCCGCCACGCTGCGGACGCTCACGAATCTGGTGGACTGGACCGGCTTCGCGGCCGTCCGGAAACGCGCCACCGCCGAGGGACGGCGGGTCGGCATAGGCCTGGCGTTCTACGTCGAGGGCACGGGCGTGGGTCCGTACGAGGGTGCGCACATCCGCGTCGAGACCACCGGCGACGTGGTCGTCGCCACCGGCCTGACCACGCAGGGCCAGGGGCACGAGACCGTCTTCGCACAGGTCGCCGCCCAGGAGCTCGGGGTGCCGGTCGACCGGGTCACGGTGACCACCGGCGACACCCGACGGTTCAAGTACGGCGTGGGCACGTTCGCCTCCCGGGCGGCTGTGATGAGCGGCAACGCCGTCGCGCTGGCGGCGCGCAAGGTGCGTGCCAAGGCGTTGCGGATCGCGGGACAGGCCCTAGGCGTACCGATTGACGATCTGTCCATTGCGGACGGCGTCGTGCGGGCGCCCGGCGGCGCGGAGATCGCCCTGGCGACGGTGGCCGTGCTGGCGAACCCGCTGCGGTACGCGTTCGACGAACAGGCCGGCCGGGCCACCCAGTTCGCCGCGCCGGCGGGCGACGGCCCCCCGGTCGCCGAGGGCGACGAACCCGGCCTGGAGGCGACCGGTTGGTACTCGCCGATTCGCTCCACGTTCGCCAACGGCGCGCACGCCGCGGTGGTCGAGACCGACCCGGACACCGCCGAAATCAAGATCTTGCGCTACTGCGTCGTGCACGACTGCGGACGCATGATCAACCCGATGATCGTCGAGGGCCAGGTGCACGGGGGCGTCGCGCAGGGCGTCGGCGGCGCGCTCTACGAACGGATCGTGTACGACGCGGACGGGCAGCTGCTCAACGCCTCATTCATGGACTTCCTGATGCCGTACGCCTCGGAGGTCCCGACCGTCGAGACCGAGCACCTCAGCAGTCCGTCGCCGCTGAACCCGCTCGGCGTCAAGGGGGTCGGCGAGGCAGGCGTCATCCCGGGCGCTGCGGTCATCGCCGCCGCCATCGAGGACGCGGAGGGCATCCGGATCGACCGCATGCCGATCTCACCGTCCGAGCTGTGGGAGCTGCGGCAACGCGCCGCCGCCGGGGAGGTTCCCCGGCTGCGCCGAGGGAGGTCCAGCGATGAGACTGAGCGGTGACACCACGCTGCACGCGCCGGTGTCCGAGGTGTACGCGGCGCTGAACGACCCGGCGCTGCTCGTGCGGACGATCCCGGGCTGCCAGCGGCTCGAGCAGACCGGCCCGGACGCGTACCACATGACCGTCTACGCGGGCGTCGCCTCGATCAAGGGCACCTTCGTCGGCGATGTCCGGCTCACCGACCAGCGCGAGCCCCACTCGTTCGTGCTGCGGGCCACCGGCGCGGGCGCGCCGGGCACCGTCGACGCGGCCGCCACGGTGACCCTCGCCGACGCCGGCGGCGGCGCCACGCTGTTGCGCTACGACGCACAGGCGACCATCGGTGGCGTGATCGGCGGCGTGGGTCAGCGGGTGCTCGCCGGCGTGGCGCGCAAGACCGCCGCGGAGTTCTTCGCCGCGGTCGACACTGCGCTGGCCGGCGAGCCGGCTGCACCGGAGGCCCCAGCCTCCCCGGCCCCGGCGCCAGCCGCGACCCCTTCGCCCGCGGCTCCTTCGCCCGCCGCGACGGCGCCCGCGCCGGTCCGAACCGCGGGCGTCTGGACCGCCCCGGCGCCACCTCCCACCCCACCCCTGCGCGGCCGGGACGTGCTCATCGGCGCGTTGGTCGGCGCCGCGATCGCCCTGCTCGGTGTGCTGATCGGGGTGCTCGTGGCAGGCTGAGGGTGGAAGCACCGAGGAGGGAGCCCGCGATGCGAGCGTTCACCGCCGCCGCCGTCCAGGTCGCTCCGGCGCCCGGGCCGCTCACCGCGGCCAGTGTCAAATCCAACATCGACAACTGCGTGACGTGGCTCGAGCGGTGCGTCGAGGCGACCGGTGCCGAGCTGGTGGTGCTGCCCGAGTCGGCCACCACGGGCTTCACGCCGGGCGTGCCTCCGGAGGAGCTGGGCGAGCTGGTCGGGTCCTTGCCGGGCCCGGTCGTCGAGCCGATCCAGCACGGGGCGGCCCGGCTCGGCGTCCATGTCGTCGTGGGTGGCTACGAGCGCGGCGCCGAGCCCGGCACGGTGTACAACACGGCGCTCCTGATCGGCCCCGACGGCGAGCCGCTCGGTGCGTACCGCAAGACCCACCTGTTCAGCGGCGAGGCCCGCGCCGACGGCGGCTGGGTGACCCCCGGCGACCAGGCCACCGTGATCTCTACGGACCTGGCCCGGATCGGTCTGATCATCTGCTTCGACGGCGACTACCCGGAGCTGGCCCGGGTGGAGGCCATCCAGGGCGCCGAGGTGATCTGCCGGCCGTCGGCCCTGTTGCGCTCGGCGGACATCTGGGAGCTGACCAACCGCGCCCGCGCCTACGACAACCACGTGTTCGTGGTGGGCGCCAACGCGACCGGCATCGACCCCGGCGGCGCGATCTACTTCGGCAATTCGATGATCGTCACCCCGATCGGCGAGGTGGTCGCCCGCGCCGCCTCCCACCAGGGCTGGGCCAGCGCCCGCCTGGACCCCGCAACGGCACTGCGCTCGCTGACCCCGGGGTCAAACGTGCCGCAGGGCTTCGATCACCTTGCCGGCCGCAACCTCGACCTCATCCGGGCCCACGTCGACGACCTGACGGCGCCCGCCCGTACGCCATTCCCGCACGGCGACGCGCCCTGATCGACCGGTTTCAACCCGGCCGATCTAGGGCGAATACTGGTGGTTGGAGATCGACTGACCAGAATTCGCCCTAGATCGGCGCCGTTTAGGGGGTGGCGATCTAGCCGGGCCGGAGCGACGATCATCGGCAAGACTTGCCGGCGTCGCCGCCGGTAGCGCCCGGTTGAATGGTCAGCCGACGATCGGGAGCGCGCATGGCTGGTGACGGACAGACCTCGCGGCGCGTCCGCGTGGGGGTCGACACCGGTGGCACCTTCACCGACGTCGTGGCGCTCGACGACGAGACCGGTGAGCTCGCGGTCGTCAAGACCCCGTCGACGCCGGCGGACCCGGCCATCGGCTTTCTCACCGGGGTCCGCGCCGCGCTCGCCCGCATCGGCGCCGGCCCGGCGGACCTCACGTCGATCTCGCACGGCACCACGGTGGCCACCAACCAGCTGCTGGAGGGTGACCTCGGACGGATCGGGCTGATCACGACGGAGGGGTTCGAGTTCCTCCTCGAGATCGCCCGGCAGAGCGTCCCGGACGGCTACGGCAACAGCTACTTCTGGGTCAAGCCACCACGGATCGTCCCGGCCGAGCTGGTCCGCACGGTCCGCGGCCGCCTGGACCACACCGGCGCCGAGCTGCGACCGTTCGACGACGGGCAGGCCCGCCAGGTCGCCCGCTGGTTCCGGGACCAAGAAGTCACGACGGTCGGCGTGTGCCTCCTGCACGCGTACGCCAACCCGGACCACGAGGTGCGGATGGGCGAGATCCTCGCCGACGAGCATCCGGACGCCGTCGTCTCGCTCTCCAGCCGGGTGCTGCGCGAGTACCGCGAGTACGAACGGGCGATGACCACGCTGGTCGACGCCGCGGTCAAGGTCCGGGTCGGCCGGTACGTCGACCGGCTAGGCACCGAGCTGGCCGCGTACGCCCCCGGCGTACCGTTTGCGATCATGAAGTCAAACGGCGGCGTGCTGTCGGCCGACGAGGTCGTGCACCAGCCCATCACGACCGTGCTGTCGGGGCCGGCCGCCGGCGCGCTCGGTGCCGCCCTCGTGACCAGCGCGGCCGGCTACCGGCGCGTGGTGACCCTCGACGGCGGCGGCACCTCCACCGACGTCAGCGTCGTGCTGGACGGCGAGCCGACGCTGACCACCGAGGGCACGATCGGGGGGTACCCCTCGAAGATCCCGATGATCGACATCGTGACCGTTGGGGCCGGCGGCGGGTCGGTGGCGTGGCTGTCGCCAGAGCAGACGCTCCGCGTGGGCCCCCGCTCGGCGGGCGCCGATCCCGGTCCGATGTGCTACGGCCGGGGCGGCACCGAGCCGACCGTCACCGACGCGCACCTCGTGCTCGGTCGCATTCCCGAGGCGCTGCTGGGCGGCGAGCTCAGGCTCGAGGCGCGCGCGGCGCGGACGGCCATCGAGGCCCGCATCGCGCGGCCGCTGCGCTTGAGCGTCGACGACGCCGCCGCCGGCATCGTCGAGATCACCGACAACAACATGGCGCGCGCCATCCGGACGGTGTCGGTCGGCCGCGGTCACGACCCGCGGCGCTTCGCCCTCATCGCGTTCGGTGGCGCCGGGCCGCTGCACGCGTGCCGGCTCGCCGAGCTGCTGGACATTCCCACGATCGTGATCCCGCCGCGGCCCGGCGTGCTGTCGACGTGGGGACTGCTCGACACCGACATCCGGACCACCTTCGTGAGGACCGCGGGGCCGGCGGCGCGCCAGGCCGCGTCCGACGGCGGCGACGTCTCCGCCGTCGAGGCCACGTGGCGCGAGCTGGAGGCGCAGGCGCGGGCCTGGCTCGACGAGC
>DASXRQ010000198.1:0-19268 GCA_036506495.1 Micromonosporaceae bacterium | reverse complement strand
CCACCCACCCACCCAGCTACCGGCCCGCACACCAGCCGACACACCCATCGGCAACCACGACACCGTCAACACCGCCGCGTAACCTGACCCCCGAAGCGAACCCACGCCCGCCATTTACACCGAACCCGGGACGCGACCGCGCGGTCCTGTCGCCCAACTCCGACGAAGTTGGAGGGTCGGGCGCGGTTCTATCGCCCGACTCCGACGGAGTTGGTGGCAGGAGGCGGGGCGTGGGTGACGCAGGGTGCGCGGGTCGTTGCTCCGTGGAACCGACATGTCGGCATATGCTGGCCTCGGGAGGTCGCTATGCCGAGCCAATCTGCTTCCGGAAGCTCGACTCCTATCGGCCAGCTGACCCGAATGGCGTACCCGCCCGCGGAGTGGGAGCTCCTCATCGACCTCCCGGCCCGGGTGATGATCGCCGCGACCTCGGCCGAGCCCCACAGTCCGAGCCAGACCGTCTCCGAGGGCCTTGCCGGGATGGAGGCGATCGCCGCGGGCCGGGCCTCCGACAGTGACCTGGTGCGCGCCGTCGTGGCCGCCATCTATTCCCGGTCGGAGGACGACCAGCCGGCGGCCGAGGAGTTCACCGACCGTGCCGCGGCGCTGGCGGGGGTGCTGGCCGCCTGCGGCGCCGTGACGCGGGTGCTGTCGGCCCGGGCGGATCCCGCGGACTCGGCCGCCTACCGGCAGTGGCTGCAGCACATCGCCGCGCGGGTCCGTGGCGCGACCCGGGCGGGCCGCGTACCCGGACCCGGCCGTGAGCGGTTCGGCGCCGACGAGCGTCGGTTCGTCGCCGACCTCGGCGCCGCGCTGAACCTCTGACCTTCGCGGCGGGCTACGCTCCCGCCCGTGGGCGAGGACGTCGGCGTGGGGGCGTGGCCGGGCGACTGGCCGGACGGCGAGCAGTACGATCCCGAGTTGCTCGCGCACGGCGACCGGCGCAACGTCGTGGACCGCTACCGATACTGGCGGCACGACGCGATCGTCGCCGATCTGGACCGACGCCGGCACGACTTCCACGTCGCGGTCGAGAACTGGCAACACGACCTGAACATCGGCACGGTGGTACGCAACGCCAACGCGTTCCTGGCTCGCGAGGTGCACATCGTCGGGCGCCGCCGGTGGAACCGCCGCGGTGCGATGGTCACCGACCGCTACCAACACGTGCGGTACCACGTCGACATCGAGGATTTCGTCGGCTGGGCCGCCGGCGAGGCGCTGGCGGTGGTCGGCATCGACAACCTGCCGGGCTCCCGGCCGGTGGAGACGGTGACGCTGCCGAGGCGCTGCGTCCTGCTCTTCGGCCAGGAGGGACCGGGGCTGTCCACCGCCGCCCGGGCCGCGTGCGACGAGGTATTCTCGATCGCCCAGTACGGCTCGACGCGCTCCATCAACGCCGGTGTGGCGAGCGGCATCGCGATGCATGCGTGGATCCGAGCCCACGGCGAGCCGCCGCCCGCGTGACCTCGGCCGGATCCCACCCTGCGCTTGACGTACGGTTCAGGTCCCGGGAGCGTATCTGTTGTGGGCGTCGCGGTGAGTTGCCCAAGATGCGGTGGTCCCGTACGGGCGCCGGACCTGATGCACACCGACTGGCGCTGCGACGAAGACGGACCGGTTCCACCGCTGCACGTGGCCGAACACATCGGGCCGGAGATCCTGCAGACGGCAGTCGACCGGCTGGACACGGGTGCGGCCAACGTGCCCCTGTGGTGTCCGTGGCCGCTGCCGGTCGGCTGGACCGTGACCGGCGTCGGCTGGGCGGGCGACGACCGCACGGGCGTACGCGCGACGGTCGTGGCGTGCAGCGGCCCGGCGCCCCTCGGCGGTGGCCCGGCCGATCTCGTCCTCGTCGCTGAGGAGCCCGGCGTCGGCCTGGGCAACCGGTTCGCCGGCATGTCTGGCATCGACCCCGGTCCGGTCCTCGGTGAGCTTATGGAGACCACCGCTCACGCGAAGATCAAGGCGGGTGGGCACCCGACTCCACTGTGGGCGGTGAGATCCCTCGACGACCGCAGCGCGTACGCCGGCGAGGCGAAGGGGCGGTGGCTGTTCGTCGTGGCCTGGCCTGCTACCGCGGGTTACCTTCTCGCCGAGGACCTTTTCCTCCATGACCTCTCCCAGTGGATCCCCCCGGAACTGGTCTACGGAGCTCCCTCGCCGTACCTGCAGGGAGGCGCCTAAAAGGGGTCACGCCGACAATCCACTGTGCGCGCCGCGGATTCACGGGTGACTACTAACTGATACCGTGAATATGGCCGTGGCGAGGGTCCCGGCTGCCGCATCGGAGGGGGATGGCCCGCAATGGTCAAGAAGATCCTCGCCTGGGGCGCAGTCGCCTTCCTGATCTTCTTCATCGCGTTCCGGCCGGACTCGGCCGCCGAGGTGTTCAAGTCGTTGGGCGGCGGCATCAAGGACATCGCCCAGGGCTTCAGCGACTTCTTCTCGAGCCTCGTCGCCTGACCGAGCGATGACCAACCCACCGGCCGACCCTCCCGGACCCGACGAGTCGGGCCAGCGCGAGCCGACCGACCGGCCCTTCTCGGGCGAGGAACACGACACCGAGCCGATCCCGCGCGTCGGCGACGAGGGACCGGGCTACTCCGCGGGTGCGTCCTACTCGGACGGGGCGGCGTACTCGCGCGACGCGGGCTTCTCTGGCGATGCCGGGTACGCCCGCGAGTCCGGCCCGGAGTACGTGCCGCCGGAGTTCTCCGAGGAGGAGCTGGCCCCGCTGCGCTCCGGCGAGTCCGGCGTGCCGCTCGGCCCGCGACGCGTCCTTTCGCTGGAAGACGAACCGAGCGGGCTCGTCTCGCGATACCTGTTTCCGACCGAGCGTTACCGTGGCGAGTGGAAGCGGCACTGGATCCACCTGACGACGCCGCTGCTGGTCGGCGCCATCGCCACCTTCGTGTTGGGCTACCTGTCGGGATTTCTCGCGAAGAAGCAGGCCGCCGAGGTCACCGGCGCCATGGTCGTGGTGTGGATCATCGTGATGGTCGTGGTCGGCTGGCGGATCGGTGACTGGTACTACGACCGGTTCATCCTGACGAACAAGCGGGTGATGGTCATCAAGGGCATCGTGACCCGGAGCGTGGCGATGATGCCGCTCCTGCGTGTCACCGACATGAAGTACGAGCAGTCGCCCCTCGGCCGCATGCTCAACTACGGCACGTTCGTGTTGGAGTCGGCCGGCCAGGAGCAGGCCCTTCGCGAGATCAAGCACCTGCCCAACCCCAACGAGCTGTACCTGCGTGTCGTCGAGGAGATGTACGAGCCGCAGGCGGTCGAGGCGCGCCTGGGCGGCCGCCCGGCCGAGGAGGACACGGCCGACGACGGATCGTGACCCAACCGCGGTAGAACTTCCATGCGGGCGTGTGACAACCTTGCCGGGGCGGCCACAGGTTGAGGCGGCCGTCGCTCGAGGTATCGGCGGGGGCGGCGGGGAGGCGAGCCGGTGGGGGCCAGGTCCACGATGGAGGAGGAGTTCCGCGAGTTCGTCGCGGCCCGCTCCGCGGCCCTGCTACGCACCGCGTACCTGCTCGCCGGCGACTGGGCGACCGCCGAGGACCTGCTGCAGACCGCCCTGACCAAGACCTACCTGGCCTGGCGACGGCTCGGCGAGATCGAGGCGGTCGAGCCGTACGCCCGCCGGGTCCTCGTCAACACCGCGACGAGCTGGTGGCGGCGCCGTTGGCACGGAGAGCGGCCGACCGAGGTGATGCCGGAGCGGGCCGCCCCGGATCAGATCGAGGAGCAGGTCGACCGGGACGCGCTGTGGCGGCACGTCAAGTCCCTGCCCGCCCGGCAGCGCGCGGTGCTGGTGCTGCGGTTCTACGAAGACCTTTCCGAGGCACAGACCGGGGCGCTGCTGAACATTTCGGTCGGAACGGTCAAGAGCCAGACCTCGCGCGCGTTAAACGCGCTGCGTCACAGGCTCGGCGCCGAGGACGAGATCCTCGCCCGGCGCGCGGTCAAGGCGCGGCCGAAGCCGACCGACGAGCAGGCGGCCGGCGGGCTCGTGCCCGCGCCCAGGCCCGCACCGGCCCGGCCCGGCAGGGCGATCCCGCCGGTCACGATGCCGAGCATGCCGGAGCCGGCGTACCCGTCCGCCGGTGCCGACGGGCTGGGCGCATGACGACCGGCGGGCCGCGCCGGTCCGAGGGAGCACGGGCGGTCGAGAACGCGTTGCGGGACATGTTCACCTCGCGGGTGCGGGACCTCCCGCCGATGAACGATCCCGCGCCAACGGCGGTGCGGCGGGCGCGGGCGATACGCCGCCGGCGTACCGCTGGAACGTCTGTCGTGGCGGCGCTGGCGCTAGCCCTGTCACTCGGTGGCGCTCTCACCGCGCGCGGGTGGTGGCAGGCGCCCGCGCACGTGGCGGTCGGCCCCGACACCGGCCTGTCCGCGGCCCCGGGCGACCTGTCGACGTCCGCCGAGGCGTCGGCCACCCCGAGCGTGGCCGCGGCGGCCGAGCCCGCGGTCCTCGACCTTCGCGTGGGCGGCGAGGTGTGGAGCGCCGACGGCCGCCGGTTCCAGCTGGGCGGGGTCGGCCCGGTCACCCAGATCTACCGCACGCCGCTGGGTTGGGTGTACGCCGGTGCCGAGGACGTACGCCTGCTGCGCGTCGATGGCACCACGGTCGAGTTGGTCCGGACCCCGGCCTGGGCGTTGAGCCCGGACGGATCCGTGATGGCGTTCACGCAGGGGACCACCCTGGGCGTCGCCGACGTGACCGCGAGCGGTCTGGTGCGGCGGAGCAAGGTGAAGGCGCCAGGCGCGCGCCCGGTCGCCTTCCTCGACGACCGTGTCGTGATCGCGTCCGCCGACGCCGCGTCGCATGACTACTGGAAGCCCGGGGTCGCGTACCGCCCGGCCTGGAACCGTAAGGTCGCGGCCGTCTATGGCCGGTCCGCGGCCGGCGTCGTCGGCCTGGTGCGGGACGCCAAGGCGAACGTCTGCCTCGGTGCTCTGACGCCGGTGGCGACGGGCCTGCGGGTCGGTCGCACCGCTGCCTGCGCCCTCGGGCTGATGGCGGCCGGGCCGAGGCGAACCGCGGTCGCCGGCCAACCGGTCCGCACCGGCGCGCTGGCCCCTGATGGCCATTGGCTCGCCGTGCCGACCGCCACCGGATATCTGCTCGTCGACGTCGCCGGGGCCCTCTCCGGGCGGCCGGCGGCGGTGGCCTGCCCGGCCTTGGGCCCGATCGCCTGGGTGGACGCCGCGACGGCGGTCGGCCGAGATCAGGCCGGGGCCGTCGCGTGCCACCTTGACGGGGCCACCCACCCGGTCGCGCTGCCCGACGGGCTCGGCAACGAATGGGAGTTCGTCCCGGTGTTGGCGCCGCGCGGCGGAGGCTGACCACCCAAAGGCCGATCAAACCTTGCGGCGGCAACCTTCTGCGCGGGCTGCCGCGTCCATTTGGGCGTGACCGTGGGCGACATCGAGCGGGACCTGCGCGCCGGCCTCAACGAGTGGGCGGCCCAGCCGGCGCCACCCACCGGTGGCCTCTCCGGGGTGGTCATCCGGCGCGGTCGCCGGGTTGTCCGGCGCCGGGCCGCCGGAGGTGCGGTCGCTCTCGTGGCGGTGACGACGCTGGCCACGTCGGGCGTCGCGCAGCTGTCCGCGAGGCCGGTGGCGCCCACGAAGTTGTCGACGCTCATGGCTGAGCCGATGCTGCCGCCCGCGGACCCGCCGACCGCGTCGAGGGCCGCGCCGATCGAATCGCCCGACACCCTGGCGCGGGCGAACGCGCTCGCCCCGCGCCCACTGCCGGTCGGGGTGGTAACCACGGAGCGCCTGGTGCCGACCACCGGCCCGACCATCGACCTTAAGCCGGTCGGCCCGGTCACCGCGGCGTACGGGGTGTCCACCGGGTGGCTCGTCACGGGAGGCGCCGCGACCGCGCCAACCTCGCTGTGGTACGTGCGGCCCACCGGCGCTCCGGTCCGACTTCTGTCTGATGTGGACGGATTGGCGCTCTCGGACGACGGTACGCGAGTGTCCTGGCGCAAGGGCGGACGGCTGTTACTTGCGAGCATCACCGGCGGCGCACTGCGCAACCGGGTGCAGACCACCGCGCCGGCGGGCAGCCTGCCCGTCGCGTTCGCGGGGGCGCTGGTGCTGCTCAGCCGGGCCCGCGCCACGAATGCGGCCGGTGCTGAGCTCGGTGTGTGGTCCGGGGACCGGCCGGCTGCCGTGCCGGCGTGGCGTCCGGAGGCGAGTGTCGCCTACGGCACGCTGCCGGACAGGCATACCGTCGTGGCCCGGCTCGCCGACCAACCCGGCACCAAGGGGTGCGTCGCACTGCTCGACGTGGCCCGTGCGCTCGCGGTGCAGCGGCGGTCCTGCAGCCTCCCGCTGCCGGCCGCGGGCCGGGGCTGGGTATCTCCCGACGGCCACTGGCTCGTCGCCGTCGGCCGGAGTGGGCGGGCACTGCTCGTCGACCTGTCCACCGCCTTCGGGACGACGCCGACCGTCCGCGACGCGGGACCCAGCCCGAGTGGGACAGCGGTGTGGCTGGACGCTCACACGCTGGTGCACGGCGGCGATGGCCAGGAGCTTGTCCGACTGCGCGTCGAGAAGATCGCGGCGGGCGATGCCGCCGGGGTCGAGCCGATCGCGCTGTCCGGCCTGGGCGAACGGGAGCGCGCACAGGTAGTGCCGCACCTGGGAACGTGACGCCCACGCCGGACCGGCCACGGGCCGCGACCGTCCATGTGAGACTGCCGGTTGTGGACGCGAAACTGTTCGGCGAGGTGTTCGTCACCCTTCTGGTGATCACCGATCCGCCGGGCATGGTGCCGATCTTTCTCGCACTCACCGGGACGATGCCGGCGCGCGACCGTCGTCGGGCCGGGGTCCAGGCGGTCGCGCTGGGGCTGGGCGTGATCGTCGCGTTCGCGGTAGCCGGACAGACGATCCTCGACTACCTGCACATAGACCTACCAGCCCTGCAGGGCGCTGGCGGCCTGCTGCTCATCCTCGTCGCCCTCGAGCTGCTCACCGGGAAGGCGGACGACCCCAACGCGCCGGCGACCTCGAACGTCGCGCTCGTGCCGCTTGGCGTACCGCTACTGGCCGGTCCGGGCGCGATCGTCGCCACCATGCTGTTCGTCCGGCGGGCGAGCGGCGCGGGCGACTACCTGGCGATCGCGCTCGGCATCCTCGCCGTGATGATCGTCGTCTGGTTGACCCTGCGGTTCTCCGGGGTGATCGTGCGGGTGCTCCGGCCGAGCGGGATCGAGGTGCTGACCCGCATCGCCGGGCTCCTGCTCGCCGCTATCGCGGTCCAGCTCATCGCCGACTCGGTTGCGGCGTTCGTCACCCACTACTCGCGGGCGTGATCAGCTGCCCGGATCGGCCGGCTCGGGTGCCGGGCGCCGAATGATCGCGACGCCCAGGTCGAGGTCGATGCCGGCGCCGTTCGCGACGTCGACCCGCTTCCGCTTGGACTCCTCGATGTGCTCGGTCTGCTTGTGCTTCGACGGCCGGAAGAGGCCGTCGATCTCGGCCAGGCCCGCGGAGACGATCGCGGTCGCGGTCGAGTTCTCGTCCCCGCCGCGCAGCCAGCGCATGAACCCCATGGAACCTCCCCGGCGGTGCGCCGCCGTCGCGTCCGCCCAGTGTCGCACCCCGGTGGGAGGATCGACTACGTGCGCAGGACACCCCAGGCGGGCGACATCTCCGCCAACCGGACACCCGGCCCGCGGCCCGAAGCACCGGAACAGCTCGGCTTCGAGGGCATGCCGGAGCGCCTGTTCGTCTGCACGCCCAGCAAGCTGAGTGCGTACGAGGACTGTCCGCGTCGATACCGCTACGCATATCTGGACCGGCCGTCCCCGCCGAAGGGGCCGCCATGGGCGCACAACTCGCTGGGGGCGAGCGTGCACACGGCCCTGCGCAACTGGTTCGACCTGCCGGCCGAGCGGCGGCGGCCGGCGGCGCTCGGCACACTGTTGAAGGCCACCTGGGTGGGTGAGGGCTATCGCGACGCCGACCACCAGCGCGGCGTGTTCCGCCGCGCGCTGGACTGGCTCGAGGCGTACGTGGCGACGCTCGACCCGGATTTCGAGCCGCTCGGCGTCGAGCGGGTCGTGGCCGCGCGCACGCGGGTTCTGGCGTTCAGCGGGCGCGCCGACCGGATCGACTCCCGACCCGGCCCGGCGGGTGCCCACCTGGTCATCGTCGACTACAAGACCGGCCGCGCCGAGCTCGGCAGCGACGACGCGCGCGGCTCGCGGGCGTTGGCACTCTATGCGTACGCGGCGGAGCGCGTGTTCCGGCGGCTCTGCCGGCGTGTCGAGCTGCACCACCTGCCGACCGGGAAGGTCGCCGCCCACGAGCACACCGAGGAGTCGATCGCGCGGCACGTCGGGCGGGCCGAGGCCACCGCCCGGGACGTCGTCGCCGCCGAGCGCGCGGTCGCCGCGGGCGCCGACCTCGACGAGGCGTTCCCGACCGCGCCGGGGCCGCAGTGCATGTGGTGCGACTTTCGTCGCGCCTGCCCCGCCGGCGCCCAGGCGCCACACCGCGAGCCCTGGGCCGGCCTCGACAGCGGTCGGGATAGCTAGCCAAGCCGTGCCATCCGACTCAGCGACGGCCGGCCAGCTCCGCTCTCGCCATCGCGGCCCGGTAGAGCGGTCCTTCGTACACCGTGTGCGGCAGTGCGTTCAGCGCGAGCCGCAGGGTTCGGACGGACAGCGACGCGGACAGGTCGGTGCTGGGCAGCCCGAGCGTCCCGTACATCCGCCGGGCCCACGGCGGCAGGAGGCCGAACGCGGTCGCGGCGACGCCGAAATACGCGAGGCGCACCGGGGTGAAGCCGAGGCGCCACGGCAGGGGCGGCACCGACAGGAACACGAGCGTCTCGGCTGCGTCCCGGGTCATCTCGAGCTCCGGCCGAATATCGCGGTAGTAACCGTCGACCTCGGCCGCGGTGCCGGGAACAGTCGACGGGTCCAGGCCGACCAGCGCGGCGACCCTCCGCTGCTCGGTGTAGTACGCGTCGACCTCGGCACTCGTCAGGGCAACGCCCGCCCGTCGGGCCGTGTCGAGGAACGACTCCACCTCGCTGACGTGCACCCAGCGGAGCAGCGCCGGCTCGTCGACGCGGAACATCTCACCGGTGCGCGGGTCTCTGGCGGTCAGCCGGGCGTGCACGGCGCGGACCCGCCGGCCTGCCGCCTCGGCCTGCGCGGTCGTGCCGAAGACCGCGGTGGCCACGTAGTTGATCGTGCGGACCAGCCTGCCCCACGGATCGGTCTTGTAGCCCGAGTTCTGCACCACGCCCGCGACCGCCCTCGGGTGCAACGCCTGCAGGAAGAGCGAACGCAGCCCGGCGAGGGCGAGGATCGGTTCGGCGTGCACCCGCCAGGTCACCGAGCCGGGGCCGAACAGCCCGAGGTCCTCGTGCGGATCCATGTGCCCAGCGTGCCACGACGGCTCGCCGCGCCGCGAAGGTCCTTGATCGAACGCGATCGCCGGCGTCGGGAACCTGACTGAACCAGATCGACTCAACCTGGCGTGTCCCCGTTAACGGGACAGCCGCGAGATCGTTCGGCCCGTACCCTGACGTCGCGTTGCCCCGCACTCATAGGAGGCCGTCGGTGTTCGAGAAGCTCCTGGGCGTACCGGCACACCCCTTGTTCGTCCACGCCGCGGTGGTGTTCGTCCCGCTGCTCATAGCCGCGGCGCTCGCGTACGCCCTGGTCCCTCGCCTGCGCGGCCGGGTCGGCTGGGCAACGGCGCTGCTCGGGGTCGTCGCGCCGTTCGCCGCCTGGTTCGCCACGCTGTCCGGCAACCGGCTGCGGAACGTGCTGATCGCGAAGAACTACCCGGCGGAGATCCTGGACCAGGTCTCGAAGCACCAGCAGTTCGGCGATCGGACGCTGTGGTTCGCCCTGGCGCTGGCCGTCGTGTCGGTTCTCCAGGTGCTGGTGACCCGCGGCGGGGCGCGGCGCTACGCCCTGCCGAGCCCGGGCGCCTGGCTCGACTGGTCGCTGGCGCTGCTCGTCGTCGTGCTGGCGCTTGGCACGGCGTACTACGTATTCAAGACCGGCGACACCGGTGCGAAGGCGGTCTGGACCGGGTTCTGACCCCGTCCTAGAAGACCACGCGGGAGCACAGCACACAGATAACGATCAGGAGGACGGCACCGGCCAGCATGCCGACGCCAAGCGTGAGCGTGCGCGCGCTCTCCTCGGCCCGATCGAGTTCGGGCTCGTTCTGGGGCGGCAGTTGCCGCGGCGGCGGAGGCTGCACCACGATCGGCGGGCGCCACCCTGGAGGCGGAGGTTCGGTGGGCGGTGGACCGGCGTATTCCGAAGCGTCGCCCGCCCCGCCTTTGTCGCCGCCGGACGCGCCTCGCCAGTACTTCTCGTCCGATCCGTCCGAGCGCGTCGTCACCGTGCGACCGTACCAACGGGCGGGGGCACAACGGGTACGCTGCCTGAACGTGAGCACGGGCGACCTGCCGGGGACCGACGACGACCGTACCGTCGATCTCGCCGAGGATGACGGACACCTGATGCGGGACCAGACGACCGACGACACCGATCTGGGCTGGGGCGAACGCGGCGAATCCAACGACGACCGCCTTCTGGACGAGCGCCCGCCGCACTGGGACTGACTGATCTAAGCGCGCACGACCACCGCCAATCGGACATGCGGTGGCAGCCGCACGGCGTGCCGCGCCTGGTCGGGGCTGAGCGCGAGAAGGACGATGCCGGAGTCCGGCACGTCGGCGAGGGCCGGGACGGCGAGCACGAGGACGGCGGTCGCGATCGTGTCCGGCCGCGGCCCATCCGCCACCGCGAGCAGGTCGACCCGGTCGCCGGGCCGGAGCACCACGAGCGCCGCCGGATCGGCCAGGTGGACCGGCACGCCGACCGCTCCCGGCGGGATCGGGAGGCGGCCGTCGGGTCGCGGGTCCGGCGGGTGGCCGTCTTGCGGGCTGCCGCCTTGCGGACTGTCATCCCGCACCGCGCTCGGCGCGGCAGCGGATCTGGCCGGGGACGTCGTCGTCCCGGTCGGTGCGCGCGATGCGGGCCCGGAAGCCGCCGTCGGGGGGCCGGTCCGAGGTGTCGCCGGCACGCCGTACAGCACGCCGGCCGCGGTCACGAGCAGCGCCGCGACCAGCGCCGCCCGCATGACGGTCGCCCGCCGCGGGAGGGGCCAGCGCACGGGGTCCAGCCGGCGATCGCGTGTCCTGGGCACCGCGCGACACTATTCGGGTACGCCGACGCGACGTCGTCCGATGGCCGGAGGCTGTGGACGGCTGGACCGCCTGTGGACGGCGCCCGCGCGGGCCGGCGATCTGCTATGAGACTACGAGCCGCTCGAGGCGCCGGAGCCGGCGGACGTGGCTGCGGGCTTCTTGGCCTTCGCGCCGCCGTCCTTCGTCCCGCCAGCGTCCTTCGAGCCGCCGCCGTCCTGCGCGCCGGCATCCTTCGTGCCACCGTCGCCGGAGCTGCCGTTGTCGCTGGTCGCGCCGCTAGACGCACCCACGCGCGAGTCCGTGCGGTAGAAGCCGGAGCCCTTGAACACGACGCCGACCGAGGAGAACAGCTTGCGCAGCCTGCCCGCGCACGCCGGGCACTCGGTCAGCGGCTCATCGGTAAAGGACTGCACCGCCTCGAGCTGGTGGCCGCACGCGGTGCACGCGTACTGGTAGGTCGGCACGATGCCTCCGGGGCTTGATCACGAGCTGGCACTCTTTGTCTTCGAGTGCCAATGGTGCGTCATCCGACCCGGTCGCGTCCAGCGGTGTGCGCGCCGCCACCTCGCCGAGGGCCGAGGTGGATCAAACCGGCGCCGGGGGTGACCACGGCGTCCACCCGCCGGTCATGCGGCTCCGCATGGAGGGCGTCGACGAGCTCCCCGTCGTACAGCGGTGCGACGACCAGTGCCTCCGAGCCCACCCGGGCAAGCGCCCGGTCGAACGATCCGCCGCCGCGGCCGAGGCGGGTGCCGGTCGGGTCCACGGCGACCGCCGGGACGACGACGAGGGACGCGCGCGCCACCGCGCCGACCCCGAGGCGGCCGCCGGCCGGCTCGCGCAGGCCGCGCTCGGTCGCGACGAGCGGCTCGTCACCGCGGTAATCCGCCCAATCCAGATCCAGATCGGGAAGCAGGATGGGCAGCAGCAGCCTCCCGCCCGGAGGCAGGGCACCGGCGAGCACCGCGGGCAGGTCCGGTCCGCCCGGCTCGGGACCGATCGGCGCGTACGCCGTGACCAGCGTCGGGCGCCGTCGGCGTACGACGTCGGCCAGGGCGACCTGGATACTGGCCGCGGCGGATGCCCGAGCAGCCGCGGACAGCGCTCTGCGGGCGGCGAGCACCGCGGCGCGGGTCTCGGGCTTTCCGCCCGGGGCCGCCACTACATCCGAAAAATCGGGCACACAACACTCCTGCGGCATCGCCGGGCAAAACTTCCCGGCTGTGCAAGCATCGCATCAGGGCCCATACCGGCCGGACTCGTGGACCCGGCCGACGCGAGTCGATGCCCCTGGAGGACCCGTGACGCTGCGCGGGCGGTTGACGACTGCCTTCCTCGCGGTCGTGCTCGGGCCGGTTCTGCTGGGCGCGTTCTTCGTGGGCGCGACGGTCATGACGGTCAGCCAAGACCGCTCGATGGACCGCCTGGACCGGGCGGCCACCGCCGCACGCACCTCGGTGGGGGCGCTCTGCCAGACGCTGCGCGCGGCCGTCGAGTCGGTCGCGCTCGTTGCCGGCCCGGCCCGGCGTGCCGAGGCCGCACGCCAGGTGGTTGTGCGGGGACTCGCCTCCGCGGTGCGAATCGAGTCCCCCTCCGGCGCGCTCATCACGTCGACTCCCGACGCCCCGTCGCCGCCCTGGGCCGACTGCGCCGCGACCGGGACGGGATCAGTTGCGGTCGATCGGTACGAGGCCATCGCCGCCCGCGTGGAACAACGCGACGCGACCGGGACGCTGCTGGGCACGGTGTACGCCGCCCAGGTGCTCGACGAGGCCTTCATCGGCCGGCTCGCCGCGACCAGCGGCACCGAGGTGACCCTTCTCAGCGGTTCGGGCGCCGGTGGGATCGGGGCGCGCTCCGTGCACAGCACCGAGCCCTCCGGCGTTCGGGACCGGGTGGTGCGGGCCGCAGTCCGGCTTGGTCCGAACGGGACGGACGTGACCTCCGATGGCCGGTACGTGCGTCGTGCCGGTCCGACCGCCGGTCAGCCGCTACCGCTCGTGCTGTCGCTGCCGCGCCGCGACCCACAGGGCCTGTACGCGCTGCTGATGGCGGCCGTCGTGCTGGCCGCGGTGTTTGCGGTCGTCACCGCCTGGTGGCTGGCCCGATCAACGACGCAACCGCTCGCCGAGGTCGGGTACGCCGCGGACCGCGTGGCCGACGGCGACCTGGCCGCCCGCGTGCCCGTCCGGGCGCAGGACGAGGTGGGCCGGCTCGCCAGCACGTTCAATCGGATGACCCGGGAGATGCAGTCGTACGTCCAGGCCTTGACCGCCAGCCGTGATCAGCTGCGCGGCCACCTCGGCGTGCTCGGGGACACGCTGTCGAGCACGCATGACCTGCACCGGATCCTGCAGGTGATCCTGCAGACCGCGCTCGCCGCTACGGGCGCCCGGGCCGGCGTCGTGCTGTTGCTGGAGCCGGGGACCGGGACGCTCGTCGGCCAGTGCGCCGAGGGCATGGACGAGCGCCGCCCACGCGCGACCGCCGCGGCGGCGTCTGGAGCCCGAGGAGACGCCGCGAAGCGGCCGTCCCCGACCGCGAGCGCCGCGGCGGCGTCTGGAGCCCGAGGAGACGCCGCGAAGCGGTCGTCCCCGCAGGGCGAAGACGCTGCCAGCGAGCGGCGCGAGCCGCCCGAGCGGAGCGAGGGCAGGATTACCGTGCCCGTTGGTGCCGGCCTGCTCGGCGCGGTGGCCGCCACCGGCGTACCACTGCGGGGGCGGGTGGACCGCGACGGGCCGGCCTTGTCGCCGTTTGAACCGCGCTGTCGCACGTATGTCGCGGTGCCGTTCGCAGCACCCAGGCCGATACGCGGTGCGGGCGACACGCCTCCGGGCACCGGCGTACGGCCAACGACGCTGCCCGCGGCGCTTGGTGTCCTGGCGCTGTATGACCGGCTGGGTTCGGACGAGTTCGACGACGCCGACCTGGTCACGCTGCGGACGTTCGCCGGCCAGGCGGCAGTGGCGGTGGACAACGTCCGGATGCACGAGGAGGCGCAGAGGCTGTCGGTGACCGACCCGCTGACCGGACTGGGGAACTACCGGTCGCTGAAGGACTACCTTCGCCGGGAGGTCGAGCGGGCCGGACGGTTCGGCCACATGCTGACCGCGCTGGTGCTCGACCTCGACCGGTTCAAGGAGGTCAACGACACGTACGGGCACGCGGCGGGTGACGCCGTGCTCGCCGAGTTCGCCCGGCGCATCAAGGCGGAGGTACGCGAGGTCGACCTGACGTTCCGGCAGGGCGGCGAGGAGTTCGTCGTGCTGCTACCGGAGACCGACGCGCGCGGCGGCGTGGTCGTCGCGGAGCGGCTGGGCACCGCGATCCGCGGCACGCCGTTCACCGTCGAGTCCCACCACCCGGGTGCGGCCGGGCAGACGGTCATGGTCACCGTGTCCATCGGCATCGCGGTGTACCCCGACCACGCGTCCAGCGGGCCGGAGCTGCTCGATGCCGCCGACGACGCGTTGTACGCCGCCAAGGCCGCCGGGCGGGACACGCACCGCATCGCAGAGCCTGCCCACCGGGAGCCCACGGAGACGGCCGAGATTCCGGTCCCGACCGGCGCGGCCAGCCCCGACGACGGCCGGGTTGGCGGCGCGTCTTCCGGGGCGCAGCCACCTCGGCAGAGCCGCGGCCGATAGTCTCGCGACATGTCGGACCACACGTCCCTCCCGGGCAGCCGCTCCACCGGCCGGCGCGCGATCAAGGCGGTGATCCCGGCCGCGGGCATGGCCACCCGCTTCCTGCCGGCCACCAAGGCCGTGCCGAAGGAGCTGCTGCCGGTCGTCGACAAGCCGGTGCTGCAGTACATCGTCGAGGAGGCCGCGGCCGCCGGCATTGTCGACGTCCTGCTGATCACCGGCCGGGGCAAGACGTCCATGGTCGAACACTTCGACCGCCAGCCGTACCTGGAGTCACGGCTGGAGGAGAAGGGCGACATCGAGCGCCTGGAGGCGATACGACGGCCGAGCGAGCTGGCCGAGATCTACACGTGCCGGCAGGCCGAGCCGCTGGGCCTCGGCCACGCCGTTTCGTACGCCGAGCTGCATGTCGGCGACGCGCCGTTCGCGGTCCTGCTGGGCGACGAGTTCGTCGACGAGGCCGAGCCGTTGCTCCCGGCGATGCTGGACCTGCAGTCGCGTACCGGCGGCATCGTGCTGGCGTTCATCGAAGTGCCGCGCGACGAGGTCTCCCGGTACGGGATCGCCTCCGTGCGGCCGGCCGAGCCTGGCCTGACCGAGCTGGGCGAAGTGGTCCGGGTGACCGGCCTGGTGGAGAAGCCGGCACCGGCCGACGCGCCCAGCGATCTCGCCGTCGTGGGCCGCTACGTGCTGCCGGCCGGCATCTTCGACGCGATCCGGCGGACCAAGCCGGGCAGCGGCGGGGAGATCCAGCTGACCGACGCGATGGCCCTCATGCTTGCCGAGGGCACCCCGGTGCACGGCATCGTCTACCGCGGTATCCGGTACGACACCGGCATGCCGCTGGGCTACCTACAGGCTGTCGTCGAGCTCGCCTGCCAGCGCGACGATCTCGGGCCGGAGTTCCGCGACTGGCTGGCCGGGTTCGTCGGGTCGAGCGATTTCGGGGGACACACATGACGAGGCTGACGGAGTGACGGCTACGGCCGGGTCGCGCGCGGGCTCGGCGGCGTCGGCCGCCGACCGGACGCCGCTCGCCGACTACCTGGGCAGCGTTCTGCGCCGGCTGCGCGCGCTGCCCCCGCTCGACGTCGACCTGACCGAGGCGTACGGCAGTGTGCTCGCGGAGGATGTCGTCGCGCCCCACCCGTTCCCGGCGTTCGACCATGCCGCCGTCGACGGGTACGCCGCCCGTTGGGAGGACGTCGCCGCGGGCGCGTGGGCCAAGGGTGGCGCCGGCGTGCGGCTCAACGTCGTCGGGGACCTCGGCGCGGCGAGTTGGCGCCCGGTCCGCATCACGCCGGGCGTCTGCTTCTCGGTGGCCGCCGGTGCTCCGTTGCCGGCCGCCGCCGACGTGGTCGTGCCGGTGGAGTGGACCGACCAGGGTATGGCGGTGGTCGAGGTGCACCAGGCGCCGCAGCGTGGCTTCGGCCTCCGGCGGGCCGGCGAGGAGCTGCCCGCCGGGGCCCTGCTGGCCCGCGCCGGCACCGAGGTGACGCCCGCGCTCGTGGCCGTGTTCGCGGCCACCGGGATCGGGCGCGTCGTGGTGAAGCCGTGCCCACGCGTCGTGGTGGTCGCGACCGGCGACGAGCTGGTCGAGGTGGGCCGGGGCAGCCAACCCGGGCAGGTCGTGGACTGCAATTCGCACGCCCTCGCCGCCGCCACGGTCGATGCCGGCGCCCAGGCGTACCGGGTCGGCATCTGCGACGACGACCCGGAGGGGCTGCGCGGGCTGCTCGACGACCAGGCCCAGCGCGCGGACCTGATCATTACGTCCGGCGGCACCGGTACCGGCCCCGGGGATATGGTGCGCCGGGTCCTGTCCCGCCTGGACGGCGGCCGGGCCGGATCGGTCGCGTTCACGGACGTGACGCTGTATCCGGGGACTGCGCTCGGCTTCGGCACGGTTGGTGGCGAGGAGGTGCCGATCGTGTGCCTGCCCGGCGAACCCGCCGCCGCGATGATCGGGTTCGAGGTGCTCGCCCGGCCCGTGATCCAGCTGCTCGCCGGTGCGGAACCGGTGTTCCGGCCGAGCGTCCGTGCCCACCTGCTGGAGACCATCTCCTCTCCCACGGGCTTGCGGGAGTTCCGCCCCGCGCGCGTGGCGGAACGCCGGGGCGGGGGCCACACGGTCCAGCCGCTTGCGGGCGGGCCGTACACACTGTCCGGGTTGGCCGAGGCCAACGGCTTGCTGGTGCTCGGCGAGCGCGTCACGGCGGCCGCAGCCGGCTCCACAGTGGACGTCATGCTGTTGGATCGGAGACGATGAAGGTGCACCCGGGCTGGCCGGTCGTGCTGCGGGACGGCGACGTGCTGCTGCGGCCGTACCGACGGCGGGATGCCGCCGCGTGGTCCGAGGTGCGGCGCACGAACCGGATGTGGTTGGCGCCGTGGGAGTCCACCCCGTCGGTGTCGTGGCAGGAGGCCAACTCTCCCTCGGCGTACCGCTGGGTCTTCCGGGAGCAGCGGCGGGCGGCCCGATCGGGCGAGAGCATGCCGTTCGCGGTCTGCCTCTATGACGAGGTGACCGGGCGCTCGCGGTTCGTGGGTCACATGAACCTGAGCGGGATTGTGCGGCGAGCTTTCTGCTCGGCGTTCGCCGGTTACTGGGTCGACTCGAGGGTCGCGGGCCGCGGCATCACGCCCACCGCCTTGGCGCTCGCCGTGGACCACGCGTTCCACTCCGCCGGGCTGCACCGGATCGAGGTGAACATCCGACCCGAGAACGCCCCGTCCCGGCGGGTGGTCGAGAAGCTCGGCTTCCGGGAGGAGGCGTACCACCCGAAGTACCTGCACATCGATGGCGCGTGGCGCGATCACATCGGGTACGCGTTGACCGTCGAGGACGTCGCCGAGGAGGGCGGTCTGCTGGCCCGCTGGCACCGCCTGCGTACCGCTGCCTCTTGATCTTTCTCCACCCGACCGGCGGCGCGGCGCCGAGAGATCCGCGTGCCCCGCCCGTAGCCTCAGGTGACTGGAGTTGGCCGTGGGCGACGGGAGGGCTGAGGGTGCCGACGTCGGTGCTCCTCGCCGTGCTCGCCGCAGCCGGGCTGCTCGCACTCGCGCCCGCGCTGGTCCGCCGGTACGACGCGACCGAGCGCCTGGTCGCCGAGCGGGCGCAGTCGACGGCGCGGGTGCTGGAGCGCCGGCGCCGCGGCCGCAGCGTGCCCGGTCGTCGGCCGGTCAACCCGCCGCGGGTGCTCGTCGTCACCCTGCGCGCCGCGACGCCTCGGTCTTCCTCGGTGCGGCCGGTCTCGGCGATGCCGGTCTCCGCCCGGCCCGTCTCCGCGCGACCTCTCTCGGCTCGGCAGTATCCCGCGGCGCGTCGGCGTCCCAGGCCACGCCGCGGCTCGGCTGCGATGTACCGGCGCCGGCGGGTCCTGACCTCGTTGGTGCTGCTCAACGCGGTGGAACTCGCCGGCGTCGCGATGGTCGGACCAGGGTTCTGGGTGAGCGTCACGGTGACCGGGACGCTGCTCGTGGTGTACGTCGTCCACCTGCGCAGCCGGGCGCTCGAGGATCGCCGACGCCGTCGTGCAGACGCCCGCGAGGCAGCCTGGCTCGCCGCCCGGCAGGCGGAGGTGCGGCGCGAGCAGGCCCGCCGTGCGACGGCCCGCCGGGAGGTGCAGCGCCGGCTCGCCGCTCAACGAGAAGCGGTACGCCGAGCCGCCCTCGGCCTCGACCGCGACGTTCGGGGGCGGGCCTCGGCGTGGTACCGGGGTGCTTGACCTCGGCGGATAGTCTCGGCGGACTCGGTGTTTCGAGATCGTGGAACCGACGCGGGCTTCGAGGCCCTCGAGGCGTCCACGATCTCGAGCGCGTCGGGAGGCGAGTCGCCGGGCGAGGAGCGGACCTGTTAGCCTTGTCGCCGGTTCGCCGGCCTTGCCGGCGGCGGGGCTGTGGCGCAGACCGGTAGCGCACCTCGTTCGCATCGAGGGGGTCAGGGGTTCGAATCCCCTCAGCTCCACCAGATACGCCTTACTCCAACCGTGACCCGAAAGAAGCCTGCCTCGCAGGCCTGGTCGGGTATCACCATCGGCCCTGTCCACTCGGACGGGGCCGGTTTCGTTTGTGGGTAGCGTCCATGCGGCGCTGAGGTCGTCACTGCGGCGCTCGTAGACTCTGCCCGCATAGTTTGCCTGCACCAGCTCGGCCACGGCTGGAGCCAGCTCATGGGCGGCAACGCCGGACTCATCGAGGTAGAGCCGATCAAAGATGATCCTGTTTAGGGCGCGCTGGAGTTTTGTGCCAGCCTGGCGGTAGAAGCCCTGTGGGTCTTGGAGCAGGTCAAGTGCCTTGAGGAAGATCTGTCGGCCGGTTTCGAGCTTGCTGCCGCTTTCGGCAAGCTGCCGCTCGATCTCAGTGCGCTCAGCCGCTAGATCTGCCAGCTTCTGCTT
>DASXRQ010000197.1:0-55151 GCA_036506495.1 Micromonosporaceae bacterium | reverse complement strand
CGAGGTGTGGCGCGCGACGCATCGGGGTACCCCAATACAGTTCCTCGCGCGCGGTGCCGGCGGGTCTCGCGCGCACTCGGCAGGAGGTGTGTTGTGGTCAGGATTCCGTCGTACTCACGTCGATCGGAACGGGAGACGCGGGACGAGAGCGCCGAGACCAGCGTGGATACCGGACGACAGGTCGACGACCGGACGTCGGACCACGACCGCCGGACGTCGGACTACGACAGCCGGCTCGAGTCGGAGACGACCCAGCTCGACGACCGGCCGGACCGGGCCGATACGGCGGCCGACCGCGCCGCCGCCCTGCACACGGCCGACGAGGCCGAGGCCGAGCGGACCGCCGAGGCGGTTCCCGAGGTCCGGCGGCCGCGGGCGAGCGGGCTGGCCATGTTCGGCCTGATCCTCGGTGTCGCGGGCGCATTGTTCGTGCTCAGCGGCACGCTAGCCGGCTACGGCATCGCGCTCGGCGCCCTGGCGGTCCTGTGCTCGCTCGGCGGCATGTCGGCGACCAGCCGGTTCCACGTGGCTGGCCGGACCGACGCCATGCTGGGCCTGCTCCTCGGGCTCGGCGCCGTGGTGATCGGCATCCTCGCGGTCACTGGCACCCTGTCCTGGCTGAGCCCGGACACGGACCGCGTCGGCTGGCTGCGTAACTGGCTCGACACCAACACCGTCAACCGCTTCTAGATCCTCTTGGTCGGCGCCCCCGGCGGACCACCGCCGGGGGCGCCGCCGCGCCCATGACCTACGCAATGAATCGCCGCGCGACCGACCCGCGACGCAATGATCGGAGCCGACACGCAAGCTTTCCCGGTGGATGCACCTCGTCCGATCCCCATACGGTGGCGAGAGGCCGATCGGCCCGAGACCCCGGGGAGCCATAGCTATGACTCAGTACGCCGAGCGGCGCTACCTGATGTGCCGACCGACGCACTTCGCCGTCGAGTACACGATCAACCCGTGGATGGACCCGGCCGCGTCGGTCGATGTCGACCTGGCGGTCCGCCAGTGGGAGCTGCTGCGGCAGATCTATCTCGACCTGGGCCACCGGGTCGACCAGATCGACCCGCTGCCCGGTCTGCCCGACATGGTGTTCGCGGCCAACGGGGCGACCGTCGTCGACGGACGCGTGCTCGCGGTGCAGTTCCGCGATCCGCAGCGCGCCGACGAGGCACCGGCGTACCGGGCGTGGTTCGAGCGGGCGGGCTTCGAGGTGTACGAGCCGAAGCACGTCAATGAGGGTGAAGGCGACATCCTGCTCGCGGGCGAGCAGATCCTCGCCGGCACCGGCTTCCGCACCACGCACGCCGCGCACGCGCGGGCCCAGGAGGTGTTCGGCCGCCCGGTGATCACGTTGCAGCTCGTGGACCCGCGGTACTACCACCTCGACACCGCGCTGTGCGTGCTCGATTCGGAGACCGTGGCGTACCTGCCGGAGGCCTTCTCCCCCGGCAGCCGCTCGGTGTTGCGACGGCTGTTCCCGGATGCCGTGCTCGCGACGCCGGCCGACGCCGCCGTGCTCGGACTCAACGCGGTCAGCGACGGCCGGCACGTGGTGCTGCCCGCCCAGGCGACGGGCCTCACGGCGGCGCTGCGCCACCGCGGGTACGAGACAATTGGCGTGGACCTGTCCGAACTGCGCAAGGCGGGCGGCGGCCCGAAGTGTTGCACCCTGGAGGTACGGAAATGATCACGGACATGCCGCTGACGCCGCAGGCGGTCGTCGACGCCGAGCGCTGGACCGCCCACAACTATCACCCCCTGCCGGTCGTGATCTCCGAGGCCGACGGTGCCTGGGTCACCGATGTGGACGGCAAGCGCTACCTCGACTGTCTCGCCGGCTACTCGGCGCTGAACTTCGGGCACCGCCACCCGGCCCTGATCGCCGCCGCGCATGCCCAGCTCGATCGGCTGACGCTAACCAGCCGCGCATTCATCCACGACCAGTTCGCCGAGTTCTGCCACGCCCTGGCCGACCTGTGCGGCAAGGACATGGTGCTGCCGATGAACACCGGCGCAGAGGCGGTCGAGACCGCGATCAAGGTGGCCCGTAAGTGGGGCTACCGGGTCAAGGGCGTGCCGGACGGGCAGGCCACGATCGTCGTCGCGGCGGGCAACTTTCACGGGCGTACGACGACCATAGTCAGTTTCTCGACCGACCCGGACGCGCACGACGACTTCGGGCCGTACACCCCGGGCTTCCGGATCGTGCCGTTCGGCGACCTCGACGCCGTCCGCGACGCGATCGACGCCACGACCGTGGCCGTCATGCTGGAGCCGATCCAGGGCGAGCAGGGCGTGATCGTGCCACCGGTCGGCTACCTTCCCGGCGTACGGGCGGTCTGCACCGAGCGCGACGTGCTGTTCCTAGCGGACGAGATTCAGTCCGGACTCGGCCGCACCGGGACCACGTTCGCCTGCGAGCACGAGGGCGTCGTGCCCGACATGTACCTGCTCGGCAAGGCGCTCGGCGGCGGCATCGTGCCGGTCTCGGCCGTCGCCGCGAACCGCGACGTGCTCGGCGTGCTCCGGCCGGGTCAGCACGGCTCGACGTTCGGTGGCAACCCGCTAGCCTGCGCGGTCGCGACCGAGGTCGTGGCGCTACTACGCACCGGGGAGTTCCAGCGCCGTTCGGCCGAGCTCGGCGCCCGCCTGCACGAGCGGCTGGGCAAGCTGGTCGGGACCGGCGTCATCGAGGTCCGCGGGCGTGGCCTGTGGGCCGGCCTCGACATCGACCCGGCGCTGATGACCGGCCGCGAGGCGTGCGAGCGGCTGATGGAGCGGGGCGTGCTGGCCAAGGACACGCACGGCTCGACCATCCGGCTGGCTCCTCCACTCACGGTGCAGGCGGACGACCTCGACTGGGCCGTCGAGCAGCTGGCCGGCGTCCTCGACGCCGCCTGACGGCGAGCCTCGCGGTGATCAACACTCCTAGCGGTTGACCACGCGCAGCGTCATCGTCGGCGCGTCGGACATCACGGAGCCCGGATCCAGCACGCCACCGGAGGACCATCGGTTTGCGCGGCCGATGTGGACGCCGGGGTAGAGCTCGAGCACGTCTGTCTCGGCGAGCACCCGGGTCTGGTCGCGGGTCAGCAGGACCCGGTCGGCGTCGGTCATGGACCCGCCCTGGCGGACCACCGTGCCGTTCGTGCTGATGTCGCGCGCCACCAGGTCCTGCCCGCGGAGCTCGAGCCGGACGTGGCTGCGGCTGATCCAACGCCGCGCCTCGTCGGTGAGCCACTGGCCGACCATCACCGCCCGCTCCTCGGCCGGCGCCCGGCCGACCACGACCGGTCGGTCGGCGGCGACGAGGAACCGCTGCCGAATGACCCCACCGACCCGCACGGCCAACACCTCGGCGGGCGGCCGGGGGCCGGCATCCGCCAGGCGCGCGTCATGACGCGGGCAGACCGGAACGCCCGACCGCAAGCGCGGCGGTGGCTGCCCGCCGGGGCGACCGACCCGCGCGGGCCCGAAGTTGCCGCAATCGGGATCTGGACAGCGCCACAGGCGGGCGAGCAGGGCGGCACCGGTCTTCGACGGGCCGGGCGGCCGGCGGCCGGCCACCGGCGCTATCCGCGCGAGCAGGGACGCCCCGCCGGTTCCCGGCAACGGTGCGAGCAGTCGCGCTGGTTCGTCGGCGAGCCACGGGTAGCGCTTGTGCTGGGCCTCAAACCGGGAGCGGCTGAGCACGGGCAGGCCAATCATCTCGGCCACCTCGAGCACCCGCTCGCCGGCCTTGGGCAGCACCTCGACCAGCCCGTCGTCCGCCCACCGCCGCAGCACCATCCGCTCGTTGGAGCTCAGGTCCGGTTCGGAGAGCAGCGCTCGATCGGCGACGACGTACACCGGGACGTTCTCCTCGGCGAGCTGCCGCCCGAGCGCGTCGATCACCATGCCGAGGCGCAGCATGGTGGCCGGCCGACCACCGTCGAGGTCGACATATCGGATCGCCTCGGCCAGATCGACCACCCCGCGGGCGAGCATCGGGTCGGTGGAGAGCCGGCGCTCGATCGCGTCCAGCACCCGGCTGACTTCGAATCTCACCCGACCTCCCGAGCGTCGACGACGACTTGCCTGGGTCATCATGCCCGGTCCCGCCGACGAAGAGGAGTCAGCCCTGCTCCGCGACGATCTGATCGATCCGCTGGGCAAGATCGATGTCACGTTGGGTGAGGCCGCCGGCGGAGTGGGTGACGCAGCGGAACGTCAGCGTGCGCCAACGAATGTCGATGTCCGGGTGGTGGTCCATGTCTTCGGCGACGATCGCAACCTCGTCCACAACGCCGATCGCAGCGGGAAAGTTGGCCAGCCTCACGGTGCGCGTGATGCCCGTGGCGTCGCCGGACCAGCCGTCAAGCGAGCGGAGGCCGGCCCGGATCTCGTCCTCGTCGAGCAACTCGGCCATGCGCCAGACGTTACCCCCGGTGGTGGTGCGCCACAGCCTCATGGTGGTCGCTGCCCGCGTGCGGCTGCGGGTCCGCGTGCACCAGAGCGGCGCTCAGCCGGGGTACGCGGTGGAGCAGGCGATGTTCGGCGTCCACTGCGATCTTGTGGGCCTCGACGACGGAGAGCCCGGCGTCGACCACGATCTCGCACTCAGCGCGCAGCGTATGGCCGATCCAGCGCACGTGCACCGCGCCGACGTCCAGCACCCCGTCGGTCTCCAGGAGCGTCGCCTCGACCGTGTCCACGAGTGCCGGATCGACCGCGTCCATCAGTCGCCGGTACACCTGACGCGCTGCCTCGGACAGCACGACGAGGATGGCCGCCGTGATCGCGAGGCCGACCACCGGGTCGGCCCATCGCCATCCCAGCGCGAGTCCGCCGGCGCTGACGAGCACGCCCAGCGAGGTGAACCCGTCGGTGCGGGCGTGCAGCCCGTCGGCGACCAGCGCCGCCGAGCCGATCCGCCGCCCGATCCGGATCCGGTACTGCGCCACCAGCTCGTTGCCGGCGAACCCGACCAGCCCGGCGGCCGCCAGCGCCGGCAGGTGACTCACGTCGGCGGGTGCCAGCAACCGGCGTACCGCCTCGACTCCCGCGACGACCGCGGAGGCCGCGATGAACGCCACGACGACGATGCCGGCGAGGTCCTCGGCCCGCCCGAAGCCGTACGTATAGCGCCGGGTCGCGGCTCGCCGACCGACCATGAACGCGATGCCCAGCGGCACCGCGGTCAGGGCGTCGGCCAGGTTGTGCAGGGTGTCGCCGAGCAGCGCGACCGAGCCGGACCAGAGATACACGGCGCCCTGCACCACGGCGGTGGTCGCCAGCGCGGCGAGCGACACCCAGACGGCGCGCATGCCCTCGCGGCTCGCCTCGAGCGCCGAGTCCACCTGGTCGACCGTGTCGTGCGAATGCGGGGTGACCGCGTGCCGCAGCCGCGCCCGCCAGCCGTCGTTTGGCCCGCGGTCGTGTCCGTGGTCGTGCCCGTCGTGCTCGTGGCCATGCCCACCGTGCGGCTCGGTCATGGCCCCATTCTGCGGCCAGGGCCTGCGGTCGGCGTTCCTTCGCTTCGCGCACGCAGCGGCGCCTGGTATGTCACGCTTTTGACGTGTCCTCCATAGGTTCCGGCGGCGATGCGTTCGGCGACGCCGCGCTCGAGGCGCAGGCCCTGCAGACCTGGCGGCGGCTGGCGCTGGCGGGCGGTGTGGTGTCGATCGTGACGGGGCTGATCCTGCTGCTCTGGCCCGACGAGACGCTGCTGGTCGCCGCGGCGCTGATCGGCATCTGGCTGGTGATCGCCGGCATCATGCGGCTGGCCGAGTCGGTCCTGACCTCGGAGGCGCGCGGCAGCGCCCGGGTGCTCTCCGCCCTGGCCGGCCTGCTCTACCTGATCGTCGGCATCCTCTGCCTGCGCAACCTGCTCAAGTCGCTGGAGGTTCTCGCCGTCGTGATCGGCATCGTGTGGATCGCCGGCGGGATCAGCGAGATCATGGCGGCGTTCACCCGGCTCGCCAGCGGAGGCGCCAGGCTGGCCGCGATGGTGATCGGCCTGATCACCGTGCTCGGCGGCATCGTGCTGGTCTTCTGGCCGGACGTCTCGCTCCGGGTGATCATCTGGGTCAGCGGCCTGTGGCTCGTCGCCATCGGCGTGGTGCAACTCGTGCTGGCCGCCCGGGTTCGCAAGGCCGCGTAGCGCCCCGTCACACCGTCACCTGGGCCGGCCGCTGCTCCTCGATCCATTGGTCGATGCGGGCCCACCAGTCGTACAGCCACTCGATGCGCTCCTCGCGCCCACCCGGGACCTCCTCCGGCGGCACCGACCAGAACCGCATCGTCAACCGCTTGTCCATCGGCAGCTCCCGCCAGACGTCGCCGACGGTCATCATCCGGTCGAGCCCGGTGTGCCCGACGAATATGACGCCAGCGTCCGGCGCGGCGTCGAGCGCGGCGAGCAGCCCGCCCGGCCGCGGCGCCAGCACGTTGCGCATCGCCTCGGCGCGGGCCGCCATCCGGTGCAGGCCGAGTGACCGCAGGCGGTCGATGGCGCGTTGCCGGCGGTGGGGCGTGAAGTTGCCGCCCTCGGGGAAGATGACGAACGCGTCGTTCTCGTCCAGCCCCACGGCGAGCGCCCCCACCTCGTCTTCGAGCGGGCGCCGGCCGTCCGGCCGCGGCGCGATGAACCGGCTGGGCAGCCGGTTGAGCAGCACATCGACCGCGGGATCCCACTGCAGGCTGTCCTTGAGCACGATCCGCGGCTCGCGGCGGTACCAGTTGACCAGGGCGTGCACGAGGATGAACGAGTCACCGGGTCCGGCATGGCGGCACACGACCAGCTCTGGGCGTCCGGGCGCGGCGGTGTCCGGGTCGGTGCCGACCACGGCGATGCGCAACCGCAGCGCCCACCGGGCCTGCGAGAACAGGACTCGCAGGAACCATCCGGCGAGCCGGTAATGCGCCCGCTGGAACGGTGGCGAGCGCTTCTTCCAGCCGAAGCCCGACGCCAGCCACAACGCGAACATCGCCACCAGCGCGCCCGCGTCGACGACGAGGTAGACGACGCAGATCCAGAGCAGCCGCAGGGGCCGCAGGTGGCCGGGCACGAGCGGCGACGCCGCCGCGGCGAGGAACAGCCACACCGGCACCGTGGTCGCGACGGCGACGGCGAGCAGCACGACGGCCGGTGCGAGCGCCATGCGGCGTACCCAGCGCGGTGGCGGGCGCATCAGGACCTGTCCAGGTTCGCGGCGAGATACCGCCGCGAGGCGGTGTACGCCCGGCTGATGCGGCGGCCCACCGCGGCCATGTCCCGGTACGCCCACGGCGAGTCGTCCCGGCCCTCGCCCCCGCCGGTCGGCAGCACGTGCACGTCGACCCCGGCCGGGATCGCGGCCATCTCGCGGGCGAACCGGTGCCGGCGGGCGATCTCGAAGGCCACCTGAGCGATCTCCCAGGGCCGCCGGGGCGGGCTCAGCGGTCGTTCGATGCGGCCCACCTGGAGGACGAAGACCACCTTCGCGCCCAGGTCGACGGCGTGGCCGACCGGAATCGAGTTGACTATTCCGCCGTCGACGAAGTGCTCACCGTCGATCTCGGTCGGCGGCAGGAGCCCCGGCACGGACGCCGAGGCGAGCACGGCGTCCACCACCGGGCCCTTGGCGAACCAGTGTTCGGCGGCCCGCTCGATGCTCGCCGCGCAGCACTGGAACGGAACCCGCAGGTCCGCGAATGTCGTGTTCTCCCCGATCGCCGTCGCCAGCAGTCGCCGCATCGGCACCGGCGAGTGCAGGTGGGTACGCGCGGCGAACCGGCGCACCTGGCGGGCGACCGAGTCCCCGTACACCTCGCTCGCCTCGGGGGAGGCCCACAGGCGTACGAGCCGGTCGGTGACGGCCGGCGTCGGGTCGGCGGCGACAAGGGCGCCGTTGACGGCGCCGATGGACGTGCCGACCACGATGTCGGGCGTGATCCCGGCCCGGAACAGCGCTCGCAACATGCCGACCTCGACCGCGCCGAGCACGCCTCCGCCACCGAGCACGAAGGCCACCGGGCCGCTCACCATGCCGCCATCCTGGCACGAGCCGAAAACCCGGCCGCGCGTCGAGCGCCCCGCCGTCGTTCGAGGCGGACCCTGGGCCAGACTGTCGGCGTGTACGTCGCCGCCATCGACCAGGGCACCACGTCCAGCCGCTGCATCGTCTTCGACGAGAGCGGCGCGATCGTCTCGCTCGACCAGCGGGAGCACCGGCAGATCTATCCGCGGCCCGGCTGGGTGGAGCACGACGCGTCCGAGATCTGGCACAACGTGCAGGCCGTCCTCCGCGGTGCGCTCGACCGGGCCGGGCTCGCGGCCGCCGACCTCGCGGCGATCGGCATCACCAACCAACGCGAGACCACCCTGCTGTGGGACGCCGACACCGGTGAGCCGGTGGCCAACGCGATCGTCTGGCAGGACACCCGCACCGACCGGCTGGTCGCCGACCTCGCCGCGGATGGCGGCGGCGACCGCTTCCGTACGCGGACCGGGCTGCCGCTGGCCACGTACTTCTCGGGGCCGAAGATTCGCTGGCTGCTGGACCGGGATCCGGAGCTGAAGGCTCGGGCGGAGGACGGCGGCATCCGGTTCGGGACGATGGACAGCTGGCTGATCGCCAAGCTCAGCGGCCGGCACGCCACCGACGTCACGAACGCCAGCCGGACCATGCTCATGAACTTGTCCACACTGGACTGGGATGACGAGCTGCTCACCGCGCTCGGCGTACCGCGGCCGATGCTGCCGGAGATCCTGCCGTCCGCGCACGTGTACGGCACGGCGGACGCCTACGGCGGGGTTCCGGTCGCCAGCGCCCTCGGCGACCAGCAGGCCGCGCTGTTCGGTCAGGCGTGCTTCACCGCGGGGGAGGCGAAGTGCACGTACGGCACCGGGTCGTTCCTGTTGCTGCACACCGGCGCCACACCGACGCCGAGCGAGCACGGCCTGGTGACCACGGTGGCGTACCGGATCGGGGACGAGCCCGCCGCGTACGCGTTGGAGGGTTCCATCGCGGTCACCGGCGCCCTCGTGCAGTGGCTCCGCGACGGCCTCGGCATCATCGAAACGGCCGACGAGGTCAACACGCTCGCATCGACCGTGCCCGACAACGGCGGCTGTCACATCGTGCCGGCGTTCTCCGGGCTGTTCGCACCCCGCTGGCGGCCGGACGCCCGCGGCGTCGTCACCGGCCTGACCGGCTTCGTCACGAAGGCGCATCTGGCCCGGGCGGCGCTGGAGGCCACCGCCTGGCAGGTCAAGGACGTCGTCGAGGCGATGAACGCGGAATCCGCCGTCGACCTCGCGACGCTGAAGGTCGACGGCGGGATGACGGCGAGCGAGCTGCTCATGCAGTTCCAGGCCGACGTGCTCGGCGTACCGGTGGTGCGCCCGACCGTGGCGGAGACGACGTGCCTGGGCGCGGCGTACGCGGCCGGCCTCGCCGTCGGCTTCTGGCCCGACCTGGACGCCCTGCGCGAGCACTGGCGGGTGGATCGCGAGTGGCGGCCTTCGATGGCCGACGCGGACCGCGCGACCGCGTACCACTGGTGGCTCAAGGCCGTCGACCGCGCTCTGGATTGGGTGGAGTAGATCCAAACCGGAATCCGGGTCAATCTCCGCAGAGGTTGACCCGGGCCGCAACAGGACTAGCGTGGCGCGGCGGGCGACGTGATCAACCCCCGAGGCCACGCCGCCCGCCGCTTTTTGGGGAGGAGGCGATGTCCGTGATGCGGATACCGCCGGTGTGCGCCGGTTCTCTTGTTAGGACGCTTCGCCGAGCGTCACGGTTGCCGTCTTCTGATCGCCGTTTCGGGTATACGTGACGGTCACCTGATCGCCGACCTTGCCCGACTGGACCGCGGACACGAGGTCGTCCGAGGTGTTGATCACCTTGTCGCCGAACTTGGTGATCACGTCACCCTGCTGGAGGCCGGCCTTGTCGGCCGGGCTGCCCGATTGGACGCGCGCGACCGTAGCGCCACCGTTGTCGGCGTTGCCGACGGACACGCCCAGGAACGGGTGACTGATCTTCTGGCCCTTCATGAGTGCGTCGGCGACCTGCTTGGCCTTGTTGCTTGGGATCGCGAAGCCGACACCGATGTTGCCGTCGCTGCCGTTCGTGGCGATCGCGGAGTTGATGCCGATCACCTGTGCGCTCGTGTTGACGAGCGCACCGCCGGAGTTGCCCGGGTTGATCGGAGCGTCGGTCTGCAGCATGCCGGAGAGCGAGCTGACGTTCGACTGAGGCGCGGAACCCTGATTGCCGGCCTGGATCGTACGGTCCTTCGCGCTGATGATGCCGGCGGTCACCGAACCCTGCAGGCCGAGCGGGTTGCCGACCGCGAGCACGGTGTCCCCGATCTGGACCGAGTCGCTGTCACCGAACTTGCCGGGCTTCAGCCCCGACACTCCCTCGGCCTTGATGACGCCGAGGTCGGTCTTCGGGTCGGTGCCGACGAGCCTCGCGGTGGCCGTCTTGCCGTCGGAGAAGATCACCCGCATGGTGTCGCCCTGCGCGCTAGCGACCACGTGGTTGTTGGTGAGGATGTAGCCGTCGGCGGTCAGAATCACCCCGGATCCCTCGCCGCTGCCCGTGTTGATGGAAACGACGCTCGGCGACACGGCGGCGGCGATGCTCGCCAACGAGGACCTGTCGATCACCGGGGCCGCGGCGGACGAGCCGTTGTTGCTGCTCGCGGCCACCGTCGAGTGGTCGTCCTGCTGGGTTGCCACGTACCCGCCGAGCAGCCCCGATCCGACCGCCAGCGCCAGCGCGGCCGCGCCGGTGGCGACGACCTTGCCGAACCGGTTGGACCGGGCCGGCGCGGGCTGCGCCCATACCGGCGGCTGACCGGGGACGTCCGCGGGCTGCGGGCCGCCGGGTGGCGGCGGCAGCGGAGGTACCCCACCGCCGTGCGCGGGCGGCAGCGGAGGTACGCCGTACCCGCCCATCGGCCAGCTCGAAGCGCCTGGGGGCGGGGCGGCCGGTGGGGGCGGTGTGGGCGATGAGGCGTACGGGGCAGACGCGGCGGCCGAGTCCGTCGGGACGGCCGGCTGCTGCACGGTTGCCGGCTCGTCGTTCGCAGCCGGTGCGGGGCGCTCGGCCGGCGCCATCGGCTGCGTCTCGGTCGTGGAGTCGGTCGACTCGGCGTAGCGCTGCTGGGCGGTGTCGTGCTCGTTCATAACTCTTACCTTCCCCGGTCGCACTGCGACCGGCCTGAATCGGCCCTGGAAGTTGGCTGTGAATCGCCACACGGGACGGCGGTGCTCCTCAGCCGGCGTCGATGCCCGACTGTCTGCCGAGCAGCTCGGTTTCGGCGTACCCCTCGTCGATCTCCGGGGCGAGCGGCAGTCGGACCCGGAAGGTGGCACCCTCGCCCGGCACGCTGTCGACCTCGACGCTGCCGTGGTGGGCCGCGACCAGCGCGGCGACGATGGCCAGTCCCAGTCCGGTGCCGGTGCCGGCGTCGGGCCGCCGGGTGCGCGCGGCGTCCGCCCGGTAGAACCGTTCGAAGACCCGTTCGGCCTGCTCGTCGGAGAGTCCGGGGCCGCGGTCCACGACCTCAAGGACGGCCTCGGTTCCCTCGGTGCGCAGCCGCAGCGTCACGGGCGCGGTCGCGGGCGTGTGGTTGAGCGCATTGCTCATGAGGTTGCCGATCACCTGGCGTAGTCGCATGTCGTCGCCGAGCACGACGAGCGATCCGGCGCCGGGCGCGATGTCCAGCTCGACGGGCCGACCGGGTGCCACGGCCCGGGCCGCCACGACGGCCTCGTTGGCCAGCACACGCAGCTCGATCGGCGCCAGCACGAGCGGGCGTTCGCGGTCGAGCCGCGCCAGCAGCAACAGGTCCTCGACGAGCAGGCCCATCCGGGCGGCCTCGTCCTCGATGCGGCGGATCAGCGCGGCGGCCTCCTGCGGCGGGCCGGCCGCGCCCTGGCGGTACAGCTCGGCGAAGCCGCGGATCGTGGTCAGCGGGGTTCGCAGCTCGTGCGAGGCGTCCGCGACGAACTGCCGCATCCGCTCCTCGGAGCGGACGGCGCGCGCCTCGGAGACCTGGGCCGCGACGGCGGCGTCGCGAGCCGCCGACTCGGCGGACCGGGCCGCCGTCTCGGAGGCCGCGCGCGCGGTGAACGCGGCCTCGATCTGCGCCAGCATGGCGTTGAGCGCATGCGAAAGCCGGCCCAGCTCGGTGCGCGGCTCGCGGTCCTCGGCGCCCTCCGGATCCGGTACGCGGCGGGTCAGGTCGCCGTCCCCGATGGCCGCGGCCGTCTTTTCGATCTCGGTGAGTGGCCGGAGGCTCGTTCGCACCATCGCCGCCCCGAGGCTGGCCAGCAACACCAACACCGACGCCCCGACGAGGACGTCGATCCAGATCAGCCGCCCGACGGCGCTGTCGACGCTGGTCATCGTCTGACCGAGGTGTAGCACCAGCCCGTTCGGCAGGACCGTCACGAGCACCCGCCAGCGCACCTTGCCGTTCTCGGACCGCACGGTGTGCGGGACGCCGTCCACCTTGTCGACGGCCTCGCGGCCATTCACCTGTGGCGGCAGGTCGGAAGGCGAGAGGTGCCGGTAGTCGTAGCCGGCCTCCGCGCCGACCCCGTCTACGGAGGTGACCTGGCCGTAGAACGCGGTGGGGAGACCACCGACGCGCGGCGCGGCGGGCCAGGTGGCCGACTCGCGAGCCGCCTCGGTCGCCAGTTGTTGTAGCTGGTTGTCGATCCGGCCGACCAGGTACGACCGCAACGCGTACGCGCTGCCGGCACTGATGACGATCAGCGCCACCGTTACCAGAGCGAGCACCGCGGCGACGAGCTTGACCCGGAGCGGCGTACGGCGTAGGAAGCTCTTCACGTCGTCGCCGGCTTGCGCAGCACGTACCCGACGCCGCGCAGGGTGTGAATCAGCCGCGGCTCGACCGTGTCAACCTTGCGCCGCAGGTACGAGATGTACGACTCGACGATGTTGTCGTCGCCCCGGAAGTCGTAGTTCCAAACGTGGTCGAGGATCTGCGCCTTGGACAGCACACGGTTGGCGTTGAGCATCAGGTAGCGCAGCAGCTTGAACTCCGTCGGCGATAACTGCACGCGATGGCCGCCGCGTTGCACCTCGTGGCTCTCCTCGTCCAGCTCCAGGTCGGCGAACGTGAGCCGCGCGGGCGCCGGCTCGCCCCCAGTGCGCCGCAGCACCGCGCGGATCCGCGCGGTGAGCTCCTCGAGGCTGAACGGCTTGGTGACGTAGTCATCCCCGCCCAGGGTAAGCCCACGGATCTTGTCGTCGGTGGCGTCGCGCGCGGTCAGGAACACCACCGGCGTCCGCGTGCCGTCCTGACGGAGGATCTTGATTACCTCGAAGCCGTCCAGGTCCGGCAGCATCACGTCGAGCACGACCAGGTCCGGCCGGCGCTGTTTGGCGGCGCTGACTGCGGCACTCCCGCTGGTGGCGGTGACGACCTCGAACCCGGCGAAGCGCAGGCTCGCCGACAGGAGCTCGAGAATGTTCGGATCATCCTCGACGACGAGGAGCCGCGCCTCTGCCCGCGTACCGGTCATGACTTCATTGTTCTCCGCCCGACTGCGCGCCGGCTGGACGAATGCTGAAAACTCCCTGGGCGCCCGCCGGGTCACCGCAGCAGGCGCCGCAGCTCGGCCAGTGCGGAGTCGACGACCGCCACAGCCGCGCGGACGGCCTCCTCGGCGACCCCCGGTCGCCGGGCGAGCCGACGCGCCTCGGCGGCGAGCTGTGCGGCCCGCTGCTCGAGGGCAGCGACGTCCCGTGAGGGTGCGGCGGCGGACGCGGGCGGGTCGGTCGGTGCGGCCCACCGCTGGTGGGACCACGGCGGCCGCTCCCGGCCGGCCCGGGCCTGCCGGGTCGCCTCGCGCAGCTCCCGCTTGATGTCGCGCACGGAACCGCGCACCTCCTGTTGGATCTCCCGCGCCAGCGAGCTCAGGTCGGCAACGGACTCTCCGATCTCCGCCTCCAACGCCGCCAGCTCGGACCGGCGCTGCCGGAGTTCGGCGCGGCCGTCATCTGTGATCTCGTACACCTTGCGGCCGCCCGCGGCCGTGTGCGTGACCAGTCCCTCCGCCTCCAGGCGCTGCAGCCGCGGGTAGATCGTGCCCGCGCTCGGCGCGTACAGGCCGAGGAAGCGGTTCTCCAGCAGCCGGATCAGCTCGTATCCGTGTTTCGGCCCCTCGGATAGCAGCTTGAGCAGGTACAGCCGGAGACGCCCGTGGCTGAAGACCGCGCTCACTGGTCGGCCTCCGCGTCGGGGTCGACCGGCCGCCGGAGCAGCGAGATGCTGCCCGACGTGGCGTACGCCGAGAGCCGGCCGGTGCCGGCCCCGAGCAGGCCGTGCGCGGTACGCCGGCCGGTTGTGCTATGTGGACGCACCTCGGGGAAGGCGCTGGTCACCCGCCCGCTGACCGCCCGCAGTTCGACGTCGAGGTCGCTGTCCTCGCGTACCCGCGCGGTGATCTCTCCCGACACGGTCTCCAGGCGAATCTGGCTGTCGTGTGGGGGGTTGTCGAGGTCCGCGGTGATCGAACCGGAGATGGTCTTCGCGTTGACCTGCGCGGCGGTGGAGTCGGCCAGGACGAGCTCGCCCGAGACGGTCTCGAGCGACAGGTCGCCGCCGACGCCGAGCGCCTCGACGGGGCCGGACACCACCTTCGCCCGGGTGTGGCCGGCCAACCCGAGCAACGTCACCCGCCCGCTCGTCACCTCGATCGTGACGCCGCGTCGTAGCGCCGACGCGACCAACGAGCCGGACACGAGCCGCAGGTTCGCGACGGTCGCCCGGGGCACGGCGATGGAGACGTCGGCGTGGTAGCGCCGGCGGCCGTACAGGAACCACCCGAACGGTCCCGTCCAGCGCCGCCACCTGCGGAACCCCTCGTACGCGACCGTGAGCGTGCCGTCGTCCACCGTCACGTCGAGCGGCTTCGTCCCCAGGGCCGCGACCTCGATCCGGGCGGGGCCGTCCACGCCCACCACGTTGAGCCGGCCCGAGATGAGTCGGACATCGAGCCGCTCGACGGGCTCTTCGAAACTCAGCCGCTGGGGTCCCCCGATCGTCCACCGCCCCATCGCCGTCCTCCTGCCGTCGTGCGCCTGCGATCGTGCGTTTCCCGTCCCTGCTGCGTCATGCTATCGCGATACATCGCGATAGTCCAGGCCGCCCGGCGCGCTACCGTGATCGTCGTGGTCGGCTACTCCGGTACCCCGCTCGCGACGAAGCTCGGCATCGGCGAGGGCGCGGCCGTGCTGCTCGACGGCGCCCCGCCGGGGTTCGTGCTGGACCCGCTTCCAGCCGGCGTACGGGTCGGTCGCCGGGCACGGTCGGGACCATACGACGTGATCCTCTGTTTCTGCCCGGACCTCGCCCGGCTGACGACCCGGTGGCCCGTGCTCCACCGGCGCACCACGCCCGCGGGCGCGCTGTGGGTCGCCTGGCCGAAGCGGTCGTCCGGGATCGCGACCGACCTCGACGAGAACGTGGTGCGAGAGTATGCCCTGGCGCACGGTCGGGTGGACGTAAAGGTGTGCGCGATCGACGATGTCTGGTCGGGCCTGAAGCACGTGATCAGGAAGGCAGAGCGGTGACGTTCACGATCGGCGCCCGGTTCAACGGGCCGCCCGGGTCCGGCAACGGGGGATACTCGGCCGGGCTCGTCGCCGCGGCCCTGCCGGCCTCGGCGCGCGGCACCGCGGAGGTCACGCTCCGCATGCCGCCACCGCTGGACACGCCTCTGCGCGCCACGCCGGCCGACGGCGGGGTCGCCGTGCACACGTCGGACGGCACTCTTGTCGCGTCCGCCACGCCGGCCGCGGAGCCACTCGGTCACCCGGTGCCGGCAGTGTCGCTGTCGGAGGCGCGCGCCGCCGCGTCGGCGTACGAGGGATTCGTCGCCCATCCGTTCCCGACCTGCTTCGTCTGCGGTCCGGCCCGGTCCGCCGACGACGGACTGCGGATCTTCCCAGGACGGCTACCCGGAGGGCGTACCGCCGCACCCTGGCGGGTGCCCGCGGACGTCGACGCGGTGATGGTCTGGGCGGCGCTGGACTGTCCCGGAGGGTGGGCCGCGCAGGGACCCGGTCGGCCGTGCGTGCTTGGGCGCATCGCCGCGGTCGTCGAGGCCGTGCCGGCCGGCGGTTCGGAGTGCGTGGTGGTCGGCGCGCTCACCGGCGTCGAGGGGCGGAAGGCGCTCGTGCAGACGGCGCTGTACGCGCCGAGCGGCGACCTCCTCGCCCATGCGCGCGCCACCTGGATCGCCCTCTAGCCCGACTCGTGCGAGATCTTGACCGGGCGCGTCGTGGCCGGAAGGCTATGGCGCGCGTGAGTATCGGCGTAGCGGGGAGGAGTGCCATGTCGGAGGGGCAGATCGTCGTCGCCGGCCTGACCAAGCAGTACAAGCGGATCAGGGCGGTCGACAACCTGTCGTTCACCGTCGAGCCGGGTCGGGTCACCGGTTTCCTCGGCCCGAACGGCGCCGGCAAGACGACGACACTTCGTATGATCTTGAACCTCGTCACCCCGACGGCGGGCGAGGCCACGATCGATGGCCAGCGGTACGCCGACCTGCACGAGCCGATCCGCCGGGTCGGCGCCGTGTTAGAGGCATCCAGCGCGCACAAGGGGCGCACGGGTCTGAACCACCTGCGCGTGATCTGCGCCGCCGCCGGCCTGCCCCGCGGCCGGGCCGACGAGGCGATGGCGATCGTGGGGCTCACGCCCGCCGCCAAGCGCAAGTTCAAGGGGTACTCGTTGGGAATGCGGCAGCGGCTCGGCATCGCCGCGGCGCTGCTCGGTGACCCGCGCGTGCTGGTCCTCGACGAGCCGGCCAACGGCCTCGACCCGGAGGGCATCCGCTGGATGCGCGACCTGCTGCGGGCGCTCGCCGGCCAGGGGCGGACCGTGCTGGTCTCCAGCCACCTGCTGTCCGAAATGGAGCTTCTCGCCGACGACGTGGTGATCATCGCGAACGGCCGGCTGGTGACCCAGGGCCCGGTCGGCCAGATCCTCGGCAGCGGGATCCGGGCGGCCCAGGTCCGGGCTCGTACGCCGCAGGCCGAGGAGCTGACCAAGGCGCTCGTCGCCCAGAACGCAACGGTGAACGCCGGCCCGGACGGGGCCCTGCTGATCACCGGCGTCGACGCGCCGGCGGTGGGCGCCGCGGCCCTCCGTGCCGGCGTCGAGTTGCACGAGCTCGTCACCGAGCGGCCCGACCTCGAACGGGTCTTCCTGGAGCTGACCGCGGGAAAGGCGGAGATCCGATGAGGCGGCTGATCCGGGCCGAGCTAATGAAGATCCGCACGACGAACACGTGGTGGATCTTCCTCATCGGCGCGTTCGCGGCCACGGCCGCCGCTCTCGCGATCTGGATACTCGTCGCCAACAATGCCATCGACACCGCGGTGAAAGGCGGCGGCGAAGTCTTCGTCCCGCCCTCGGACCAGAATGTGTCGCCGGCGGGCGTCGAGGAGATGCGCCGCCAGTTCGAGCTCGCGCACGACCTAGGCCGCACGCTCGTCACCAACGCCACCAATATCTACACCTCAGGTCAGTTCTTCGGGCTGATGTTCGCGATGCTGCTGGGCACGCTGCTGATCACCAACGAGTACTACCACCAGACCGCGACCGCGACGTTCCTCACGACACCGCGGCGCACCCAGGTCATCGCGGGCAAGCTCGCGACCGCCATGCTGGCCGCGGCGTTCTTCTGGCTCTTCAGCACCGTCGTCAGCGTCGCCGCCGGGTCCGCGTTCTTCGGCATCAAGGGGTACGCCCCGCAGCTCGGCGAGTGGACGGTCATCCGCGCGATCCTGCTCAACGCGCTGGCGTACGGCCTCTGGGGTGTGCTGGGCGTCGGCCTCGGCGTGCTGCTACGCAGCCAGATCGGGGCCGTGATCACCGGAACCGTCGCGTACGTGATCGGCACGTTCCTGATCCAGAACATCTTCGGTGTGCTCTACTTCGTCTTCGGCTGGCACTGGCTGGTCGATGCGATGGTGGTCTGGCCCGGCGTCGCGTCGCAGGTGATGATCTCCGCCGAGCCGCCCTTCTCGGGCAGCCCGCCGTGGTGGGTCGGCGGCCTCGTGCTCGCCGGTTACGGGGTCGTCTTCGGCCTGATCGGCACGTGGATAACCCGCCGCCGCGACATCTCGTGACGGCCGCGTGGGCCGTCCGTGAGGCGCGGTGCGGGCGGAGGTCGATGGGGTTGGCCAGGGCCGCGACGCGTAGCCTGGAAGCCGACTTCTGACTTCACGACGCGCGGAAGAGGCGATAGCGGCAGTGTCGACCCAGCAGACATCGCAGGAGGATCCGCTGGCGGGTTTCGGGCCGAACGAGTGGATCGTCGAAGAGATGTACCAGCGGTACCTCGCCGACCCCACCAGCGTTGACCCGGCCTGGCACGACTTCTTCGCCGACTATCGACCCTCCACCGATGGACCTCCCGCCGCTCCGGCCGCCGCGTCCACCGCGCCCGCACCCGCCGCCACGCCGGCCCCACCAAGCGCGCCCGCGCCGGCCGCCACGCCCGCACCCGCCACGCGGCCCCCACCGGCGCCGGCGGCGGCACCTGCGCCGGCGCCGGCGGCGGCCAAGCCGGCCCCCCAGGAGGCTGCCCAGCCCGCGCCACGGAAGGCCGCGCAGCCGGCGCCGGCCAAGGAGAAGGCCACCGCCGCCCGCCCGGGCAAGGTCACCCCGCTGCGCGGCGCCGCCGCCCGGATCGTGCAGAACATGGACGCGTCGCTGGCGGTGCCGACCGCGACAAGCGTCCGCGCGGTGCCGGCCAAGCTCATCGCGGACAACCGCATCGTCATCAACAACCACCTCACGCGCGGCCGGGGTGGCAAGGTGAGCTTCACGCACGTGATCGGGTACGCCCTGGTCAAGGCGCTCGCGAAGCACCCCGAGATGAACAACTCGTACGGCGAGGTCGACGGCAAGCCGGCTGTGATCGGGCCCGAGCACGTCAACCTCGGCCTCGCCATCGACCTCGTCAAGCCCGACGGCTCGCGCACACTGATCGTGCCGAGCATCAAGGGCTGCGAGCTCATGGACTTCCGGCAGTTCTGGCAGGCGTACGAGGACGTGGTCCGGCGCGCTCGCCGCAACGAGCTGACGATGGACGACTACGCCGGCACGACGATCTCGCTCACCAACCCGGGCGGCATCGGCACCGTCCACTCGATGCCGCGGCTGATGGCCGGGCAGGGCGCGATTGTCGGCGTCGGCGCGATGGAGTACCCCGCGCCGTTCGCGGGCATGAGCGACAAGCAGCTGGCCGACCTCGGCGTCAGCAAGGTCATCACGCTCACCTCGACGTACGACCACCGGATCATCCAGGGCGCCCAGTCCGGTGAGTTCCTCAAGGTGATCCACCAACTGCTGCTCGGCGAGCAGGGCTTCTACGACGACATCTTCACGTCGCTTCGGATCCCGTACGAGCCGGTCCGCTGGGTACAGGACGTGGCGGTCAGCTCCGAAGGCGAGATCGACAAGACCGCCCGCGTGATCGAGCTGATCCACGCGTACCGGGTGCGCGGACACCTGATGGCCGACACCGACCCGCTCGAGTTCAAGATCCGCAAGCACCCCGACCTGGATGTGCTCCAACACGGGCTGACGCTGTGGGACCTGGACCGTTCATTCCCCGTCGACGGCTTCGCCGGCAAGCAGAAGATGAAGCTGCGCGACATCCTCGGTGTGCTGCGCGACTCGTACTGCCGCCGGGTCGGCGTCGAGTACATGCACATCATGGACCCGGAGGAGCGCCGCTGGATCCAGCAGCGGGTCGAGCGCAAGCACGAGAAGCTCGACCACGAGGGTCAGAAACACGTGTTGAACCGGCTCAACGCCGCCGAGGCGTTCGAGACGTTCCTGCAGACGAAGTACGTCGGCCAGAAGCGGTTCTCGCTGGAGGGCGGCGAGTCCCTGATCCCGCTGCTGGACGAGGTTCTCCAGGCGTCGGCGACGTCCGGCTTGGATGAGGTCGTCATCGGCATGGCCCACCGCGGCCGACTGAACGTGCTGGCAAACATCGTCGGCAAACCGTACGAGAAGATCTTCTCCGAGTTCGAGGGGCATATCGACCCGAGGTCGTCGCACGGCTCTGGCGACGTCAAGTACCACGTCGGCCAGATCGGCAAGTACACCACGCCGGACGGTGAGCACTCGATCTCTGTGTCGCTGACCGCGAACCCGTCGCACCTGGAGGCCGTCGATCCGGTGCTGGAGGGGATCGTCCGGGCGAAGCAGGACCGGATCGACCTCAAGCTCGAGGGCTACACGGTGCTGCCGCTGCTTGTGCACGGCGACGCGGCGTTCGCCGGCCAGGGCGTGGTCGCCGAGACGCTGAACCTCTCGCAGCTCCGCGGCTACCGCACCGGCGGAACCGTGCACGCCGTCGTCAACAACCAGGTCGGTTTCACGACCGCGCCGGAGTACAGCCGATCGTCCCTGTACTCCACGGATGTCGCGCGGATGATCCAAGCGCCGATCTTCCACGTGAACGGCGACGACCCCGAGGCGGTCGTACGCGTGGCGCGGCTCGCGTTCGAGTACCGCCAGGAGTTCAACAAGGACGTCGTCATCGACCTCGTCTGCTACCGGCGGCGCGGGCACAACGAAGGCGACGACCCGTCGATGACGAACCCGCAGATGTACCAGATCATCGACGCGAAGCGCAGCGTCCGGAAGCTCTACACCGAGGACCTGATCGGGCGCGGCGACATCACCGTCGACGAGGCGGAGGAGCTGCTCCGCGACTACCAGCAGCAGCTGGAGCGGGTCTTCAAGGCGACCCGGGACGCGCCCGCGCCGGCGACACCGCGGATCACCCGCGGGCGCGAACCCGAGCCGGAGCCGGTCGTGCAGACCGCGATCGAGCCCGCCGTCGTCCGGGCGGTCGGCGACGCGCACGTCAACCTGCCGGAGGGCTTCACTCCCCACAAGCGGATCCAGCAGCTGCTGGACCGGCGCGCCAAGATGGCGGTCGAGGGCAACATCGACTGGGGCTTCGGCGAGATCATCGCGTTCGGCTCGCTGCTCGCGCAGGGCGTGGCCGTCCGGCTGGCCGGGCAGGACTCGCGCCGCGGCACGTTCGTCCAGCGACATGCGTCCATCGTGGACGCCCGCACGGGCAAGGACTACCTTCCGCTGTCCGCCGTCGCCCGGGACCGGGCAAGGTTCTTCGCGCACGACTCGCTCCTGTCCGAGTACGCCGCGATGGGCTTCGAGTACGGCTACTCGGTCGAGAACCCGGATGCGCTGGTGGTCTGGGAGGCGCAGTTCGGCGACTTCGCGAACGGCGCGCAGTCCATCGTGGACGAGTTCGTCTCGTCGGGCGAGGTGAAGTGGGGCCAGCAGTCCGCGTTGACACTCCTGCTTCCGCACGGGCACGAGGGGCAGGGCCCCGACCACACGTCCGGTCGCCCCGAGCGGTACCTGCAGCTGTGCGCCGAGGACAACATGCGGGTGGCCATCCCGAGCACCCCGGCGAACTACTTCCACCTGCTGCGTCGCCAGGCCCTCTCAGTCAAGCGGAAGCCGCTCGTGGTGTTCACACCGAAGTCGCTGCTGCGGCACAAGCTGTGTGTGTCGCAGGTGGACGACTTCGCCACGGGCACGTTCCAACCGGTGCTGCGCGACCCGGGGTGGAACGGGACACCAGTCAACCCGGACGCCGTCAAGCGTGTCTTGCTGTGCACGGGCAAGGTGTATTACGACCTGTTGCAGGCCCGCGCCGATCGCGGTATCACCGACACCGCGATCCTGCGCATGGAACAGCTCTACCCGCTGCCCGTCGAGGAGCTGAAGGCGGCGCTCGGCGAGTTCGGCGGCGCGGAGGACTTCGCCTGGGTGCAGGAGGAGCCGGCCAACCAGGGTGCCTGGTCGTTCGTGGCGCTGAACCTGCTGGAGAGCCTGTCCGGCGTACCCATGCGGCGCATTTCGCGCCCCGCGGCGGCCGCGCCGGCGGTCGGGTCCACGAAGCTGCACGACGTCGAGCAGGCGGCGCTGCTCGACGCCGCGCTCCCCCGGGCGTAGGGACGGCGGCCGTGTACTTCACCGATCGCGGCATCGAGGAGCTGGCCGAGCGGCGCGGAGACGAAACCGTCACGCTCGAATGGCTCGCCGAGCGGCTGCGCGACTTCGTCGACCTCAACCCGGAGTTCGAGACTCCGATCGAGCGCTTCGCGACCTGGCTGGCCCGGCCGGACGACGAGGACGACTGATCGTCGCAACCCTGCCCGGGTTGGGGTGTCGTGGACCGGTTGATCGCCCAACCTGTGGGAGGTTGAGTCGATCTAAGGGGGTACGCGTGGCGCGCAGCGTCTACATCACCGGTCTGTCGGCGGGTGGCGGGAAGTCCGCGGTGGCCGTCGGGGTGGCCGAGCTGTTCTCCCGCCGCGTGCGGCGGCTCGGTGCGTACCGGCCGCTGACCCGCGACGACTCCGACCCGATCGTCGAGCTGCTGCGGTCCCGGTACGGGCTGCCGGAGACGGCCGCCGGCGTTGGACCGACCTATGTGGAGGCGGCGACGCTGGTCGCCGAGGGCAGGGTGGACGATCTGGTCGCCGCCGTCGTGGAGGGTTACCGCGCGATCGAACGCGACTGCGACGCCGTCGTGGTGGTCGGCACCGACTTCGGCCGGGATCCCAGCGACCCGCACGGCGAGCCCGGGCTGGCGGACGAGTTCGCGCTGAACCTACGGTTCGCCGGCGAGCTGCGGTCCGCGGTTCTGCCGGTCATCGACGGCCATGGCCGGTCGGGTGCCGAGGTGTCGGCCGCGATGCGCACCGCGTACCACGCCGTGAGCGACCAGCGCGGGACCGTCGTCGCGGTCCTGGCCAATCGGGTTCGGCCGGCGGACCGGGACGCCGCGCTCGCCGGCGTGCGTGGCCTTCCGGTGCCGGCCTACGCGGTGCCGGACGTGCCGGCGGTCGCCGCGCCGACGGTCGCCGAGGTCGCCACGGCACTCGGCGCGACGCTCGTGCTGGGTGGCAGCCCGGCGGCGCTCGGCCGGGACGTGCTCGACATTGTCGTGGGCGGAGCGACCGTGCCGACGTTCCTCGACTACGTCTCCGACGGCTGCCTCGTGGTCACCCCCGGTGACCGCGCGGACCTCATCGTCGCGTCGGTCGCCGTGCACACGTCCGGCCAGGCCTCCATCGCGGGCATCGTGCTCACTCTCGGCGTACCACCAGATCCGCGGGTGGCGGCGCTGGTCCGCCGGTTCGAGGCCGAGCTGCCGATGATTTCGGTACGCCTGGACAGCTACGACACGGTCGCCGCGCTCAACGGCCTGGAAGCCAGGCTGCGGGCCGACAACCCCCGCAAGGTGGACGCGGCACTGGGCGCCTTCGAGTCCAGTGTGGACACCGCCGAGCTGACCGCCCGGCTCGACGTCGCCCGGTCGGAGCGCGTGACTCCGATGATGTTCGAGTACGAGCTCATCGAACGGGCACGCGCGAACCGGCGGCACGTGGTGTTGCCGGAGGGGGCCGAGGAGCGGGTGCTGCGGGCGGCCGAGGTTCTCCTTCGCCGGCGGGTGTGCGCGATCACCTTGCTCGGCTCGCCGGAGGAGATTTCCCGCCGGGCCCGTGAGCTCGGCCTCGACCTCGAGGACGTGGCGGTCGTCGACCCCGTCACCTCGCCGTGGCGGGACGAGTTCGGCGCCGAGTACGCCAAGCTTCGGGCGCACCGCGGCGTCACGCCGGACGCGGCACACGACGTCGTGGTGGACGTCAACTACTTCGGCACCATGATGGTCCACACTGGACGGGCCGATGCGATGGTCTCCGGCTGCGTCCACCCGACGGCGGATACGATCCGGCCGGCGTTCGAGATCATAAAAACCTCACCCGGCGTCTCGATCGCCTCCAGCGTGTTCTTCATGTGCCTCGCGGACCGCGTGCTCGTCTACGGCGACTGCGCCGTGAACCCCGACCCCGACCAGCGGCAGCTCGCCGACATCGCGATCTCGTCGGCCGAGACGGCCGCCCGGTTCGGCATCGAGCCGCGGGTGGCCATGCTCTCGTACTCCACCGGCGTCAGCGGCCACGGCGCCGAGGTGGACAAGGTGGCCGCCGCCACGGCGCTGGTCCGTGCGCGGCGCCCGGACCTGCCGGTCGAGGGGCCGATCCAGTACGACGCGGCGGTGGACCCCACGGTGGCCGCGACGAAGCTGCCCGGCAGTGCGGTCGCGGGCCACGCCACGGTGTTTGTCTTCCCCGATCTGAACACGGGCAACAACACCTACAAGGCCGTGCAGCGCTCGGCCGGCGCGGTCGCCGTCGGCCCGGTGATGCAGGGCCTGCGCCAGCCGGTCAACGACCTGTCTCGCGGGGCCACCGTCGCCGACATCGTGAGCACGGTCGCCATCACCGCCATCCAGGCGGCGGCGGTGCCCGCATGAGCCGCGTCCTGGTGCTGAACTGTGGTTCGTCGTCGGTGAAGTACCGACTCTTCGACGGCGACCGGACGCTGGCCAAGGGACTCATCGAGCGAATCGGCGAGTCCGGTTCCCGGGTCCCCGACCACGAGGCCGCGCTGCGCGCGGTGCTGGCCGAGGTGGACCTGGGTGGGCTCGCCGCGGTCGGCCACCGGGTCGTGCACGGCGGCGGCCGGTTCAGCGCACCGACGCCGATCGACGACACCGTGATCGCCGCGATCGAGCAGCTCGTGCCGCTCGCGCCGCTGCACAATCCACCCAACCTCGCCGGCATCCTCGTGGCCCGGAAGCTGCTCCCCGGTGTGCCGCAGGTGGCGGTCTTCGACACCGCGTTTCACCACACGCTGCCGGCGGCCGCCGCGACGTACGCCATCGATGCCGCGGTGGCGGCCCGGCACGGCATCCACCGGTACGGCTTTCACGGCACTTCGCACGAGTACGTCTCCCGGCGTACCGCCACCCTGCTCGGTCGGCCGGCGGAGGACGTCAACGTGATCACGTTGCACCTCGGCAACGGCGCCAGCGCGTGCGCCGTCGAGGGTGGCCGCAGCGTCGCCACGTCGATGGGGCTGACCCCGCTCGAGGGCCTGGTCATGGGTACGCGCAGCGGGGACATCGACCCGGCCATCGTGTTCCATTTGCACCGGCGCGGTGGGCTGGACGTAGACCAGATCGACGAGATGCTCAACCACCGCAGCGGCCTGCTCGGCCTGTGCGGCGCGAACGACATGCGCGAGGTGTTGGCCCGGCGGGCGGCCGGCGATCCGGCCGCGTCGCTCGCCTTCGACGTCTACTGTAGACGGATCCGCGCGTACGTGGGTGCCTATTACGCGCTGCTCGGCCGCGTCGACGCGGTCACGTTCACGGCGGGCGTGGGTGAGAACGCGGCCGCCGTCCGTGCGACCGTGTTGGATGGGCTGGAGCGGCTCGGGATCGTGCTGGACCACGCCCGCAACGCCGCGGATCGGCCAGGCGAGCGACCGATCTCATCGGACGGCGCCGACGTCGCGGTGTTGGTGGTGCCCACGGACGAGGAGCTCGAGATCGCGAACCAGGCTCGCGTCGTGGTCGCATCACCCCTCCCGCCCCGTCCCTAATCGGTCGATCTAGGGCCCATGCTGGTGAGTTGATCTCCAGCCACCAGTATTCGCCCTAGATCGACCGAATGGGGGCCGCGCATGCCTTAGGCGGCCACCAGCCAGACGATCGCCCCGATGATCAGGACGGCGAGGACGACCGCGCCGGTCACGATGAGCCGGGTGGGCCTGGCCGGCGGCGCCGGTTCCTCGCGTTGGACGAAGGCCTGGAACGCTTCCGTGCTGCCGCTCCGGTCGGCGTAGTGGTCAGACATGCGGTGCACCTTAGCGGACGTCCGCAACCGTTTGCGGTCCCCGCACGCCGGCGTGTCCGATCATCGACATCAATGCGACCGACCCGGCGACGCGCCGTCGGTACGCTCGGCGCCATGTCGGACGGTCGCGGCGCGCGGTCCTGGTGGGGCTGGGGTCTCGCCGACCGGGCATTGGACGCCGGCGCGTGCGCCCGCCTCGCCGAGCGGGTACGCCCGTTCCTGCCCATCGACGGCGAGCTGACCCCGATCCCCGACCCGCCCGCGCTCGGCGCGCCGCGGCTCCGCCCACCGCAGGCGCTCGCCCCGATGTGCCGCACCGACGACGCGAGCCGGGCGGCCCACGCGCGTGGCAAGGCGTACCGCGACGTGGTGGCCAACCTGACCGGGCGGCTGGACGGGGCGCCCGATGTCGTGGCGTACCCCCGGGGCGAGGCTGAGGTGGTCGCGGCGTTGGACTGGGCCGCGGACGCGGACGCCGTCGTCGTGCCGTTCGGCGGCGGCACGAGCGTGGTCGGCGGGGTGGAATACCGCGGCCACCAGCCATGGCTGGCGCTCGACCTGACCCGGCTGGCGGGAGTGTCCGAGGTGGACGCCGTCAGCCGGGCGGCGCGGGTGCGTGGCGGTACGTTCGGCCCCGATCTCGAGGACGCCCTGCGGCCCGCCGGGCTGACGCTGCGGCACTTCCCACAGAGCTTCGAATTCTCCACCGTGGGCGGTTGGCTCGCCACGCGATCGGCCGGTCATTTCGCCACCGGTGCCACACACATCGACGACCTGGTCGAGGCGTTGCGTGTGGTCACGCCCATCGGGGTGGCCGAGTCGCTGCGGGTTCCCGCGTCCGGGGCCGGCCCGTCGCCCGATCGCCTGTGGCTGGGTTCCGAGGGCACGCTCGGGGTGATCACCGAGGCGTGGCTGCGGGTACGCCACCGGCCACGGTTCCGCGCCGCGGCCGCGACCCGCTTCGACGACTTCGGGTACGCCGTCGCAGCCACCCGCGACATCGCACAGTCGGGCCTGGCGCCGGCGAACTGTCGGCTGCTGGATCCCCTCGAAGCGATGCTGGGCGCGGCGGTCACGGACGGGTCGAGCCGGCTGTTGCTGGGGTTCGAGTCGGCCGACCAACCGGTCACCGAGGCGCTCGCCCGCGCGGTCGCGCTGTGCCGAGGCCACGGCGGCACGGTCGACGAGTCGACCGCCGAATCCGCTGCCGAATGGCGCGACACGTTCCTGTGCGCACCGTACCTGCGCGACGGGCTGGCCCGGCTCGGCGTGGTCGTCGAGACGTTCGAGACGGCCTGCACCTGGTCGCGGCTGGAGGAGCTGCACACGGCCGTGGTCGCCGACGTCGCCGCCGCGGGCGTCGAGGCCACCGGCGCGCCCGCGGTTGTCACCTGCCGGTTCACCCACGTGTACCCGGACGGTCCCGCGCCCTACTTCACGGTGTACGCGGCGGGCCGGCGTGGCGCCGAGATCGAGATCTGGGACCACCTCAAGCGGGTCGCCGCCGAGGCGATCGCCCGACACGGCGGGACGGTCACGCATCATCATGCGGTCGGCCGCGACCACCGGCCGTGGTACGACAGGCAGCGGCCGGAGCCGTTCGCGCTCGCGCTCGCCGCGGCGAAGCGGGCGCTCGACCCGGCGGGCAACCTCAACCCCGGCGCCCTCCTCGATTGAGCAGCCGGTCACAATCGTCCGCATGCCACGCCGCTGCGCGCCCGCGCTCCTCGCGCCCGCCGTTCTCGCGGCTATCCTCGCCGCCGCTCTGGTCGGCTGTGGTGCACCCAACCGGACGAAGGCACCCACGCCGCGGGCAGGTCTCGGCACTGCGCCGGCCGTGGCCGCCCGCGCGACCCAAGCGCCGCCGCCCGCGCCGAGCCGGGCGCCCGGCACCGCGTACGCGGTCGGCTCCCGCCAGATCTCCGCCAACCGCGGCGGTGATCGCCCGATGCGGATCACGGTGTGGTACCCGGCGACCGGCCGGGCCGGCGGCGCGCCGCGCACCGGATCGCCCGTGGCCGCGGGCCGGTTCCCGGTCGTGGTCTTCAGCCACGGCCTGACCGGCCTGCCGAGTGACTACCGGGCCCTGCTGAGCCGGTGGGCGGCGGCCGGGTTCGTCGTGGCCGCGCCGGCGTATCCGCACACCAGCCGCGGGGTCGCCCGCTTCGACGTGGTGGACGTGGTCAACCAACCAGCGGACGCGTCGTACGCGTTGAGCATCGTGCTCGCCCTCGACGGCGCCGCCGGCGACCCGCTGCGTCGGCATCTGCGTCGCGACCGGATCGCGGCGGCCGGTCACTCCGCCGGCGCGATCACCACGGTCGGCCTCTTCACCGCCGGTCGCGACAAGCGGCTGGTCGCCGGCGTCGTGCTGGCCGGCAACGCGGTGGGCGTGGGTGACCGGTTCACCGGCCCGGCCGTGCCCCTGCTGTTCGTTCACGGCGACACCGATCCGGTCACCCCGTACGGGCTGGCCAGGGCCGCGTACGCCCGGGCGCCGTGGCCCAAGGCCTTCCTCACGATGCCCGGACAGGGCCACATCGACCCATACGTGCTACCCGACGCGCCCGCCTTCGCCGGCGTGGCAGCGACGACGACCGACTTTCTCCGGTGGACGTTGTACGGCGATGCCACGGCCAAGGCGCGCCTCGCTCGGGACGCCGCGCGCGCCGGCACGCTCGAGAACCGTCTGTAGCGCCTCAGCGGCTGTGGTCCAGCACCACCTTGCCGAACACGTCCCCCGCGGCCAGCCGCTCGAACGCGTCGCGCGCCTCCGAGAAGCCGTAGACGCGGTCGACGATCGGCCGCACCACTCCGTTCGCGCACAGCTCGAGCAGCTCCGCCAGCTCGCGCGCGGTGCCCATCGACGAGCCGAGAATCTCGAGCTGGAAGGCGAACACGCGGCGCAGGTTGAGCGGCGCCACGGCGCCCGACGTCGCGCCGGACACCACGATGCGCGCGCCCGCCGCGGCGCACTTCATCGAGTGGTCGAACGTCGCCGGCCCGACCGTCTCGATCACGACGTCGACGCGCTCGGGCAGCCGGGCACCGGGCCCGACCGCGGTCGCGCCGAGCGCCGCGATGCGCTCGCGCTTGGCCGGGTCGCGGCTCGTGGCGTACACCCGCTTGCCCAACGCGTGCGCGAGCACGACGGCCGCGGTGGCGACGCCCCCGCCGGCGCCCTGCACAAGGACCGCCTGCCCGTCGGCCACCCGGCCGCGCGTGGTCAGCATGTGGTACGCCGTGAGCCACGCGGTCGGCAGGCACGCCGCGTCGGTGAAGGACATCGCGGTCGGCTTGGCGACCAGGTTCGCCCTGGGCACGGCGACGCGCTCGGCGATCGTGCCGGGGTGCTTCTCGGAGAGCAGATTGAAACCGCGCGGGTCCGACTTATCGGGGATGACCGCGTGCACGACCACCTCGTTGCCGTCGGGGTCGACGCCCGAGGCGTCGCAGCCGAGGACCATGGGCAGCTGCTCCTCGGTCAGGCCCACCCCGCGCAGTGACCACAGGTCGTGATGGTTGAGCGCGCTGGCGCGTACGTCGACCGTCACCCAGTCGTCGTCGGGGTGCGTCGGCTCGGGGGCATCGCCGACGGTCAGGCCGGCGAGCGGGTCATTGGCGTTGATGGCTGAGGCGAGTGCTGCACGCATGCCGCGACGCTATCGCTTCCCGCCGTACTCAGCGCGCCACGCCGTCCCGCCGGGCGGCCGCGGCGACGGCCGCCGCGACGGCGGGCGCGACCCGCGGATCCAGCGGGCTCGGCACGATCGCGTCGGCCGTCAACGCCTCGGCGACCACGCCGGCGATGGCGTCCGCCGCCGCGACCTTCATGCCCTCGGTGATCCGGGTGGCCCGCGCGTCGAGCGCGCCGCGGAACACGCCGGGAAACGCGAGCACATTGTTGATCTGATTGGGGAAGTCGCTGCGGCCGGTGGCCACCACCGCGGCGTACCGCGACGCCACGTCCGGGTGGACCTCGGGCGTCGGGTTGGCCAGCGCGAACACGATGCCGCCGGGCGCCATACCGGCGACCGCCGACTCGTCGATGCTGCCGCCGGACACCCCGATCAGCACGTCCGCGCCGGCGAGCGCGTCGCCGACCGACCCATCCACCGGCCGGGTCTTCGTCAACGCGGCCAGCTCGGCCTTTGGCGCGCTCAGGTCGGTGCGTCCGGCGTGGATGATGCCGCGTGAGTCGCAGACGATCGTGTGCCCGGCGTCCACGCCGCCCGCGATCAACATCTTGGTCAACGCGATGCCGGCCGCGCCGGCCCCGCTGACGACCACCCGGAGGTCGCCCAGCTTGCGATCGAGCAGGGCCGCAGCGTTGCGCAGCGCGGCGAGCACGACGATCGCCGTGCCGTGCTGGTCGTCGTGAAACACCGGGATCGGCAGCGCGTCATCCAGCCGGCGTTCGATCTCGAAGCACCGCGGCGCGCTGATGTCCTCGAGATTGATGCCGCCGAACGAGGGTGCCAGAGCGGTCACCGCCGCCACGATCTGGTCGACGTCCTGCGTGTCGAGGCAGATCGGGACCGCGTCCACGCCGCCGAACTGTTTGAACAGGACCGCCTTGCCCTCCATCACCGGCATCGCTGCGCGGGGCCCGATGTTGCCCAGTCCGAGCACCGCCGAGCCGTCCGTCACGACCGCGACCGCGTGCGACACCCAGGTGTACGCGTCGGCGAGCGCCGGGTCCGCCGCGATCGCCTCGCACACGCGGGCCACGCCCGGGGTGTACGCCAAAGAGAGATCCTCCCGGCTGGTCAGCGGGACGGTGGATGTGACGGCCATCTTCCCGCCGCGGTGCAACGCGAAGACGGGATCGTTCTGGTCCACATGAGACGGTGCCATCCGGGACTCCAAGCGTAGGGCTGCGCGGTGCGGGGGTCTCCCGGGTTGGCGTCGAGCATAACACCAAGATCCACTCGCGGATCCGGTCGCCCTCACAAGGCACGTGGTCGCGGCCAGTAGCGGAGCACCGCCCGCCCGACGACGTCGGCGACCCCGAACGCCCGCGAGTCGTCGGTCGCGAGGCCGTTGTCACCGCGTACCCACCAACCGCCGTCGGTGGCGTGGACCGCGCGCTTGACGACGAGCAGGTCGGGGCGGGCCCGGAAGCGGGCGATCACGACGTCACCGACGCGGACCGCGCGCCCGCCCCGGCGTACGAGGACGGCGTCGCCCGCGCGCAGCGTGGGGGCCATCGACGGACCCCTCACGAGCACCGCGAAGAACGGCAGCCGCACCATCCACCTCTCGCTGCCGGACCCCCTCGCCAGGAGTAGGGTCGGTCTTCGAGGATCATCGCAAACCGTTCTGGAGGGTCCCAATGCGACTTCCGCGCATGCTCGCGCCGCGCACAGTTGTCCACGCACACTGCGACCTGCCCTGCGGCGTCTACGACCCGGCTCAGGCCCGGATCGAGGCTGAGTCGATCAAGGGGATCGATGAGAAGTACGCGGCCAACACCGACCCGGAGTTCCGCACCCGCGCCCTGATCATTAAGGAGCAGCGCGCCGAGCTGGTCAAGCACCACCTGTGGGTGTTGTGGACGGACTACTTCAAGCCGCAGCACTTTGAGAAGTACCCGAACCTGCACCAGCTGTTCAACGAGACCACCAAGCTGGCCGGCGCCGCCGGGGCCAAGGGCTCGACCGACGTCGCCACGGCCGACGAGCTGCTGCAGAAGATCGATGAGATCGCCAAGATTTTCTGGGAGACCAAGCAGGCTTAACCAGTGAGCCCGCACCCCCTTCATGATCCGGCCGGCACGTCCCGACGACGTGCCGGCCGTCGTCGCCATGGTGCACGAGCTCGCCACGTACGAGCGGGCGCCCGACCGGTGCCACCTCACGGCGGAGCAGTTGCACGCCGCGTTGTTCGGCCCGAGCGCGGCGCTGTTCGGGCACGTCGGCGTCGACGCGGCGGGCCGGCCCGTGGCGTACACCCTCTGGTTCTTGAACTTCTCCACCTGGGAGGGCGAGCACGGCATCTACCTGGAGGACATCTACGTCCAGCCGGCGGCACGCGGCGCCGGGCTGGGCCGGGACCTGCTCGCCACGCTCGCCGAGATGTGCGTCGAACGCGGCTACCCTCGGCTCGACTGGTGGGTCCTCGACTGGAATGAACCCGCGCGCGAGTTCTACGACGCGATCGGAGCACGGCACCAGCACGAGTGGCTGCCCTACCGGCTGGAGGGGCCTGCGCTCCGGCGACTCGCCTCGCGGGCAGGCGCCGGGGCCAGGTGACCGCTAGAGTCCGAGCCGGGGGGATGGCGCCGGTGAGTCAGATGACAGCGGAGTCGCATGCGGTGGTCGGCGACGACATCGTGCTGCTGACCGTGCCCGCAGACGTCGGGTACCTCGGCGTGCTGCGCACGGCGACCGCCGGATTGGCGGCCCGCCTGCACTTCGCGCTCGACGAGATCGAGGACCTGCGGATCGCGGTGGACGAGGCGTGCGCGATGTTGCTCGCGATCTCCACCGACGACGCGGACCTGTCGTGCCGGTTCGCGGCGAGCGACAACGCGCTGACGGTCGAGGTCACGGCGCCCATCACGTCGGGCGCACGGCTGCCCGCCGCGTCATCGTTCGCCTGGAAGGTGCTGACCGCGCTGACGAGCGAGGCATCGGCCGAGGCCGAGGGCGGTCGGGCGACGATCCGCCTGGTCACCCGGCGGCTCGAGCCGCCACACGCCGACGACTGACGCTCGCCGGCGCGGGGTCACGCGCGATCCTCGGCCTGGTCGAGGGCGCGCAGATTGTCCACATGCGTCTGCGCCGCGGCGACCGCGCCCTCGGCGTCGCCCGCCGCGATGCAGCGCAGCAGCTCGCGGTGCTCTGCGTCGAGCCGTACCCAGAAGCTACGCGGCAGCGGCTCGGCCAGCTCGGGCGCGTTCGCCAGCTGGTACAGGGGCCGGGTGAGCAGCTCGTACAGCGGGTTCCGGGTCGCCGCTCCGACCGCGGTGTGGAACTCCCGATGGGCGTCGAGCATGCGGGCGACCGAGTCGTGCTTCGGGTCGAACAGCGCGGCCCGCAGCGCATCCAGGTCGTCGTCCGTGCGCCGCTGCGCCGCCAGGCCGGCCGCGGGGACCTCGAGCATCTCGCGCACCTCCATGAGCTCCATCGCGTCGACCGTCGCGCTGGCGAGCATGAGGCTCACCCCCCGCCGCAGCGTGTCGCCGAGCTGCTCCGCGCTGGGATGGGCAACGAAGCTACCGCCGCTGACGCCCCGGGTGGTCACGATGAGGTGCTGGCTCGCCAGAAGTCGCAACGCCTCGCGCACTGTGCTTCGGCTGACCCCGGAGCGGGCGCAGAGCTCGGGCTCGGTGGGCAGACGCTGGCCCGGCAGCAAGGCCCCGGAGGTGATCTGGTCGCGGAGGTCGTCAGCGAGTATCTGGTACGCCGGCGGGCGTACGCCCTGCTCAACGCTCACGGCTCCACAGCCTACGGGGAAATCTCCACCGCGCACGTCGTCACCCCGTGCGATTCCGGTCGGCCAAACCGAGCGCCCGCGTCGTCGACGGCGCCACGAGCAGGCCGCAGCCGAGCAGGCCGACCAGCATCACCGGTACGCCGAGCCAGCCGACCCCACCCTGGACCATGTAGTAGCCGATTGGAAGCAGGAAGAGCTGGAGCGCCACGGCGGGGCCCCGGGCTCCTCCCCGGCGCTGCCGGAGCGCCCAGGCGAGCAGCGCGAATGCGGCGGCGGCCGCGAAGGCGAACGCCGTCACGGCCAGCGCCGCGCCGGTCTCGGTCGCTTCCGCGGTCAGGTCCTCGTACACCAGGACGGCGCCGACCACTCCCACGCCGACTGCCTCGACGATCAGCAGCCAGATCGCCCACCGTAGTGGGGCCGGCGCCGGGTCCGCGGCTCGCCCGATGCTCACGGGCACAAACCATACCTGCGTATGCCGAGGCCCGGCCCGGTACAGTGCCGGCCATGCGTGCCCTACTGGTGGTCAACCCCAAGGCCACCACCACCAGCGAACGCGGCCGGGACGTCCTCGTCCGCGCGCTCCGCAGCGAGGTCGACCTGGAGGTCGCGTACACCCGGCGACGCGGGCACGCCATGGCCCTGGCCCGGGAGGCCGCCGACCGGGGCGTCGACCTGGTCGTGACCCTCGGGGGGGACGGGACGATCAACGAGGCGGTCAACGGGCTCATGACCGCTCCCACCGACCGCCGGCCGGCGCTGGCAGCCGTGCCGGGCGGTTCGACGAACGTCTTCGCCCGGGCGCTCGGGCTCCCTGGCGACTGGGCCGAGGGGACGGGGATCATCCTCGAGGCCCTGCGCGAGGGCCGGAGCCGCACGATCGGGCTCGGGCTCGCGGACGACCGGTACTTCACGTTCTGCGCCGGCCTCGGCCTCGACGCTGCCGTCGTACACCGCGTGGAGCGCGCCCGGCTGCGCGGTCGCCTCCCGAACCCGGCGCTCTACGTGCGATCGACCGTCGCTCAGTACTTCTTCGGGAGCGACCGTCGGCATCCGGCGGTCACGCTCGAACGGCCCGGCGAACCGCCCGAGGGTGAGCTCGCCATGGTGATCATCCAGAACACGGCACCGTGGACCTACCTCGGTGACCGACCGATCAACCCGAACCCCGAAGCGTCGTTCGACCTGGGCCTGGACGTGATGGCATTGCGGGCGCTGCACGTACCCAGCACCGCACGGACCGCGCTGCAGATCCTGTCGCGCCGGCCCGATCCACGGGGTCGGCAGGTGCTGCGGCTACACGACGTCGACGAGTTCACGCTCCGCGCAGCGCGACCGCTGCCGTACCAGCTGGACGGCGACTACCTGGGCGAACGGGACAAGGTCCGGTTCACCGGCGCGCCCGCGGCCCTCCGGGTAGTTTGCTGACGAAGGCACGACTCATGTCGGGTCGGCGGTGACCCGTACTCACGACATATGCGCAGAATGCTGGCGAGTGACCACGCAGAGTACTACATTGACTACTGGCTGTCGCATGCCGGGGGCCGGGTGGCTGGTGTTGATCCGGACAATTCGGTCGTGAGCTTGCTCACCCGTCCGGACTTTTTCCGAGCACCCCCTTGACATCGCGAAAGTTCGTGAAAGCATTCACAAGCGAAATGAGTTGCCGGGGCGACCTGGTGCTCTCCGAACGGTTACATTGCCTGCTCACGCGGCAGCGGTCCGGTTGGCGTTATCGCCGACGATGAACCGCTATCGCGGACGCATATAGGGAAGATCCACACTGCCACCGATCCACGAGGAGTGTTGCCGCCATGGACTGGCGCCACCGTGCTGCCTGCCGCGACGAGGACCCGGAGCTGTTCTTCCCGATCGGGACGTCCGGACCGGCACTCCTGCAGGTCGAGCAGGCCAAGGCGGTCTGCCGGCGGTGTTCGGCGACCGATGAGTGCCTCCGGTGGGCGCTCGAGACCGGTCAGGATGCCGGCGTCTGGGGCGGGATGAGCGAGGAAGAGCGGCGTGCCCTCAAGCGCCGCGGCGGCCTGCGGGTTCGAGCTCACTCCGCCTGACCGACCGACACCGAATCAGCTACGCCCCGGGGCGATCTCCGGGGCGTTTTGCTGCGCGCCGATCGCCCCTCCCCCTCACCTCCTCGTCGATCTAGGACTTGTTATGGCGATTGGAGATCAACTAACCATCACAAGCCCTAGATCGGCCGGAGTTGGGGCGGCGGCCGCGTCGGCCCGGGCGAGGACCAGGTCGGCGAGCTCGGCCGCGTCGCAGAGCGGCGCGGCGACGCCAACGGCTCCGGCCGCGCGGGCCGAATCGGCCGCCGTTTCGTAAAGCCGCCCGGGCGCCAGGAAGTACGCGGCGACCGCCACCCGCCGCGCGCCGGCCGCCCGCAGACGGGCCACCGCCTCGCCGGGCGTCGGCGCGGCGGCCGACGCGTACGCGGCCTCGACCGGCACGCCCAGTCGCTCACCCAGCGCGGCGCCGGCGTACGCGACCGTCTCCCGCGCCGCGGTGTCCCTGGTGCCGGCCGCAGCCAGCACGACCGCGTCGAAGCCACCGTCGGCACCGTCCACCTCGGATAGCCGCCGGCAAAGACCGGCCATCAGCGACGGGTGGACCTCGCCGGCCACCGGCCCGAGCACGTCGGCGACCGCCACCGGCATCCGCAGCCCGTCCGCTCGAGCGGCGGCGAGCAGCGCCGGGATGTCCACGCGCCCGTGGTACGCGGAGGTCATCAGCAGCGGGACCACGACGGCGCCCGGCCGCCCTTCGCCTTCGAGGGCGGCGAGCATCTGCGCCGGACGCGGCAACGCGTGTTCGAGGAACGCCGCTCGCACGCTCAGGCCGGGCCGCGCGGCGGCGACCACGGTCGCAAGCGCACGCGTCGCCGCGGCCGCTCGGGGATCTCGGCTGCCGTGCGCCACTAGCACGAGAGACCTCATCCCGTGTGCAGCCCGCACTCGGTCTTGTCGAACATCGGCCAGCGCCCCGCCCGCGGGTCCTCCCCCGCCCTGGTTCGCCGCGTGCACGGCCAGCAGCCCACGGAGGCGTACCCCTGGCTGATGAGCGCGTTGACCGGCACGTTGTACCGGGCGATGTACGCGTCGACGTCGGCCTGGGTCCACGCGGCGAGGGGGTTGACCTTCACCTTGCCGCGGCCGGCCTCGAAGTGGACAACGGGGGTGCTGGCCCGGGTCGGCGACTCGTCGCGGCGGAGCCCGGCGGCCCACGCGTCGTAGTCGGCGAGCGCGCGCTCGAGCGGCTCCACCTTGCGCAGCGCGCAGCACTCGTCCGGCTCGCGGGCGAACAGTCGCGGGCCGTACAGCCCGTCCTGCTGCCCCACCGTGAGCCGTGGCCGGATCGATCGCACGTTGACCGGCATGGTCGAGGCGACCTGGTCCCGGACGCGCAGCGTCTCGCCGAAGTGCAGCCCGGTGTCGAGGAACACGACATCCACACCGGGCACCACCCGCGAGACCACGTGCACGAGCACGGCGTCCGCGAAGGAGCTGGTCACGCAGAACCGGGGTCCGAACGTGTCCGCGGCCCACCGCACGATCTCCTCGGCCGGCGCTCCCTCCAGCGTCCGACCGGCCTGTTCGGCCAGCGGGCACAGCTCGTCCACCGGCGTCGCGGTCAGCGACACGACGGTTGTGCTCATCGGGAATCCCCCTTCGAGAGCAGGCCGAGGAACGTGACGGAGAAGACCCGGGCGCACGAGCGGCATTCCCACGCGCCGTGCGAGCGTTCGTTGGGGCGCAGATCCTCCTCGCCGCAGTACGGGCAGTACATCGGCGCGGCCCTCATCTCGGTCACCGGAGTTCCTCCTCGTCCACCCGCATCACCCACTCCGCGAACGGCTCGCCGTCGCGGCGGCCGGCGAGGAATCGGCGGGCGAGCCGCTCGACATAGTCCGGCAGCTGATCGGACGTCGTCTTGAGGCCGCGAAGCTTGCGGCCGAAGCCGGCGGACTGGCCCTCGGCCAAGCCGAGTCCACCGCCGAGGTGCACCTGGAAGCCCTCGACCTGCGTGCCGTCGGGTCCGACCACGAGCTGACCCTTGAGGCCGATGTCGGCAATCTGCGTGCGCGCGCACGCGTTGGGGCAGCCGTTGAGATGTATCGAGATGTCGGCGTCGAACTCCGCCAGCCGCTCCTCCAGTCGAGCGACCAGGTCCGCCGCGCGCGCCTTGGTCTCGACGATGGCGAGCTTGCAGAACTCGATACCGGTGCAGGCCATCGTTCCGCGGCGCCACGCGGACGGGGCGGCGTCGAGGCCGATGCGCCGCAGGGCGGACACCAGCGCCGCGGTCCGGTGCGGCTCGACGTCCAGCACCAGCAGCTTCTGGTACGGCGTGAGCCGGACCCGCCCGCTGCCGTGCGCCTCGACCACGTCGGCGAACGCGGCCAGTTGCGAGCCGGAGACGCGGCCCGCCAGCGGCGCCACCCCGACGTACGCCCGGCCGTCCCGCTGCCGGTGCACGCCGATGTGGTCGATCGGCCGCTCGGGCAGGTCCGGGGCGGGTCCGTCGATCAGTCGGCGGTGGAGGTACTCGGTCTCCAGCACCTGCCGGAACTTCGCCACCCCCCAGTCGGCGACGAGGAACTTCAGCCGGGCGCGGTGGCGAAGCCGTCGGTAGCCGTAGTCGCGGAAGATGCCCACGACGCCGGCCCACACGTCCGGTACCTCGTCCAGCGGTACCCACGCACCGAGCCGCTGCGCGAGCATCGGGTTGGTCGACAGCCCGCCACCGACCCACAGGTCGAATCCGGGCCCGTGCTCGGGATGGACCGCCCCGATGAACGAGACGTCGTTCGCCTCGTACGGAACGTCGGGCAGCCACGCGATCGAGGACTTGAACTTGCGCGGCAGGTTGGAGAACTCCTTGCTGCCGATGTGCCGGCGGACGATCTCCCGCATCGCCGGGGTCGCGTCGAGGACCTCGGCCGCGGCCACCCCGGCCATCGGACTGCCGAGCAGGACTCGGGGGCAGTCGCCGCAGGCCTCGGTCGTGTGGAGCCCGACCGCCTCGAGCTTGCGCCAGATCGCCGGCACATCCTCGATCCGGATCCAGTGCAGCTGGACGTTCTGCCGGTCGGTGACGTCTGCGCTGTCGCGGGCGTACCGCCGCGAGATGTCTGCGATCGTGCGCAGCTGGTCGAGGTCGAGCTGGCCGCCGTCGACCCGGATGCGCAGCATAAAGTACTCGTCGTCCAGCTCGTGCGGCTCGAGGATCGCGGTGCGCCCGCCGTCGATACCGGGCCGGCGCTGGGTGTACAGGCCCCACCAGCGGAACCGGCCGCGCAGGTCGGCGGGGTCGATGCTCGCGAAGCCGCGTACGGCATAGATGTCCTCGATCCGCGCGCGGACGTTGAGCGGATCGTCGTCCTTCTTGGTGCGCTCGTTCGCGTTCAGCGGCTCTCGGTGGCCGAGCGCCCACTGGCCCTCGCCGCGTGGGCGGCGGGCCGGGCGGTCCGGCGCGGCCGCCGAGGGCGCGCCCGCCGACGGGACGGGCGGTGCGGTGGTTGCGGCGGTGACCGCCATCGCGGCGTCCTCCTGAAGGTGGTGGACGCGCGTGCGCGCCGGTCGCCCGCGTCACACGGGCAAGACGACATCGTCGAAAGAGGGACCGGCGCGAATGCGCGCCCGAGATCTGGGATCGGGGCGGCGTCAGCGAGCCGGACAGATGGCGCTGCGAACGCGACCGTAGTCGACGTGGCGGCGAGCCACGAAGCGGCGCTCGACAGCGGTGGTCATGTGGGTCAGCCTCTCACGACGGGTGGCGATGTGTCGCCGAGAGTCCAGATTTCGGGAGTGTGTCGCCCGACACGTTCAGCGCCTACCGAGCGGGACCACGATGACCGCCTCGGTGCCCCCGCCTGCGCGGTTGCGCAGTTCGATCGCGCCGCGCAGCTCACCGGTGGCGAGCGTACGCACGATCTGCAGCCCGAGCCGCTGACTGCTCGTCGGGTCGAAGCCACCGGGCAGGCCCTGCCCGTTGTCCGCGACCGTGACGTGCAGCTGCTTGCGGAAGCGGTGCGCGCCGACCACGACCTCGCCACCCACGCCGGGTCCGAATCCGTGCTCGACGGCGTTGAGCAGCAGCTCATTGAGCACCATCACGAGTGGCGTGGCCACCTCGGCCGGAAGTACGCCGAAAGTGCCCTCCCGACGCATCACGACCTTGGACTCGGGCGCGGCCACCTCGACGGCCGCCGCCGCGACCCGGTCGACGATGCCGTCGAACTCGACCGTCTCGTCGCTGGCCATCGCGAGCGTCTCGTGCACCAGCGCGATCGAGGCGACCCGGCGTACGGACTCCTCGAGGGCGGACCTGGCCTCGGGCGCCTCCACCCGCCGCGCCTGCAGGCGGAGCAGCGCCGCGACGGTCTGCAGGTTGTTCTTGACCCGGTGGTGGGTCTCCCGGATCGTGGCGTCCTTCGTGATCAGGGCGCGATCGCGCCGGCGTACCTCGGTGATGTCGCGGACGAGGACCAGCGCGCCGATCGGCACTCCCGCCGGCATCAGCGGCAGCGGGCGCATGAGGACGGACGCGTTGCGCGCGTCGACCTCCTTCCGCGCCGGGGAGTCCCCGCGCAGCGCGGCCAGCACGCGTGCGGCGACGTCCGTGCCCTCCAGTGGGTCGTCGGCGAGCCGGCCAGCGAGCTCGGCCATGTCCTCGCCCACGAGGTGGGAGGCGAAGCCCAGCCGACGGAACGCCGACTGCGCGTTCGGGCTCGCGTACGTCACCTTGCCGCCCGCGTCCAGCCGGACGAGGCCGTCGCCGACCCGCGGCGCCGAGGTCATCTCGCCTTGGTGCCGGAGTGGCGGGAACGTGCCGTCGGCGACCATCTGGGCCAGGTCGTCGGCGGTGGTCAGGTAGTTGAGCTCGAGCTGGCTGGGCGTACGCGCGGTGGACAGGTTCGTGTCCCGCCCGACGACGGCGACGATCTGGCCGGCCTCGTTGTCGGCCACCCGCCGGCGGACCGGGATCGCCTCGTGGCGGGCGGGCGTGTCGCCGTACCAGACCGGATCGCCCTCTCGCCAGATGCGGCCCTGGCCGAACGCGATCGCCAGATGCGCCACCTCTGGGCCGCCGACGATGTGACCGACCTGATCGTCCTGGTACGCCGTCGGCGCGGTCGTCGGGCGCACCTGCGCGACGCACAGGAACTCGGCACGACCGTCGGCCGACCGCGCGACCGGCACCCACAGCAGGAGGTCGGCGAAGGACAGGTCGGAGATGAGCTGCCAGTCGCCGGCAAGCCGGTGCAGGTGGTCGATGTCGTCGGGGCCGAGGCTCGTGTGCTCCTCGACCAGGTCGCGCAGGGTGGACACGTCGCTAGCCTGTCACGCCGCGTCGATCATGGGGATTCGCGCGACCTCAGAGGGTGGCAGTGATCTTGTTGAGGCCGCGTGGGGCGTCCGGATCCTCGCCCCGGGCCAGCGCCAGTGCGAGCGCGAGCCGCTGCATGGGCAGGATCTCCAGCAACGGGGCGTACCGCTCGTCGACCTCGGGTACCGCGATCCGAGCGGCCGCGGCCGGCACGTCGGCCGGGCCGATCGCGACGACATCCGCTCGCCGCTCCCCGAGCCGGGCGAGCACCTCGCGCATCGCCGCGCCGCCCGGACCCGCGCCGACGAACGCCAGCACCGGCACGGCCGGATCAGCCATGGCGAGCGGCCCGTGCAGCAGATCGGCGCCGGAGAAGGCGAGCGCGGCCAGGTACGACGTCTCCATCAGCTTGAGGGCCGCCTCGCGGGCGGTCGGGTACGCGTACCCCCGCCCGGTCGTCACCATCCGCGCGGCGAACCGGTACCGCGGCGCGATCTCGGCGGCGGTCGGATCGTCCAGGACCTTCGCCGCGAGCTCGGGCAGGGCGGCCAGGGCGGCACGCTCGGGTTCGGGCAGCGCACCGCCGCCGGCGCGTACCCCCTCGACGAGCATCAACAGCGCGAGTAGCTCGGCCGTGTAGGTCTTCGTCGCCGCCACCGCCCGCTCGTGCCCGGCGCCGACGTCGATGGACAGCTCGGCGGTCTCGGCAAGTGGCGAACCGGGGTTGTTGGTGACCGCCAGGGTGAGCGCGCCGGTCGCGCGGGCCACCCGCAGCACCTCACAGAGGTCGGGCGAGCCGCCGCTCTGGCTCACTCCGACGACCAGCGCCTGGGACAGGTCGGGCCGGGCGCCGAAGACCGTGATCGTGCTCGGCGACGCCAGGCCGGCGGGCACGCCGAGCCGGATCTCGGTGAGGTACGCCGCGTACAGCGCCGCGTGATCGGACGTCCCCCGCGCCGTGAACACCACGTGGCGCGGTCGCCGCTCGGCGATCGTCGCCGCCGCCCTTGCGATGTGGTCGGCGGGCGCCGGCTCCAGCAGCCGCGCGTACATCTCCGGTTGTTCGGCGATGTCCGCCGCCATCCCGCTGCCGCGCTGCGTCGTCACGTGCCCTCCCCGGCCGCCGCCGTGCGCGTTCGCCGCGCATTTCGTGCGCAGTCTTGCACGTAATAAGCGGACGTCGCAACAGTACGCGCAGAACCGCGCAGCGCTGCCGGAGGGCGGCTTGGATCGAGGGCTACTCGGCCGCGAGCGCGACCGGCGCGGCAGCGTCCGGTGCGGCCTCCACCCGCGGCCCGGCCTCGTCGTGGCCGCGCAGCGGGACCTCCCTGATGAAGATCGCCAGCACCGGGACCAGCACCGCCGCGCCGACCGCCCACCAGAAGATGTCCGACGTGGCGATGGCGATGCTGTTGAGGAGGCCTTCGCGGACCGGCGCCGGCAAAGCCCTCAGCGCGGCACCCGTGATCTGTCCGCCTCCACCACCGGAGCCGGCGAACTGGTTCGCCGCGGCCGGACCGAGCCGGGTGGTCAGCTCGGCGGTCATCGTGTGGTTGAAGATCGCGCCGAAGATGGCCACACCGAACGAGCCGCCGATCGAGCGGAAGAACGTCGCGGTGCTGCTGGCCACGCCCATGTCCCGCGGGTCGACGCTGTTCTGCGCGATCAGGATCGTGGTCTGCATCAGGAAGCCGAGACCCACCCCGAGCACGACCATGCCGATCGAGGACTCGAACTTGGTGGTGTCCACGTTCAGCTGGGCGAGCAGGTACATGCCCGCCACCACGCCGATGCCGCCGAGGATCGGGAAGACCTTGTATCGCCCGGTACGCGTGATCACCTGGCCGCCGATGATGGACGTCACCAGCAGCCCGCCCATCATGGGCAGGAGCAGCAGGCCGCTGTTGGTGGCCGACGCGCCCTGGACGGTCTGCATGAACAGCGGCAGGAACGCGATCGCCCCGAACATCGCAAAGCCAACCAGGAAGCCGATGCCCGTCACCAGCGAGAAGTTGCGGTTGGCGAAGACGCCCAGCGGCAGGATCGGCTCCGGCGAACGTCGCTCCAGCAGGCTGAACGCCACCAGCGTCACGATCGACAGCGCGCCGAGGCCGAGAATCTGCGACGAGCCCCAGGCGTACTTCGTGCCGGCCCACGTGGTGATCAGGACAAGTGCGGTGATGCCGATTGTCAGCAGCAGCACCCCGAACCAGTCGATGCGGTGCTCCGCGCGGTACTTCGGCAGGCGCAGCCTGACGACGAGCAGCGCGAACGCGATGGCCCCGAGCGGGATGTTGACGTAGAACGCCCACCGCCAGCTGAGGTGGTCGGTGATATAGCCGCCCGCCAGCGGTCCGGCGATCATCGCGACCGCCATGACGCCGGCCATCATGCCCTGGTAGCGGCCGCGCTCACGGGGCGGAACCAGGTCGCCGATGATCGCGAACGCACCGACCATCAGGCCGCCGGCGCCGAGGCCCTGCAGCGCCCGGAAGCCGACCAGCTCCCAGATCGACTGCGACATGCCGGTCAGAGCCGATGTGACGAGGAAGATCGCGATCGAGCTCAGGAAGACCTTCTTGCGGCCGTAGAGGTCACCCAGCTTGCCCCAGATGGGGGTGGACACGGTCGTGCCCAGGATGTACGCGGTCACCACCCAGGACAGGTACTGGATGCCGCCCAGGTCGGTGACGATGCGCGGCAGGGCCGGGCTGACGATCATGTTGTCGAGCATGGCCAGCAGCATCGCCAGCATGAGCGCCGGCAAAACCGCCATGACCTCCGGTCGCCGCTTCGGCACGGTGACGGTCTCGGACACAGGTACGCTCCCCCGATGAGGTTCGACAGTCGGCTTACTTGTCGACCGGCTAGGCATTCTACTTGCCGCACGGTAGGCTGCTACTGACCGGTCGTCAAGTAAGTTAGGTGGCAGATGTGACTGGGAGCACAGGCGACACCCGGTCGCGGATCAAAGCGGTGGCGCTCGACCTCTTCCTCGAGCAGGGGTACGAGGGCACCTCCCTGCGCGAGATCGCCGAGCGCCTCGGCGTCACGAAGGCGGCCCTCTACTACCACTTCAAGAGCAAAGACGAGATCGTCAACAGCTTCATCGAGGACCGGCTGATCCGACTCGACGAGCTGATCGCCTGGGCCCGCACACACACGATGGACCGTGCCGGCCGGCGCGAGCTGGTCCGGCTCTACCAGGAGGCCACCCGGGCCGAGGACGCGTACCGCATGATGCGGTTCTTTGAACAGAACCAGCCGGCAATCAAGCGCATGTCGGGCGGGGAGGGCCTGCGCAAGCGGATCATCGACGTGGCCGAGCTGCTCACGCCTCCCGGCGCACGGCCGGCGGACCGGATCCGTGCGGCGGTCGCGCTATTCGCCATCCACAGCAGCTGGTTCGTGCTGAACGATCGGGAGATCTCGGAAAGCGAGCGGGCAGACGCCGCGCTCGAGGTTGCGTACGAGCTGATTGATCGCGCCGGGGGTTAGGTCGCGAACGCTGATCATGACGGCGTTGCAGGAGCTCACTCGATGACGGCGATCAGGTCGCCCTCTTGGATGACGTCTCCCTCGTTGACCGCCATCTGCGCCACCACGCCGTCGGACTCGGCGAGGACCGGGATCTCCATCTTCATCGACTCGAGGATGACGAGCGTGTCGCCCTCGGACACCGAGTCTCCGGTACCGGCCACGACCTTCCACACGTTCGCCACCATCTCGGCGCGGATCTCGTCGGCCATCCTGGCCCTCCCTCGTCTGCGGGTGTTGCTGCGTCGGTATCCAATCACGGACCCGGCCGGCGGCGCGCACACCCGACCTCCCGCTCGCGGTTAGCATGAACCGGACGCGGAGCGCTCGGGAAGGGAACACTATGGCGAAGCGGTCGCGGAAGAAGAAGGCACGCAAGAAGAGCTCGGCCAACCACGGCAAGCGCCCCAACGGGTCCTAGCGCCGCGGGATCACGACCCGGCAGTTGACCTACTCGGCGAGGAGTTCCCGGCTGTCCGCGTCGAGGACGAGCTCCGCGAGCCGGAGGCGGAGCCGCTCGCGCAGCTCGGCCGGCGCACGCTCGGTGCCGCAGCAGCGGGCGACCAGCGCCTTGACCTCCTGCTCGATGCCGTACTCCCGCAGACACGGGGAGCACTCGTCCAGGTGCTGTCGGATCAGGTCCCGCCGATCGTCGGAGCACTCCAGGTCGAGGTAGAGATACACCTCGGCGAGAACCTCACGGCAGTCGGTCTCGTGGGGGGCACCGCAACTCACGGTCACACCTCCTGGCCAGCGGCTGCCGGGTCGTTCGACGGGGTGCTCGCGAGCCCCCGCTCCGCAGCGTAGCCCTCCAGCAGCCGGCGCAGGTTTCGCCGGCCGCGGTGGAGCCTGGACATCACGGTGCCGATCGGTGTGCCCATGATGTCGGCGATCTCCTTATACGAGAAGCCCTCAACGTCGGCGAGGTAGACCGCGAGCCGGAAATCCTCGGGCAGCCGCTGCAGCGCGTCCTTGACGTCGCTGTCCGGCAAGCGCTCGAGGGCCTCGGTCTCCGCCGACTTCAGGCCGCTGGAGGTGTGCGACTCGGCCTCCGCCAGCTGCCAGTCGGTGATCTCCTCGGTCGGCGCCTGCACCGGCTGCCGCTGTCGGCGCCGGTACGAGTTGATGTAGGTGTTGGTCAGGATCCGGTACAGCCAGGCCTTGAGGTTGGTGCCCTCTTCGAACTGGTGGAAGGCCGCGAACGCCTTCATGAAGGTCTCCTGGACCAGGTCCTCGGCGTCGGCCGGATTCCGCGTCATCCGCAGCGCGGCCGCGTACAACTGGTCGACAAACGGCAGCGCATCGCGCTCAAAGCGCGCCCTGCGCTGCTCCGGCCTTTCCGGTCGGGTCAACCGCGCGTCCCCCCTTGGCTGTCCCGCCGAGGATACGCTCCGGCCCACGACCGCAGCGGAAGACCGGGCGACGTCCGTGATCACGACCGGCAGCTCCGGAGCCGGGTTGGCGGGCTGCGCGGCGGGCCACTCAGGCGCCGCCAGAAGGCGGCGTAGCCGCTGTTCCTCGCCCGCGTCCCGCTTCCGGTGCCGTGTTTCGAGCCGCACCGACCGCCCCCCTTCCGTCGCGTCACGCCGACTGACGACCATTCGGCGGGCATAACGTCCCGAGCAGCGTTGGGATTCCATCTGGTTGGACCGAGCAGGCGAACGAGTGATCCATCCGACACCGCAGCACGGGCCCGGGGGCGCTCGTGGCCCGCCCCATGGCTCGCTCCCCCCATGGCTCGCCGCCGCCGCGCCGGGACGGCGGCATCCCGGCGCGGTCATCCCACCCTGGTCCCGGTGACGGGCAACCGCCACCGGGACCAGGAAGGGCCTGGGAGGTTGGCCACACGGCCCGAGAGGCCCGCGACCAAGTGCCATTCCCGTAGTCACGGGAACACTCCGTGCAACGACGTGGCCGGCTACGGCGTGACGGGGCCCGGGCGTGGCGACGCGGCTGGGCGCGGCGGGCGGGGCGTGGCGACGCGGCCGTCAGCGCGCCCAGCCGTGCCGGCGGAGCCAGTCCACGACCGCGGTCGCCACTGCGCCCGGGTCGCGACGCAGGCCGTGCCCTTCGCCGGGGCGTACCACAAGATCGATGCCGGGGCCGGCCGACGGTACTCCGAACGGGTCCCGGTCGCCGTTGACGACCACCGTGGGCAGCCCGGTCTTCAGCTCGTCGGCCCTCGACCGCTCGGGCTTGCCGGGTGGGTGCAGCGGAAACGCGAGCGCCACCAGGCCGGCCGCGCCCAGGGCCTGCGCGGTCCGGCAGGCGACTCGGGCGCCGCTGGACCGGCCGCCGAGCAGCAGCGGAAGCGGCGGGCCACCCGCCTCGGCGTACACGACGGTCACCACCGCGGTCCAGGCCCCGTCGAGCTGCGCGGCCGGCGCCGGCGCCCGGCGCCTGGCGACCCGGTACGGCTGGGTGACCGACGCGACCACGAGGCCGGCCGCGAGGGCGGCGTCCCGGACCGCGACCAGGTCGGGCGCGTCGACGTCCCCGCCCGCGCCGTGGCCGAGTGCGAGCATCGCGACCGGCGGGCCCACCGGCACCGCCACGGACACCCACGCCGGGCCGCGCGGCGTGGCTATGGTTCGCTTCCGGGTACGCACACGCTCATCGTCACCGACCGGGCCGGCGCCGGGCGACCCGCCCCTAGAGTGTGTTGGCCGGCATGAGCGTGAGCAGTTGGTCACGCACCGGCGGACCGTCGTCCTCGGTTTCCGCCTCGCGGTGCGGTTCGCTGCGCCAGGCGACGAGCATCGCGCGCCGTTCGCGGGGTGTCGTGCCACCCCAGACGCCGTGGCAGTCTCCGACGTCCAGTGCCCAGGCCAGACACGAACCCTGCACGTCGCAGGTCCGGCACAGCGCGACGGCGGCGTCGGCGGCCTCGTTGGGCGCCGGGAAGAACGTCTCCGGATCGACGGTCTGGCACAGGCCTCTCGTACGCCAGGCTGGATCCCGGTGCCGTTCAGTGATCGCCTTCAGCAGCCGCGGGTCCCTCCGCGCAGCGGCGACCTCGTGTGGGCGTGGCATCCGCGCCCGAGTCATCCACCCACCTCCCCCGTGGGTCCGGCACCGCTCGTGCGCGTGACCCGCCTCGTGCGAGGTCACTCCAAACTGCCGGCGTTGTGTTTTATCGCACTCCCACCTGAACAGACAAGAGGCTGCGTCAGATCGCGCATCAGTTGAGATGACGATTCACCATCAACTCCGGCAAATCAGCTCCGTCGATGCGTACGCTCAGAACAGCGTGAGATCGACCGGCTCGTCGGGTGGCGTCAACGGCCCGGCGTCGATGCGCTCGATGAGTGCCGGGCCGTCGTTGCGAACGTCCCCCACCGCGGGCCCGACCGGACGAATCTCGATACCGGCGAGCAGGTCGGCGGGCGGCGGAGCGAGCAGCGACGCCGGATCGGCCGGCCCGATCAGCCACTCCGCCCACCGAGACCTCGGCAACGCCAACGGCATCCGATCGTGCACCGACGCGAGCTCGCCGAGCGCTGCGGTCGTGACGATGCTGCACGTCAGCAGCCGACCGTCACCCTCACCCCACGTCGTCCAGAGGCCGGCGAAGGCGAGGACGCCGCCGTCGGCCGGTGTCATGTAGTACGCGCGCCGGCCCTTGACGCCGAGCTTCACCCACTCGTACCAGCCGTCGGCCGGCACCAGGCAACGGCGGCGGGCGAACGACGGCCCGAACGCGCTCGACCTGGCGACGGTCTCGGCGCGGGCGTTAATCATGCGGGCACCCTGGCGCGGGTCGCGCGCCCAGGCCGGTACGAGCCCCCACCGCGCGAGGCTGAGCGCACGGCCACCCAGGCGCTCGGACATCCGGACGATCGGGACCGGATCGGTCGGGGCGACGTTGTAGTCGGGGGACAGCGTGCCGATGTCGTCGATCCCGTCGAAGAGCGCGGACAGGTCCGCCACGCCGCGCGTCGTCGCGTACCGCCCGCACATGAGCCCAACGTACGCGGCCCGCCGGCGCGTCCGTCCCGGTACTCGGAAGTGACCGCCGGACGACCACTCTCCGCGCCCGACGGGCGGCAGACTGTAGGGGTGAACAACCTGACCGCCACCCGGGCACCCAACCCGTGGATGGCACCGACGGCCGGCGAGCCCGTCTCGGCCACGGTCCGCCTACCCGGATCGAAGTCGATGACTGCCCGGGCGCTCGTACTCAGTGCGGTATCGGTCGGCCCGTCCACGCTGCGGGCACCGTTGCGGGCACGCGACACCATGCTGATGGCCATCGGCCTGCGGGCCATGGGTTCGCATGTGTCCACCGTGGACGACGACCGGTGGGTGGTGCGCCCGCGACCGCTGCACGGGCCGGCCCAGGTCGATGTCGGCCTGGCCGGCACGGTCATGCGGTTCCTGCCACCGGTCGCCGGTCTGGCCGACGGTCCCGTCACGTTCGACGGCGACAAGCGCGCCCGCGAGCGCCCGCTCGGGCCGCTCGTGCAGGCGCTGCGGGCGGTGGGCGTACGCATCGATGCCTCCGATTCGGGCGGCCTGCCACTGACCGTGCACGGGGTCGGCCGGGTGACCGGCGGCGAGGTGACCATCGACGCGTCCGCGTCCAGTCAGCTGGTGTCCGGCCTGCTGCTGGCCGCCGCGGATTTCGACCACGGGTTGGTGGTGCGGCACGAGGGGCCGCCGGTGCCCAGCCGGCCGCATGTGCAGATGACCGTTCAGATGCTGCGGGCGGTCGGGGCCGCCGTGGACGACTCCACCCCGGACGTGTGGGCCGTGGAGCCCGGCCGGCTGATCGGACGGGGGTGGGACATCGAGCCCGACCTCTCCGGCGCCGCCCCCTTCTTCGCCGCCGCGCTGGTGACGGGCGGCGAGGTGACACTGCTCGCCTGGCCGCGCAGCAGCACACAGCCCGTCGATCGGGTGCGCGCACTGCTGCACGAGATGGGTGGCGAGGTCCGGCTCGGCACCGACGGGCTCACCGTGCGCGGAACCGGCAAGATCCACGGCATCGACGCCGACCTGTCAGACGTTTCGGAGCTGACCCCGGTGCTGGCGGCCCTCGCCGCACTCGCCGACTCTCCCTCCCGGCTGACCGGGGTGGGCCACATCCGCGGGCACGAGGCCGACCGGATCGCCGCGCTCGCGCGGGAACTCGGCGGGCTCGGTGCCGACGTGACCGAGCTCGACGACGGCCTGCGGATCCGACCGCGGCCACTGCGTGGCGGGTCGTTCCAGACGTACGACGACCACCGGATCGCGCACGCCGCCGCGGTGGTGGGGCTGGCCGTGCCGGGCGTGGAGCTGACCGATGTGGCGTGTACGTCGAAGACCATGCCCGACTTCCCGGCACTATGGTCGGCGATGGTTGGTCGCCGAAGGTAGGACCGAAGGGGAGGTCGCGCTGACGGGAACCAAGCGCAGGGAGTACGACGAGGACGACGTCCGGGTCCGCCCGCCCCGGTCCTCGCGCCCCCGCACCCGTACGCGGCCGAAGCACACCGACGCCGTCGACGGCTTCGTCATCGCGGTCGACCGCGGCCGGTACACCTGCGTCGTCGACGAACGGCCGGTCGTCGCCATGCGGGCCCGCGAGCTGGGGCGCAAGTCCGTGGTGGTCGGCGATCGGGTGGCTCTCGTGGGCGACACCACGGGCTCGACCGGAGCGCTGGCGCGGATCGTCCGCATCAGTGAGCGCCGCTCGGTGCTGCGCCGCACCGCCGACGACGACGAGACGACGACCGAAGGCCGGCTCGAGCGGGTGGTCGTGGCCAACGCCGACCAGCTCGTCATCGTCAGCTCGCTGGCCGACCCGCCCCCGCGCACCGGCTTCATCGACCGGTGCCTGGTCGCGGCGTACGACGCCGACGTCGACCCGCTGCTGTGCCTGACCAAGGCCGACCTCGCCGGGCCGGACCAGGTGCTCGAGTACTACGCGGAGCTTGACCTGCCGCATGTGCTGTGCCGGCCGGACGCCCCGCTCGACACCCTGCTGGCCGCCCTGACCGGCCGCATCTCCGTGCTCGTGGGCCACTCCGGCGTCGGCAAATCGACCCTCGTCAACCGGCTCGTCCCGGACGCCGGACGCGCGGTCGGCGTGGTCAGCGCGATCGGCAAGGGTCGGCACACGTCCAGTAGCGCGGTGGCGCTGCGACTGCCGAAGCCGTCCCCTCGGTCGCGCAGGGATCCGGGCTGGATCGTGGACACGCCCGGCATCCGCAGCTTCGGGCTGGCGCACGTATCGCCCGAGAGCCTGCTGCACGGCTTTCCGGATCTGATCGAGGGCACCCTCGAGTGCCCGCCCAATTGCGAACACACCGCCGCCGAGGCCGACTGTGCACTGGACGCGTGGGTCGCCGCGGGCCGCGCCGATCCCCGCCGGCTCGCTTCCTACCGCCGCCTGCTGGCATCGCGAGCAGGGGAAACTGAGTAGCCGCGCCGCGACGCGAGCAGGTGCCGCCGATCTCCGGCTCGATCCGCTAGGTTGCAGCCGTGGCCCCCCGGTACGCCGACGACCTGTCCCTGGCCCACGTGCTGGCGGACACTGCCGACTCGGTATCGATGTCCCGCTTCCGGGCGCTGGACCTTCACGTGCGGTCCAAGCCGGACCTGACGCCGGTCTCCGACGCCGACACCGCCGTGGAGAAGGCGCTCCGAGCCACGCTGGCCCGTACCCGCCCACGGGATGCCGTGCTCGGCGAGGAGTTCGGCGTCACCGAGGCCGCCGCGGGGCCGGGGACCCGGCAGTGGGTGATCGACCCGATCGACGGAACGAAGAACTTCATCCGCGGCGTACCCATCTGGGCCACGCTGATCGCGCTCATGGAGGGCGATCAGCCGGTCGTCGGGCTGGTCTCCGCGCCCGCGCTCGGGCGCCGCTGGTGGGCGGCCGTCGGGCACGGGGCGTACGCGGGCCGGCACACCGCCGCAGCCACGCCGATCAAGGTCTCGGGCGTACGCCGACTGGCCGACGCGTCGTTCTGCTACTCCTCGCTGCACGGCTGGGAGGAGACGGGACGACTGACCGCGATGCTGGACATCATGCGGCAAACCTGGCGTAGCCGGGCCTACGGCGACTTCTACGGCTACGTGCTGGTCGCCGAGGGCGCCGTCGACGCGATGGTCGAGCCCGAGCTGTCCCTCTGGGACGTGGCCGCGCTGATCCCGATCGTCGGCGAGGCCGGCGGCAGCTTCACCGACCTGACCGGTCGGACCGGGGCCGGCGGCGGCAGTGCGATCGCCAGCAATGGAAGAATCCACAACGATCTGCTCGAAAGGCTCACCGGCTCGGGTTACGGGCCAGTCTAGAGCGAGCCGGACCGGTGGGGTCTATCCTCGCCGGGTGGTGTCCTCGGGTTGGTCCTTCCTCGCGGCCATGATCGCCGCGTACGGGGTCGCCAACCTGCTGCAGTCAATCGCCGCCGCGCGCACCAGCGTGCACCACACGCTCGATCCCAGCCTGCTGCTGCGGCTGGCCGGCCACCGCACGTACCTGATCGGGCTGGGCTGCCAGTTGCTCGGCTTCGTTCTCGCGTTCCTGGCCCGGCGCGACCTGCCACTGTTCCTCGTCCAGGCCAGCGTGGCCGCGGGCCTCGGCGTGACCGCGGTCCTCGGCGTGGTGGTCCTCCGCTGGCGGCTCCCGGCGGCGGAGGTGGGCCTGCTCGTCCTGCTGTTCTTCGGGGTCGGCGCCCTGGTCCTGGCCGCCGAGCCGGCACCCGCCAACCAGCTGGGGACCGGCGGGGTGATCGCGCTGGTCGTCGCGCTCCTCGCGATCGCCGTGGCCGGCTTCTTCGCCGTACGCGTCCATGGCCCGCCCGGTTCGGTGGCCCTCGGTTCACTGGCCGGGCTGGCGTTCTCGGCCGCCGCCGTCGCTGCCCGGCCCCTCGCGTCGGCGCACTCGGTCTCCGACCTCGTTCGAGGGCCATTGCTGTACCTGCTGGTCGCCCTGTCGATCGTCGGCCAACTGCTGCTGGGCCTGGCCATGCAGCGCGGCTCCACCACCGCAGCCGTCGCGGCCATGGACGCCGCCGGCGCGGTGCCCGCCGCGATCGTCGGTTTGCTTCTGCTCAACGACAAGATCTGGCCGGGCCGGGAGTGGCTGGCCGGGCTCGGCTTCCTCGTCACGCTCGCCGCGGTGATCGGACTGACCCGGTACGCCGAACCGCAACACCACCACGCGGTCGCAGCCGGGCGGCACCGCGCCCCGTCCGTCCCACAGTTCGTTGAAGTAGGGGGACCCAGCCGCGGTTAGCGCCGGCGTCCACCTGTTCCGGCCGGCCGCGCATGATCCACGCGACCGTTGGGTACGCACGGAGCGTTCCCACGCACGTCAGCGGGGCGTCGGCGCACGTCAGTAGGGGTGGAAGACATGAACACGGCGATGGACGAACCCGGCGGGCCTGGCCTGGCGCCGGCGGTGCCGGTCGCGTCGTTCACCCGGTACGCCGCGGTGGAGCGGGTCATGGAGGCGCTGGTGGAGGCGCGGGTGCCCGCGAACCGCACGGCTGTCATCGGTCGCGGCTTCCACCGCAACGGCCGCCCGGGCTGGCTCGGTGCCGGTCGCGCGGCGGTGCTGGGCGGATTCGGCCTCGCCTGGGCGGGCGGCATGCTCGCGGTATTCGTGGCCGCGATCGGCGATACCCCGCCCGAGCGCATGGGCCACATGCTGCTATGGGGCATCCTGCTCGGCGGCGTGGTGGGCGCGCTCTCCGTCGGCGCCACCCAGATTCTGATCGCGACGCACTCCGACGCGGGTGCGGCGACGCGGTTCGTGGCCGACCGCTACGACCTTTACGTCGACCCGGCGGTCGCGGACCGGGTCGCCCGGATCGTGGCGGTTCCGCCGCGTGCCAATTAGGCGCGCCGTCGTTCGTTCCTGACCCGCTGCCTGGTCGCGCACCGGGACAGAGGTGCACAGTTCAGCTAGGGACGACATACGGGAGCGTCATGCGGCAGAGCCTGCGGCTGGGCCGGATCCTGGGGATTCCGGTGGGCATCCACTGGTCGGTGCTGGTCATCGCGCTGCTACTGGCGCAAGGGGTGGCGCTCAGCGTCCTGCCCGCCGCCGCGCCCGGCCGCTCCGGCGTCGCGTACTGGACCGCGGCCAGCCTCGCGAGCGTTCTGTTCCTCGCCTCGCTGCTCGCGCACGAGATGTCGCACGCGGTTGTCGCGCGGCACTACCGGGTCGGGGTGAAGAGCGTCACGCTGTGGCTGCTGGGCGGGGTCGCCGAGCTCGACGGGGACGCGCCGCACCCGCGCGCCGACCTGCTCATCGCGCTGGCGGGGCCCGGTGCGAGCGTGGTGAGCGGCGCCGTCTTCCTCGGCGCGGCCGTGGCATCGGACACGTTGGGATGGCCGTCCGTCGTGGTCGCCTCGCTCGGTTGGCTCGCCGCGGTCAACCTCGTGCTGGCGGTGTTCAACCTGCTGCCCGGCGCCCCGCTCGACGGCGGGAGGGTCCTGCGCGCCGCCCTGTGGTGGCGGCGGGGGGACCGGGCCGCGGCGCAGCGCATCGCGAGCCGGTGGGGCGTCATCGTTGGGATGCTGCTCGTCCTCGCCGGCGCCGCGGAGGTTGTGTTCACGCGCACGCTCAGTGGGCTGTGGCTGTCGTTGATCGGTTGGTTCCTCATGTCGGCGGCCAGCGCCGAACAGGCCGACGCGACGGCGCAGCAGGTGCTCAGCCGCGTCACGGTCCGCGAGGCGATGCACACCGACACCGGATTCGGGTACGCGAACCAGAACGTCGACGACTTCGTGAACGCGGTGGCCCGCCACCGGCGCGAGCGCGCCTTCCCGGTCATCGATTGGGACGGTTCACCGGTCGGGGTCGTGGACCTTGCGCAGCTCGCCCGCGTGCCGGCGTCGACCCGAGCCGGCCTGCGGTTGCGCGACGTGTGCGTCCCGCACGCTCAGGCACCGGTGGTCGGGCCGGACGACTCGCTCGCCGATGTCGCCCGCCGGCTGCGCGTGCCCGGTCCGGGCCTGGCGCTTGTCTTGGCGGACGGGCGGGTCGTCGGCGTGCTCGGCCGCGGCGACATCTCCCGCGCCATCCAACTGGCCGCGCTCTCGCGGCCGTCCTAGGCACCGGACGACCGAGCCGGCCCAACCTCGCCCGGGTTGGGTGATCAACAATGAGTTGATCACCCAACCCGGGCGAGGTTGCGAGGATCTGGCGGGCCCTACCGGGTCCGGGTCCGTGCGTCGGAATAAGGTTCGCGCTGGCCGAACATGCTTGTCTGTTCGCGGCGGGCTGGCGCGTTGGCCCCCATTCCGATGCCCTCGTAGACGCGGGGGTTCGTGGTCCGCAGGAGCAGGCCGTACAGGATGCCGATGACGGCGACCACGGCGTACGAGCCGGGCAGCGCCCATGCCTGCGTCGAACCGGGCGGCACTCCCAGGAGAGTGGCGTAGTTGTCGATTCCGGCCCACATCATGTAGAGCAGGCCGATGAGTGCCAGGCTCGGCGCGATGACCCGCCGCCAGAGGTTCTCCCCCTGCGGGTCGCGAGCGAAGTACACGAGGACGGCGATGGCCGTGACCGTGATCAAGGCCAGTACGCCGAAGCCGCCGGTCGTCCCGAGCCAGAAGAACAGCCTCACGGTCGGGTCCCATCCCGCGATCGCGTACCCCACGATGACCAGCAGCCCGACGACGGACTGCGCCACCGAGGCCGCCTGGGGCGCACCATTGCGCAGGTTCGTGCGACCGAGGACGCCGGGCAGGACGCGCTCCCGGCCCAGTGCGAACATGTAGCGGCCAACGGCGTTGTGGAAGCTCAGCATCGCCGCGAACAGCGAGGTCATGAACAGGACCGTGGCGATCTCGGCCATCGTGGAGTTGGACATCCCGAACAGCATGCCCGGGCCCTGGTCTCCCGCGACCTTGGCCACCTCCCCGCCTCCGAAGTGGACCACCATCGCCCACGAGGCGAGTGCGTACACCCCGCAGATGACAATCAGCGCCGTGTAGGTCGCAGCCGGAACCGTGCGTCGAGGGTTCTTGCTCTCCTCGGAGAACACCGCGGACGCCTCGAACCCGACGAAGCCCAGCAGCGCCGTG
>DASXRQ010000196.1:0-2485 GCA_036506495.1 Micromonosporaceae bacterium | reverse complement strand
CGCCGGCGCCGGTGGCCGCGGGCGCGTCGCTCCAGTGCACCCCGTCGGCGCTGGTGAAGAGCGCGTAACCGCGCGGGAAGTCACCCGCGTCGGCGCCCGTGTCGAGGACGATGCGGCGCACGGGCTGCGAGCGGCCGAGGTCCACCTGGAGGTACTGGCCCGGCTCCTGGCCGGTGCCCGTCGTCCAGCGCGTCGTGGCGTCGTCGTCGACGGCGTTCCCCGCGTCGCCGGAAGGCGAAGCGGTCGCGGTGGTCCCGTGCGCGTCCAGCAGGACGCGGCCATCGTCGAGCGCCGGGGAGGCCGGCCAGGTGAACGTGGCCAGCGCGCCGCCGGGCAGCGTGTAGGCGAACGACGCGCCGCCCTGGGCGACGGCGAAGCTGCGCGGATCGTCGTTCTCGTTGTGCACCACCAGCGCCGTCGAGCCGTCGGGGTTGCGGAAGGCGGCGTCCATGATCTGGCCGTTCCACCCGGTCGTCCCGAACGACGTGCTGGCGATCCGGACGGCGCCCGGCCGCACGAAGCGGGCCAGGTGGCCGAGCGTGTAGTACTCGGCGTTCTCGGTGACGGTCTGCCCCGGCCCGACGGTCACGACGCCGGAGCAGGTGTCGCAGCCGCCCAGGTGCGGGCCGCCGGCCGGGTCGAGCGCGAGGTTCCAGTTCACGACGGTCCTGCCCCAGTTGCGTGTCACGCCGAGCACGAGGTTGCGCGCGTGCCACTTGAGCGTGTCGGAGAAGACCTGCGCCGGCGGGTCGTTCGGGCCGTGCGAGCCCGAGCACTCGGTGAACCAGATGCCCTTGTCCGGGAACGCGTCATGCAACGCGGTCTGGCGGCTCGGGTCGCCGCTGTAGCAGTGGAACGCGGTGCCGGCGATCCACCTGCCCGCGCTGCTGTTCAGCAGGTCGGTCGGGTACTCGGTCTCGGGGTCTTCCCCGGGCGGGGTGGAGGCGATGTCGCTGGGGTGCTCCGACCAGTTGTGGTCGTAGCCGAGGATCTTCGTGTGCAGGCCGGCCGCCCGCAGCGCCGGGCCGAGCGCCTCGATGAGCTTGGCCTCCTGCCCCACCGGCAGGTCCATGCCGGGATAGCCGTTCGGATTGCGGTTCTGCGGCTCGTTCTGCACCGTGACGGCGTAGACCGGGACGCGAGCCCGCTCGTAGGCCCGCACGAACTCGACGAAGTAGCGCGCGTAGGCGACGTAGATCCGCGGCTCGTCGATCAGCCGCCCGCCGATCAGCGACTGGTTCGTCTTCATCCACGCCGGCGCGCTCCACGGCGACCCGATCACCTTGAGCTGCGGGTTGAGCGCCAGCGCCTGGCGCAGCAGCGGCAGGATCTGCGCGCGGTCGTGGGCGATCGAGAAGTGGGTCATCGCGTAGTCGGTCCGGCCCGCCGGGATGTCGTCGTATGTGTAGAAGCCGCCCGCGACGAAGTCCGAGGCGCCCATCGGCTGGCGCAGGAACGACAGCCCGTCGCCGTCCGTGCGGCTGAACAGGCGCCGCATCGCGGCGGCGCGCGTCTTCCCGTCCAGGCGCGACAGCACGTACGCCGACGAGTCGGTGATCGAGGCGCCGAAGCCGTCCATGGCCTGGTAGCGGCGGGTCGGGTCGACGCTGATCGTGAGGGCGTCGGAGCCGCCGGGCCGGAAGTCCACGGCGCCGCGGTCGCTCAGCTTCATCGCGCCGTCGGGCGTCGTCACCCAAACGTGCGCAGCGGGCGGCGCGGCCGCCGCCGGCGCCGCGGCCGGCAGCCCGGCCGTGAGCGCGACAACAAGGATCGAGACGACGACGTGGCGTCTGAGCCGCATGAGAACCCCCGACAACTGTGTTTCCGCCGAGTCAGGTTCGCGACCTCGTCAGCAGAAACATCGTGGTTGGGCGGACGGCTTGCCGAAGTACGCGGATGATCCCACCCTTGAGCATTTGCGCGCAAGCTGGATAATTGGTGACGAGCGTGCCAAACTGAGCGTACCAAACCTAGTGGGACCTTCCGGTTCCTGATCAGGGATCGGGACTCGAAGTACGCCTCCAGCTTCGACGGGTCTTCGCAAGCGAGGGCATCGAGGTCATCCTCACTCCGGTCCGGGCTCCGCGGGCGAACGCCTTCGCCGAAACGATGGGTCAGGACCGTCCGGGCCGAGTGCCTCGACTGGACGCTCGTGCTCGGCCGACGACATCTGGAGCGGATTCTTCGGATCTACGTTGCCCACTACAACGCCCAGCGGCCCCACCGCGGTCTGGATCTCCGGACGCCGGACCTGCGGTCGTATCCGGCCGACGAGCCCCCAGATCGCCTGCTTGTCCAGGGGCGGGATGTGCTGGGCGGGCTGATCCATGAATACGAACTTGCTGCATGAGCCCGGATCGGGACTTTCTGTGCCCTTCAGGCTCCCAGGCCGGCTACCGGGTCAAGGAGGTCCTGCTCGGCCAGAACACCGAGGCGGTCGGCCGCACCACCGCGGTGACCGGGCAGCTCACCGTCTCCGGCACCC
>DASXRQ010000195.1:0-3184 GCA_036506495.1 Micromonosporaceae bacterium | reverse complement strand
GTGATGCGGCCGGTGCCGTGCGGCAGATCGCCTACGCGGTACGCACCGCCGAGGCGGCCGGGGAGCCGTACCTGGAGGCGTTCGCCCACAGCTTCCACGCCCGGCTGGCCGCCGTGGGCCACGACCGGCAGGCCGCCCGGGCGGCTGCCGCGCGCGCGGCCGGCATCGCCGAGGAGTACGGCTTCCCGCTGCTGGCCGCACATGCCGCGATCCCCCTGGGCTGGGCGCAGGCCGGGCTGGGAGAACCCGAGGCCGGGCTGGCCACCATCGAGCGTGGCTTGGCCGCACTGGACCGTTCCGGGCAGCGCATCCTCGCTCCCTTCCATCGGGGGCTGCAGGCGGAGGTGGTGCTCGCCCTCGACGACCCCGAGACAGCGCTTGCCCTGCTGGACGACGCCCTGGCCGAGTCCGCCGCCCGGGGCGGCGGCTTCGAGACGCCCGGGCTGCACCACGTGCGCGCCGTGGCACTCGACGCCCTGGGGCAGGGCGCGCGGGCGCGGGAGGCGCGGCACGCCGCCGCTACGGTCGCACGCGAGCAGGGGGCGTGCGCTCGGGAAGCGGGCTCCTAGCGGTTGCCTGGTCGATTCCTAGCGCCGCGGGGAACAGTGCGATGGAGGTCGGCCGAAGGAGGGACATGCGGCGTGCGCTCGTGACCGGCGCGTCCCGTGGCATCGGACACGCCCTTGCGGTCGAGTTGGCCGGCCGCGGATACGAGGTGGTCGCCACCGCCCGGCGGGTGGACGACCTCGCCGACCTGCCGTACGCCGCTCGACTGCCGCTGGACGTCACCTCCGACACGTCCGTGGCGGCGGCGGCGACGTCGGCCGGCACGATCGACCTCTTGATCAATAACGCCGCGCTCGGTGTGGTCGCACCGGTCGAGGACACCCCGGCCGAGGTGGCGCGCGCGGTGTTCGACACCAACGTGGTCGGGCCATTGCGGCTGATCTCGGCGTTCCTACCAGGCATGCGCCAGCGAGGCGGCGGAACGGTGGTGAGCGTGTCGTCGGTGGCCGGCCAGGCGGTCTTTCCGCTCACCGGCGTGCACGCGGCGAGCAAGCACGCCCTGGAGGCGCTCAGCGAGGCCCTCGCCATGGAAGCCGGACCGCTCGGCATCCGCGTCCTGATCGTCGAGCTCGGTTCGGTCGCCACCGGGACGTACGAGTGGCAGGAGCGCTATGTGTCCTCGGCGTACGCCCACCTCGATCGCGCGCAGCGGGTGCCGTCCGAGGACACCGGGGCCGCGCCGGTGTCCCCGGAGCAGGCCGCGAGCGCCATTGCCGACGCGATCGACGCCACCGAGACCCCGCTGCGCCTGCCGATCGGGCCGGACGCCGCGTGGCTGCTTTCCGAACGCGCCCGCCTCACCGACGCCGGCTGGGCCGTCCGGGCGCGCGAATTCACCTGACCCATCTCGAACTGTCCACGACACGAGGCGGAGGTTCAGCAGGGATGCGTATCAGCATCAGCGTGACAAACTACTCATGGCCCAGCGGCCCGGGGGCGTTCGGCACCGAGCTCACGCAGGTCGTGAAAGCGGCCGACCAGTCCGGGGTGGACACCGTCTGGGTCGCCGACCACCTGCTACAGGCCGACCCGACCGCAGGTCTCGACCAGACCGAGATGTACGAGGCGCACACCGTTCTCGGCTTCCTCGCCGCAAGTACCGAACGGGTCCGGCTGGGCACCATGGTGGCCGCCGCGACGCTGCGCCCTCCGGCGCTGTTGGTCAAGACGATCACCACCCTCGACGTGCTCACCGGCGGCCGGGCCTGGCTGGGCCTCGGCGCCGGGTACCACACCGATGAGGCGCAAGCCCTGGGCCTGCCGCTGCCCTCCACGGCCGAACGATTCGACCGGCTGGAAGAGACGCTGCAGATCGCGAACCGGATGTGGGCCGACGACGACACCCCGTTCGAGGGCAGGTACTACCAGCTGACCCGTCCCGTGGACAGTCCGGGACCGGTACAACGCCCCCACCCGCCGATCCTGATCGGCGGCACGGGCGAACGCCGTACCCTGCGCCTGGTCGCGCAGTACGCCGACGCGTGCAACCTGTTCGACATCCCCGACGGCGGCCGGACGATCCGGCACAAGCTCGCCGTCCTGGCCGAACACTGCGCCGAGGTCGGCCGCCCGTACGAGGAGATCGAGAAGACCCTGAGCACCCGGCTGGATGCGGGCGAGACCAGCGACGCGTTCGCCCGCCGGTGCGTCGCGGCCGCGGCACTGGGCATCGAACACATGGTCGTCATCGTCGCCGGTCCCTGGACGACCGACGCGCTGGACAGACTCGCCGCGGCCATCCCCGCGGTTCGCGATGTCAGCCCATCCTGACGGGACCCGCGACACGCAGGCCGCAATGCCTTCGAGAATCGGATGGAGGGGTAATTCATGCCAACCGACATCACACCGGCCCGCCTCGAACCGGTCAGCCCGCACAACGCCGTGCTCCTGCTGGTGGATCAGCAGGCAGGCCTGTTCAGCCGGATCCATGAGCCGGAGCAGACGCGGCGCAATCTGCTTGCCCTGGCCCGGTGCGCCCAGCTGCTGACGATACCGGCGGTCATGACCACTGCTCTCGCCGCCGGTCCCAACGGACCCCAGCTGGAGGAGCTGACCGAGATCTTCCCCGGGCAGGAAATCATAGACCGTACGCTCATCAACGCCTGGCACGAGAGCCGGGTCCGCGATGCGATCCGCCGCACGGGTCGCGGCAAGGTACTGATCGCCGGCACCGGGCTCGACGTCTGCGCGCAACTACCCGCCCTCGCCAGCGCCTCGGATGGCTACGACTCCTACGTCGTCCTCGACGCGTGCGGCCGCTTCGAACCAGAGCCCTCCGTGGCCACAGTTAGCCGCCTGACCCAGGCAGGCGTCGTCCTGGTGAACACGAGAGTCATCGTCCTGGAGATGATGGCGGACAACGCTCATCCCATGGCCGCGGAGGTCTACGCCGCCCTGCCGCCCGGGTTGGTGGTCGTGGACGATGCCCGCGGGCGGCAGCCGTCGATGGGTGGATCCGAACGTTAGGCCCAATTCGTCGCGATGCACGACAGCTTCCGGTCACCAGACGACTCGAGCACGCAAGAGGAGGGAACACCCATGCATGGCGCAGCTACTCCGGCCCCCGATCGTGGGGCGCTCGGCGGGCCACTGGCCGGCCTCAGCTTCATCGGCGGCG
>DASXRQ010000194.1:0-16336 GCA_036506495.1 Micromonosporaceae bacterium | reverse complement strand
GAGAGGAACTCCTTGATCGCCATCTTCTTCGCCCGGTCCACGATGTTCTGGATCATCGCGCCGGAGTTGAAGTCCTTGAAGTACAGGACCTCCTTGTCCCCGTTGGCGTAGGTGACCTCCAGGAACCGGTTCTCCTCGGTCTCCGCGTACATCCGCAGCACCGCCGCCTGGATCATCGCGGCGACGCAGGCGTCCGCCGAGCCGCCGTGCTCGGTGAGGTCATCCGGGTGCAGCGGCAGGTCGGGCAGGATGTACTTGGAGAAGATGTCCTTCGCGGCCTCCGCGTCCGGCCGCTCAATCTTGATCTTCACGTCGAGCCGGCCGGGCCGCAGGATCGCCGGGTCGATCATGTCCTCCCGGTTCGACGCGCCGATGACGATGACGTTCTCCAGGCCCTCGACACCGTCGATCTCGCTGAGCAGCTGCGGCACGATCGTGTTCTCGACATCGGAGGAGACGCCCGAGCCGCGGGTGCGGAACACCGAGTCCATCTCGTCGAAGAACACGATGACCGGCGTACCCTCGCCGGCCTTCTCCCGGGCCCGCTGGAAGACGAGCCGGATGTGCCGCTCGGTCTCGCCGACGTACTTGTTCAGCAGCTCCGGGCCCTTGATGTTGAGGAAGTAGCTGGTGTGCTTCTCCTCACCACGCTTGGCCGCCATCTGCTTGGCCAACGAGTTGGCCACGGCCTTGGCGATCAGCGTCTTACCGCAGCCGGGTGGCCCGTACAGCAGGACGCCCTTGGGCGGGCGCAACTGGTGCTCGCGGAACAGGTCGGCGTGCAGGAACGGCAGCTCCACCGCGTCGCGGATCTGCTCGATCTGGCGGTCGAGGCCGCCGATGTCGGCGTACCCGACGTCCGGAACCTCCTCGAGCACGAGCTCCTCGACCTCGCTCTTGGGGATCCGCTCGTACGCGTACGCGGACCGCGGCTCGATCATCAACGAATCGCCGGACCGCAGCGCGGCACCCACCAGAGTGTCCGCCAGGTGGACGATGCGCTCCTCATCGGCGTGTGAAATGACCAAGGCCCGGTCCGCCGGGCCACCGTCGAGGTTTTCGAGGACCTCCTTGAGCATCACGACCTCGCCGGTGCGCTCGAAGCCGAACGCGTCGACGATGTTCAGCGCGTCGTTGAGCAGCACCTCCTGGCCGCGTCGCAGGTCGGCGGCGTCGAGCGACGGCGAAACCGCCACCCGGAGCTTGCGACCGCCGGTGAACACGTCGACGGTGCCGTCGTCGTGCTGGGACAGGAAGACGCCGTAGCCACTGGGTGGCTGAGCCAGCCTGTCGATCTCCTCTTTCAGCGTGACGATCTGCGCCCGCGCCTCCTTCAGGGTGGCCACAAGCCGCTCGTTGTTCTCCGTCAGCCGGGCGAGCTGGGCCTGCGTCGCCGCAAGCCGCTCCTCGAGCTGGCGTACGTGTCGGGGGCCTTCCGTCAGTTTCCGCCGCACCAGAGCGAGCTCCTCCGAAAGGAACGCGACCTGGGTGGAGAGATCGTGGGCCTCCTTCTCCCACCGTGCGGCGCGCGCATCCGCGTCGTCGCTGCGTGCCACGTCCCACCTCCCCGGGGGCTTGAACGTCTTGCCATAACACTAACCGCTGATGGGCCCGAGCGAACCCACCCGACACCCGGTGCCGATTGGTACCCGGGGTGACCGGTCAACCGCGGCGGGCGGCGGGTACGTTCGGCGGAGACGGCGAGGGGAGGTTGGCGTGTCGGCGAAGCCGGACCGCACCGAGCCGCTGCGGGTCTGGGTGGATCAGGACCTGTGCACCGGCGACGGGCTGTGCGTGCAGTACGCCCCGGAGGTGTTCGAGTTCGACGTCGACGGCCTGGCGTATGTCAAGGACGGCGGCGGTGACCTGCTCACTGCCGCGGGCAGCCGCACCGACGTCCCCGCCCACCTGCGGCTCGAGGTGATCGACGCCGCGCGCGAGTGCCCCGGTGAGTGCATTCACGTCGTACGCCACCGCGACGGAGCCGAGGTCGCCGGCCCGGACGCGGGTCCGGACCTAGCGGCGTAGACCGCTCCGGGCGGCGTGGACCGCTCCGGGCGGCGTAGACCGCTCAGAGTGTCGGCCGGCCCACCAGAGAGGCGATAAGCCGGGCGAACTCCTCGACGCGGGCGATCTGTCCCGGCCCGCCGTCCTCGAGCGTCTTACCGAACCGCAGCGCGTCGTGGCGTACCTTCGGCCCGCGGTCGTCCGGGCCCGCCGGATGCGCCTCGTCGATCGAGCTGAGCAGCACGTAGACGTCGACGCTGTCGACCCGGGGCTGGCCCCCGGCCGTGCGGGTCAGCCGTCGCCGGGTGCCCACCTCCGTCACCGTCGACAGCGGTACGACCCGGATCGACGAGGTCATCGACCCGGCCGGGCCGTCGCCGGGCGACACGTCCTCGCCGTGCCAGAGGATCAGGCGGCTGCCGTCGCAGACGACGACCTCCTGCCAGACGCCGTTGACGTCGTTGACGAAGCGTTCGAGGGTGAAGCCCAGCACCGTGGCGCCGCGCAGCACCCCGCCGAGAGCCTCGAGCGCCAGCTCCGGATCCCGCAGGTACGCCCGAGCCGCCGCGTCCAGGTCCTGGTAGGGCGACCAGTCGGGGAACACCGCGGGCAGCTCCGCGCCGCCGTACGCCGGGCTACTCACGGCTCCGCCACGTCGGCTCCGCGCCGGCGGAGGGCATACGCCTGCGCGCCCTTGCTGGGTTTGCGGCGCCGCGGCGGAGCGGTGACGCCCGGGGCCAGCCGCCGGGTCGAGACGAGGAACGCGGTGTGCCCGATCATCCGGTGGGCCGGCCGGACCGCGAGCCCCTCGGCGTGCCAGTCGCGAACGAGCGTCTCCCAGGTTCGCGGCTCGGTGAAGCCACCGCGCGCACGCAGCGCCTCCACGAGCTCCGACAGCTGCGGCGTGGTCGCCACGTACCCGATGAAGACCCCGCCCGGCACGAGCCCGCGCTCGACCACGTCGAGGACGTCCCAGGGGGTGAGCAGGTCAAGAACGATCCGGTCGAAACCGGTCTCGGACGCGTCGGCCACGTCGCCGACGCGCAGCCGCCACGCCGGATGCGGGGCGCCGAAGAACGCCTCGACGTTGCGCCGCGCGATCTGCGCGAAGTCCTCCCGCACCTCGTACGAGCGCACCTCGCCGTCCGCGCCGACCGCGCGGAGCAGCGAGCAGGTCAACGCCCCGGAGCCCGCGCCGGCCTCCAGCACCTTGGCGCCCGGGAACACGTCGCCCATGGCCACGATCTGGGCGGCGTCCTTGGGATAGATCACCTGGGCCCCGCGCGGCATCGACAGTACGTAGTCGGCGAGCAGCGGCCGCAGCGCGAGGTACGGCGTGCCGCGGGTGGAGGTCACCACGCTGCCCTCGGGGAGCCCGATCAGCGCGTCGTGGTCCACCGCCCCCCGGTGAGTGTGGTGCGACTTGCCGGGTTCCAGCGTGATCGTGTGCATTCGGCCCTTTGGATCGGTGAGCTGGACCCGGTCGCCGGGGTGGAACGGTCCGCGGTGGGTCGGCGCCGAGTCGGGTGGCGCGGCCATGGCGGTCAAGGTATGCGGCCCCCTCTCACCGGCTGGCGCCGGGTTCGAGCACCTGGGCCAGGTCGGTGACGTTCAGTACACCGATGACATCTTCGCCCGACGTCACCAGGTACTCCGCGCCCGGGTTGGCCTGCACCGCACGGATCACGTCTTCCCCGCCCAGGCCGACCGGGATCGCCCCGATGCCGTCGATGCCGCGGGATACCGCGTCGACCGTGACCCACGGTCGACGGTCGGCCGGCACCGCGGCCGCGGACGCGGGGTGGACGAGCGCGACCAGCCGGCCCGCCGAGTCGCTGACCGCCAGCGCAGCCGCCGGCTGGCCGGCCTCCCCGGCGCGTCGCTGCGCCTCGGCCAGCGGCGTTCCGGTCGGCACCGCGAACAGCGGACGGGCCAGCCGCCGCAGGTCGATCAGCGGGAACCGTCGGCTGACCTGGGCCAGCCGGACCGCCTGGCCGGCGCCCCGCCACAGCGTCAGGGCCACCAGCAGCAGGAACGCGAGGCCAACCGCCGACAGCGCCCCGTACGCGGCGAGCACGGCCGCACCGACGCCGGTGAGGATGGCCACCCCGCGGCCGACCCAGCCGGCGACCTCGGTGCCCAGGTGCCGGTCCTTGGTGACCGCCCAGACGCCCGCCCGCAACGCCCGGCCACCGTCCAGCGGCAGCCCGGGCAGCGAGTTGAAGATCGCCACAACGATGTTGCTGAACGCCAGGTAGAACGCGATCTCGTGCGGCGGGCTGTGGTCCGGGAACAGGATCGTGCCGGCCACGGCGCCGAGGCCGAGCACGAACGAGACCGCCGGACCGGCCAGCGCGACGAGCAGGTCCACTGTGGGCGATGGCGCGTCCCGGTCCATCTCGGTGAAGCCGCCGAGGAGCTCCAGCGTGATGCCGCACACGCCGATGCCGAACCGGCGCGCGGTCAGCGCATGACCCAGCTCGTGGAGCAGCACGGAGAGCATGAGGCAGAGCACGAACCCGAACCCCACGGCGTACCCGGCGGCCGGCGCCACGCCGAGCCGCTGCTGCGCGTACCCCCCGTAGACGACCGTGATGAGCGCGGCGAGCAGCAGCGTCGACGCGTTGAGGTAGAGCGGGAAGCCGAGCACGCGGCCGACCGGGACGCCGGTGCGGCGGTCGGCGGGACGCTGAGGTTCGGGACTGTCCTCCATCGTGACGATGCTACGGAACGGCCGCCCGCCGGCGGCACGGCGGCGACCCGGCGGCGCGCCGACGCCGACGCGGCGCCGTGCCGCGGTTTCGTCGGACCGGTGTCCTAGCCTGTGGCTCATGACGGCAGAGACAGTGGCACCGGCCCCCACCGGGGCGCCGGTCGAGGTCGACGACCCGGCCCCGCCGGCGTACCCCTCGCTGTCCCCGTCGCGGGCGGCGGACTTCAAGACCTGCCCGCTGCTCTACCGCTTCCGCGCGATCGACCGGCTGCCCGAGGTGCCCACCGCCGACCAGGCCCGCGGCACGCTGGTGCACGCGGTGCTGGAGCGGCTGTTCGACCTGCCGGCCGGCGACCGTACGCCGAAGGCCGCGGCCGGCCTGGTCGAGCCCGAGTGGCGGCGGCTGGCCGAGGAGGCCCCGGAGCTGACCGAGCTCCTCGGCGCCGACGGCGAGCCGGCCGTCGCCGCCGAGGAGCTCCTGGCGTCGGCCCGGAGCCTGCTCGCCGGGTACTTCACGGTGGAGGACCCGCGCCGCCTGGAGCCGGCCGAGCGGGAGAGCCTGATCGAGGCCGTCGTCGACGACCGGCTGCTGATCCGGGGCTACGTCGACCGCCTCGACGTGTCGCCGGACGGCCACCTGCGCGTGGTCGACTACAAGACCGGCGGCGCTCCGCGGGAGGCGTTCGAGGCGCGGGCGCTGTTCCAGCTGAGGTTCTACGCGCTCGTGCTGTGGCGGACGCGGGGCGTGGTGCCGCGCGTGCTGCGCCTCGTCTACCTCAAGGACGCGGAGGCCTGCGACTACGCCCCCGATCCGGAGGAGCTGGTGCGGTTCGAGCGGACCGTGCTCGCGCTGTGGCGGGCGATCGATCACGCCACCGCCACGCGCGACTTCCGGCCCAAGCCGAGCCGGCTGTGCGCCTGGTGCAGCCACCAGGAGCGCTGCCCGGCGTTCGGCGGCACTCCGCCGCCCTTCCCCGACCCGGCTCCGGATCCGGGGCCCGAGCCGGCCCCGACGGCCACCCAGGAGTGACCCGTTCTCATCCTGGCGGATGAGAACGGATTCACCATCGGCGACGACCACGATGGCGTCCGGACGGCTACCGTCGCGTGCATGGTGACCCCCCACGGCGTGCGAGGCTGGCTGCGCGCCCGGCCGACGCTCGCGGACGGCCTGCTCGCGCTCGTCCTGTTCGGCGCGTACCTGTTGCTGATCGAGGGTACCCCGAGCGAGCGGCGGCCGGACTCGTGGTGGGTGACGGTCGGCCTCGCCCTGCTCGGCGTCGTGCCCGTGGTGATTCGACGTCGCTGGCTCTGGCCGGCGGTCTGGCTGATGGCGCTGCTCGGTGCGATCCTCCTGCCGCTGAAGGGCGGCAGCCTCGCCGTGTTCGTGCTGGCGTACACGGCCGCGGCGGCATTGCCGCTGCGCCGGGCGATCGCGGCCAGCGCGGTGGTGTGGTCGCCCGCGTTGCTCCTGCTCTGGCCGTCCCTCGCCAAGCGGATCAGCCCAGACGACCCGCGGTGGGTCGTTCTACTCATCGATGGCCTGCTTGCGCTGGTCTGCTTCTTCATCGGCCGCACCATGCACACCCGGCGGGCGTACGTGGCCGCACTGGAGGAGCGGGCCGTCACGGCCGAACAGAACCAGCGAGCGCTGGCCGACCAGGCCGTCGCGGACGAACGCCGGCGCATCGCACGGGAGTTGCACGACGTGGTGGCGCACCACGTGAGCGTGATGGGCGTGCTCGCCACCGGCGCGCGCCGGATCCTGCGCCGCGACCCGGACACCGCGGATGAGGCGCTCGGCACGATCGAGCAGACCAGCCGCACCACGCTGCGCGAGATGCGGCGGCTGCTCGACGTGCTGCGCACGGACGCGGAGCCCGCCGCGGAGCTGACGCCACAGCCGGGCCTGGCCGGCATCGAGGCGCTCGTCGAGCAGGTGCGCGAAGCCGGGCTGCCGGTCGTACTGGAGGTCGACGGCGAGCCGGCGGGTCTGGACCCCGGGGTGGCCCTGACGGTCTACCGCGTCATCCAGGAGGCGTTGACGAACGCCCTCAAGCACGCCGGGCCCGCCACGGCGGCGGTGCGGCTATGGTTCGGGGCGCAGTGGCTGATCGTGGACGTGTCCGATACGGGGCGCGGGCCCCGACCGAACGGCGCCGCGCTGGGCCACGGCCTGGTCGGCATGCGCGAGCGCGTGGCGCTGTACGGTGGCACGTTGCGCATCGGCCCGCGATCGGGCGGCGGGTACCGGGTCCACGCGAAGATTCCGGCGGACCGGGTCGGTCAGGGGGTGGCATGACCACGGGCGGCGACGTCGACGACCGACCGGTGCGGATCCTGCTCGCCGACGACCAGCCGCTGCTGCGAACCGGATTCCGGATGGTGCTCGGCGCCGAGGACGACCTGGACATCGTCGGCGAGGCTGGAGACGGCGTGGAGGCGGTCGACCTCGCCCGCCGGCTGCTGCCGGACGTCGTGCTGATGGACATTCGCATGCCACGGATGGACGGCGTCGCCGCGACCACGGCGATCGTGGCCGCCCGCCTGCCGGTTCGGGTGCTGATCCTGACGACGTTCGACCTCGACGAGTACGTCGTCGGGGCGCTGCGTGCCGGCGCGAGCGGCTTCCTGGCCAAGGACGTGCCGGCCGAGGACCTCGTCGCCGCGATCCGCACGGTCGCGCGGGGCGAGGCCATCGTGGCCCCACGGATCCTGCAGCGGCTGCTGGACCGGTTCGCGGCCTCCCTGCCCGATCCGAACGCGGCGCCGCCCCGGGCGCTCGACGCGCTCACCGAACGCGAGCGCGAGGTGCTGGTCCAGGTGGCGCGGGGCCTGTCCAACGCCGAGATCGCCCGGACGCTTTCGGTCAGCGAGACCACGATCAAGACCCATGTCGGACACGTACTGACCAAGCTCGGCCTGCGCGACCGCGTGCAGGCGGTCGTGCTGGCGTACGAGTCGGGTCTGGTCCGGCCGGGCGGCTGAGCCGGGGTGGGCTACGTCGGGGGACGTAGGCCAAGACCCTCCCGGGGGATGACGGCGGGCGTGCGGCCGGCGCCTACCGTGCGTTAGGACGGCAACCATCACAGAGGGGGGCGGACGTGACCACGGACGGCGTGGCCGCGCGAGCGGTGGACGTGTGGAAGGTGTACGGCAGCGGCGAGGCGCAGGTGATCGCGCTGAGCGGGGTGACCGTTGACCTGGAGCGGGGGATGTACACCGCGATCATGGGTCCATCGGGGTCCGGCAAATCCACGCTCATGCATTGCCTGGCCGGTCTGGACTCGGTCACTCGAGGCAACGTGTGGGTCGGCGAGACCCAGGTGACGGGGCTCGGCGACGCCGGGCTGACCCGGCTCCGCCGGGACAAGGTGGGGTTCGTCTTCCAGCAGTTCAACCTGCTGCCGACCCTGTCCGCCGAGGAGAACATCACGCTGCCGCTGGCGATCGCGGGCCGCAAGCCGGACAAGCGGTGGTTCGACACGGTCATCGACACGATCGGTCTGCGTGACCGGCTCGGACACCGGCCGTCGCAACTCTCCGGGGGGCAGCAGCAGCGGGTCGCCTGCGCCCGGGCGCTCGTCTCGCGGCCGGAGGTCGTCTTCGCCGACGAGCCGACCGGCAACCTCGACTCCCGCTCCGGCGCCGAGGTGCTCGGCTTCCTGCGCAACTCGGTGCGCGAGTTCGGCCAGACGATCGTGATGGTCACCCACGACCCGAACGCGGCCAGCTACGCCGACCGGGTCGTCTTCCTCGCCGACGGGCGGATCGTCGACGAGATGCGCGACCCGACCGCCGAGGGCGTGCTCGACCGGCTCAAGCGCCTCGACATCACCGCCGGGTTCGCCGGCGACGACTCCGCCCGGCTCGCCCGCGAGGAGCGGTGATGTTCAGGGCGATGCTGCGCGGCCTGCTCGCGCACAAGCTGCGCCTGCTGTTGTCGGCGCTCGCGGTCGTGCTCGGCACCATGTTCATGTCGGCGGCGTTCGTGGCCGGCGACACGATGGCCAAGGGCTTCGAGAACCTCTTCTCGACCGTCAACAACAACCTCGACGTCCAGGTGACGGCCAAGAGCGACGCGCCAAAGAGCGAGCAGGGCAACGAGGTGGTCACGGCGTTCGTCGACCAGGCCACCGTCGACAAGATCGCCGCCGTGCCTGGAGCGGCCCGGACGACACCGCAGGTCGGCACCGACGGCGCGCGGGTCGTGGGCAAGAACGGCAAGGTGGTCGCGTCGAACGGCCCGCCGCGGTTCGGGATCGGCTGGGTCGCGGACGACTCGCTCGTTCGGCTGCGCGAGGGCAGTCCCCCGACCGGGCCCGACGAGATCGCCATCAACGCCGGCCTCGCCAAGACGACCGGCTACCACGTTGGCGACCGGGTCGATGTGATCACCCTGCAGCCACGCAAGACGTTCACGCTGGTCGGGATCTTCGGGTACGAGGGCGGCCGCGACTCGCTGGGCGGCGAGACGACGGTGGCGTTCTCCATGCCCACCGCACAGGAGCTGCTGATCGGGGCGCCCGGCAGGTTCACCAACGTCGACGTGCAGGCCGCCGGCGGCGTGTCCCAGGCCGAGCTCAAGAGCCGGGTCGCCGCCGCGGTCGGCCCCAACTACACCGTGAAGACCGGCACGGAGACCGCCAAGGACCAGGCGAGCGAGACCGCGAGCTTCGTCAGCATCCTCAAGGGCGGCCTCACCGGGTTCGCCATCATCGGCTTGTTCACGGGCGCGTTCCTCATCTTCAACACGTTCTCGATGCTGGTCGCGCAGCGCACCCGCGAACTCGCCCTGTACCGATCGTTCGGGGCCAGCCGAGGTCAGGTCAACCGCTCGGTGCTGCTCGAGTCGGTGCTCCTCGGGCTGACGGCCTCACTCGTCGGGCTCGGCGTCGGCGTCGGCATTGGATACCTGTTGCGTCAGCTCCTCGAGAGCTTCGCGAATGCGAACCTGCCCGTTTCCGGGGTGGTGCTCCGGCCGTACGTCGTCATCGTGACACTGCTCGTCGGCACCGCGTTCACCGTGGTCGCGGCGCTCATCCCCGCCCTGCGGGCGTCGCGGGTGGCACCCATCGCGGCGATGCGGGAGGCCGCCACGCCCGACAAGCCGCTGGGCCGCCTCACCCTGATCGGCGGCGTCGTCTTCGCCACCGGCGTGCTGCTGCTCGCGCTCAAGCTGACCGACGTGGTCAAGGACGCGGTGTGGTGGATGCTCGGCGGCGGCGCCGCGCTGGCATTCCTCGGCGTGGCGATGCTCGCGCCCTCGGTCGCCCGCCCAGTGACGAGCGTGCTCGGGCGGGCCCTGTCGTGGGCGGTCCCGGGCCGTCTCGGCACCCGCAACACCGGGCGCAACCCGCGGCGGACCGCGGTGACCGCGGCGGCCCTGATGATCGGGGTGACCCTGGCGACCGGCGCCGGCGTCTTCGCGGCCTCCGCCAAGTCCGGCATCAGCAGCGTCTTCACCAACGACCTGAACGCGCAGCTGATCCTCTCGACCGACTTCACCGGCACCGGCCAGGCCGGATTCGAAACGTCCCTTGTGGACAAGATGAAGGCGATACCCGGGGTGCAGACGGCACTGGCGGCGCAGGCCGACAGCGTCCGCATCGGCGGGCGCACCCTCACCATCATCGCCACCGACGTCGACGCGGCCAAGGTCATCTTCAAGATGACTCCGAAGGAGGGTGACCTGCGGACGTTGAACGCCGGCGAGATCGTAGTCGACACGGACACCGCCAAGGAGCAGGGCTGGCGGCTCGGTGACACCGTGCCGGTGCAGACCGCGCGCGGCGGCGACTACCGGGAGAAGATCGTTGGGATCTACGAGGCGAACAACATCGCGAACGGGCCGATCCTCAACATGGCCGATGCGACGACGTTCCGCTCCCCGTTCGCCCAGCAGGGGTACGTCAAGGTGGCCGACGACAGCCAGGTGGGCGCGGTCCGGAGCCAGCTGGACGCGCTGGTCAAGGACAACCCCGAGGTCACCGTGTCCGACCGCTCCGGGGTCATCAAGCAGAGCTCGCAGTTCCTGAACATCGTGCTGACGATCCTCAATGTCCTCCTCGGACTGACCATCGTGGTCGCCGTGCTCGGCGTGATCAACACGCTGCTACTGTCGGTGTTCGAGCGGACCCGGGAGATCGGCCTCATCCGGGCGATCGGCATGAACCGCCGGCAGCTGGGGTGGATGGTGACGGTGGAATCCATCCTCATCTCGGTGTTCGGGGTGCTGCTGGGGGTCGCGGCCGGCGTCGCGCTCGGCATCGCCATCGTGCAAGCGGTCGGCACCGATTTTCTCAAGCTGACAATGCCGTGGGGCTACCTCGCCGCGACGCTCATCCTGGCGCTGGTGGCCGGAGTGCTCGCGGCGATCCTGCCGGCGATCCGGGCCGCTCGGCTGAATGTACTGGAGGCCATCGCGTACGAATGACCGTCATCCGCGCGCCTCGGCGCGGCGGTCGGGGGTAACCCTGACAGCGGCTCAGGGAGTCCCCGCAACCGGAAATCCGCGTCCAGCTCCGCCTCGAGGCGGACGCGTGGCGACGGAACGGAACCGACGATGGATCGTGCCGGCCGGACCGGGCCCAGCCGGATTCCGGCCGGTCCAGAAGCTCGGGGGGCTATGTGGGGTGGCGCGTAGAGGTGCCGCCCCACATCGCTGTCCGCGGCTGTCCGCGGCTACCCGCCACGGCGGGCAAGCTCCGCGAGCACGCTCGCGTCCACGCCGGCGAGGCTCTCCCGCAGGTGTACGCCGTCCAGCTCCGGGATTGCGACGCCGCACGGGACGGCCAGCACGACGGCGCCCGCCGCGCGCGCGCTCGCGACTCCGCTCGGCGAGTCCTCGACCGCGACACACCTCGCGATCGGAACGCCCAGTGCGGCGGCCGCGACGAGGTACGGCATCGGATCGGGCTTGGGCCGGTCGACGTCGTCGCCGCAGACCACGACGTCGAAGCTGTCCCGGCCGAGGGTGTCGAGCGCGACGTCGACGAGCCGCCGCGCGGTCGAGGTGACGAGCGCGGTCGGCAGACCGGCGGCCCGCACGTCGCGCAGCAGCGCCCGCGCGCCGGCACGCCACTCCAGCCCTCCCTGGAAGAGGTCGCCGACGCGGCGCTCCAGCCACTCCGCGCCGACGGCCGCGTCCCGCCACGGTTGACCGAGGTCCGCATGCAGGATGTCCATCGAGTCGGCCACGCTGGTGCCGACCATGACCAGGCGCGCCGCCGAGGACAGTCGGCCACCGTACTCCGCCGCGAGCTCATCGAGCGCGACGTCCCAGACCCGCTCGCTGTCCACGAGCGTGCCGTCCATGTCGAAGAGCACCGCGGCGATCGTCACGCCACGATGGTGCCCGCTCCACCGTCAACACGCCGCCCCGCCGGTCGTCAGCGTGGCCACCGTCACGGTCACCCTTCGACGCACCGTGTCACCGGATCGCGTTGAGCAGCGGCCAGGTCTTCGGCCCGCACATGCCTAGACCCTGCAGGCCGTGCTTCTTCTGAAAGGCGACGACCACCTTCTCGGTGTTCTCGCCGTAGTCACCGTCGACCACCAGCGGCTTGCCTCCCAACACAGGGTGATGTCCCTTCGCGGCGAAGTTGAGGCGCGCCTGGATCCATTTGACGTGATCCTTCTTCGGGCTGTTCCGGCCGACCGGCGTTCCGGGGAACGGGCGGTCCAAAACCCCGATCGGCGCGGCGGTCGGGATGCCGCCGCCGAGGCCCTCGGCAAAGCCGAGACCCTTGAATTGGGCCCTCCACGTTCCGGTGGAGAACCGCCGTCCGACCGGCCTTCCGTCGGCCGCACTGAGGATCCCGGACATGAACCCGGAGCAGTCCCCGCCGTGACCGGGCGGCGGCGGCTTCGGTGCTGGAACCCCTCCCCACACGTAGGCCAGGCCAACGCATCGGTCCGCGAACTCCTTCGCGGCCTTCGCCTGCGCATCCGTGAGCACCCGGTGGAAGTGATGCTTGAACAGCGGATGCGCGGCCCCGCGGGCGGCCGAGCCCTTCAGACATCCTCGACTTCCACGGCTTTCATAGTTCACGCCACCCAGCGTGCACGCCACGTGCCCGATGCCGGACGTCATCTCGTTCGGGAAAGAAATGCCAATCTGGAGCAGCTTGGACATGTCAACTCACCTCGGCATCTGGGGGCGGGGTCGTCGGATCGGCCTGGCTAGCCTTGATCGCCGCCAGCTCGTCCGTGGTGAGGTCCTCATCGTCCGGCGGCTCCTCGCCGACGTCGACGTCCTCGTCCTCGAACAGATCAACATGCGCAGCGTCGTCGGTCATCTCGTGCCCTCCTTCGGACTCGCCTTCCATGAGAGTGACGAGTGGACCGGCCGCAGTCAGCCAGGAACACGACATAGCCCAGACCGAGCACAATGCGTACGTTGACGTTCCGGGCAGGGCTCGGCACCGCACCGGGCGAACATGGAGGCCGCATGGGCATCGGGTTGAGCCAGATCAAGCACGTCAAGCTGCCGGTCGCCGACGTGCGGCGCAGCGCATCGTGGTACTGGGCGCTATTCGACCTGGAGCTCGTCGCGGAGTATGTCGAGCAGGGCGAGGTGCGCGGGGTCTCGCTGCTCGACCGGGACGGCGGGTTCGAGATCGCCCTGCGACAACGCGAGTACTGCGCGGGCCAACCCAGGCTCGCAGGATTCGATGTCTTCGCGCTGCGCGCGCCGACCGAGCAGCTGGTGACCAGCATTGCCGAGCGATGCGACCGGCTCGGCATCCAGCGGACCGAGGTGCGAAGCGACCCCGCGTACGGGGCGGGCATGGACATCCCGGACCCGGACGGAACGCTGGTTCGCATCGTCTGGCGCAGTCCGCAGGCTCCCTCCGACTTCCTCGGGGTGGCATTCGATGCCGACGGGCAGCCCCAGCGGTACCACCAGCCGCGGCTCGAGCTCCGCGACCCGACCGGATAGCCGTGGCACGAGCTCGTCCGATCCGATCAGGCACCCAGCTCCGATGAGGATGCGCGGGGAAGATGGCGCGCGCGGTCCTTGACTAACGGCGGCAGCGACGACCACGGGAAGTCGATCCATCGGTCGGTACGCCGCCACACGTACTCGCACCGCACCGACGAGCGGGACTTCTCGTAGATGACCGCGCACCGGGCGTCCGCGACGTGGTCGGCGCAGAAGTCACGGACGAGCCGTAGCGTCCCGCCGGTGTCGGCGACATCGTCCACGATGAGTACGCGCGCGCCGGCGAGGTCGACGGAGTTCGGCACCGGCGGCAGCATGACGGGCATGTCCAGCCGTTCGTCCACGCCGGTGTAGAACTCGACGTTCATCATGTGCAGATTCTTGACGTTCAGCGCATAGCTGATCGCCCCCGCGGCGAGCAGCCCGCCACGGGCGATGGGCAGGATGAGATCCGGCCGGTATCCGTCGTCGGCCACGAGCTGGGCGAGGTCCCGACTCGCCCGCCCAAACGCGTCCCAGCTCAGCCGTTCCCATTCGGTCATGCCTGAGTCTCCGCCCTCTATGTGGGCGCCATCGTCGCATGATCGACTGAACTCCGGCCACGCCCGGCGCCAAGAAGGGCACGCGTCATCCCACTCTGCCACCGGGTCAGCCCGCGTAGGGCCCAGAGCAGCAGGGGTACGCCCGTGAGCAGCGCAAGCCCGGCATGCACCGCCCACGCTCCCGCGAGTGTCGGGCCGCCCCACGACGAGTGGTACGTGCTCGCCCAGATGTCGGGCGGAGGCGTGATTCGATGGATGCCGATCCACGGAAGCGCGCCCCCGGACCGACCGTCGAAGGCGAGGTAGTTCCGCAGCGGGAAGCCGACATTGATGAACAGGAAGAACGTGAGGTACGCCAGGACCAGCCACGAGAGCAGGCCAACCGCGAGGCCGGCGACCGACGACGCCAGCACTCGCCAGGCGTACGGCGTGGCCGCCTCGCCCGGCGCATCGTCCGCCGACTCCTCGGCCATGCCACGGGCGAGGTGGCGCTGGTACCGCGTCGCCGTGCCGACCCGGCCGGCGAGCAGCAGCGCGAGGCCGGCGACGGCGATCGGGGGCGCCACCACGGCGTACCCGATGCGGCGCCACGTCCTCGGTCCGTACGCGACCCGCCAGAACGACACCATGGGGCGCAACATTCGCATGCCACGACGCTATGAACGCTGTGCGCCGTACGGCAGGGGGCAACCACCCATCTTCGGCTGGAGGACTTCCACCGGACCTCCGGGACCTAAAGGTCGAGTGCGCCGCGGAGCATGCCGTCGATGGATCCCTCGGTTTCGCCGTCGATCGCGCCGAGGCGCTCGACCAGCCAGTCCCGCCACAGGCGTGACAGCGAGGTGCCGCTGATCCAACGTCCGTCGACGAGGCGCACCGCCAGCATGTCCTCCGGATCGTCGTCGACGATGTCGAGCCCGTACACCCACCGGCGCGACGACCGGTTGATGCCGTCGGCCGAGACGATCAGGATCGTGCGTACCCGCGGAGATCCTTCGGGGGCGTACCGCCAGACCTCGCCACGAATCACGCGGTGCCGCCCCCACGGCCGCTCTCACCGGGCTCCATCGCGGCCCGCTCGACCTCGTCCTGGATGGCGTCCAGCTCGCGACCATCCGCTCGGCCGGGCGCGCCCAGGCGTATGGCTTCGTTCCGGATGGCCCGCGAGGTGAGTGCCGACACCGAAATGCCGCGGAGCCTGGCCGCGCGCTCGGCGAGCTCCAGCGCCTCCACGTCGAGGGTGAGCGTGGTCCGCTTGGTCCGCCTCGGCATGCGAAGCAGCGTACCTATGGTGTGACTAGCTCGGGAAAATGCCGCCGGTGACGTTGACGAACGTGGCGGTGATGCCGGCCGCTTGATCCGAGGCCAGGAACGCCGCCGTGGCCGCGACCTCGGGCAGCGTCGGCGATCGCCGCAACATGCGCATCTGGGCCAGCTGCTCGAGCAGACCGCGCAGCGCCGCGTCGTCCAGCTTCATGGCGCTGTTGACCGCGGCGAGCTTCTCCGGCGTCAACGACTCCGGAATCCCGGCGACCCAGAGGCCGACAACGCGTACGCCGCTCGGCCCGACCTCGGCCGCGAGGTTGCGCACGAGCGTGTCGATCGCCGCATCGGCGGGTCCGGTGCCGCCCATCATCGGGCTGAGGTGGGCGGATCCGCTGTCCAGCGCGAGGATGACGCCGGAGCGCTGCTCGACCATCTGGCGGGCGGCGGCCCGCGCGGTGATGAAGTTCGCGGTGATCCCGGTCGTGATGGGCCGGACGAAGTCCTCGGTCGCCATCTGCACCAACGGCGTGCCCTGCACGTCCCCGCGCGTCACGAGGTTGAACGACAGGTCGACGCTGCCGACCTCGGCGACCACGGCTCGCAGGTGGTCATCGACGGCCCGCTCGTCGAGCGCGTCGACGACTGCGACGTGGGCCACGCCGCCGGCGTCGGTGATGTCCTCGGCGACCGCCGCGAGCGTCTCGGTCGTGCGTCCGGTGAGGAAGACCGTCGCTCCCTCGCGGGCGAACGTGCGAGCGACCCCGCCGCCGAGCGATCCGCCGGCACCGTAGATCACGGCATTCTTGTTGCGCAGCAGCATGGTTGGCTCTCCTCCGGGTCAGGTGGGGCGCCGGATTGCGT
>DASXRQ010000193.1:0-4717 GCA_036506495.1 Micromonosporaceae bacterium | reverse complement strand
GTGACCAGCGCCCCGGAATCTGCGGCTACGCAGCCTCGTGACCGGCGCCGACCTCGTGACGTGACGCCGAGTGCATTGTGGGCTTAAGACGAGACCTCCCCCGCTGTGCGGAGACTCCGCCGAAACCCAGATATTCTCCGGTCGTTCAGCTTTTCGGTCATCCTCGCCCGACCGGTGGGTACCCGCGCCGGGCTAGCGAGGGTTGGCAGCGCCATCTAGAGTCTCATCTGCGCCGCCCGCGACCGATAGATCCGGTGTACGCGTAGGACCATGCGGCGCACTATCCAACGGGGAGTCCCCATTGCGTTCATCTGCTTTCCGTAGACCGCTCGCGCTCGCCTCGGTCTTCGCGGTCGGCGCCACCGCGTTCGTGGCCGGTTCGACCGCGGCACACGCGAGCCTGCCCGGCTCGGGCAGTACCTTGACCTCCAGCAACGGGTCCAATTCCATCGCGATCGCGGGCGCCGCTTCGCTCGGGTTGCCCGAGCAGGTATTCGACGCAGCGTGGTCGCCCGACGGGAGCCGGGCGCTCTATATCAACGAGCGCAACGACCTCGCCACGGTCCGCTACAACGACGGCAACAACATCTGGTGGGATTTCCCGGTGGCCCCAGCCGGCACGGTACGGGAGAGTCCGAGTTGGCGCGGCGATGGCAGCACCGCAGTGTGGGCGGAAAAGCCGTCGGGCGGGCTGTGGAGCGTCAAACTGGGTGTCGACGGCGCCGGTTGGACTCCGGTCACGATCTCGCCGGACGACACAAACAACTACCTCAACCCGGACGGCGGACCCGACCTGCGGGTCGTCTTCGAGCGGCAGGCTGTCGGCGCCGGCACGCCAGCGGTCATGCTCTACGACCCGTCCAAGCCCGCTCCGGAGGTGGTCGACGACAACGGCGCCAACCCGGCGATCTCGCCGGACGGCACGAAGGTCGCCTTCGTGCGGTCCGACGGCACCAACAACCAGATCGTGGTGACGGACCTCGCCGGCAACAACGACCTTGCGGTCACGAGCAACGCAGCGAACCACGACAATCCGACATGGTCGCCCGACGGCGCGACCATCGCGTTCTCCCAGGGCATCGGCGTGGCGACCGCTGCGGCCGATGGCTCGACCGCGGCCAACCCGACAATGACCGGCCTGACCGGGGTGCCGGCCTACCGGCCGCAGCACCAGGACCGCGTCGTACGCCTGTCCGGAGCCAACCGCTACACGACGGCGACCGCCGTCTCGCAGTCGCACTGGGCCACCGCAAGTGACTCGGGCGACCCCCGGGCGAAGGCCACCTCGGTGGTGTTGTCGCGTTCGGACACCTTCGCGGACGCGCTCGGCGGCTCCGCGCTGGCCGCGGCCAAGAACGGGCCGCTGCTGATGACGCTGCCGGGCAGCCTGGACCTCTCGACGACGGCGGAGATCCAGCGGGTCCTCGCCCCGGGCGGCACCGTCTATCTGCTCGGTGGCACCGGTGCGATCTCAGATGCTGTCAAGAACCAGATCGCAGCGCTCGGCTACACCACTCAGCGGCTCGCCGGCGCAGACCGCTACTCGACGTCGATCGCCATCGCGGACGCGATCGACACGACACCCGATCTGGTGCTCGCCGCGACCGGGGTTAACTTCCCCGACGCGCTCGCGGCCGGCGCCGCCGCTGGTTCTTTCAACACACCGGGCGCCGGCTCCGGCCTGTCGGCGGTGGTCGTGCTCACCAAGGACACGACTCTGATGCCGGCGACCAAGGCCTACCTCGACGTGTTGTCGCCTGACTCGGTCGTGTTCGGCATCGGAGGCCAGGCCTTCACCGCGACCCAGGCCTACAACCCTGTCGACGTGGTGGGCACCAACCGCTACTGGACCGCGTTGTACACCGCTTGGACCTTCTTCGCCGGCGAGAACTACGCCGGCGTCGCGACCGGCACCAACTGGCCGGACGCCCTGTCGGGCGGCGCGCTGATGGCCGTGCTCAACGGTCCGCTGCTGCTGACGGCGGGCGACACCACCACGCTCAGCCTGCAGGCCGAACTGGTCTTCGACGAGTACAGCGGTTCGATCCACACCGGACTGATCTTCGGTGGGACCGGCGCGGTCAACGGCGCACAGGACAACCAGATCGGCACGTGGCTCAGCGGCCCGGCCGGCTTCAGCAAGGTGACGAACCCGACCAATGTCGGCATCGCCCCTACGAGCACCATGAGGACCCTCAGCGCCGACGGTTCGACGGCAACGCCGTCGCCGTCGACGGACGCCAACCTCCACCGCTCGCCGGCCGATCTTAGGACCGCCGCCAAGGCGGTCCAGGACAAGGCGGCTCGGGAGCTGACCGCGCGGTAGTTCCATCCAGGTGACGAGGGGCTCGGCCGAGACGGCCGGGCCCCTCTTCTGCTTGAGCGCCACACGTGCCGGGTCCCGGGCCCAACGGCTTGCCGGTCGGAACCGGCCGGAGTCGCGCCGTTCCTCGCCGGTCCCGCCGGCGTCCGCTGTCCCGACTCCGGCGCTCGGCCCGTGGCCGACCCGGCCTACGAGATCGGCCAGGAACTCCCCGCCCCGTCGCCTGCCGAACCTTCCCGACCTTTGCCGATTGTGGCCGGCGGCTGGCGCCACAGGCGCTATCAGCAGGGTGATCGCCGCTCCGGGCAGGATCAGCGGCACGGCCCAGCCGGCAAACTCGTTCCCGTGGCCAAGCCGAGCCGGCCGGGGACGCGTCACCGGCGAGGGTCCACGCCGTCCCCCGTGACCTCCCGCGGTGCGCGTCGGCTCTCCCTGAGTTGCTGCTCGAACCTGCGCCGCCGCTACCTCATGTAGGCGATGCCATCCGTGGTGACGGTGGGGCGTCCCGAAGGGCCCGCCACGACAATCATTGGAGGCCGACACTCTCATCGCCGGCCACCGCAATCCACTGGCCGCCGCCGACGACGCCCGCCGCCAGATCGGCGAATGCCGCCGCTACCTGGCCGATTTCGAGGCAGCGCTAGAACGTAGCTCCACCCCGGGCGAGCTCATCGACCGGATGATGGCCGCCTACCCGGACCTGGCGAACCCCTACACGCTGTGGATCGCGGCCTGCGACCTCCTCGGCACCAGAGCCTGACAAAGCGAGGACGGATCGCCGAACCCTACCCCGCGGAGACCATGAACCAGGTCAGCCTGGAAACGGTCACGCAAGGGTACGTGCACGTGCTGTACCGACGCAGAATGACCGCAGTGGTGCAACCCGGTCCAGAAAGGTCCGGGGTGAGTTTGCTCGACCGGGCCGAGAGCCGGGCGCTCGGCGTTCGCGGGCTGATGGTTCCGTCGCCCGTGCGGACGGCGGCGCACGCAACGACGTCCGCGACGGCTACCGGCGTGCTTGCTGTCGTCACCACAGCGATCGCCATTCGCCGGCGCCGCGCGACACCGCACCACCACGGTATGACCTAGACAGCCGCCGATGTGCTGTGCGAGAAGAAGCCGAGGTGCGCGCCCGCGTCCTGCCGGAGTGGCCCACGCTACGGCTGGCCCGGCGTTCCACCGGATACCGCCGCACGGCGGGCATGTGAGCGGATCCGCCCGCATGTTCCCGGCCGTCCCGGGTCGCCTTGCGCCACGAATCCAGTACAGGAGGCACAACGGGCGGGAAGGAGAATGGCATGCACGCGATACGGCGAACGGTGGTCGTCGCCACGCTTCTGGTGTTACTGGGGCTGGTGGCCAGTTTTGACGTGCCGGTGTCGAACGACGAGGAACGGTCACGGGGCACCGCGTTGACCCCGACGGCAGTGGAGTATGCCGTCATGCTCGCCTTGTGATGGCGGCGGTCATCCGCGGTGGATCGCGCTCGTCACATGCTGGTGATCGTGGACGCGGGGTGTCAGTGTCCGTCGCAGATGACTGTCTGACTACCAGGCCGGGTGCGCCGGCACTGCGGGACTCCGTTGCCCAATTACTGGCTGGTCAAGCCCGTGTCGTGGTTCGTCAGGTGATCGACGAGGATGGGGCGACGGTGTGGATAGTGGACGTTGGTTGTCCTTTGCCGCCCAGCCGGCAACCACACCGAAGGTGTCGAGCTGATCGGCGGGCACGCTGGTGCGCGGCACGTAGGTGCCGTCGAACGTCGCTTCCGCAGCGATCGTGGCGGTGTCGTAACTTCGGGCAAGGTCCGTCACCCGGTACCGCGGCGGGATTTGTGTCGTCGCGGCACAACCCCACCGTGGTACCGCGTGTCTAACGGGTGTGATGAGCTTGCCTGTGCGCGACGGAAGGCCGGATCCGGAGGTCGGCGCGGAGTCCTCCGCCGACGTACTGGTCGAGGTGCTCACCGGCCAGTACCCCTCGCTGGTGCGGCTGGCGGCCATGCTGCTGGATGACGCCCACGCGGCCGAGGATGTCGTGCAGGACGCCTACGTCCGGGTCGCCGCGCGCCACTACCGGCTGCGCGACCCCCACCTGGCGCTGGCGTACGTGCGCCAGACGGTCGTCAACCTGGCGCGCAACTCGCTGCGGCGCCGGCTGCTCGCGCGCCGGCACGCGGCATCCAGCCTGCCCGACGCGGCCAGCGCGGAGGAGGCGGCGATCGACAGGTTCGAGCGGCAGTCGGTCATCCGCGGGCTGCGGGCGCTTCCCCGCCGGTACCGCGAGGTCCTCGTGCTGCGCTACTACCTGGACTGCTCGGTCGAGGACACGGCCGGGCTGCTCGGCCTCAGTACCGGTGCGGTGAAGGCCTACGCGTCGCGGGCCCTGCAACGG
>DASXRQ010000192.1:0-3900 GCA_036506495.1 Micromonosporaceae bacterium | reverse complement strand
CGTGATGGCGTACCGATGCGCCGGATAGATGGCCGTGTTCTCCGCGGCGGTGGTGTTCCAGAATCGTGCCGAGTCAACCAGTCTCATGGCTTCCCCGTTCCATACGGTGCCGTATGGTGACGACCATACGCTAGCGTATGGAGCGTGTCGAGACTGAACCGAGATGACTGGGCCTCCGCCGCCCTGGACGCGCTGAGCAGTGGAGGCCTCGCCGCCGTGGCCGTGGAGCCCCTGGCGGTCCGTCTCGGCGCCACGAAAGGCAGCTTCTACTGGCACTTCCGCAGCCGGGACGAGCTCATCGCGGCCGCCTTACAGCTATGGCGGCAGGCCAGCACCACCGCCGTGATCGAACGCCTGGAGGCCGCCGCTGCACCCCCCGAACAACGCCTGCGCCAGCTCATCACGCACGTGTTTGCGCCACCGGCGCGTACCAGCGCGGATCTCGCCCTGCTCGCGGACGCCGACCACCCACTCGTGGCGCCTGCCCTGGCCGCGGTCACCGAGCAGCGCCTGGGCTATATCACTACGCTGTTCCGGCAGCTCGGCTTCCCCCCGGCACGTGCTCGACGCCGAGCGCTGCTCGCCTACAGCGCCTACCTCGGCCAGCTCCAACTGCTCCGCAGCGCCCCCAACCTGCTCCCCAAGCCGGGACCGGCCAGCTCCGCGTACGCCGATCATGTCGTGGCTGCGCTGCTCGCCGACCAGCCATCCACCAACGCGGCACCGACTCCGCGACTCACCGGCGGCACCGCGACAGCCTGATTACTGCCGCGTCCGACGGGCAGCGAACCAGCGTCGATCAGCCGGTCAGGACCGGATAATGCCGGCGTGCGTGAAACACCACCGGCAGACCTCCGGCGGCGCCCGCGCCACACGGCGCGGGCGCCACTCAGCGGTACACGGCCGAACTTGGCCGGCGCCTACGGCAGCGCAGTCACCGCCAGTGAAGCGGCGGCCATGACGGCCAAGCCGGTGGCGAGCGCGCCGATTATCGAGCCGGTCAACCGACTCACGAGCGCGGTCGCGGCGGCAGCAAGGACGAGGGCAACAATCTGTCCGGTGTGGAACGATGTCGTCACGCCACGCAGACTCGTGGCGAGGATCGCGGCGATCGTCACCGGGAAGACCAGGTCCGCCGCGCGGTCCACGACCGCCGGCAATCTGACTGCGTTCCCGACGAGGATGAACGACAGGCGCAGGAGCAAGGTGCCGGCACCGGCCAGGACGAGCACGAGCCACAGGTTCACGCCGACACCTCCGTTCGACGGCGGGCAATGCTTCCCGCCCAGACTCCGGCAACGATCGCGATGGCAAGGCCGGTTCCCCACGGCAGCGCCGCGAGCGTGAACGCGGCAACCGCGGACGCCGCGGCGGCGGCCAGCGCGGCCCGTCCGCGCACCTTGCCCGCGAGGATCGCGACGAAACACAGCGGCGCTGCCGCGGCCAGCCAGGCGGCGTCTGGCACGACCGCCGGGGCGAGAACGCCGACCGCCGTCACGAGCTGCCACCAGACCCAGAGCAGCAGCCCACCGCCCAGGTAGTAGCCGGCCTTCTCGCCGGCCGAACCGGGCCGGTCGTGCCGTTGCTGCGCCAGCATGAACGACGGGTCGACGAGCAGGTACCCAGCGAGCAGCCGCCAGCGCATCGACCGGTGCCGCCAGTGCGGCGCAAGCGCGGCGCTGTAGAACAGCAGGCGGATGTTGACCGCCATCGCGGCGAGGACTGCGGCGGCAGCGGCAGACCCGGCGCCGTACGTGGCCACGGCGGCCAGCTGCGCCGACCCGGAGTAGATGAGCCACGACGCCGACCAGGCCGCGAGGTGGTCGGTGGGTGTTTGTCCGAGCGCCAGCCCGATCGTGAGACCTTGCGGGGTCACCGCGAGCATCAGCGGAACCATCCCGCGCGCACCGGCGAGCAGCGCGCGCCGGGTCGGTGCGGGCGAGCCGGCGCCGGACGGGGAACCGAGATCAGCAGGTGGGTCCTGAGTGTGGACCACCGCGGCAGAAGTTGTCATGCCGGCGACTCTCGCCGGATCCCAGCGCCGGTACTTGGCGCCCGCGGGGCGGTCACGTGGAGAACGCGTGGCGGTGCGGCACCGCGCAGTCTCCACGTCTTCGCCAAGTTCGACGCGGGCGCAGGCCGCACATTCGAGGGCGTCCGATGACCACTCGAAGGAGAACCGAGATGAGGCAGCGCGGGAGTACCCACGACGTCGTCGTGGTCGGCGCACGGTGCGCGGGCTCGGCCACGGCGATGCTGCTGGCCCGCCAGGGGTACGACGTGGTCGTCATCGACCGGGCCCGACTGCCCGGCGACACGGTCTCGACCTTGTCGATCGCCCGGCGGTACCCATAACCACGGCACGATCAACGGTTACTACGGCGCCGGCCGGGAGCACGTCCGGGAGGGGGACTTCACGTTCCCCGCCGATCACCCGCCGGTGCTCACCGGCAGCGACCACGGACCCACTCCGGTCGAATACGTGCTGCACGCACTGGCCGCCTGCCTGATGGCGGGACTGGCCAACATCGCCGCCGCGCGCGGGTCACCCTGACCGAGGTGGAGGCGACGGTGGAGGGCGACATCGACCTGCACGGCATCCTCGGGCTCGACGGCGAGGTCCGCAACGGGTTCGAACATATCCGGGTCCACTTCACCGTCGCGGGCGACGCCCCCGCCGAGAAGCTGCGCGAGCTGGTCGAACAGTCGCGCCGGCGCTCGGCGGTGTTCGACATCGTCACCAACCCGGTGCCGGTCACGATCGACGTCACCACTCGCTGACAACTGGCCGGCTGGCTAGCCCGTACGGGTCGGCCGGCCGGCCCCGCCGGGTCGACGGCGCGGCGGTTAGCCCTTATGGGCCGGCCGGCCGGCCCCGCCCTGGTCCACGGCGCGGAACACCGGCATCGACCCGAGCACGGCGACATTCTGCTCACCGCGCGGTTGCAGCAGCAGCCCGGAACCGGCGACCAGATCGCGCACGGTGGCCGAGGCCCACAGTTCGGCGGGTGGCGCCAGCTCGGCCAAGGCAACCGCGGCCGCGACGCCGTACCCGTCGATCCGCTCTCCCCGCCTCGGGACCTCGGCGACGTGCACCCCCATGCCGGTCCGGCGGCGGGGGTTCTCGGCGAGGTACCGCATGCCGGCCCGGATCGCGGTAGCCGGACCGTCGTACACCAGGACCTGCCGGCCGCTGCCGGTGCGGGCGCGGCGGACCGCGCCGGCGCCCAGGTCCACCGCGACGTCGCCGGCGTCCGGTCCGGCGGGGACCAGGAGCGCGGCGAGGGCCAGCGCGGACGGTGCCGGGGCCGAGGCCTCCGCCAGGAACGTCTCGACCGGGTCGAGGATCTGGTCCGGATCGCCGGAGACGAAGTGGTCGTCGCCGGGCAGTTCCACCAGCCGGGCACCCGGGATGTGTTGCGCAAGGTACCGGCCGTTGCCCAGCACGCTGACCGGATCACCGGTGCGGTGGACCACGAGGGTCGGTACCCGTACCGCCGGCAACGCCTCCCGGACGTCGACCAGATCGTTCATCCGCATCAACCGGCGCACCGTCGACGGGGTGGCGGCCGCTCGCGCTCGATGCCCCCACCACCGGCACATGTCGTCGTCGGCCGACGGGCACCGCCACCGCATGTCCGACTCCCAGTCCCACCCGGTGACCAGTTCCTCGGTGAACCGCTCGCGCTCCTCGCGGGTCTGCGCCCACGGATAGTCGGGGCTCCACACCCGCTTGGCGTATGCGCCGTAGAGCACCAAGGCCTCGACCCGATCCGGGTGTGCGGCGGCGAACAGGGTCGCCATCGGGCCGCCTTCGGAGTACCCGAAAAGCACCGCGGACTGCGAGCCCGCCGCGTCCATCACGGCGAGCACGTCGTGCATCCGCGTCTCCAGGTCGGG
>DASXRQ010000191.1:0-2489 GCA_036506495.1 Micromonosporaceae bacterium | reverse complement strand
GTCGTCGAGCCCGGCCTCGTACCGTGTAACAAGTGGCGACCCACACCTGGCACCGACCCGGCGGACCTGCGCGAGGTCGACGAATTCGGCGCGGTCGCCCGCAAGCCTTAGCGCGGAAAGCCATCGAGGAGCGGTCATGGCGGGCGAGCCCAGATCCGGATTCCTGGCGTCGACGACGTTCGACCTACCCGGCTACACCGTCGAGCAGACGCTCGGCCTGTCGTGGGGCCTGATCGTGCGCAGCGTCGGCGTAGTCAGAGGCCTCACCGGCGGGCTCAGGTCGTTACGGCAGGGCGAGGTCGCCGAGTTCACGGCCGTGGTCGACGCCGCTCGCCGGACTGCATTCGAACGGCTCGTCGCGCACGCCGAACAACTCGGCGCCAACGCCGTGCTGGGGGTGCGGTTCGACTCCTCGGACATCGGCAACGGGCTTGCCGAGATCGTCGCCTACGGCACCGCCGCCCGGGTCAGCCGGGACTGATCGCACGATCACTCCGGTCGATCACTTGATCGGCTGGACGAGCTGGACGCGCCACGTGGACGGGTTGGCCGGGGAGGCGTCCTCACCGGAGGCGAGGTCGATCCAGTGATAGGCCTCCCAGCCCGGACCCGCGGGCTCGCGGCTGTGCTCTGTCCGCCAGCTTTCGATACGGCCGTACGCCTCGCCCAGCCGGTCGTGCGGGCCGAAGTGCCACGTGGTCACGGCGGGGCCTCCAGGCAGCCCGCCGCCGACGACTTGACCATCGCCGGCGGTCGGCTCCGTTGCGGGTACGCCCAACTCCATGTCGGTCTCGGTTTCCCCGAAGGAGTGGTAGCGCACGAAGGGCGGACCCGCGGGCCGCGCGCCGCGCTCGCGCAGGAACCGCGACAGTACGCGGATCCGTTCGCCCATCGTGTCGCCCAGCCGCGCGACCGGGATCGTCGCCCGGATGCTCAGAACGGGCTGTGGTGGCAGCTCCTCGAGCTCGACGTGCTGTTCCCCGTTCACCGGGGTTCAGCCTTTCCCGGTCGAGCGCCGGCCCGGAACCGCGTACGTGATGTGGGTGACGCCGGTTCCCTGGACGACCGAGATCGGGCCCTCGAGCTGGACCGGCTTGGTGCCGAGCTCGCTGAAGAACGGGGTGCCTCCGCCAAGCAGCACCGGCACGAGGTCGACGTGGACCTCGTCCAGCAGACCGGCGTCGAGGCACTGCCGCGCCATCTGACCGCCGTTGACGCCGACGTTCTTGTCGCCGGCGATCTGGCGCGCCTTCGCGACGGCCGCCTCGATGCCCTCGGTGACGAACACGAAGTTCTCGTCTTCCAGCGGCCGGTCCTGCGGCGGCCGGTGAGTGAGCACGACCGTGGTCACGTCCATCGGGTGGCGGCCGCCCCAAGCGTTGGTCATGTCGTACAGGTGCCGGCCGACCAGCAGCGCTCCCATGCCCTGCTGCAATTCCTTGAGGTGCTGTGCGCTGTCGGCGGACGTACGCACCGTCATGTCCGGGTTGGCGGTCGGCGTCTCCACGTCGCCGCTGTTGTACCACCGGAACAGCAGGTCGAACCCGCTCTCGCCGGGGCCCGCGATGTACCCGTCGATCGACATCGTTGCGCCCGTAGTGACCTTGCCCATCTCGGATCTCCTCTGGTTCCTCGTTCGGGTGCTGACGCCCGTGGGTCGGAGCGAGGAACCCGTTCTCGACATCACCTCCCGGGAATCTCCAGCCCTTTCGGGTACGGCCTACGCGCCGGTGCCTCGCAGGATCAGGGTGGCGTTTCCGCCGGACGGCGGCGAGGTGTACCCGACCGCCCAGGCGGTGCCGCCCGGCGTGGCCGACACCCCCCACGTCGTCGCGGACATGCCGAGTGCCGGCTCGTCGTGCGTGGTCGCGCCGGCTGCGGTGCCCTCCACCAGGAGCGGGTCGTACAGACCCGTGGACGGCGACGAGTAGTACCCGACCGCCCAGACGGTTGTCGACGACGCCGCGGTGACGGACAAGAGCTGGTCCTGGGAGCCGGATTCCGCCGGTGGGACGGAGACCTCGACCCAGCCTGTGGTGGGCCCTCGGCGCAGCATCAGGGACCGTGGCGTGATGGCGCTGCTGGTCACCGTCTGTGCCACCCCGACCGCGACCACATCGCCGTTGGTCAGCGCGGCCACGTCCATGAGCGTGTTCCGGTTGGCCGGGTTGGGCGACGTCTCCCGGTTCCACGTCGAGCCGTCGAATCGCACGACCAGACTGGAGACCGGGCGGCCGGCGGCGTCGTAGTTGCGGTCCCACCCGACCGCCCACGCCTTGCCGGCGGGGTCGACCGTGATCCCCTCGAACACGGTCAGGTGCCGGCCCGTCGTGACCTGGGTGTACACGGTCGTCCAGCTGCTGCCGTTCCAGCGCGCGACGGTCGCGGCCGAACCGTTGTATCCGGCCAACCAGACATCGGTCGGCGACACCACCTTGATGCCGCGTGGCGCGATGCCGGTCGGGGCGGTCATCCTGGCCCAACTACTG
>DASXRQ010000190.1:0-11650 GCA_036506495.1 Micromonosporaceae bacterium | reverse complement strand
GGGGGGTGCCGTCCTTGGCGACGTAGGCCAAGCGGGTCAGGTCGCGGGCCAACAGTTCTTGGCTGATCGGTCGGTTCAAAACCTCGGTGATCTCGTTCGGTTGCACGGTCATCCCTCCCATTGTCGTTTTCTTGGTCCGCCCAGCGTCCCATCGGGCTAGCGCGCTCGACGGTGGTGACGGGAAGGAAACTCATCGTCTCCGGCGGGCGGCTCGAGTAACCATGCGGCCGCTGCGGTACCGACCTCCCGCAAGAGGATCCGTCCACCCACCGGGCATCGACCGGCCAGTTGATGTGTACCAGGGCGGACTGGAGCAGGTGCGCGAGCATGGAGTCGGCGTTCGACCCGCCAGTAGATCATCACCCCGGCCCGCGGTTGTGCTGGTGCCACTCGGTCATCAGGTTCGACTCCCACGAGCCGAACTTCTTCGAGTCGGACGCGCAGGCGGTGCCCGAGCCCCACCAGTTCGGGGTCGCGGGCCTCGAAGGTGGCGTTGACCAGTGTGGCGATCGCCCGCCGCAGGTTGTCGCGGGTGATGAGTGCCGGCGTACGTGCCGCAGCGCGGCCTCGGTCTCGCCGTGCCCCCGGCGGACACGATGGCCTCGATGCCCATGTTCGTGCCCAGTGCGAAATCGAACGGACAGGCTTCGCTAGGCCGGAATGGCGCCGAGTTGTCGCAACTGCGAGAAGACGTCGACTACCCCCCAGATCTCAGCGATTCGGCCGCCGGCGAAGCGGACGATGAAGATCTCGTTGTACGTGACGGATTTGCCGGTCGGTGGGAGACCCCTGTATTCGCCCAGGTGGGTCCCGGTAACCGTGTTCCTGCAGACGACCTTGTCGCCCTCCGCGATCAAGTCCTCGACCGTAACGTGAAGGTCGGGGAACGCGCGAAGGAGCACCGCCCACACTTGCTTGAGTGCCTTCGCCCCCGTCGTATCCATCGGCACCGGCGCGTGGAACAGCACGTTCGGCTCTACGACCTCGTCGATCGTCTTCGAGATGATCTCCTCGTCGCCGGTGTTCGTGGCGTCTTGGAAGCGGCTGAACATTGCTTTGTTGCTTGTCGCCTGGGCTGTTGACATGTGGCTTCTCCTCGGGTCGATATGAACATTCGGGTGGTTATCGCTGCTCACAGCGGGGGACTTGGCTGCCGGTGTGCGCCAGCCCGTCCGGGTCGAGTCACGTCTGGAGGACGGCCTCGATCTCGAGGCTGATCGACACCTTGTCGCCGACCACGACGCCACCGCCGTCCATCGGGATGGTGAGGTCGATGCCGAAGTCGCGCCGGTTGATCTGGGCCGTCGCGGAGAAGCCGGCCCGCTGCCCGCCGAACGGGTCCGGGCTGAACCCGTTCGCCTCGACGGCCAGCGGCACGTGCCGGGTGACGCCGTGCAGCGTCAGCTCACCGTCGATGACCCAGCCGTCGTCGGTGCGGCGAATGCCGGTGGAGCGGTAGCTCATCGTCGGGTACTTCTCGACCTCGAGATAGTCGGCGGAGCGGAGGTGGTTGTCACGCGGTTCGTTGCCGGTGTCGATGGAGGCGAGGTCGATCGTCGCGGCAACCGACGAGCCCAGTGGGTCCTCGCTCGTGATGATCGTGACGTCGTAGCTGGTGAACCGGCCGCGCGCCTTGCTGACCATGAGGTGCCGGACAGAGAAGGCGATCTCGGAGTGCACCGGGTCGGCCTTCCAGGTGCCGATCAGGTAGCCCGGGATCGCGACGGTCGCGGGGGCGGAGTGCATGGCTTCCTCCATGGATGTGGTGCCGCGGTTACGCGGCGCGGGCGGTGGTGGGGACGCCGCGGCGGGCGGCGTAGGCGTACGGGTGGTCGAACAGGTAGCGTGCCCGCTCGCCGGCGAGGACCGGCAGGACGAACCCGGCGTTGGTGCGGACATCGCGTACGGCGACCCAGGTCCGACCGTCGGCGGGCGACCAGCACAGGCTGACCTGGATGCCAGCGCTGGTGCGGCTGTGCAATTCGCGCGGAAGGCACGAACGGTTGTCGCTCATATCCAGGCGACGAACGGGCACCCGCCCGGGGGACAGCCCGGGTTAAAGCTGTTCGAGCCGCCGGGTCAGGAACCGTCGCTCGGGGGTCGAGGTGGCCAGGTCGATCGCTCGACGGTATGCCGCTCGGGCCTCGTCCTCGCGGCCGAGACGCCGCAACAGCTCGCCGCGGGTCGAGTGGAAGTAGAGGTAGCCGTCCAGGTCGAGGCGGTCGATGGCGCGCAGCGCCGCGGCCGGGTCGCCAGCTTGGGCGAGCGCCGCGGCGCGGTTGAGCTCGACCACGGGGGAGCCGGTGAGGTCGGCCAGCCGCCGGTACAGCTCGGTGACCTGCGGCCAGTCGATCCGCTCCCGCGTCTGCAGCGACGCGATCGCGGCCTGGACGACATACGCGCCGCGCCCGCCCAGCGCGATCGCCCGGTCGAGTACCGCCCGTCCCGCCACGATCTGGCGCATGTCCCACAGCGACCGGTCCTGGTCGTCGAGCAGCACGAGATCCTCGCCGGAGAACCGGGCCCGCCGCCGGGCGTGGTGGATCATCATCAGCGCCAGCAGCCCGTGCGCCTCCGGCTCGTCCGGCATGAGCGCGGCGAGCACTCGCCCCAGCCGGATAGCTTCGGCGCCGAGGTCGACCCGGCCGCGGTAGCCCTCGTTGTAGATCAGGTAGATGACGGCAAGCACCGCATCGAGGCGGTCGGGCAGCAGGTGCGCGCCGGGAACCGCGAACGGGATCCCGGTCGCCTTGATCTTGGTCTTGGCGCGGGACAGGCGGCGCTTCATGGTCTCCTCGGAGACCAGGAAGGCCCGGGCGATCTCGGCGGTCTCCAGGCCCCCGAGGGCCCGCAGCGTGAGCGCCACCTGCCCTTCCAGCGGCAGCGCCGGGTGGCAGCAGGTGAAGATCAGCTCGAGTCGTTCGTCCTTGATCACGGTGTCGTCGAACTCGTCCATGATGGCCTCGGGTGCCGGCAGTAGGTGGATCTTCTCGGCCAGGGTGCGCTCCCGGCGGATCCGGTCAATCGACCGGTTGCGGGCCGTCGTCACCAGCCACGCACCCGGGTTGGCCGGCATGCCCGACGCGGGCCAGCGCTCCGCCGCGATCGCGAACGCCTCCTGCGCCGCTTCCTCGGCCTTGTCGAAGTCACCGAGGAACCCGACCAGCGAGGCCAGCACCCGGCCCCACTCGTCCCGGAAGACCTCCTCCAGCACGGTCAGCGCGGCACCACCGGCCTGACCTCCACAGCGCCGCCGAGCCGGGCGGCCGGAATGCGCGCCGCCAGCTCGATCGCCTCGTCCAGGTTGGCCGCCTCGACCAGGCAGAACCCGCCGAGCACCTCCTTGGTGTCCGCGAACGGGCCATCGGTCATCAGCGTCCGGCCACCGACCACGCGCACGCTGGTCGCCGTCTCGGCGGGCTGCAGGTGCGCGGCACCGATGCACCGCGCGTCATCGGCCAACGCCAGATACTCGGCATACGCCGCCTCACGTTCCGCATCCGGCAGCGCCTGGTCATAGCCGGGCTCGGCGTAGATCAGCAAGGCGTACTGCATCGCAACCTCCCGGGGCAGTGGGCTCTCACCTGCACGACGAACGAGCAGCCGCGCAAGGGACACCACCGGGATTTTCACAATTTCAGGACAGCCGAGACGCTAGTCCCCGACCCGGCACCAGTACACCGAGCCCCCGCCGCCAGACTTCGAAGTCCAATGGCCCCTGATTCGCCGGCCTCGGCGCGGCCGTCGTCGACCTCGGCAACCGGGTCAACTCGATCCGCACCCTGCCCGGCCGTGGGCGCCGAGCAGACTCCCGGCGTCAGCTTCAGGACTCCTGGGCCGGGTACGCAGGATCTCCGGGTTCTTGCCCAGGGCGACAAGGACGGGCGTCTGCGCCCAACACGGTGTCGCGGGTGGCAAGGCTGGACACAGCCTCGCCATGTGCGACTGGGGTAGCCGATCGGTGTCGCGGTCATGCCCGGGCCGTGACCGCTCTCAGTAGCCGCCGCCCGAGTAGCCGCCTCCGGAGGAGCCGCCGCCCGAACTGCCGTCCCCGCCGCCGGACGGGCCGCTCACGCCGCCTCCGCCGTCGCGATCGGGCCCGGCTGGCGACGAGCCAATCGCGCCGAGCTGTGCCAGCACGCCTACCAGGGCAAGCGCGCCGACCACCACCGCGACCGCCATCGTGACCGCCGGGGAACGGGCCGGGGATCGCGCCGGACCCCACCCCCGGACCAGCAGCACCGCCGCCCCGACGACGGTCACCGCCTCCAGGGCCGTGGCCAGGGCGTCGGGGAACCCGACGGGCAGCCTGATGCCGGCGTACTCGCCCACCGGCAGGCCGACCGTCCGGGACACCACCCAGGTGGTCACCACCACCAGGTTGCCCACGGCGCCAAGCGCCAGCCACCAGCGCGGAGCCCGGGCCAGGGCGACCGCACCCCATATCAGCTGCGCCGCGGCGACCGCCACGAAGAACGCCAGATTCTCGGCGCTGTCGCGCCCGACGGTCGCGGCCGCGGCGGCGTTGATCGCGCCGGCGGCGATGCTGGCCAGGGCGATCGCGGGCAGGACCCGGCCGGGGGTTCGCTCCGGGTTCGCCCTCGGGCCGCTCGCCGGCACCCGGACCGGGAGTGGCGTGGGCTCGGTCAGTCCCCGTCGAGGCTGTGCGGACATGTCTTTCGACCTCCTTGTTGTCCCTGCTGGATTCACCTCTCGATAGGTACTACGACGGAGGGCGGCGTCCGGGATTGCCAGGATCGTCATCGCGGTCGTGTGCCGGTCAGGCTTCGGACCGCGGCGGGCCGTCGCTGACGCTGCCGCACGCGGCGGGCAGCAGGGAGAACAACGCCAAGACGACGGTGACCGTCGCACCGTCGGCGAACCGGTCTACTGGTGGATACAGGACGGGGCGGCCGGGAGATTTCTCGCCGCGCGAGAGATCCCGGCGCGCCCGAGCGGCGTACGAATGGATATGGGGGTGTCCGACGACGAGGCGTTACTGGCCGGGATGGCGGCCGGGGACGCGCAGGCGGCGGCCGCGTTCGTGCGGCGCTACCAGGCGCGGGTGTACGGCCTCGCGCTGACCGTGGTCGGCGTGCCGGCGGTCGCCGAGGAGGTCGCGCAGGAAGCGTTCGTGCGGGCCTGGCGGTTCGCTGGCGGGTACGACCCGCGACGCGGCGCGGTGGCCACCTGGCTGCTGACCATCACCCGCAACGCCGCGGTGGACGTGCTGCGGGTGACGCGGGACTACCCGTACCGGCCGGACGCGCTGCTTGCGGTGGTGGCGGCCCAGGAGCCGGCCGAGGACCGGCTGGCCGACCAGGTGGCCGAGACCGACCGCATGCGCGCCGGCCTGCGCGCCCTGCCGAGGGCGCAGGCTACCGCGGTCGTGTTGGCCACCTACTACGGGATGACGGCGCACGAGATCGCCGACCGCGAGGGCGTACCGCTGGGCACCGCAAAGACGAGAATCCGGCTCGGGTTGGCCCGGCTGCGCGAGCTGATCGAGGTGACCGATGGCTGAGGAGTACCGATGCGAGCAAGTCCGTTCGCTGCTTGTGGAGCTGGCCACCGGCGTACTGACGGGCCACGAGCGCGGGCAGGCGCTGCGCCACGTGGCGGGCTGCGCCTCGTGCCGGCAGGAGCTCGCCGCGCTGGCGCAGGTCGCCGACTCGCTCCTTCTGCTGGCCCCGGTCGCGGAGCCGGTCGCCGGGTTTGAGGGCCGGGTCATGGCCCGGCTCGGCGCCGCGGCGTGGCCGCAGCCGGAGACCACCGCGGACGCGACGCGGGCTGCGGACCCCACCGGGCCCGCCGCGGGCGCCGCCGGACCCGCCACGCCCGCCGCTCCGCCCGCCGGCCGCCACCGACCGGCCTTCTGGCGGCGCCGGCCGCGCCGGCCGGCCCGATGGCCGCGGTTGCACATCCGCCCGGCCCTGGCCGCCGCGCTGGCCATCGTCGTCGCCGCCGTCCTCGCCGGCTCGGCGGTGTACTGGCGCGCCGGGGAGGACCGCCATCTCGCCGAGCAGTACCGGCACACCCTGACCGTCGCGGACGGCCGCTACCTCACCGCGGCCACGCTGACCACGGACTCGGGAGCCGTGGCCGGCACCGTATTCCTCTACGAGGGCCGGCCGTCCTGGGTGCTGGCGTCCGTCAGGGCGGCACCGGCGGACGGGGCGTACGCGATGACCGTGATCGACCGGGACGGCGTGCCGCATCCGGTCGGCGTATGTCCGGTGGCGCGCGGCCACGGCACATCCGGGTACACCCTCTACATGCACGTCGCCGACGTGGCCGCGGTGCACCTGCGCGGGCCCGGCGGGGAACAGCTGACCGCCCGCACCACGTGATCGCCCCGGCGGGGCTCGCAATCGCCTTGAGCGCCGCGCCGGCCGCGTCGATGATGGCGGAACACTCCATCGCTCACCTGGGGGACGCATGACGTCAGCCGTCCGGAACGTCACCTTCGACATCGCCGCGCCGCATGAGCCGTACGAGATCGCGCAGTTCTGGGGGCGGGTGCTCGGGCGGGCCGTGTCGCCCGAGGACAAGCCCGCCGACGACGAGGTGGGGCTGGACGGCGAACCGAGGCTGCTGTTCATCGGCGTACCCGAAGTCAAGACGCTCAAGAACCGCGTCCACGTCGACCTGCAGCCCGACACGACCCGCGACGAGGAAGTCGACCGCCTCACCGGGCTGGGCGCGCGGCTCGTCGACGACCAGCGGCGATCGGACGGCAGCGGCTGGGTGGTGCTCACCGACCCGGCCGGCAACGAGTTCTGCGTGGAGCGCAGCGCCGCCGAACGGGCCTGAAATTCGGTTGCCCGTGCCGGGGCACGCGGACAGGCTACGGGAAGGGCCGGCGAAGGGAGAGAGCAGTGCGAGCAGCGTTCATGTCCATCCGGAAGGGATCCGCCTATTCAAGGGACATGACGCTTGGCACGCACACTCAACCTCGGCATCCTCGCGCACGTCGACGCCGGTAAGACCAGCCTGACCGAGCGGCTGCTCTACGCGGCCGGGATCATCGACGAGGTCGGCAGCGTCGACGACGGCAGCACCCAGACCGACTCGCTGGAGCTGGAGCGCCGCCGCGGCATCACCATCAAGTCCGCGGTCGTGTCGTTCGTCGTCGGCGATGTCACGATCAACCTGATCGACACGCCCGGCCACCCCGACTTCATCGCCGAGGTGGAGCGGGTCCTCGGCGTGCTCGACGGCGCCGTTCTGGTGATCTCCGCCGTCGAGGGGGTGCAGGCCCAGACCCGGGTCCTCTTCCGGACGCTGCGCCGCCTGCGCATCCCGACGCTGATCTTCATCAACAAGATCGATCGTACGGGGGCCCGCCGCGCCGGCGTCCTCGCCGAGATCGCCACCCGGCTGACCCCGGACCTCGTCCCGATGAACGACGCGCACGACCTCGGTACCCGGCAGGCCGACGTGGAGCCGCGCCGGATCTCGCACGAGGCCCTCGCCGAGCACGACGACGCGCTGCTCGCCGCGTACGTGGAGGGTGCGCCGATCCCCGCGGACCTGCTGGAGAAGGCGCTCAAGGCCCAGACCGCGAACGCCGAGGTCCACCCGGTCTACTTCGGCTCGGCCATCACCGGCGCGGGCGTCGCCGCGCTGCAGGCGGGGATCGCCGAGCTGCTGCCGGCTGCGGCCGGGGATCCGGACGGGCCGCTGTCCGGGACCGTCTTCAAGGTGGAGCGGGGACCGGCGGGGGAGAAGATCGCATACGTGCGCATGTTCTCCGGTACCGTCCGGGTCCGCGACAAGATCGACGACGCCAAGGTCACCTCGATCAGCGTCTTCGACCGCGGCGCGGCCGTGCCCAGCTCCACCGTCTCCGCGGGACAGATCGGCCTGCTGAAGGGGCTGGGCGGCGTCCGGGTCGGCGACGCGATCGGCGACGGGCCCGCCGGCCAGGCACAGTTCGCGCCGCCGACGCTCGAGACGATCGTCGACGCGTCCCGGCGCGCCGACCGGGGTGCGCTGCACAGCGCGCTCGCGCAGCTCGCCGAACAGGACCCGCTGATCAACGTGCGCCAGGACGACGTACGCAACGAGGTGTTCGTCTCGCTCTACGGGGAGGTGCAGAAGGAGGTCATCCAGGCGACGCTGGCGCAGGAGTACGGCCTGGCCGTGACGTTCCGCGAGACCACGACGATCTGCATCGAGCGGCCGATCGGCGTGGGGGAGGCCGTCGAGCTGATCGGCGTGCACCCGAACCCGTTCCTCGCCACGGTCGGCCTGCGCGTCGAGCCGGCGCCGGTCGGTTCCGGCATGCGGTTCCGGCTCGGCGTCGAGCTCGGGTCGATGCCGATCGCGTTCTTCCGGGCGGTGGAGGAGACCCTGCACGAGGCGCTGCGGCAGGGCCTGCGCGGCTGGCAGGTCACCGACCTGACGGTGACCATGACCCGATCCGGCTACTGGCCGCGGCAGAGCCGGATGCACGGCACGTTCGACAAGAGCATGTCCAGCACGGCCGGCGACTTCCGGAACCTGACCCCGCTGGTGCTGATGGCGGCGCTGCGCCGGGCCGGCACCCGGGTCTACGAGCCGATCCACGCGTTCCGGATCGAGCTGCCCGCGGACACGCTCGCCGCGGTCCTGCCGGCGCTCGGCCAGCTGCGTGCCGTGCCGCTGGCCACGACGACGCGCGGTGCGGTGTGCGTCGTGGACGGGGAGGTCCCAGCCGCGCGCGTGCACGAACTGCAGCAGCTGTTGCCCGCGCTGACCCGCGGCGAGGGCGTGCTGGACAGCGCGTACGAGCGGTACGAGCCGGTGCGCGGGCCGGCCCCGTCACGGCCGCGTACGGACCACAACCCGGTGGATCGCAAGGAGTACCTGCTCCGGGTGGTGCGCCGCACGGGCGCGGCGTCGTCAACTGAGGGTTGACGACCGCGCGGGCGTCAACCTATGGTTGACGGCATGACGCAGATCAACCCGCCGGTACGGCTCGACGACCTCATCGCCGCGATCAACAAGAACCGGCCCGACGCGCTCGACCGGCTCACCGACGCGGTCCTGCTCGCCGACCACCTCGGCGACGTCGCCGACCACCTCATCGGCCACTTCGTGGACCAGGCCCGCCGCTCCGGCGCCTCCTGGACGGACATCGGCCGCAGCATGGGGGTCACCAAGCAGGCCGCGCAGAAGCGGTTCGTGCCCAAGGGCGACCTCGACCCGTCGCAGGGTTTCAGCCGCTTCTCGGACAAGGCCCGCAACGCCATTGTGGCGTCGACGAACGAGGCCCGGGCGGCCGGCAACGCCGAGATCGGCCCCGCGCACCTCGTGCTGGGCGTGCTGGATGTGCCGGACGGCGTCGGCGTACAGGCGCTGGTGGCCCAGCACATCGACGTGGACGAGGCACGGCAGGTCGCCACGCGCGCGCTGCCGCCGCGGGTCGAGGAGGTGCCGCCGGTCATCCCGTACGACGGGAGGGGCCGCAAGGCAATCGAGCTGACGTTCCGCGCCGGGCTGCGCCTGAACAGCAACGGCATCGGCACCGGGCACATGCTGCTCGCGCTGTTGGAGGAGGACCCGGGCAGTGACTCGGTGCTGGGCCGCCTCGGCGTGGACGCGGACGCCGTCGAACGGTTCGTGGCCGCGGCGGAGCCGGAGGTCTAGACCCGGCGCATGACGGCGTCGTACGCCGAACCGGGGTGGACCGGCTGGCCCGGGTCGGGGACCCAGCTGCCGGTGATCACCGTGCCGTCCGCGCTGATCGTGCCGGTGTACGTGGCCCCGGCGCCGGCATGCACCAGCGTCGCCGGCCCGGGCCGCGCCCACCGGTAGGGGATCGGCGGCCCCGTCTTGGAGTACACGTGGGCGCCGAAGTCGCCGGTGTCCGGGTCGGGCCAGACCAGCTCGAGACCGTCCACCTCCAGGTCGCCGACACGGATGGTGCCGGCCAGTTGCAGCATGCCGCCGTCGAGGATCGGTGTGACCGTGGTCGTACCGACGACGTTGTCGGTGTCCGCGTCGAAGCTGCGCCCGGTGATCTCCCAGGTGCCGACGAGGAACGCGAGCGGTTCGATGCTCATGACTGCTCCTGCGTCATCAGGTCGTCGAGTTTGCGGTACGCGCCGCGCATGCCGCCCTCCATGCCGGCGTTGACGTGCGCGTCGCGGGCGGCGATCGACTCGTGCCGCGAGACGCCGGAGACCAGCGTGCCGCCGCCGACCGCCAGGAAGTCGATCGCGTCGACGGACTCCCGGTCCGGCGCCGGGTCGCGGGTGAACGTGTTGACCAGTCGGCGGCCCGGCTCCACCTCGAGATAGCGGCCCCGGCTGCCGTACTCGACGCCGTCCGGTCCGCGATGGACGAACCGGTAGCCGCCGCCGACCCGCAGGTCGACCTCGCACACGATGAGCTGGTACTCGGCCGGCCCCCACCAGCGCCGGAGCAGTTCCGGCTCGGTCCAGGCGCGGAACACCAGCGCCGGTGGCGCCGCGACGAGCCGCTGGAACCGGATCACCGGCTCGTCCGGCGGCGTCTGGATGGTCAGGTCGCCGGGGATCATGCCTGTTCCTGCCGCACCAGGTCGTCGAGGCGGGCGAAGCTCGCGGCCCAGAACCGCTCGTACGGCGCGACCCACTCGGCCACCGGCCGCAGCCGTTCGGGCCGCAGCCGGCACAGGTTGCGCCGCCCGTCGCGGCGGCGGGTGACCAGGCCGGCCTCCTCCAGGACCCGCAGGTGCTTCGAGACCGCCGGCTGGCTGATCGGGAACGCCGCGGCGAGCTCCACCACGCCGGCGTCCCCGCCGACCAGCCGGCTCACGATGGCCCGGCGCGTGGGGTCGGCCAGGGCGCCGAACACCCGGTCCAGTTCCGCCGTCGTACCCATAACCGGAAGGTTATAGGAAGCTCTCGACCAGCGCCACCCGCTCCGCGACCGGCGCCCGCGGCACGTCGACGAGCGTGAATCCGTACTCCCGGTACACGTCCTCGTGCACCGCGGCGAAACGCAGCGCGTCCGCGTACGAGATCCGGCGCGCGGCCGTCGGCGTGATGAACCCGAGCGGCTGCACGAGGAACACGGCCCGCTCGTACATCTGGGCGGCCCGCTCGACGTGCGCGATGAGTGCCGCCGGCGGCGCAACGCGCAGATACCGGGCCAGCGCGAGCGTGTACAGCGGCGACCGGTCGAATACCTGCACCGGGCCCGTCGCGGCCCGCTCGCGTTCGATCTGCAGCGCCAGGATCGCCTCGAGAAAACCGTCGCCCTCCAGACCGCGGGCGATCACGTCGGTGGCCGCCTCGGGCACGACCGTGTGGTTACGCCGCCGCAGGGCATCGGCAAGCGTGGTCTTGCCCGCGCCGGGCGCGCCGGTCAGCACGTACCGTCTGATGGTCATGGTGGTCTCGCTTTCCGGGCATGATCGACCGCGCGCCGGACCGGCGCGGCGAAGAGGGGGAACGTGCGCGATGATGGGGAGCGTCGGTCCCGGCTTGGAGGACGTAAGGGCGGAGTTCGCCGCGTTCCTCGCCGGGCGGACCGAGAATCCCGGTGCGCAACTCGCAGCGTACGTCTACGGCCGGCGGGCCGTCGATCCCCGGGGCGGCGACGACGTCACCCGTTGACGACCGGCGCTCACGCCGCGGCGAGGACCTTGGCCTCCAGGTCGGGGCTCAGGCCCACCGGC
>DASXRQ010000189.1:0-5864 GCA_036506495.1 Micromonosporaceae bacterium | reverse complement strand
CCAGCTCCTGTACGCCGGCAGCTTCGTACGCGGCGATACGGTCGCGAATGGTGTCGACGGTGCCGACGAGGCCGTACCGGCCGAGGTCGCCCGGGTAGGCGAATTCGGCACCGGGCGGTATCTGCGCTCTTGCCTCTTCGTCGGTGTCGCGGATGATGCACAGCGTCGTGGCGGTGCGGCGGATGGTGTGGTAGTCGCGGCCGAGGTCGTCGCAGTGTTTCTTGAGTACGGCGTACTTGTGCTCCAGCCGGGCGGGGGACTCGATGACATTGCAGGCGTCGCCGTACTTCGCGACCAAGCGGAGCGTGACCTTCTCGCCGCCGCCGGCGATCATCATGGGGACATGCGGCGACTGGATGCCCTTGGGCTGGTTGACCGCGCCGCTTACCCGGTAGTACTTGCCTTCGTACGTGGCCTCAGCGTCTGTCCACAGCGACAGGATGATCTGGACGGCTTCTTCGAGACGTAGCCGCTCAACCGCGGTGCCGAACTCGTACCCGTATCCGGCATAGTCCGGCTCGTACCAACCGGCGCCGATGCCGAACGTCAGTCGACCGCGGGAGATCACGTCGACGGTGGACGCCATCTTCGCCTGGAGCGCAGGGTTGCGGTAGCCGTTGCCGGTCACCAGCTGTCCGAGGCGGATACGAGCGGTGTCCCGCGCCAACGCGGTGATCAACGACCAGGCTTCGAAGACGATTTCCTGTGACGGTGGAATGGTGGTGAGGTGATCGGGGACCCAGAGCGTCTCGTAGCCGAGTTCGTCGGCGGCAGCCGCGACGCGGGACAGCGTTTCGAACGCTGCGACCGGGTCCGGAATGCGTGCGAAATCCTGTCCGAAGCCACTGGGCAGGAAGACGCTGAATTGTATGGACACTGCGATGTCCTTTCGAACGCTGCTTTCGCTCACGAGTAGAGACTCGGCCGACGTCGGAAAGGAATCGGTGTTGATCGAGGGGGCTGATGCGGCGGTGGCTAGCCTCGGGCGGACCGGCTGAGCTGGCGCAGTTCGGCGCGCAACTGTCGCAGCCGGTCGGCCGTCGCGTCGTCGCCGGCCCGGGTGCTGGTGGTGACCGCGTCGTCGAGTGACTCGGCCAGATGTTCGGCGCGGTCACCGACAGCCTGCGTACGCGCCTCCGCGTGCTGCGCGCGCTGCTCTGCCGAGGAGGCGCGGGCCTCGCCTGGAACCCGGCCGAAGTAGTAGCCGAGCACCACGCCCGACAACGAAAGCAGCAGCGCGAGCAGGTCTCGCAGGTAGGCGCGGTCGTCGGCGGCACGGGCGCCGGCCGCTCGGACGGACATGTACAAGGTGAAACCGATGATCGCGAGCCCGATGATCGTCGTGACGGCTTCCTTGAGCGCCGTGAGCCTCAATTCCGGACTCCAGCGGGTGGGCGCCCGGTCAGTCGCCGCGCTCGGCGGCGGCGATGGCGGAGGCGCCGGCGCGGCTTCGGCGGCGGGCGGCTCGGCCGGTGCGGCCTGGTCCAAGTCGGGAGGTGTGGTTTCCGGTAGCGGGGGTGTCGCGACGGAGGGCTTCGCCACCGGATCCGGCAGTACACGGTCGGCAAGCGCGGGGTATCGGCGAACGAGGTCGGCCAATGCGGCGCCCCCTTGCTCGGGATCGGACCTGCCGCCGGCGACCGCGCGGACGACCTCGTCGCGCTCACGTTCGAACGAAGCCGCTTCGGCGGCACCGAGCAGTGTGGCGATATCCACTGAGTCAAGTCGCCCGGACAGCTGGTAGACGTCCATCATGTCTCCTCACCGCACCACGACGGTCGCGTTCGGGTGGCCGTACAGGCAGTATGCGAGCCAGGTCGAGTTGTCCGGAGACGACGCTCTCAGCTGGATCCGGGCCGTGCGTACGGCGGCGGCGAGCGAGGCGCCCCCGCGCAGCGCGTCGTACACGGCGGTCGCGAAGTCGGCGGCGAGATCGTCCGCGATCTCCCAACTCGCGCCGATGAAGGCAGACGCCCCGAACTCCAGGAACCGTTCGGCCCAGCCATCGACGCGACCAAGGCCGGGTTGTCGGCGGCCGGTGTGGCAGGCGTTCATGAATACGAACGGCGCGGCCCGCCGGATGCCGCCGGCTACCTCCGAGCCCACGATCGCGTCGAGCGAGAGGGCCTCGGAACCGAGCGAGATGGACGTCGACGGATACGAATCGCCGGACAACTTACCGTGCGTGGCGAAATGCAGCAGGTTGACCGAGCCGTGCTCCAGCAGGCTCACCACGTCCCGCGGATATCGGGGCATCGGCCGCCAAGACTGCAGCGGCTTCCAGAGCATCGGAAGCCTGTTGAGGTAGGCCGCCTCGCGGTGTACGGCGCGCAGGTCGGTCGGACGGACGACGCGGGCCAGCGTGCGAACCGTGACCGGTGCGGGCGCGACGCGGCCCTTGTCGCTGAGGTACCAGCGCGCGAGGTCGTGCCGGATACAGAGGAAGTCGCCGGAGCCGGTTTCGCCCCATGGCTTGACGAGTTCCCACGGGATCCATGGCTCGTCCGTGTACACGATCATCGTCCTGGTGGCCGCGGCCGCCTTTTCGTAGAACGCCTTGACGTCGGGCGGGAAGAGGTCGCGATACAGGTTCTGGCCGAGCTGGTCGAGCTCGGCACGAACATTGCCGGGGGGTCGTTGACCGGGCCTGGCCAGCTTGCTGAGTTGGGTGTGCTTCTCCTCGGCCCAGTCCTGGACCGGCCGGCCGAAGGTGGTCATGCCGCCGTCGACCCAGCGCCACCCCTGTGCTTTCCAGCAGTACGCCCAATGCAGGGCGTCGTGCGTGCCGGCGGTGCTGCGTACGACGCTGAGCGCCACATCCGGCTCGACGACGCCGGTGTCCGTCGGCGGGTTCTCGATCACCATGGATGCGGTGATCTGCTGCGGAGTTGGAGCTGCCGGCCCGAGCGTGGGCGGGTCGACGGTGAGCACGGCAAGCACGCGGCCGAGCGCGCGCGGGCCCTGGAAGAAGCCGACCGGGACGGCGTAGGGCCCGTCGGCGTCGGCGTCCGCGGCCAGCTCGAAACGTGCCAGCGGCGAGTCGGCGTCGGGCAGGACAGCCAGCTCGGCCAGCGCCGGACCGGTGACCGCCAGGCCGGCGGGTGCCCAAACCCGGACCTGCACATCGGGTACGCCGGTCGGCCGGCCCTCGGCGTCGCGGCTCGGCGTGACCGTGACCGGCTGGGCGAGCTCGAGACCTGGTGGCTGATCGACCGTGAGCGTCGCGTCGATCGTGAAGCGCCGGCCAGCGGTCACCCGGTCGGGGTGCCGGACGACCGCGAAACGCTGGACCGGCGTCGGCGGCGGTTCCTCGGGACCGCCGGCGCCCCGGCCACCGGCGATTTCGGCGGCCAGGACGACGAAGTCGCCAACCTGCGTGATGGGCGCGCCGCCGGCCGTCTCCCACACCCATGCCCGCCCGTCCGGCGACGCTGTCGTCAATCGCGTGCCGCTCTCGTCGAACGCCGGACGCCGGCCCGGGACGGAGAATTCGGGTTTGGTGCCGCCCAGCCGCCACACGTCGGTGCGGGTCTGGTCGACGCTGGGCTGGTGGGATGCCCAGCTCTCGCCGCCCGACGAGACGGCCACCGTACGCCCGTCCCGGCCGAACGCCACGGTTTCGCCGGGCACGCGCAACAGCTGCCGTCCCTGCAGGTCGTGGAAGCTCAGCTCGGGCCGGCTCCGTCGGGAGGACAGCCGCACGTCGTGGCGTACGACGATCACGTCACCCGTGGGCGACACGGTCGGGGTGGCCCAGTCGCTCGGGTCGCGCGGCAGCCCGAACTCTTCGCCGGTGCGCGGGTCGACCAGGTAGGTGTCGTCGCCGGTGACCAGCAGCCGTGAGCCGGCCCAACCGACCGCAGGGCGGTACGGGAACGCGTCCCAGCGAAGTGCGAAGATCGGCGCCAAGGCGGGCGGAGCGTAGACGAACGCGGCGTCGTCCGTCGTGGTGAGCAGCAGGTTGTCGGCGTAGCTCCAGGACGGTGACGACCCCCCGGCGAGACCGATGACCTTGCGGTCGGGGAGAGACTGGATCCGGATCAGGCGCGTATTCGTGGTGGCGCTCTCCGGTGGCGGGTCCACGGTAGCCAGAAGACGCCCATCCGGGCTGAACGCGTACTCGCTTGCCGGTAACGCCGGGTACTCGCGGCCGCTATCCGCCTCGTACAGCCGCAGCCGGTCCTCGGACTCGACCGCCTGCCATGGCTGGATCCAACGCCTCTCCACCACGCCGACGAGTCCGGCGGCGGCCGAGTAGCGGGCATCCTGGCCCGTAGCCGACCACCGTGGCCGGCCGGCCCGCCCGTCCCACACGATCGCGGCGGAGTGCGCGATCATCAGGAATGCGCCGCCGGTAAGCGCGGCCGCCAGCTCGAAGTCCCGGTCCGCGTCAACGTCGCCCAGGCTCCGCAGGACTGCGCCCGGCACGTCCCAGATGCCGCAGCATCCCGCCTCGTCCATCGTGGCCAGCAGGTCCGCCTCGGGAGAGAGCAGCGCGCCGGTGATCCGATCCACGTGTCCCGCGGGCGGCTCGCCGCTGCGCGGAACCGCCAGCGCGTACGTCGTTCCGGCGGTCACAGTCACGCCACCGATCGGGCCGGTCGAGGCCAGAGCCGGGTCGAGCACCTCCTTGACCACACCGAGCCGGTCCCGCGGCACCCCCTCCAGGAAGAGGATCTGCTCGCCGGCCAGGAGCTGGTAGTTCACCGCATCGGCTACGGCGGTCGGAAGGCGGCCGGCCGGCAGCGCGTGCGTCGCGGCATCGCCGGCAATCACCTCGATGCCGGTGATCGCGCCGGCGAGATCCGGGTCGTCGCTCACCAGCGTGGCGGGAATGGGAAACCGGGGCGCCACCTCGGCGATCCACTCGGCGAGCAGAGCGCGGTCGGCCGACTCAAGCCCAGCCAGCACGACGTACGATCTGCCGCCCGCCACATCGCCTCCCGCACAGCAATGTTCGCGCCATCGGGACCGGCGAGTGTGCGAGAACGCGCCGCCGGGCGTACAGGTTGACCACGGTCCGGCGGGCGCTCGTTATCCGAGGACGTCCGGCTTATCGAGGACCCACAACCACGTGCCGTCCGGCTGACGGCGTGCTACTTCAGCGGTGATCACACCGCTGGCCAGGCGAGACGAGGTGAGCGCCAGTTCGGCGCAGCGCAGCGTCGGTCGCGGGGTGCCGGGCGCGAAGGTGGGCCTGTCGGCGACCAGTCGCTGGTAGGCCTTCCGGATCTCCTGAGCGCCGCTCGCGACCTGGCCGTCGGGTAGCGCCAGCACCGCGTCCGGTTCGTAGAGTGCGACCAAGCCGTCGACGTCACCGGCGTTGAGCCGCTCGACGATGAGACGGCTCAGCTCCTCCGGTTGTGTTGCGCGTTCGCGTTGTGCGTCGTCGTCCATGAGGCGAGCGTCGCATCGGGGTCTGACACGTTATGGTCGTGCGACGACGCCCGGAGCAGCGATCAGGCGTGGGCGGCCTCGATGAAGAAGTCGGTGGCGAATCCGAGCAGGAGGCCGGCAAACAGGCCCCAGTACAGCAGTTGTGTCTTTCCGAGCTTCACCGCGGCCATGATCAGTTGGACGATCACGTACAGGATCGACCCGGCCGCCACCGCGAGGATCCCGATGTAGAGCGTCTCGTTGACGAAGGACTGTCCGATCAGCGTTCCGATCAAGGTGGGACCGCCCCCGATCAGCCCGAGCAGTGCCAGGAATCCCCAGCCGGGACGCGCTCCGGCCAGCGGCGCGGTGATGCCGAAACCCTCGGTGGCGTTGTGCAGGCCGAAGCCGATGATCAATACGAGCGCCAGGCTCATCTCGCCGGCCGCCGCGGACTGCCCGATGGCGAGGCCCTCGGCGAGGTTGTG
>DASXRQ010000188.1:0-1734 GCA_036506495.1 Micromonosporaceae bacterium | reverse complement strand
GTCCTCACCGCCCCGATCGACCAGCCGCAGCCCCTGCCGACACGATCCGAGTACCCGGCCCGGATTGGACCTGCCTCTGCGACCGTCACCACCTCGCTCGACATATTGGTTGCCGCCTGACGCAAGCCCCAACGTCACCGCTCTGATCACGGTCGCCCACGGTCGCACGCCTGGGCGGCGGATTCGGCCGCCTCGCCGGCCGGCGATGTCGCGGCGCCGGCGTGCCCGCCGACGCAACGGGGCCTGTCTGGATGGGCGCGCTCAACATCGGCGCCAGCACGGGGCGCCCACGGGTGCGAGCCCAGCCGGGCGCTGCGGTGACAATCCGTGTCACCACACGTCGCCAAAGCCGGTCGGGCACGCGGCGAGGCCGTGGACCGGCGGAGCCGGTATCGGGCCCGCCCGTTGCCGCTAGCGCCGCTGCGCGCGCATCAAGTTCTGCGCCTGTCCTGAAACGGCGTAATGTCGATCACGCGATCGGCGTTCACGCCGAGCCTCTCCGTCAACTTTCGCGCTGGCAACTCCCCGCCGCCCGGACCCCGCGGTCACGACCAGCGACTCCCGGCGCTCCAGCAGTTGCGCCGTCCGTGCCGGCACTCGCGCGGCGGCACCTCATCGGCGGGTACCACGACACCCGTGGCGAAACCTGCCACCCACGTACAGCAAGCCGAACCGATCGTCCACCACCTGCCTCACCCGCACTCACCCAGGATCTTTGACGCGCGCCGCGATGCGGGTGACCCGACCACGCTCGGACCGCCGCGGCCTACGCGGAATCCGAACCCCGCCACCCGAGGAGGACGCACGCCATGACCAGGAACGCCAGGATCAAGAGCATTGTTCGAGGCGTCAAGTACAGGGCCCGGGAGGCCGAGGGAAGGGCAAAGCAGACCGCCGGCAAGGCCACCGGCAACGACAGACTTCGCCGCAAGGGCAAGGCCGAGGAACTCAAGAGCCGACTCAACCAGTTCGCGAAGAAGATCAAGGACGCCATCAGGCGCTAACCCGGACGGGAGATCCGCGCAGGGTTCGTGATCCGTGGCCGGCTGCCGGGCCAGCCCGGCGTCGTGGGCCGCAGCGGCCGGCCGACGTCGTGGAGCCGGCGAAGGGCCTGGACCCAGGACCGCACCAGCGGTGGTCGCGCACCACGGAGGGCGTTTCGGGTCGAGCGTTACGATCCGAGTACGCGAGGTGGTGCCGTGTCGACGGAGAGGTCGCCGACCGCGGTCTGCTACGACGCCGTCCGCGGCGTCGGTTACCCCAGACCGCGGCTCCGCGGTGTGCTTCACCAGGTGTCGTTCGCGGTCTCCCTGGTGGCCGGACCGCTGCTGCTGACCGCCGCGCACGGCACAACCGCCAAGATCGCTGCCGGCGTCTACGCGGCCGGCGTCACCGGCATGTTCGCCGCCAGCAGTCTCTACCACCGGATCGGTTGGCAGGATGCGGCACGCCGGCGGATGCAGAGACTCGACCACGCCATGATCTTCGTACTGATCGCCGGCACATACACCCCTGTGCTGCTGCTTCGCATGCCCACGCCGTACGACGTGGTCGGGTTGTGTGCCGTCTGGGGTCTGGCCCTGGCCGGCCTTGTCGGGCACATGTGCTGGCTCAACGCCCCCGAGCGGCTCATCGGAGGCATCTACCTGGGCCTGGGCTGGCTCGCCGTGCCCGCCCTCCCCGTGCTGCTGTACCACATCGCCCCGGCCGGGCTGGGCCTCATCGTCGCCGGCG
>DASXRQ010000187.1:0-7260 GCA_036506495.1 Micromonosporaceae bacterium | reverse complement strand
CGCGGCACCGTCATGACCGCGAGCACGCTCGGGGCGATGGCGCCGATGCGGTTCCGCACGGCATCGTGTATCCGGCGATTGTCACCGCCTCCGGGCCCGGCGCCTTGTATGTGCCTACCGTGTGGCCCGTGACTGGCCCCCCACCTGAGCGCGATCCCCCGTAGACCGTGCCCCGATCGGGTAGATGTGACCGATCGTCCTGCCCGCCGGGCACAGTCGGTCGGGGTCGAGGGCCGGTCAGCAGGAACGGGTTCCGTCGGGACCCGAACGCTACGAGACGAATTCGCCCGAGGGTGGTATAGGAACACGGTGCGCGTCGCATCCCCGCCGCGGTCGCCGGCATGAGTTCGCTGCCGCTGGCCGTGTTGCTTGCGGTCTTCGTGGGCGCCGGCGCGGCCGTGTGGGTGGCCGGGATCAAGCTTCCGACGCCACCGACGTCTTGGACACCCGCCTGGGGTTGGGGGAGGCGCTCGGCGGTTTGATCCTGCTGGCGATCGTCACGAACCTGCCCGAGATCGCCATCGTGCCCAGTGCCGCCCTGGCACCGACCGGGCCCCGAGCCGGGAGGCCGGTCTGCCCGTGGCCCGATGGGTGTCGGCTTACTCGGCACCCGAGCGTCCCACGGAGGTAGCGGCCTCCCGCCGGCCACGCGGGAAGGGTCACTCGACGGCCGAGTCGTCGGTGCGGCCCGTTCAGTCACGCCTGCACAGGTCGTACTCGGTCGCGCTGGCGCTCGCCGCCGTAGCCGCGATCGAACTCACGCCTGGCGTCCACCGCGTGTCGGTGTGCGCTGGGCTTGCTGGTCGCCGCCAGCCTGCACCACGCCCTGGGTTCCTGGCGGAACTTCCGTTCACCGGCGACGAGGTCGTGCTCGACGGTCCACGCCGAGAGGCCGGACGTGATCTTGGTAGGCTTCGCCGGCCAGCCGGAGAAGTCACCGCGCCGGGCATGGAAGTCCAGGACGCGATCCGGCACGGGCGCGCAGCGCGGCGATGAACATGCAGACTGGCGGCGACATCCCTACCGCCTCGGCGCCGGCAGTGCAACCGGTGGCCCGCGCCGCGGAAAAGGCGACCGGCACGTTTGTCAGCTACCGATTACCGCCGCGGGTGCCGGGCGGGCGCCGCGCCCCGGCGTAGGTAACGCGGCCAGCCCAGGGGATTCGGCCACGTGGCGCACGGCCTCGCCTCCCCCGAAACGGGGGCCGGGACGCCGGCCCCGTGGCGTGGGGACGTTCGGCTCTGGACGGCCGTGCCGGCTTCGGGTGCGATCGGGTTGAACACACAGCCTCGGGAAGGCGGCGGCCATGGGCATCGGATGGCAGATCCTGTGGCTGGCATGCGGCGCCGCCACGATCGCCGCGGCCGTACTGGCAAACCGGCGCGGGTGGGCGAGGTACCTCGGACGTGCCGCGGTCGGCGTGCTGTTCCTCATCGGCGGGGCACTGCTGCACGCGGTCAACCTCGCGACCGGCGGCGACTACGCCGGCTTCGCCGACCCCGCGCACTTCGCCTGGGTGACGCACGCCTGGCGTACCGTCGTCGCGCCGCACCAGCTCCTGTTCATCAGCCTGCTGGTGGTGATCGAGGCGGCCGTCGGAGCGCTGGTCCTCACCGGTGGACGCCGGACCCAGCTCGGCTACGCGGGCGTGATCGCGTTCTACCTCGCGCTGTGGCTGTTCGGCTGGTTCGAGACGGTGTGGTGCATCATCATGCTCCCGCTGATGGTGCTGCTACTGCGCGCCGAGCAGCGCGCAACACCCACTGCCGCACCGGCCGTCCCCGTCGAGGAGAAACCGCGAGCGGGTATCGCCTCGTAGGGCGTGGCACGGAGCCGCTGGCCTGGACCGCCGCACGGTTTCGCCGCCTCCGGCGGATCGACGGCGTGCGGGCACCACCCCACCCGCGGTGGTCAGGGTTCGCCCGCGTCAGGAGCCACGCGCGTGAACGGATGCGAGCCTGCAAGGCATCCGCGCCGGATGGCCCACGGTCCCGGTGCCCCCCAGGGTGCCGTGGGCCAGCGGCAGCGATCGCACCCCCCACAGGGTTGGCGGCTCGATCAGCAGGGCCCACACCCAACTGGGCACGTATGGCGCCCGGCCGGTCTCGGCCGAACAGCCTCGGCTTCCGTTGAGCTACTACGAGCAGCAGATTCCTGTGCCTGGTGGCTGGAACAACCGGCCATGCGGGTATCTGCTGTTCGGGCCGCCGTATGACCGCATGGCGCAGCAGGCCCGGGAACGTGATTGGGACGTCGAGCAGGTCCCCGGCCGGCATCTGCACCAACTCGTCGATCCGGACACGGTGGCCGCTCGCATTGTCGCCATGACTGGCAGATGGAGATTTCTGGCCGACTGAGCCGACGTGCTCATGCCGCGCAGTGCGCGGCCGCGCTGATCTGCCGCGGATGGTGCGGTGCTGGAGGTGATGCACGGGCGGGACGGGTGGACGTGTGGGTGTGCCACGATCTGGCCATGGCCGTGATCGAGGTCGTGATGGGCGACATCACCCGAGAACACGTTGACGCGATCGTCACCGCGGCCAACGAGTCGCTGCTTGGAGGCGGCGGTGTCGACGGCGCGATTCATCGTGCGGCCGGGCCTCGGTTGGCGGAGGCTGGCGGCGCCATCGGGCCGTGCGAGCCGGGTGACGCGATGGCCACGCCAGCGTTCGACCTTGATCCGCCGGTCCGGCACGTCATCCACACCGTCGGTCCGATCTGGGAGGGCGGCGACTACGGCGAAGCTGACATCCTCGCCTCTTGCTACCGGCGCAGCCTGGAGGTCGCCGACCAGCTGTCCGCACGCAGCATTGCCTTTCCCGCCATCGCGACCGGCGTCTACGGGTTCCCACCCGATCAGGCGGCGCGGATCGCGGTCGCAACGATCAGATCGACACCCACGAACGTTGAACGGGTTCGACTGGTCGCGTTCGATGACGCAACACGTGATCGTCTCCAAGCCGCGCTGGAGTCCTGACCCGACACCGTACTGGGGCCGAGCGGACCAAGTTCCTCAGCTGCACCGAGCATCCGCTCAGGCCGCAATTCGATCGCTATGGAACGTGACCGCTTGTGTTCGTGATCGAGCGTGCGGTCGTGCCGATGTGCGGGTGTCGCGGTTCCCGCGCTTTCGAGGCATCTGGCTGCTGGCGGACGCGGTGGGCGTCAGGCTGGAGCGGTGGCGGATTCCGCAGCTTCGATGATCGTGTTGAGCCAGGCGACGGCGCGGTTGAGCGCAAGGTCTCCGAGCGGTGTCGCCATGTTGATGAAGGCGTGGCCGCCTTCCGGCCAGACGTCGAGGGCGGCTGTGCCGCCCGCGAGCTGCCAGCGGGCGGCCATGAGGATCGAGTCGTCGCGTAGGGGGTCGAGGTCGCCGACGGTGAAGAGCGCCGGTGGGAGCCCGGACAAGTCGTTGAGCATCGGTGACAGCGCGGGCGTGCGCCGCTGTTCAAGGCTGAGACCGGGGAGCCCGACCTCGACTAGACCGAATAGCCAGTCGTGGGTGAGCACCAGGCTGTCCTCGGACGACAGGTAGGCACTCGGGGTGAATCCGAGGTCGTAGGGGCCGGAGTCGAGACGCGCCGCGGCGATTTTGCGGAAGGTTGGGCTTCTGCTGTCGCGAAGCCGTAGCAGGGTGGCGGCGGCGAGGTGGGCGCCGGCGGAGATGCCACCGATGATGATGACGTCGGTGCCGTACTCGTGGTAGGCGTTGGCGCCCAGCCATTCTGCGACTGCGACGCAGTCATCGATCTGCTCGGCGATGGTGACGGCTGGGGTGAGCCGGTAGTCCGGTGCGACGACCACCATGTTGAGGGCCCGGGCGAGTTGGTCGTTGAAGGTGTCGTCGTCTTCGGGTGCGCCCGCGGCCCAGCCGCCGCCGTGAATGTCGAGCATGACCCCGCGGATCGGGCCGTTCGGGACGAGGATGTGCAGCCGGACCCTGCCGCTGGGGATCTCGATATACCGGTCGATCGGCGAGAGCACGGTGCCGGCCTCGTTGTTGGCGGTAAGCGTTCGTAGCATCTGCAACCCGTCGGCGGTCCGTGGGTCGGGGTGCGGCATCTGCGCGAGGGCCGCGTTGATCTGTCGCTGCGTGGCGATGACAGCCGCGTCGATTCCTGTGACGAGCGGGTTGGTCGAGTGGAACTCGGACATGAGTGGCCTCCTTGTGACCTGGTAAGGGGGTTCTGCGTGCGGCGCGTGTCGGGTCGTCAGACCGGCATCGGGAAGGCGCCGAGTTGGAGGAGAAGGCCGAAGATGTCCTCGGCGAACCAGCCTTCTGCGATGCGCCCGTCGCGCACGGTGTAGATGCCGATGCCGAGCCATTCGGCGTGCGTGCCGGTCGCGGGGCTGTCCATGAACGGGCCGACGTTGGAGCCGCTGTTGGTGAACCGCAGGACGACCTTGTCGTCGCGGACGATCGCCTCGTGGACCGTCAGGTGCATGCCCGAGAAAGACCGTGTGGCGGCCGCGACGGCCGCTTTGAACGCGTCGCGACCGTGGTGGGTGCCGAGGCTGCCGCCGTTCCAGACCGTGTCAAGCGCCCAGGTCTCGTCGATGACGTCAAGGTTCCCGCCGTTGATGGCACCGTCGATGAACCGCATCACCACGGCAAGGTTGCGATCTTCCTCGGAGCGCATGCCGATCGCGCCGGACCCGGCCATGACCAGTACCTCCTATCAACTAACCGGATAGTTAGTAGTAGAGCACCGTCGTGTAAGTGTGTCAACTATCCAGTTAGTTGATAGGCTGCCGGTATGCCACCGAGAGACGCCGACGCCACCCGCCAGCGGCTCGTCGACGCCGCCACCGCCGAGTTTGCGCAGTACGGGCTCGCCGGTGCCCGCGTCGACCGCATCGCGGCCAACGCCCGGGCGAACAAGGCGCAGATCTACCACTACTTCGGCAGCAAGGACCGGCTCTTCGACGCCGTCTGGGAGAACCTGGTCACTCAGATCGTCGCGGCAGCCCCGCTCGACGTCGACGACCTGCCCGGCTTCGCCGCCCGACTCAGCGACACCTATGCCGCACGCCCAGAGCTGATCCGACTGATCACCTGGCAGCGCCTCGAACGAAGCGGCGACCCGCCACACGAGTTCGCCGTGGCCAGCATCCAACACAACGTCGACGCCATCGCCAAAGCCCAGAAGGACAAAGTGATCCCAGACCGGCTCGACGCCGGCGTCCTGTACGCGCTGATCATCCACGCGGCGGCCCTGTGGGGAATGACCAGCCCCGACGTCCTAGCCGTCGTCGATGTACGCGACCCAGACCAGCGCCGCGAGATCGTCCGGTCCACAGTCGCAGCCCTACTGACCTGACACGGCTGCGCTACGAATCGTGTTCGCATCCGCACATAGCCGCGAATCGAGCGGGTGTCGTGCCAATATCTTTGGAGCAGTCGTCCGATCCGCTTTGCGCTTGCGGAATTTGCCGCCGGGGCTGGAAGGTCCAGATGTGACTGGCGTGGAGTACAAGATGGCGCTGTTCGGAGCCTGAGCTACTTGTTCGCCCCGGCCGACAGAGCTGCCGTCCGGCAGGTACCCTCGGCCGGTGTTCTCGCCGCAAGGCCCGTCTCTGCGTGAACTGTGCATCCAGGCGCTGTCCTCGGTCGAGCGCGGCTACGATCTCCTAGCTCCGAAGTTCGATCACACGCCCTTTCGCACCCCGGAGAGCGTTCTCGGCGCGACCGCCGACGCGCTGTCCGAACTCGGGCCGTTCGGCCAGGGACTGGACGTGTGCTGCGGTACCGGCGCGGGCGTGCTGGTTCTCAGGCCCTTGTGTCGAGGACGGATCACGGGCGTCGACTTCAGCGCCGGCATGCTCGCGCAGGCGCGCAGCGTGCACCCGGACGTCACGTGGGTGCGGGCCGACGCCCGGGCGCTCGCTTTCGCTGAGAACTTCGACCTCGCGGTCACCTTCGGGGCGCTCGGGCACTTCCTACCCCCCGAACGGCCTGCCCTCTTCGAGGGGGTGTACCGCGCGCTGCGGCCCGGCGGGCTGTTCACCTTTCCGATCGGCGCGCCGCCGCCGCTCGCCTCACTCTCGTACTGGGCCACGCTCGGATTCGACCTGGCCATGCGAGTCCGCAATGCCGTGTGGCGCCCGCCGTTCGTCATGTACTACCGCACCAGCCCGATGCCCGCACTCCGCGACGACCTGACGGCGGCTGGCTTCACCGTGCGGGCCGTCGCCTTGACCGCCCTGGGCCGGCACCGGGACGGCAGCCCACGGTGCCGGCTCATACTGGCGCGTAAGCCGGCAGACCCGCACTGATGCCCGCGAATGTCATCCGTACGATCGTTGACATCTCGAACTCCGGTACGGCCGGCATCACCGATTGCCGTGCTCCTCTGTTGTGTGTCGATCTATATCGTCATTCGCGCGGTGGTACGCGCTGGTATCGAGGACGCCTGGAAGGGCTGCGCCCAGCGGCAGCCGGCGACGCGACCGGAAGGGCGGCGGTTAATCGGTTCCCGCACGCCGCAGGTGTCGCGATACCGGGCCGATGATCGACAAGCTCAATCCGACCACCGTGCATGAGCCGGCCGGCTACAGCCACGTGACGATCTCGAACGTTGGCCGGCTCGCGCACCTGGCCGGCCAGTGTCCGCTCGATCGCTCGGGTGAGGTGGTCGGCGAACCCGGTGACTATGCCGCACAAACCGTGCAGGTGAGTACGAACTGCCTCGCGGTGCTGGAGTCGGCCGGCGCCACCCCCGCCGACGTGGTGCGGTCGGTCATCTACGTGGTGAGCCCGGACAGCGGTGTCCTGTCCGCGGTTTGGCGACAACTCAACGCGTCACCGCTGGCGCCGGCCTTCACCGCCGCCAGCACGTTTGCTGGGTGTGGCGTGTATCGGCCCGGCGCAGGCGTTGCCCTCGATCGTCCAGGCTTTCCCGAAGCTGCGGCGACCGTTGGCGGCTTGCCGAGCGGCGCCGACATCGCCGGAGTGTCACCTGGCACGGGTTTCGGTGGCGGTTGACAGCGGGGGTCCTCGGGGGAGAAGGGTTAGCCGACAAGGTTCGGTGGGAACGAACCTGCGGCGTGCGACCATGACCACATGACGACCTAGCCTGCTGGGCTCCCGATCGGCGGACTGGCTCGCAGGCGCGCCGGTGGGGCGCCTGTTCGACGTGGTCAACGAGTACCTAGGGGAGGCCAGGCCACGATGAAGACTCCGCCGATCGTGTCACCGCAGGACTGGGCTGCCGCCCGCGAGGAGCTGCTGGTCGAGGAGAAGAAGCTGACCCGCGCCCG
>DASXRQ010000186.1:0-42721 GCA_036506495.1 Micromonosporaceae bacterium | reverse complement strand
CCGCCACGGGTACGGCGAGCCGTAGTCGTACCGGACGTTGTAGAACTTGAAGGCCCGGGCGCCGAACTCGCCCACCTGGCGTTCCATCAGGTCGAGCGCCTTGCGCCCCTCCAGCGGGTTGACCGAGCCCCAGAAGATGGTCCGGTCCGGATCTCGGCTCGCGAGCTCGGCGCAGCTCTCCCAGGGCGACAGCCCGTCGTGGTACAGATCGGTCAGCGGCAGCGGCATTGCCACGAGCATGTCGGTGTCCGACTCGTCGTACACCATCTTGCGGATGTCGGAGACCGTCCACTGGCGTAGGAACTCCTCCGCCGGCAGCTTCGGTTGGTCATCTGGGGTCAGTGTCGTGTGAAATGCGTACAGGTGATTGGAGAACATCTGCCCCGGCGCGCCGAACGCGTTCTTCTGCTCGAAGTTGAAGACGTGCGCCACGCAGTCGAAGACGAAGACATCGTCGATCACGGCGGTCACTCCCTAGTTGTGGGGTTGGCGGGTGTCTGGGCGGCGACGTAGGCGTTCCGGTCGGGCACCTCCGAGGGGGGTGGCAGGAAGCGCAGGAGCGTTCTCGCCCGTGACGAAAGACGGTCCGTCGTCCAGGCCTCATCCCAGACGATCGCCACGTCCGCCTCGGTGATGCCGGGCTGGTCGAGGATCCGCTGCTCGACCTGGGTCAGGACGGTGGCCGCGAACGGGCACCATCCGCTGGTCAGCAGCAGCTCGACGGTGGCGCGCCCGTCGTCGACCCGGACGGAGCGCACGAGCCCCATATCCACGATGGAGATTCCCTTCTCGCGGCAGCAGGGGTCGTAGACAGCGTCCAGCGCATCCCGCGCCCAGGTCGGTAGCTCGGACATACCGGTATCGTCGGCCGGCCCGCCACGGGCGGGAAGCCCGCCACTTTTCAAATGCTGAAGGTCATCGCGCGGCACTGGTGGTCATCGAGCGCGGAGAGTTCTTCGGCGGACCGGGGCGCTCGGCCGGGCCGACATGCCCAAACCGGTTGACCGAACGCGGGTGATCCGCGAGGATTGAGCCAAATGTCCGCGCAGCCCGCACCGGACTCGCTGCCGGTGCTCACCGCGGGCGGGCACCTACGACCGAGAGACGGTGCCTGCCTGATGGAGTACGTGTCGGTGCTGGCCGGCCTGCCATGGAGCGACCGGCCGCGGTGCACCGACCCCACGCTGGCCGCCGTCGCGCGCATCGTCAACGACGAGCTGACCGACGACGGCCGCCGCGAACTGGCCGTGCGGGCAGTCGATCTGATCGGGCGCACCGGCTCCCGTGGGCGCCTCGCTCCCGTCATCGTCGAGTGCTGCGTGCGGGTCGCGTTCGATCACCTGCCCCGGCGGGTACCGACGCTGGATCGGCACCACCGACGTGCGGCCCGTCGGGTCGCCGCGGACGGCGAACCGGTCGGGCGTCGCCCGATCCTGCCGGCCGCCCTGTACGCCCGCGGCCCCGCCCTGCACGCGATCACCGCGACGGCGCTGGCGCTGCGCGCGCTGCCCGCCGACCGGCGTGATGCGGCGCTGCTCGCGGTGCTCGACTCCGCGATCTCGGCGGCGACCCCCGCGGCCTCGGCGACCACCGCGGCCTCGGCGACGTCCGCCGCCGAGGCGCCGTCGGACGCCGGGGCGACGTCGGACGCCGGGGCGACGTCGGCCGCCGATCAGCCGGGCACGTACACGATGGCCGAGGCGGTCGCGCCGACGAGGTCATCCTGGCGCAGGCGTACCGGATAGGTCTCGTTGGTGAGCCAGCGCGGTAGCAGGTTGAGGTAGTACGGGCTGCCGAGCGTCTCGCTGGTCCCGCCCGGCAGGGCCGATTCGGCCCGCATCCCGCCCGGAGCCGGCTGGGCGACGTACCGGCGCACCGGTCCGCCGCCGAACGTGAACGCGGTGGCCGAGTCGGCGCGGGCGCCGTGGCTGGACGCGTCGACGGTGTTGAACCCGCCGTCGGTCGGCACTCCGGCCAAGCCCGGCAGGGGTGCCGGGAAAGCGCCGCCGGCCGGCGGGATCGACCACGGCCCGTCCAACACCGCGTCGAACGTGACCCGGTGCAGCCTGCCCCAGCGGTAGTCGTCCTGGTCGGTCGAGCCGTCGAACGCCTGGGCGAAGGCGGGTCCGGCGAGCCGGTCGAGCGCGTCGGCGACGCTCCGCAGCAGCAGCACGTCGCGCCGGTCGGCGGGGTCGGCGACGCCCGGTACCGCGTAGAAGTCGATGCCCGACAGCCCCACCCCGTGTCGCTCGTTGAAGCGCACCAGCAACGTCTTGAGCGCCTTCATCGCCTCGTCACTGCCGGGCACCGGCACCGGGTACGGGGCCAGGTGGGCGTCGATGACGTTGCGGACGTACTGGCCGCGCCACACCGAGTAGATCGTGGCGGCGACGCTGTTCGCCACCTCCGACGCGGACGGCTCACCGCGCTCGCCGTTCACGTCGGCCGCGTCGTACCCCTCGGGGATTCCGGTCGGCGTGGTCCGGTCCCAGGCCGCGAGCCGGCCGACCGCCTCGACCACCCGCGGGTCGCCGCCGAGCGCGGCCAGCGCCGGTGTGACGCTGGCCGTGGCCCGTCGCAGCGCGTCGACCAGGTACGGCGTGAAGAACTCGGCGTCGAGCAGCGTGACGTCGGCCTGCTGGTCCTTGACGTCCCGGGTCGTTACGGCCCGCGCGGCCGTCGCGTCGCGCACCATCTCCGTGATCCGGCCGGCCCGGAAGCCGTCGTAGCCGACGTTGAGGTAATAGATGCCGCCGGTCGGGCGCAGCTGGTTGAGCGGGTTGTTGTCCAGCGTGGTCCCGGCCGGGTCGTTGTTGGCATTGATGAAGAAGCCGACGGGCGGGTCGACGACGTGCGGCATCTCGGCCGGCGGCAGGATCTCGTACGGTACCGCCTGGCCCGGGTAGTGATTGGCCGCCGGCAGCCACTCGTTGCCGCCAGTGCCGTCGCGCAGGAAGTACGGCGGGAGCCCGTGCACGGTCCCGGCCTCGAGGTCCTCGCGCAGCGGCATCTCGGCGCTGGTGAAGTACGCGATGTGCCCGTCGACGCCGGCGTACGCCCAGTTCTGGGAGCCGACATCGAAGAAGGTCAGCGCGTGCTGGAAGTCGGCGAGGCCGTCCGCCCGGTCGAAGAGTCGGAACGTGTCCAGCTCGCGGGTGGCGGAGAAGCCGGTGTACTGGACCGACAACGCGGTGCCTGCCGCCAGGTCGGCACCGATGATGGGGCCGTTGTTGCGGCGCGGCACGACGAGGGAGCGGTTGGGGATGCCGCCACCGGGCGGCACCGGCACGACGGCGTCCTGTTGGCCGGGCAGCAGCGCGTTGACCCGGAACAGCTCCGGGATCGCGACCAAATGCTCCAGCCGGCCCTGGTACACAGTGGACAGGCCGCTGGGCGAGCCGGCGTCCGGGCGCAGCTGCTCGACGTACGTGTCGGTCACGTCCATCGGGTTCGTGGTGGCGCCCCACGCGATGCGCCGGTTCTGGCCGAGAATGACGTACGGCGTGCCGGCAAAGCCCTCGCCCTGAACGTCGAACCCGGCGCCACGCAGCGCGATCGGATAGAACGTCGAGGGCGTGTCGAGCGACAGGTGCGGGTCGTTCGCGAGAATCGGCCGCCCGGTCGCGGTGAGCCGCCCGGCGATCGCCCACTCGTTGGAGCCGAGCGTGAAGCCGCCGTCGATCGCCTGGGCGAGGAACGGCACCTTTTCGGCCTTCGCCTGGTAGGCGCGCGCGAGCCTGATCGCGGCGGCGGGCAGGCGGCGGGCCGCGGCGGAGCGCGAGCCGTGCGCCGCGGCGCCCGACGCCTCACGCGGCGCGGCCGTCGCGCCCGTCGCGCCCGTCGCGCCCGTCGCGTCCGGCACCGTCGACGCCGAGCTAAACGGCTGGGTGCGGAACAGGTCCTCGGCGAAGGCGGCGGCGCCGTCGAAGCCGGCCGCCGCACCGACCGCCTGGTAGGTCTGCGCGGTGACCGTCAGGTCGAGGTCGAGATCGAAGGAGAGACTAAACGCGATGGCCTTGGTGATGACCAGGCTGTCCACCGGGGTCCACGGCGCGATCTTCGACAGCCGCAGCGCCGTGTACTGTGCGGGCGCGGGGTGGCCGGCGATCCAGGCGTTGACGCCGTCGGCGTACGCCTCGAGGGCAGCCCGTCCCTCGGGTGACTGCGCCGGTAGGCTGCGCTCGGCCGCGCGGCGCAGCCCGATCGTCCGCGTCTGCACGTCGCTCGGGAGTGCACCCGACCCGAGCAGTTCGGCCAGCGTGCCGGATGCCTGTCGCCTCGTCACATCCATCTGGAACATGCGGTCGCTCGCGTGCACCCACCCCTGGAGGAAGAACAGGTCGTGGGCGTTGCCGGCACGGATGTGCGCGATGCCGTCGACGTCGCGGACGACCGACGCCGAGGCGGTGAGACCGGGCAGCCGGACGGGCGCGTCGCCCGGGGTCTGCGCCGCGCTGGGGCCGGCGGCGACGACGAGGGCGGTGGGCAGGACGGCTGCGCAGAGCACGGTGAGCAGCGGACGACGCATGGTTGGCTCCTGCCGGACCGGAGGGACGGGCGGGCGGTGCGTGCGACGTGGTGCTGCCACGCAACCTACGGCCGTCTCGCCATGTGAGCAACCGTCGAGCGCCTCCTTGATCGACACAACTCGCGTTGATCGGCTTGTTGCGCCGTGGGCATCCTTGCGACGATGGGTGCGTGGCGCACCTGCTGCCGCGCATCGATCCCGAGCCTCCGCCCGGCTACGTCGCCTTCGTCGCCCGGCACCTCGAGCCGCTGCGCCGCGACGCCGAACAGGTCACCGGCGACGAGCGCGGCGCCGACTGGCTGTACCCCGAGGTGCTGGCCGACGTCGCGGCGCGCTGGCCGTGGTTCGAGCTGGCGCGCACCTGGCTCCGCCGGGCGCCGGCGGCGGACGCGTCGCTGCGGCGGTCCTTCGAGCGCCGATCCCAGCAGTGGCACAGCGAGCAGGCGTGGTCGGTGGACGTCGAGGTGCGGCCGATCGCCGTGTGGTCCGACGACGAGGCGTACCGCCGGCCGCCGGACCCGCACGAACGGGCCAACGCGGCGTTGCGGCTCGCACCGTTCGTGGCCGGCGCCCGGCTCACGTTCTCGCCCGTCGCCGAGGCCGCGATCGCCTGGTGGCACGCGTACGACACGTACCGCCGGCGGGTCCTCGTCGTCGGCGTCACCGCAGCGGTCCTGCTGTTCACGTTCCTGCTACAGCTGGCCCACTGACGGCCGAGCCGCGCCCAGCGCGGGGAACCACCGATCGAGGTACGCGATGAGGCCGGTCAGATCGGTGCCGGCCGCCCGATATCCGATGTACCCGTCGGGGCGCACGAGATAGTGCGCGGATGCGTCGGCGGGCACGCCGAGCGCACGCAGCGCGGCGCCGCCGGGGTCGTGCAGCGCGCCGGGCTCCGCCGTGCGCGACAGCAGGTGTACGCGCAGCAGGTCGGCGAGCCGGTCGAGCCGGTCGGTCCGCCAGCCGGGCGACCGTCCACACAGGAGCACGTGCAGCCCGGGCTCGGCGAGCTCGCGCTGGAGCGAGACGGTCGCGCCGTCGCGGACGACGGGTGCCGTCGGAAGCCGGTCGCCCGCTCGCGGTCCGCCGGGCGGTCGCGGCCGACCCTCCTGGACGGCCGGACTGTGACGGTACGCGATGTCGAGCTCCGCGAGCGTGCGGAACGCCCGGGCGCGGGCCGGTCCCAACCGGCCGAACAGCGGCGCCAGCCGCGGCACCAGCTCCCGGCGGAGGACACCGACGACGGGGTTCGTCGAGGCCGCGATCGTGAACGCACGATCGGTGAACCGGACGACGAGGCGACCGACCGGTGCCCGCTCCGCGTCGTAGCTGTCGAGCAGGGCCGGGTCCGCAACGCCGCGCGCGACCAGCGCGAGCTTCCAGCCGAGGTTCCACGAGTCCTGGATGCCGGTGTTCATGCCCTGGGCGCCCGCCGGGCTGTGCACGTGCGCGGCGTCGCCCGCGACGAACACCGGACCCGAGCGGTACGTGTCGACCTGCCGATGATGAATCTTGAAGTCGGTCAGCCACACCGGCTCGTGCAGGCGGACCGCCCCGCCCGTGGCGTCGTCGACGAGGGTCTGCAGGTCGGCCACGGTCGTATCACCGGTGTCGCCACCGGGGCGTGGCCAGCCACCCGGCGGGCGCATCACGATCATCCGCCACCCGACCGGGTCTTCCAGCGGGAAGAAGAACATGATCCCGCGGTCGCCGAGATAGGCGTGCGCGCGACCGCCGGGCAGGCCGTCGACGTCCAGGTCGGCCAGCGCGAACGCCTGCGGGTAGGTGCCGCCGCGGAACGCGATGCCGGCCTCCCGACGGACCGTGCTGTGCACGCCGTCGCAACCGACCACGAACCGGGCCCGGACCGTCTCGTCCTGGCCGTCGGCGCGGCGTACGGTCGCGACAATCGCACCGCCGTCCGCAGCCAGTTGGGTCAGCTCGACGCCGCGCTCGACCGGGACGCCCCGGCCGGCCAGGTGCTCGGCCAACACCTGCTCGGTGACGGCCTGGGAGACGAACAGCAGAAACGGGTAGTCGGTGTCCCGGGTACCGGGGTCGAAGAGGGGCAGCTCGACGGCCCGACGGCCGGCATGCATGACGAACCGCGTGGCCGTGTTGCCGCGGCGTACCAGCTCGTCCGACACTCCTACGCCAGCCAGAACCTCGAGGGTGCGGGCCTGCACGGCGAGCGCCCGCGATTCGTGCGCCCGGTCGAGGGCGCGGTCGATGATGCGCACCGAGGCGCCGTGGGCGTGGACCTGTGCGGCGAGGCTGAGGCCCGTCGGGCCGGCACCCACCACGAGCACATCGACGTCCATCCGTCCACCTTAGAAGGTGGGCGATCAGGTGCGACCATCGCGCTCCTGGGCCTCGTGGAGCGCGTCGTGGTACGGCACCCAGTCCGCCAGGGTGACCGGCCAGCCCCGCTCGGTCAGGGTGGCGACGACCGCCGGGTCATCGTCGACGACCGTGTCGATCCGGCCCCACTCGCCGATCCGGGGCAGCTGCTCGGCCTTCCACAGCCGGGCCGGCCGGTGGTCGCCGGTCGGTCGCATGAGGAGCGGCCCCGCGGGCAGGCCGTTGCGGTCTAGCCACTCCTGCGTGACGCGCCGCAGGTACTCGGGGCGTCCGGTCAGCCAGACGAGACGGTGGTCGGCGGCGTACCGGCGGGCGAGTGCCAACCCTTCCGCCAGCGGAGGGTCGTCGCCGGCCGCGGCGAAGAAGGCCCGCCAGTTCCTGGGCCGGCGCACGAGGTGGTGCAGCCGGTGGCGCACGTCGGCGACCACCCCGTCGACGTCGAAGACCGCCACGGGCCGGCCCCGCCGCCTCCGGCCGCGTTCGGTCACGGTGGCGGAACGTCGGACGTCCCGTCCACCGGCCGCCCGGGACCACCGACCTCCGCGTCGAAGAGGTACCTGCGCTGCACGTCGCCGGAGTCGTCGTACTCGTACCCCATCTCGTTGACGACGTCGACGACGCCCTCGACCCGGTGTGCGAGGCGTACCGCGATCTGGGTGGTGCTGCGGCGCCCGGTCCGCCCGGTCAGCGTCACGACACCGTCGGCGACCGCCGCGTCCGCCTCCTGCGGTGTCAGCGACATGATGTCCCGCAGCACGGTGTCCACGACGTCTCGGCGGATCTCGTCGTCGGTGCGCGTGTAGACGCTGAGCAGATCCCGCCGCGACACGATGCCCAGGAGCGTGCCCCGCGGGTCGACCACGGGCAGCCGCTTGATCCGTTCGGCCTCCATCAGCCGAGCCGCCTCGGGGAGCGACGCCCCGGGCGCGATCGTGATGGCCGGCCGGCTCATCACCTCGCTCGCGGTGTCGCCGGCGGCCTTCTCCCGCGAGGCGCGGCGCCGGCGGCGTTCGAAGAGGCGGCGGTGCCCCTCGTCGCCGGACATCTCCACCTTGTGGAGGAGGTCCGCCTCGGAGACCACACCGACCACGCGGCGTTGTTCGTCGACCACCGGCAGCGCGCTCACCTCGGCCAGGGCCAACCGATCGACGATCTCCTTATAGCTGGTTCCCGGCTCGGCGGTGACGACGTTCTCGGTCATCACATCGCGGACCGTTCGCTCGCTCATGACCACCACTCTCCTGGGTTGTGACGCGTCACGCCCGCTTGGCCGCGACGAACTCGCGCAGCTTCGGCAGCGGCCACGCGTTGATGACGTCGTCGACGGTCAGCCAGCCGCGCTGCGCCGTGCCCACGCCGTAGCGCAGGTAGTCGAGGTGGACCGTGGAGTGGGAGTCGGTGTCCACGGCGAACTTCACGCCGTACCGCCGCGCGCGCAGGATGAGCTCGTCGCCCAGATCGAGCCGGTCCGGGTAGCTGTTGATCTCCAGCGCCGTACCGGTCGACGCGGCCGCCTTGAACACGGCGTCGAAATCCGCGTCGATCGGCGGTCGCCGGCCGATCAGGCGGGTGGTGGGGTGGCCGATGACGTTCACGAACGGGTTCTCACAGGCGTGGATCAGCCGCCGGGTCATCGCCGCACTTGACTGGTTGAAATGCGAGTGCACCGACGCCACGCAGATATCGAAACCGCTGAGGAAGTCCGCGTCCCAGTCGACCTCGCCGTCCGGGTCAATGTTCAGTTCCGTGCCGTGCAGCAGAGCCATCGACCCCTCGCCCGCCAGCGCACGCACCCGCTTGCGCTGGGCCAGCATCTTCGCGTCGGTCATGCGCTGCATCGGCAGGTTGATCGCGTGGTCCGTCACCGCGTAGTACTCGTACCCACGGGCTCGGGCCGCGGCGAGCATGTCCTCGAGGCTGGACACGCCGTCCGTGAGGTTCGTGTGCGTGTGCAGGTCGCCGCGGATGTCGTCGACCTGAAGCAGCGCGGGCAACGTGCCCTTGAGCGCCGCGTCGATCTCACCGCGGTCCTCGCGCAGCGTCGGCGCGATCCACGGGAGGCCGATTCGCTGGTACACCTCCTCCTCGGTTTTCGAGACGACCAGCTCGTCGTCCTCGACCCGGAACAGGCCGTACTCCGACAGCTTCAGCTTCTTGCGGACGGCGATCTCGCGGGTGCGGATGTTGTGCGCCTTGGACCCGGTGAAGTACTGCAGAGCCGCGCCCCATGCCTCGGGCGCCACCACCCGCAGGTCGACCTGTAGACCGGCGGTTGTCCGGATGGAGGTCTTCGTCTGCCCACGCGCGATCACCTCGGCGACCAGCGGCAGCCCGGTAAACGCGGCCATGAGCGGGCCCGAGTCCTCCGCGGCGGCCAGGATGTCCACGTCACCGATCGTCTCCCGCATCCGTCGCAGCGATCCCGCGTACGCGCAGGTAACGCACCCCTTGACCGCGGCGAGCGCGGCGACGATCTCCTCGGCCACCTCCGTCGCGGTCGAGATGAGCACCCGACCTCCGCTGCGGCGCAGCAGGTCGATGCCGTGCTGGATGTTCTCGGCGGTCCGCGCCCCGAACCCACGCAGCTCGTTGAGGCGATCGGCCTTGATGGCCTGCTCGAGCTCGTCCACCGACGACACGCCGAGCTCCTGGTAGAGCACGATCGCCTTCTTCGGTCCGAGCGTCGGGATGGCGATCAGCTCCCGTACCCCGATCGGGATCTTGGCCCGGAGCTTCTCGACGGCCTCCATCTGGCCGGAGTGCAGATACTCGAGGATCTTCTCGGCGATGGACTTGCCGACGTTCGGGATCTGCTGCAGCTCCTTGAGATCCAGCGTGGAGACGTCCGCGTGGTGGCCGGCGACCGCGCGCGCCGCCTTCTCGTACGCCCGCGTCTTGAACGCGTCCCCACCCGTGATCGAGATGAGGTCCGCGTACTCCTGGAGCAGTTCGCCCACGGCCTCGTTCGATCGGGCCATACCGGCCAGTCTAGGAGTGGCGGCTGGTCCGGGTACGCTATATCGTCCATGATATGAGCGAGGACGGCCTACCGGTGCTGCCCGGGTTTCGCGAGCTCGCGGAGCGTCGCCAGCGCGCCCTCGCCGACCTGGTGGCGCAGCGCCGGGCCGCGGGGCTCTCGCAGGCCGACGTGGCCGCCCGGATGGGCACGTCGCAGCCGGCCGTCGCCCGCCTGGAGGCCGGCAACGTCGACGTCCGGCTGTCCACATTGGAGCGCTACGCCGCGGCGGTCGGCGGCCGGCTGCACCTGCGGCTGGACCACCCCGTCCGCGAGGCGCGGCCGGGCAGGGCCGAAGGGGAGAGGTGAGCGGGATGCGGATGCGGCTGGCTGACGACCCACGGCGGTGGGGGCCCGCGCAGCCGGACCTGCCGGACCGACCGATGCCGGCCACCGAGGGCGCCGGCCTCGACGCATGGCTGGCGGAGCGCCTCTTCGACCGGCGGATCGTGATCCTGCAGGGGCCGGTGACCGGACCGTCGGCCTCGAGCGCCGCGGCCGCGCTGCTCACGCTCGACGCGCTGGCCAGCGATCCGATCCAGCTGCACATGAGCGCGCCGGACGGCGAGCTCGACGCGGTGTTCGCGATCGTCGACGCGCTCGACGTGATGCGGGCTCCGGTGCACGCGATCGCCACCGCCGAGGTGGGGGGTGGCGCCCTCGCCGTGTACGCGGCCGCGCCGCGCCGACTGACGTTCCCGCATGCACGGTTCCGGCTCGCCGAACCGCGCGTCGCCGGGATCGCGGGCACGGCGGACGACGTCGCCTCGGCGGCCGGCCGGCACCTGCGCGCGCTGGAGGATCTGATCGTGCGGATCGCGGACGCCACCGGGCAGCCACGCAGCCGGGTCGAGGACGACCTCGCCAGCGGCCGACGCCTCGATGCCGAGCAGGCGCGTGAGTACGGGTTGGTGCACGAGGTCGTCGCGCGCCCACCGAAGGCCTAGCCGGCCCATGATCAGACGCAACCTTGTACGGATTGGGCGATCATCTCGCCGCTGCGCCCCAACCTGTGCAAGGTTGCGATGATCAGAGTCGGCCGCCGCCCGCGGCGTCCCTTGAGATGCGCTGCGCGAAATAGATCGGCAGCACCGACAGCAGGATCAGCACCGCGGCGACCACGTTAATGACCGGCGCCTGGTTGGGCCGGAACAGGTTGTTGAAGATCCATATCGGGAGGGTCTGCACACCCGCGCCGGCGGTGAACGTGGTCACGATGATCTCGTCGAAGCTCAACGCGAACGCGAGCAACCCACCGGCGAACAGCGCCGAGCGGATCAGCGGGAACGTGACGTACCGGAATGTCTGCACGCTGCCGGCGCCCAGGTCGGCGGACGCCTCCTCCAGGTTGCCGCCGACCCTGCGCAGCCGCGCCAGCACATTGTTGTAGACCACGACCACGCAGAACGTCGCGTGCCCGACCACGACCGAGAACAGCCCCTTGCCGATGCCGATCGGCGCGAACACCGACCGGAACGCGCTGTCCAGCGCGATGCCGGTGACGATGCCGGGCAGGGCGATCGGCAGCAGAACGAGCAGCGAGATCGTGTCGCGGCCGAAGAACCGGAACCGCTGCACGGCGAACGCGACCATCGTGCCCAGCACCAGCGCGATCGCGGTCGCGAGCAGTCCGGCCTGCACCGACGTCCACAGCGCGTCGCGGGCGCCGCCGTTGCGCCACGCGGCCCCCCACCACCGGGTGGTCAGCTCGCGGGGCGGCCACCCGAACGTGCGGTCGGCGTTGAACGAGTTGACCAGCACGACCACGAGCGGGACGTAGACGAACGCGAGGCCCAGCACCATCGCGGCGCGCAGCGCCCAGCGGGCCGGGCGGGACAGCGTCACAACTCCTCCAGCGCGCCGCTGCGGCGGACCGCGACGAGGTAGATGACCATGATCAGGACGGGGATGGTCGCCAGCGCCGCGGCGAACGGCAGGTTGTTCGCGGCGCCGATGTTCGCGTACACCAGGTTGCCGATGAGCTGGGACTTGCCGCCGACAATCTGCACGGTGATGTAGTCGCCGAGCGAGAGCGAGAACGTGAAGATCGAGCCGGCGATCACCGCCGGGATGACGATCGGCAGCACGATGGACCGAAACGTGCGGCCGGCCCGGGCGCCGAGGTCCGCGGACGCCTCGAGCAGGGAGTCCGGCAGCCGGTCCAGGCCCGCGTAGATCGGCAGGATCATGTACGGCAGCCAGAGGTACGCGAGGACCAGCACGGTCGCGGACACCCCGTATCCCGGGCTGTGCCCGCCGGTGGCCCAGTCGGCGACGCCGCCGTTGGCCAGAATGACGCGCCAGGCGTACCCCTTGACCAGGTAGCTCGCCCACAGCGGCGTGAGGATCGCGACGACCAACCAGTGCCGCCAGCGCGGCGCGGCCACCTTGGCCATGAAGAACGCCATCGGCAGCGCGATCAGCGCGTCGATGGCCGTCACTGCGGCGGCCACCGCCACACTGCGCAGCGCGACCGTGCGGTAGACGTCTTCGCTGAGGATCGTGCGGAAGTTGTCCAGCGTCGGCTGCCGCACCAGCTCGCCGGTGAACGTGTTCACCGTCCAGAACGCGGAGACCAGCAGCACGAACAGCGCGCCGAGGTACGCCACAACGAGCCAGAACAGGGGAGCGGAGAGCAGCCCGGTCAGGCGTACCCAGGGGTGCCGGTACAGCCAGGAGTCGAGCCGGCGGCCCGGCCGGACGGCGCGCGCGGCGCCGCCCGGCGGGTCCACCGTGGACGGCAGTGCCAACGTCAGCCCTTGACCGTCGTCCAGGCCTGGGTCCAGGCTGCGTAGTCCTTGCACTTCACGTCGGTGCGGCCGTCGAGGCACTGCTCGACCGGGGTCGTCCAGTACCAGACCTTGTCGAAGTACGCCTCATCCTCCGCGTGGAACGTCGCGCAGTGGTTCTTGTCCGCGGTCTTCACGCAGGCCAGCCGGTTGGATGGCGCCTCGCCGAACCACTCGGCGACCGCCGCGTTCGCCTCCGGCGAGATGATGTGGTTCATCCACAGGTACGCGCAGTTCGGGTGCTTCGCTTTGGCCGACACCATCCAGGTGTCCGACCAGCCGGTCGCGCCCTCGTCGGGCAGAATCGCCTGCACCGGCGCCTTGTCGGCCTGCGCGAGGTTCGTGATGACCTGCCAGGTCGTGCCGAGGACGCTGTCGCCGGACTTGAAGGCCTGGATCTCCTTGGTGTAGTCCGACCAGTACTCGCCGATCACCTGGTTCTGCTTCTTGAGCAGGTCGATCGCGGCGTTGAACTGCTTGTCGTCGAGCGCGTACGGGTTCTTGATGCCGAGGTCCGGCTGGTGCTTCATGAGGTACAACGCGGCGTCCGCGATGTAGATCGGCGAGTCGTACGCGGTGACCTTGCCCCGGTACGGCGAGGCCGGATCGAATACGACTCCCCACGAGGTGGGCGCGGGGTTGACCACGTCCGTGCGATACATGAGCAGGTTGGCGCCGCGGCCGTGCGGGATCCCGTACGCGACCCCGTCGACGGAGTTCCACGGCTTGTTCTTCAGGCCGTCGAAGACGTCCTTGTAGTTGGCGACCAGGTCGGTGTTGACGGGCGCCACGTCGCCCCCATAGATCAGCCGTAGCGAGGCGTCGCCGGAGGCCGAGACCGTGTCGTACTCACCGGTCTTCATCAGCGTGACCATCTCGTCGGAGGTTCCGGCCACCTTGACGTTGACCTTGCAACCGGTCTGCTTCTCGAAGCCGGTCACCCAGTCGACCTTCGGGTCGTTGGAACCGTTCTCGACGTACCCAGCCCAGGCCACGATGTTGACCTGACCCTCGCCCGGCCCGAGCGAGGCCAGCTTGGCGACGGGCGGCGGCTTGAGGCCGCCTCCCGGCGATTTTGTGCCGCCGTTGCCACCGCCGCAGCCGGCCAGCGCGAGCAGGCCGGCCGCGGCGATCGCGGTGCCGATGCGCACGGATCGCATGAGTTGCTCCTTCGTACGGTCAGGGCCGAGCGGCCGGCGCGGACAGCGGCCGATCGCCCGTCGGGGGGATGGTGAGGGTGGCGTCGGAGGGCACCGGGATGACGTGCTCGGCGCGCCAGGTCAGCCGCACGCGCTGGCCGCGGAGGCCGACCACGTCGGCGGACGACGTCTGCTGGTTCTGCTCCACGGCGATGAGCCGACCGCCAGCATCGAGGTCGACGACGAACCGGGTGGCGGGGCCGGCGTAGACCACCTCGGCGATCCGGCCGGCCGTGCTCGTCTCGCCCGGATCGGGACTCGGTGCGGCGTCGGCGTCGAGCCGCGCCAGCCGGATCTTCTCGGGACGTATGGAGTACACCCCGTCACGGCCGAGCACGTCCCGCGCCGCGGGCCCGCTGAGCAGGTTCGACGTGCCGACGAACCCCGCGACGAACGCGGTCGCCGGCCGCTCGTACACCTCGGCCGGCGCGCCGACCTGCTCGATACGACCGGCGTTGAAGACGGCGACCCGGTCGCTCATGGTCAGCGCCTCCTGCTGGTCGTGCGTCACGAACACGAATGTGATGCCGACTTCGCGCTGGATAGCCTTGAGCTCGATCTGCATCTCCTCGCGCAGCTTGAGGTCGAGGGCTCCGAGCGGCTCGTCGAGCAGGAGCACCTTGGGTCGGTTGACCAGAGCCCGGGCGAGCGCGATGCGCTGCCGCTGGCCGCCGGACAGGGCGGTTGCCCGGCGCGGGCCGAACCCCTCGAGCCGCACCGTGCGCAGCGCCGCCGCGGCGCGGGCCCGGCGCTCCGCCCGGCCCACCCCGCGGACCTTCAGGCCGTACTCGATGTTCTCCTGCACGCTCATGTGCGGGAAGAGGGCGTAGTCCTGGAAGACCGTGTTCACGTCCCGCTCGAACGGCGGGAGGCGCGTCACGTCGCGATCAGCGAGCAACACGGCCCCCTCCGTCGGCCGCTCGAAGCCCGCGATCATGCGCAGCACCGTCGTCTTTCCGGAGCCCGACGGACCCAGCATCGAGAAGAACTCGCCGTCCGCGATATCGAGGTCGACGCCGGCCACCGCCTCGATCTCACCGAACGACTTGCGCAGGCCGGCCAGGCGCACGGCCGTGCCTGAGGGCGTCGCCTGGGGCACCTCGTGCCTCGCTCTCATCTACGGATAGCGGATTCGGTGGGGGATCGCGCAACGAATTCTTGGCCAAGAGCATACGTTCGCTGCGGATACCGTAGTCAAGGGTCGAGTCGTGTTCGAGTCCGGGGTGCCGGATGATGATCCGATGCGGGTACGGCCGATCTCGCCGTCCGCCCTCGTCGAGGAGGTCGCGGACGTCGCGGTCGCGCGACTGGACGCAACCGGGGCGCGCTGGCTGCGGATGGCCGTCGACGGACCGCCGCCGGCCGAGCCGGGCCGGCTGGCCGACGCGCTGGTCGACTCGCTGCGGGTCCGCGGGCGGGCCGCGCTCCATGTGCGGGCGGACGACTTCCTCCGGCCCGCCTCCGTACGCCTGGAACACGGCCGGACAAACCCAGACGCGTACTACGAGGACTGGCTCGACACCGCCGGGTTGCGGCGGGAGGCACTAGATCCGCTCGGCGCGGATGGGAGCGGGCGCGTGCTGCCGGCGCTGTGGAACGCGGCGACGGACCGGGCCGCCCGCGCCGGCTACGTCGCGCTGCCGCCGGGCGGCGTACTGCTGGTGAGCGGGGCGCTGCTGCTCGGGGCCGGGCTGCCGTTCGACCTCGCCGTGCACCTGGCGATGTCGGCCGGTGCGCTCGCCCGGCGCACCGACGACGACCTGGCTTGGACCCTGCCCGCCTATCGCCGGTACGCCGACGAGGTCGGGCCGGAGGGGTTCGCCGACATCGTCGTGCGGGTCGACGACCCTCGCCACCCGGCCATTGCTCGTGCCGGAGTTGCTGACGGATCCTGACGCTACGCTGCGACGCATGGGGGACATCCTCGTCGGGACCGCCTCGTGGACCGATAAGACCCTGCTCGCGTCGGGGTGGTACCCCGAGACGGCCAACACGCCGGAGAAGCGGCTCGCCCACTACGCCAAGCAGTTCCCGCTAGTCGAGGTCGACTCCACGTACTACTCCCCGCCGGCGGAGCAGACCGCCAAGCTCTGGGTCGACCGGACCCCGGCGCACTTCACCTTCAACATCAAGGCGTTCAGCCTGCTCACCGGGCACCCGACCAAGGTGTCGGCGATCTACAAGGACCTCCGGCCGGAGACGGACAAGGCGAACGTCTACCCCAAGGATCTGAGCCCGCAGGCGATGGAGGACATCTGGACCCGCTTCCTGTCCGCGCTGGACCCGCTCGTCGAGGCGGGCAAGCTCGGGGCGCTGCTGTTCCAGTTCCCACCGTGGTTCACGATCCGGCGCTCGAACAAGCAGTACCTGCTGGAGGTCGCCCAGCGGTGCAGCCCGCTGAGGGCGGCGATGGAGTTCCGGAACGCGACGTGGTTCGACGGGGACAACCGGACGGAGACGCTGGAGTTCCTGCGGAAGCACCGGCTGCCGTTCGTCTGCGTCGACATGCCCCAGGGATACCGGTCATCGATCCCCCCGGTGCTCGAGCCCACGGCGGAGCTGGCGGTCGTGCGCTTCCACGGGCATTCGGAGAAGTGGACGAGCAAGAACATCTACGAGCGGTTCGGCTACCTGTACTCCGAGCGCGAGCTGAAGGACTGGGCGCCGAAGTTGCACGCGCTCGCCGACGACACCGACGAAACGCACATGCTCATGAACAACTGCTACCGGGACTATGCCCAGCGCAACGCCGAACAGTTGTTGGGCCTGCTGAGCAGGGAAGACACGTCTTGAGTTGTGGCTCTGGCGGCTAGCGTCAGCGACGAGCTGCGCAGCGCACACATCCGGCAGTGGCGTCAGCTGGTGCCGGCATCCCGGCGCGCCGCGCCCATCGCACCGCGCCGCGCCCGGCGCCGCGGGCACTGACGCAAGCCCCCGTTTTGGCCTGGTCGATCACGGCCTTTGTGCCCCCGACGTCGCCGATTTTCTCTCTCCGCGGGCATGAAGTTTCGGCCGCGCGCATGGGAACACACCCAGACATGTCGGGGGTGTCGGAGCCCCCCATCCCTCAGGCCAAACCGCCGGGGCCGTTCCGCGTACGTGGGCAGTAGCCATGCCGGCATGGATTGGGCGTGGCTGCCGGGGACCGTGGTCGGTGTGCTCGGCGTCGTCGGCGGCGCGTGGATCGCCGGGCGCGGACGCAAGCACGACCAGCGGATGGCGACGGCCCGGTACGAGCACGAGCAGCGCTCGGCGCACGCTCGGTGGCTGCGGGAGCGGCAGGGCGACGCGTACGTGCAGCTGCTCGACATGGCGGAGCGGGTCGGCCAGTGGGCGGCGTTCGTGCAGCCGATGACGTACGTCGAGGGTCACCCGAGGCCGGAGCTGCCTGGACTGGCGGAGCAGGCGCAGGTTACCGCCCAGGTGCGCGCGTTCGGTACGCCGACGATCAGGAAGCGGATGGCGGCCTGGCATGCCGCTGTCAGGGCGATGATCGACACTGATCTCGCCATCCGGCTCGCCGAGGGGTCGGGCGATGGCGTGGACGACCGGCGAAGACTCGCTTTGGAGTTGCGGCCGGCCTAGGAGCAACGTCGCACCGAGCTTTACGACGCGGTCAACGATGAGCTCGGGCAGGTGGCGTGACGACAAGCCCGGGATTCCCCCCGCCGCTGAGGGCATGAGGCGGCCGCCCTGCTGGCCGTGGGAGCACCGAACGCGGCAGGTCAGCCCGATGACTCCCGCCGCTCATCCAGTTGGTCTGCCGTGGCAAGCAGCTGGGACACCCGCTGAGGTGAGACCCGCAGCACCGCGGCGATGTCGCGCCCTGACAACCCCTGCTCGCGGAGCCTGCGCGCGACGGACCGGGACTTCGCCGCGGCTCGCCTCTGCGCTTCCTCGGCCCGGCGCACCGCATCCCGCGCCCTGATGGCCGCCTCGTCCAACCCACCGCCGATGTGTGGGACGACGTTGACCTCGAATGTGTCGGGGGCGGCGCCGGTCATCATCGTGATGTAGCTGCACACCATGCCGGGTGCGTCGGCTAGGCCGTGGGATTGGGTGACACCTACGCCGTCGATGTGCAGTTCCCAGCCGCGTTCCCACCGTCTGGCGTACACGGTATACGTCGTCACTGCAACCACCCTTTCGGCAGGCATTCCAGGTTGCGGGTGATGTTGCGGACGACGCCGGGTGAGATGTCACGGTGGCGTGGTACGGCAGTGGTGTGCTGGCCGCATGGGCAGCGCCACTTGGTGTGCCGTCCGTCGTCGCTGACCTCCTGGCAGCCTTCGACGGCGAGTGCCTGCTGGACGTCGCGAAGCTTCATCCCCCTGACCACAGGCTAGAGTCTACGGGGGCTAGACGACAGGGTAAACGGGGGCTAGATGTTTGCGTATCTGCAAACGCATGCTGCCGCACGCCATACGGCAGCGGCCTCGGATCCGGCCGCTGAGCCATGATCCAGGCCGCTCGGGTGGGTCAACTACAGGCCGCTGATCGCGACGTGTAGCTCGCTGTCGGACACCTCCAGGTAGATCGCCGTCGTGGCCAGGGAGCTGTGCCGCATCAACACCTGCACGGGTGCGGATGTTGGCGCCACAGCGCAGCAGCCGGGTCGCGTACCAGTGCGGGAACCGGCGGCGCTGTGGTTGTCGCGGGACGGTCAGGCCGAGGCGGTTCCGGTGCCAATTCCGCGGAGCGGTTAGCCTCCCCGGCCCGGTCGAGAACGTCGCCGCCCGCGGCGCAGCTCGGCGTCGAACCGCTGCCGGGTGGCCGCCAAGACACGGTCGCGGTCGTGGCCCCAGAACTGGATCGCCAACCCGCCCGGGATCCGCCGCCCGGCCCGGAACACCGGCTCCCGGTAGCGGGTGCGGTCCAGCAGGTCCAGGTCGAGGTGCGGTGCCGGCGGGTACTTGGAGCGGAACGCGGCGGGCCGCAGCAGCGTGCCGTCGTCATAGATGGCGGCCTGCCCCTCCCAGTGCTCGTGTCCACAGTCGGCCATGCGCCCGATCCTGCCGGCCGGCGACTTTCGGCGCTAGGTATGGCCTACGCCATACGAGAAACCGCCCCGGATCCGGGCGTAGGGGCCAGGATCCGGGGCGGCGGGTGACGGGATGGCGGGCTTACCTGAGCCGCTTATTGCGCCGCGGCTCGTCCGGCGCGTCGGGGTCGGTCGGTGGTGAGTACGTCGGCGTACCGCCGCGTCCAGGTCGTGGCCGAACATCGCCCGCCGTCCGCATCGCGATCGCCTCGACCAGCTCGTCGACCTCGTCGATGGTGATCTCAAACCGGCCGGCGATCACCCGGGGCCGCCCGGGCGGTGACGCCGCGGCGGGTAGTTGCCTGGGTTGCTGGCGCGCCGGGCCTCCACGGTGGCCGCGTACGCGAGCGCGCGCGCCTGCCGCAGGCTGAGTACGACGTGGCCGGCCTCGCCGGTGACCGCGATGTACGGGTCGCCCACGAGCGCCTGGACCAGCTGCAGCGTCACCGGCGCGTAGTCGCCGCTCGTTGACCGGATCTCGATCAGCCGGCCGTGGTGGGCTTTGCGGTCGGCGCACTGGTCGCGGCTGACGCACCAGTGCGGGTGGGTGGGTAGGTAGGTAGGTAGGTTGCGCATAGCCGGACCTCGTTCCGGTCAGGGGCCGGGTCCGGGTGTTAGCGCACCCGCCGGCCCCGCCTACTTGGCGTGAACCACCCCTGTCGACGTACCGATAAACGCACGTCACACGGTTGGGTTGACCTGCGTTTCCCTGCTGAGCATCGGTGCAGCACATGCTCATGAACAACTGTTATCGGGACTATGCCCAGCGCAACGCCGAACAGTTGCTGGGCCTGCTGAGCGACGACTGAGCGCGGCCGCTATGCCAGGTGGCCGGTGTCGTTGTAGGACGCCAACCGTAGCCGTCCATCGTGGAGCCCCCAGCGGGTGACCCCGCCGTTGAGCACGGGCGCCACGTCGGTGAGGTTGTCCTCGGTCAGCCGCTCGAGAACGTACCGCAGCATGAGCACGACCGTGTCGTGGGTGACGACGAGAACGCGCCGGGAGGGTTCCCGACCGAGGTCGGCGAGGAACGCCCGAACGCGCAGCGCGACGTCCATCATGGACTCCCCGCCAGCCGGCCGCCAGTAGAGTAGGCCCTGGCGCCGGCGCCGCTCGTCCTCGTCCGGAAACCGCCGGACGATCGCGGGCAGGGTCAGCATCTCCAGCACACCCAGCTCGCGGTCGCGCAGCCGCTCGTCGACGGACAGCTCGGGCCTCCGATCACCGGTCGCGGCGAGTGCGTCCAGCACGGCGTCGGTGGTCTGCCGCGCGCGACGGTACGGCGAGGACGCCACGAGGTCGGGCGGGTCGGGTCGCGTCGCCACCCACCGACCCAGCGCGGCCGACTGCCGCTCGCCGAGCGGCGACAGCGGCACATCCGCGTCGCGGCTGGTGATGCCGACGTCCTCCCGGCCGGCGCGGGCCGCCTCGGCGAACGCCGCGTTGGCGACGCTCTCCCCGTGGCGGACCGCGATCAGCTCAAGAAGGGCGTCCACGACGGAATCCTATGGCGTACGGGTGACCGCCAGCCCGCGGCGGCGGGCGAGCGCGCCGAGCGCCGCCGCGTCGGCAACGGCCGCGCCGCCGGGATCGTTGTTGAAGTACACGTACACCGGCCGGTCATCGTCGAACCCCGCGGCGATCCGGTCGAGCCAGGAGGCCAGCGCCGCGCGGCCGTACCGCGGTCGCGGCTGAGCGCCGCCCTCGTGCATGCGAAGGTAGCCGAACCCGGCGGTACGCCACAGCGGCGTCAGCGGGCGGCCGAGGCGGTCCGCCCAGCACAGCGCCGCTCCGGCGCGCTCCAGGGCGTCGCGCACCGCGTCGCTCCACCACGAACGGTGCCGCGGCTCGACCGCCACCCGGACGTCGCGAGGAAACTGCCGGAGCGTCTCGGTGAGCGCGTCCACATTGGCGCGCAGGTTCGGCGGAAGCTGGAGCAGCACCGGGCCGAGCCGGTCGCCGAGAGCCTCGGCGCGGCCCAGGAATCGGGCAACCGGCTCGGCCGGACCGGTGAGCCGTCTGATGTGGGTCAGGTACCGACTCATCTTGACGGCGACGCAGAAGTCGTCCGGCGTGCGCGCGCGCCACTGCGCGAAAGTCTCCCGCTCAGGAAGCCGGTAGAACGCGTTGTTCACCTCGACCGTCCCGAACTGGCTGGCGTAGTGCTCCAGCCAGAGCCGTTGCGGCAAGCCGTCGGGGTAGAACCGGCCGCGCCAGTCCCGGTACTGCCAACCGGACGTGCCGACGAGGAGCACGCCTCGATCATCGCATCCGGTTGAGCTATCAGCGGGGTACCGCGCGCGGGCCGCGCACCTCGGCGCCGAGGGCCGCGACCCGCTCGCGCAGGCCACGGTCCGCGGTCACGACCACCACACGGCGCCCCTTACCCGCGGCGCGGACCAGGTCCACGATCGCGTCGTCGCCGGAGCGGTCGGCGGTCACTACGCGTACACCCGGAATGTCGGCGATGCCGCGGGCCGCACCCTCCACCACCAGGACGACCTCCAGCGGCGCCGAGAGGTCGGGCAGGCCGGCCGTGCCGACCCCGGCCAGTGCGTCGCGCAACCGTGCCGCCGCCCCGGCCCGGTCGCGCCACCAGCCGTCCGGCACGGAGCCGATCACGTTCGCCGCGTCGACGACGAGGAGTGGGGGCTCGTCCATGCCTAGGGCCGGGTCGCCCGGACGATCGCCACCGGGCAGGCCGCGTGGTGTAGCACGGCCTGGCTCACGGAGCCCAGCAGCAGCCCGGTGAAGCCGCCCCGCCCGCGGGCGCCGACGACGAGGAGCTGCGCCTGCGCCGACTCGTCGACGAGGCCGTGCGCCGGGTGTCCACGGATGACCCGGCGAGTGACCGGCACGTCGGGGTAGCGGTCCCGCCAGCCGGCGAGCGACTCGGCCAGCAGCCGCACCTCGTCGGCCTCCACGTCGTCGTAGTCGTAGACCAGCGGCAGCATGTCGCCCGGCCCGGTCGAGACCGGGCCGGTCCAGAAATGCACCGCCAGGAGCTGGGCGCCGCGGGCGGACGCCTCCTCGAAGGCCATTTCCACCGCGGCGTCCGAACTCGCCGAGCCGTCGACCCCGACCACCACCGGGCCAGACGGGTGCTCCCGGCCCCGCACGACGAGCACCGGGCACGCCCCGTGCGCGGCGACCTGAACGGCGATCGAGCCCACCAACAGCCCGGCGAAGCCGCCGAGGCCGCGGTCGCCGAGCACGATGAGGGCCGCCTCCCGGGACGCGTCGACGAGAGTGCCGCCGGCTCTGCCGGTGACCAGGTCGCCGGTCACCGCGACATCCGGGTCGGCCTTGGCGGCCTCGGCGACCGCGTCGCGGACGATCTGCTCGGCGTCGCGGCGCAGCACGGTGTCGGGTTCTCGCTGCACGAGGCCGGTCATCGACCCCTGCACCAGTGGCCAGACGAACGCGTGTACGACCCGCAGCGATCGGCGCCGGAGGCCGGCCTCGCGGACGGCGACCCGGACCGCGGCGAGGCTCGACTCGGACCCGTCCACGCCGACCACGACGGGTGTGCTCGGTTGTATGGGCATGATGCCATTCACCCTCTGCTCGACGAATCGTGAGGGCAAATCGCCCCGCCGCGGTAATTCGGTCGAACCGGGTGCGCCGGTCGATTACCGTCCGGCGGGAAGCTGGCTCACCACCGGAGGCCACCGATGCGACTGCCCGACGGGCTGACCGCCGGCGCCGCGACGGCGGCGGACGCGGTCGCGATCTACCGGCTGATCGCCGCGTGCGAGCTGGACCTCGACGGCACGGTCGAGGTAGAACCCGAGGACATCGTCGCCGACCTCGCGCGACCGTCGCTCGACCTCGCGCGAGACACCGTGCTGGTGCGGGATCGGGCCGGCAAGTTGGTGGGCTGGGCGCACGTCTTCAAGGCTCGGCGCGCCGAGGCGGACGTGCACCCGGACGCGCGTGGCGCCGGCATCGGCGCCGCGCTACTGGCCTGGACCGAGGCCCGCGCGGTGGAGCAGGGCGGCACCCGGGTCGGCCAGACGGTCACCGACAACAACACGGCGGCGGCGACGCTGTTCGGGAGCTCCGGATACCGGCCGACGGACACCGCGTGGATCCTCGAGATCGCGCTGGACGATGACCCGGACCCGCCCGAGCCGCCCGCCGGGATCTCATTCCGGCCGTTCGCGCCAGGGGTCGACGACGCGGCGACGTACCGGCTGATCGAGGACGCCTTCAACGAGTGGCCGGACCGGCTGCCCTCGACGTTCGAGGAGTGGCGCGGGCTGATGATCGGCCGGGAGACGTTCCTGCCCGAGCTCTCGCCGCTGGCGTTCGACGGTGATCGCCTCGTCGGCGCGGTGCTCGCGCTGTCGACCGAGGACCCGCGCGAGAGCTACATCCACCAGGTGGCCACCCTCCGTGACTACCGGCACCGGGGCATCGCCACCGCCCTGCTGCGGCACGCGTTCCGCGGGTTCCACCGGGCCGGGAGCCGGTCCTGTACGCTGTCCACGAACTCGTACACCGGCGCGCTGGCGCTCTACCAGCGGGTTGGCATGCGCATCCGGCGCTCCTACACCCACTACGAGAAGGCGCTCACCGCCTGAGGCTGGCGGCCTCGACGGGCACCAGCGTGCTGCGCCGCGTCGTGGCGCCGGTGGCGCGGTAGAGGTCGCGCAGCACGCCGATCTCCCCGCCATGGTGGATGATCTCGCGGTTGACGTGGACCATCAGCTCGACCATCGGGTCGCCCGCGTACACCGCGCCCTTCGCGCCGAGCGGCGCCGTCAGGCCGCCCTCGTCGAGCCCGGCGATGCCGTCGTGCCACCGGCCGTAGGCCCGTTCGAGGAAGGCGACTGCCTCGTCGGCCGTGGCCGGCAGGTCGGCGGGCTCGTGCCGCGGGTCGAACATGTCGGCGTCGTCGGGCACGGAGCCGTCGCCGAAGAATGCGCTGGCCTTCGTCCAGAGGCAGCCGACCGCGATGTGCATCATGCGCCACGCGATGGTGGTCACCGGCGGCGGCGCAGGCTCTGGCCAGTGGCCGTCGAGCCCGTGGACGCCATCCGGCCCGGGGCGCACGGTCCAGCACCCGGCCACCGGCTCCCACAGATATTCCTCGTCGGTGAGACCGGCCAGGCGCGGCCGCAGGTGCATCCGCCAGTAGAAGTCCAGCTGCCCGATGAGCAGGCCGCCCCAGTCGATCGTCATGCGCCGAGGTTAAGGGCGGGGTACGACACGAACCCTGCCGTCGCCGCCGAACTGCGCGACAATGAACGGGTCCGGGTCGTCCGGACGAAGGACGACCAACGCCGCCCAGCGTTCAGCGCCGCATGATCGGCGATCGAGGATGGGAGGGCGATGACCGTATACCCGGCCCGGGTCGTCGCCATGGAGGCAGACGACGTCGCGCTGGCCGAGCTGTCCGGCCGGCCGCGACGCGTGCTGCTCAGGTGGGGGAAGGGCGCGGGCGACGCCCCCGCGACCGGTGGGCGGGTCGCCGTCGGCGACTGGCTGCTCGTGCGGTCCGGCATCGCGCTCGGCCGGCTGACCACCGCCGAGGTGACGGATCGGGTCCGGCGGCTCGAAGAGTCAGTCGAGGCGGAGGCCGAGTAACGAATCCAGGCCCCTTCTTTTCGGTCGATCTAGGCCTAGTTCTGGCTAGTTGATCTACAATTACCAGTATTCGCCCTAGATCGGCGGGGCGGTGGGCACCAGGACCGCCGCGCCGTTGATCCGGTCGTTGGCCATGTCGGCCAGCGCCTCGTCGGCGCGCTCCAGCCGGTATGGCGTGACCGTCACCGCGAGTCGATGCTCCGCGGCGGCGGCGAGAAATGCCCGCCCGTCCGCGCGCGTGTTCGCCGTGACGCTACGCAGGGTCCGCTCCTGGAATAGGTGGCGCTCGTAGTTAAGCGTCGGGATGTCGCTGAGGTGGATGCCGGCGATCGCCAGCGTCCCGCCGCGGTCGAGGGCGGCCAGCACGACCGGCACCAGGGAGCCGACCGGCGCGAACAGGATCGCCGAGTCCAGTGGCTCCGGTGGCGTGTCGTCGGCCCCGCCCGCCCACGCGACACCGAGCGACCGGGCCAGCTCCTGAGCGGCCTCCGCGCGGGTCGCCACATACACGGTCGCGCCGCGCGCCATCGCTACCTGCGCGGTCAGGTGAGCCGAGGCACCGAAGCCGTAGATGCCGAGTCGACCGCCCGGCGGCAGCTCGGCGCGCAGGAGCGCCCGGTAGCCGATGATCCCCGCGCACAGCAGCGGCGCCAGTTCCAGGTCGGAGTAGCCGCCGGGCAACCGGTACGCGAAGTCGGCCGGCACGGTCGCGTACTCGGCGTACCCCCCGTCGGCGTCCCAGCCGGTGTAGCGCGAGTTCGGGCACAGGTTCTCGGCGCTGCGCTGGCAGTACCGGCAACTCCCGTCGGTGGCGCGCAGCCAGGCGATGCCGATCTTGTCGCCGACCGCGTAGCCCGCTGCCCCCTCCCCGAGGGCGATCACCTCGCCGACCACCTCGTGTCCGGGGGTCGTGCCCGGACGGCGTGGCGGTAGGTCGCCCTCGGCCAGGTGTAGGTCGGTGCGGCAGACTGCGCACGCGAGGACGCGTACGAGCAGCTCGCCGGCCTCGGGATTGGGGACCGGGCGGCGGGTGGCCCGCAGCGGGCGGCTGGCGATCGGCCCGGGCGTGCCGACCTCCCAGGCGAGCATTGTGGACCGTTCCATGTCAGACCGGCCGGTTCGTCGCGGAGTCCGGGTCGCCCCATCGCCACTCGGCGACCTGTGGCGCGTCCTCGCCGTACCGCCGGGTGTAGTCCCGGCACTCCTGGCGGGCGTCGACCATCTCCTGGCGCAGGTGCGCGTACGCGGTGCCGAGCCCGGGCACGCGGTCGATCACGTCGATCACCAGGTGGTACCGGTCGAGGTCGTTGAGCATCACCATGTCGAACGGCGTCGTCGTGGTGCCCTCCTCCTTGTACCCGCGCACGTGCAGGTTGCCGTGGTTCCTCCGCCGATAGGTCAGCCGGTGGATCAGCCACGGATAGCCGTGGTACGCGAAGATGACCGGCCTGTCGCGGGTGAAGATCGTGTCGAACTGTGGGTCCGGCAGGCCATGCGGGTGTTCGCTCGCCGGCTGTAGCCGCATCAGGTCGACGACGTTGACCACGCGCACTTTCAGCTCCGGCAGTTGCTCGCGCAGCAGCCGCGCCGCGGCCAGCGTCTCAAGCGTCGGCACGTCGCCCGCGCAGGCGAGCACGACGTCCGGCTCGGCGCCCACGTCGGTGCTGGCCCAGTCCCAGATGCCCAGGCCGCGACGGCAGTGCAGGTCGGCCTCGTCCATCGACAGCCAGCTGGGGGCCGGCTGCTTGCCCGCGACCACCACGTTGATGTAGTGCCTGCTGCGCAGGCAATGGTCCATCGTGGACAGCAGCGTGTTGGCGTCCGGCGGCAGGTAGACGCGCACGATCTCGGCCTTCTTGTTCATCACGTGGTCGATGAACCCCGGGTCCTGGTGCGAGAAGCCGTTGTGGTCCTGGCGCCAGACGTGGCTCGAGAGTAGGTAGTTCAGCGACGCGAGCGGCCGCCGCCAAGGGATCCCGCGGGTGACCTTCAACCACTTCGCGTGCTGGTTGACCATCGAGTCGACGACGTGGATGAACGCCTCGTAGCTGGTGAATAGGCCGTGCCGGCCGGTGAGCAGGTACCCCTCGAGCCAGCCCTGGCACAGGTGCTCGGAGAGGACCTCCACGACCCGTCCGTCGGGGGCGAGGTGGTCGTCGCCCGGAAGTACCGTCTCCACGAACACGCGGTCGGTGACCTCCAGCACCGGATTGAGCCGGTTCGAGGTGACCTCGTCCGGCCCGAACAGCCGGAACCGGTCCGGGTTGGCCCGCACCACGTCGCGCAGCCACTCGGCGAATACCCGGGTCGCCTCCGCCGGCGGCTCGCCCGGCCGGTCGACCTTCACCGCGTACTCCCGGTAGTCCGGCAGCACCAGGTCGCGCAGGATCAGGCCGCCGTTGGCGTGTGGGTTGGCGCTCATCCGCCGGCTGCCAGCCGGCGGCAGGTCGGCGAGCTCCGCGACCGGCGCACCGGTCGGGTCGAACAGCTCCCTCGGTCGGTAGCCGCGCAGCCAGGCTTCCAGCTGGGCGAGGTGCGCCGGGTTGTCCCGCACCCCGGACAGCGGCACCTGGTGCGAGCGGAACGTGCCCTCCACCGGTACGCCGTCAACCTGCTTCGGCCCCGTCCAGCCCTTCGGTGTGCGCAGCACGATCATCGGCCAGCGCGGCCGGACGGTATCCCCACTCGTGCGGGCGTGCCGCTGGATCTCGCCGATCCGGTCGAGGACGCGGTCGAGGGTGCCCGCCAGCGCGCGATGCACCATCGCCGGATCGTCGCCGGCCACGACGTGCGGCTCGTACCCGCTGCCGCGCATGAGGGCGAGCAGATCGTCCTCCGGCATCCGGGCGAGCACGGTCGGGTTGGCGATCTTGTAGCCGTTCAGGTGCAGCACCGGCAGGACCGCACCGTCCCGGGCTGGGTTGAGAAACGCGTTGGACAGCCAGCTGGCGGACAGCGGTCCGGTCTCCGCCTCACCGTCACCGACCACGCAGAACACGAGCAGCTCGGGGTTGTCGAACGCGGCGCCGTACGCGTGCATGAGCGAGTAACCGAGCTCGCCGCCCTCGTGGATGGATCCGGGTACTTCGGGCGCGACGTGGCTGGGGATGCCGCCGGGGAACGAGAACTGGCGGAACAGTCGGGCCATGCCCGCCTCGTCGCGGCTGACCGACGGGTAGAGCTCGCTGTACGTGCCCTCGAGCCAGGTGTTCGCGACCACGGCGGGGCCGCCGTGCCCCGGCCCGGTGACGAAGATGGCATCGAGGTCGCGCGCGACGATCGCCCGGTTCATGTGGGCGTAGAGCAGGTTCAGCCCCGGACTGGTGCCCCAGTGGCCCAGCAGCCGAGGCTTGATGTGCTCGGGTCGCAGCGGCTCGGTCAGCAGCGGGTTGGCCAGCAGGTAGATCTGCCCGACGGTCAGGTAGTTGGCGGCCCGCCAGTACGCGTCGATGCGGCGCAGCTCGTCGTCGGAGGGCGCGCCGCCCGCCCCGGCGATCTCGGTGGTGCTCACGTCCATGGGCTCAAGCCTCCGGTCCCTCGTGTCGGATCGCCGCCGGTTTCACCCTGCAGCCTTCCCGGTGGCGTTACCCGCGGCCAGGGTCATCAGACACGGCCACGAATTGTGACCTAGTTCACCGCGTCGTACCGTTTGGACACCGCATTACCAGGCGGTAACCCCCGTCCTCGACCGGCCGCCATCCCAGGCCGGGCCCATCCGCGTACCGGAGGCCACCGATGTCCCTCGTGCGTCGCAGCTCTGTCCTCGTCCTCGGCGTCGCGGCCGCCCTCGCGGCCGCTCTGGTGCAGCCCACCGCGGCCTCGGCCGACGCCGGCCCGCCACCCAGCTCGATGGCGAGCATGGGTGACTCGATCACCCGCGCCTTCAACGCCTGCGGGTTCTTCGTCGACTGCCCGTCCCGGTCGTTCGGCACCGGCAGCTCATCCTCGGTCAACAGCCACTACCTGCGCATTCTCCGGGTGAACCCGGCGATCCTCGGACACAACTACAACGTCGCCGTGTCCGGGTCGCGCGCGGACGACATGCCGGGGCAGGCCAGCGCGGCCGTCGGGCGCCGCGTGCAGTACGTGACGATGCTGATCGGCGCGAACGACGCGTGCACGAGCAGCGAGGCGTCGATGACGCCGGTTTCCACGTTCCGCGGCTACATCGACACCGCGCTCGGCACGCTGAAGGCGGGTCTGCCGAACGCAAAGGTGGCGGTCATCAGCGTCCCGGACATCCGGCGGCTCTGGGAAGTGGGGCACGTCAGCTCCAGTGCGCGGGTGGCCTGGTCCCTGTTCGGAATCTGCCGGTCGATGCTGGCCAACCCGACGTCCACCGCGCAGGCCGACGTGGACCGGCGGGCGCGGGTGCGGCAGCGGGTGGTCGACTACAACGCCCAGCTCGCCCAGGCCTGCGCCGCGTACGGGCCGAACTGCGACTTCGACGATAACGCGGTGTTCAACTATCCGTTCACGCTGTCCCAGGTGTCCACATGGGACTACTTCCACCCGAACACGTCGGGTCAGGCGACGCTCGCCGCGGTCTCGTACGCGGCCGGCTTCAATTGGAGGTGACGCGGACCCGGATGGCGCGCGGAGCGCCGGTCGTGCTCTGCTAGCAGCATGACCGACGCCTCGATCACGGCGGCCGACGAGGTCCTCGACCTCTGCCGCGACCTGATCCGGATCGACACCACCAACACCGGTGACAGCGACACGAGTGCGGGGGAGCGGGTCGCCGCTGAGTACGCGGCGGCCAAGCTCGCCGAGGTGGGCCTCGCCCCCGAAGTCCGCGAGTCGGCGCCGGGCCGCACCAGCGTGGTCACCCGCATCCCGGGCGCGGATGCGGGCCGTGGCGCGCTGCTCGTGCACGGCCACCTCGACGTGGTGCCGGCCGACGCGAGCGAGTGGTCGGTGCACCCCTTCTCCGGTGAGATCCGCGACGGGTACCTGTGGGGTCGCGGCGCGGTGGACATGAAGGACTTCGACGCGATGATGCTGGCCGTGGTCCGGCAGTGGCGGCGTACCGGGGTAACCCCACCGCGGGACATCGTGCTGGCGTTGACCGCCGACGAGGAGGCCGGCAGCGACTACGGCGCCCGCTTCCTGGTCGAGCACCACCGGGAGCTGCTGCACGGCTGCACCGAGGCGATCGGGGAGGTCGGCGGGTTCTCCTACTCGGTCGGCGACGACGTGCGGCTCTATCTGATCCAGACCGCGGAGAAGGGCATGGACTGGCTGCGATTGCGCGCCCGCGGGCGGCCGGGGCACGGTTCGTTGGTCAACGAGGACAACGCGGTGACCGCGCTGTGCGAGGCGGTGGCCCGGCTCGGCCGGCACCGGTTCCCGATCGAGGTCACCCCCACCGTTCGGGCGTTTCTGGAGCAGATCTCCGAGCTGCTCGGCATCGAGCTCGACCCGGCCGACCCGGAGCCGGCGATCACCAAGCTCGGCCCGATCGCGGCGCTCATCGGCGCGACCATCCGCAACACCGCGAACCCGACCCGGCTCGCGGCCGGCTACAAGGACAACGTGATACCCAGCCGGGCGACCGCGACCGTAGACTGCCGGACCCTGCCGGGCCACGATGAGACGTTCCTCGACCAGCTGCGGGAGGTGATCGGCCCGGAGCTCGAGGTGGAGTCCATCCAGCACCAGCCCGCGCTCGAGACCACGTTCGACGGTCCGCTGGTCGACGCGATGGCCGCCGCGTTGCGGGCCGAGGACGCGGGTGCCCGCCCGGTCCCGTACATGCTCTCCGGCGGCACGGACGCGAAGGCGTTCTCCCGGATGGGCATCCGGTGCTTCGGCTTCTCGCCGCTCAGGCTGCCCGCCGAGCTGAACTTCGCGGCGCTGTTCCACGGCATCGACGAGCGGGTGCCCGTCGACGGACTACAGTTCGGCGTGCGGGTTCTCGACCGATTTCTCCGGGCCAGCTGAGCCCGGTCACCCTCGAAGGGATTGCGACACCATGACCGATACGCACACGGACCTGGACGCCGCCCTGAACCGGGTGATCGAGGCGGCGTGGGGTCACCTCGCCGCCGTGCGGGCCGCCGAGGGTCGCATCGACGACGACAACGTGTGGCGGGCGTACGTGGCCCTCAACAACGCCTCCTATGAGTACGACGAACTGCTGCTCGACGCGTTCGGCGAGGTCACACCGTGGGATGTCGACACCATCGACCCGGACGAGCTGGACAAGGGCATCGACATCGACGAGCTGGAGGAGCCGACCGACCCGCATCCGCACGTGGTGTCGGTGCGCCAGCGCCGCGACTACCGGGTACCCGGCGTGGCGGCGCTGCTCAGGGTCGCCGAGGCGGCCCGGGACCCGGCCACGCCCGACGAGGAGCCGTTGGAGCCGGTGGAGACCGTCGGCGAGGCCGTGCTCGAGCTGCTACAGGCCGGCGACGGTTCGCTCGGCGCGCTGGACATCCCGGAGCTCGACCCCCTCGACGGGGTGGTCACCGTGACCGAGGTCGCCACGCCGCTGGCGCTGGAAGACTTCGCGGACGACGACGGCGTCGGTCCGTTCCAGCCTGCGCTCGACGACCGGCTCGTGGGCCGGCTGGACGAGCACCCCTACGTCGCGCTGGACCTCGACGCCGAGGACGCGCAAGAGGCCGAGGACGCCGAGGACGCGCAAGACGCCGGCGCCGACGACGCGCCCGCGGCCAGCGACGCCGGCGAACAGGCGAATCGACGCTAGGAAGCCCTCAGTACGAAAGGCCCGGCCGCAGCTGATTCGCGACCGGACGACGCAGCACCACCTGCCGCGTCCCGTCGCGGAACAGCCGCACCCGGGCCAGCTCCCAGCCGGCGAACTCGGCGTGGATTGCCAGTCTCGCCGCCGCGGTTGGCCGATCGACATCGGGCGGCAACCGCAGCGGCGCGTACTCGTAGTCCATAGGTCACATATTGCCCACCCGCGCTGACCCGCACCAGCCCCGCGACCGCGACGGCCCGGTGGGTCAGCAGCGGGCCGGTCGGGTTCGCCGAGATTCATCTCGTACCCTGATGCCGCCGCGACCGTGGCCGCGCCGCACAGGGAGGGAAGCTCGTGAAGCTCGGACTCAGCCTGGGATATCAGACCCCGTGGACCACGCCGGCCCATCACCTGGCGTTCGCTCGGGAGGCGGACCGGCTCGGGTACGCGGTGGTGTGGGCGGCCGAGGCGTACGGCTCGGACTCGCCCAGCACGCTGGCGTGGCTCGCCGGGCAGACCGAGCGGATCGACCTCGGCGCCGCGGTCATGCAGATCCCCGCCCGGACGCCCGCCGCCACCGCCATGACGGCGGCGACCATCGACACGCTCTCCGGTGGCCGGTTCCGGCTCGGGCTCGGCGTCTCCGGCCCGCAGGTCTCCGAGGGCTGGCACGGCGTACGGTTCGCCAAACCCCTCGCCCGCACGCGCGAGTACATCGACATCGTCCGGGCCGCGATCGCCCGCGAGCCCGTCGAGTACGCCGGCGAGCACTACACGCTGCCGCTGCCGGGCGGGCCGGGCAAGGTGTTGCGGCTGGGCTTCCACCCGCCCCGGGAGCGCATCCCGATCTACCTTGCCTCGGTCGGGCCCCGGAACCTCGAGCTCGCCGGCGAGATCGCCGACGGCTGGCTGGCCGTCTTCTTCGCGCCGGACACGGGCGCCGAGCAGCTCGCCGCAGTGGCCGCCGGGCGCGCGAAGGCCGGCCTGACGATGGACGGCTTCGACGTCGCGCCGAGCGTGCCCGTTGTGGTCGGCGACGACCCGTCCCCGGCCGGCGTCGCGGCCTGCGCGGAGCTGGTCCGCTGGTACGCCGCGCTCTACATCGGCGGCATGGGCAGCCGGGAGCAGAACTTCTACAACCAGCTCGCCGTGCGGATGGGGTACGCCGACGCCGCCCGCGAGGTCCAGGACCTGTACCTGGCCAAGCGGCAGCGGGACGCGGCCGCGGCGGTGCCGTTGGAGTTCATCGACCGCACCTCGCTGCTCGGGCCCAAACAGCGCATCGCGGACCGGCTGCGGGAATACGCCGCGGCCGGAGTCACGACGCTGTCGGTCGGCCTGTTCGTCGCCGACGTCGACAGCGGCGTGCAGACGCTGCGCACGGTCGCGGAGGCGCTGGAGCTGTCCGGGGTCGGTGACTGACCGGCAATGTCGATCTGGGATGCGATCATCCTCGGCATCGTCGAGGGGATCACCGAGTTCCTGCCCATCTCGTCGACCGGGCATCTGACGATCACCGAGAAGCTGCTCGGCCTCAACATCGACGACCCCGCGGTGACCGCGTACACGGCGGTGATCCAGGTCGGCGCGATCGCCGCGGTGATCGTGTACTTCTGGCGCGACGTCGTCCGGCTGGTGGCGGCCTGGCTGCGCGGCCTGTTCTCCGCGCCGGCCCGACGCGACTTCGACTATCGGTTCGCCTGGTACGTGATCGCCGGGTCGATCCCGATCGGCGTCATCGGCTTCGCCTTCCAGGACGCGATCAAGGGGCCCCTGCGCAGCCTCTGGGTCGTCGCCGGCGCGCTGATCGTGTGGAGCGGTGTGATGGCGTTCGCGGAGCACGCCGCGACCCAGAGCCGCGGCGAACGGGAGCTGACGCTGAAGGACACCCTGGTCATCGGGTTCACTCAGTGCCTGGCGTTGATACCCGGTGTGTCCCGGTCGGGCGCCACCATCTCCGCCGGCCTGCTGCGCGACCTGGACCGGGTCACCGCCACGCGGCTCGCGTTCTTCCTGGGCGTGCCGGCCCTGACCGCGGCCGGCCTCTTCGAGTTGAAGGACGCGGTGGGCGGCACCGGCGTCGGCGGCGTCGCGCTGGTGGTCGGCACAGTCGTGAGCTTCGTCGTTGCGTACGCCTCGATCGCCTGGCTGCTGCGGTACGTGGCGCATCACACGATGATGGCGTTCGTCTGGTACCGGGTGGCGCTCGGCGCGCTGATCCTCGCGCTGCTCGCGACCGGCGCGATCACCGCCAACTAGTACCCGCCCGGCACACCCGAACCGGCCCGAAGGCTAGCCTTCCACCGTGCCAACGCTGCTGCTCCTGCGCCACGCCCGTACGGCCGCCAACGCGGAGGGTGGCCTGGCCGGCCGCCGGCCGGTCGTGCTGGACGAGGCCGGGCGGGCGCAGGCCGCGGCCGTGGGTGAGCGGCTGCGCGGGCTGCCGCTCGCCGCGGTCGTCACGAGCCCGCTGGTTCGCTGCCGGGAGACCATCGCGCTCGCGCTGCCCGACGCGGCACCCGCCGTCGAGGACGGGCTGATCGAGTGCGGGTACGGCGCGTGGGAGGGACAGCCGCTCAAGACGCTCGCCAAGGACCCGCTGTGGGCGATCGTCCAGCTCCACCCCAGCGCGGTGGCGTTCCCAGACGGAGAGGCGATGGCGGCGATGTCCGCCCGGGCGGTCGCCGCGGCGCGGGCGTGGGACGCTCGGGTCGCCGCGGAACATGGTCCGGACGCGCTGTGGCTCGCGTGCAGCCATGGCGACGTCATCAAGGCGATCGTCGCGGACGCTCTTGGCGTACACCTGGATCTCTTTCAGCGGCTCGTGGTGGACCCGGCCTCGCTGACCGCTATCCGCTACACGCCGACCCGGCCGTTCCTGCTGCGTCTCAACGACACCGGCGCGGATCTCTCGGCGCTGCGTCCACCGAAGCGGCCGCGCCGCCCCGGGCGGCGGGCGGGGCGCCGCTCGGTCGGCGCCGAGTCGGACGCGCCGGTGGGCGGGGGCGCCGGGGACGGCCGAATGCCGGGTTGACCCGCGCGTTGCGCGTCGGCGGGGCCGGCCGGATAGGGTCGTGGCATGGCTCACCAGGTGTACGCCTTCGAGCCGCCGGAGCGGTTCGTCGCGGGGACCGTGGGTCCGCCGGGGGAGCGGACGTTCTTCCTGCAGGCCCGCGGCGGCGGCCGGCTGGTCACCGTGGGGCTGGAGAAGGTCCAGGTGGCGCTGCTGGCCGAGAAGCTGGAGGAGCTGCTGACCGAGGCGAACCGCCGGTTCGGCATCGAGCTGCCCGAGGTCGTCGAGCCGGAGGCGCCGGACAACGAACCGCTCGAGAGTCCGGTCGACGAGGAGTTCCGGGTGGGCACGCTCGGCCTCGCGTACGACGTGGAGAGCGCGACCGTCGTCATCGAGGCGATCGCGGCGGGTGAGGCCGACGAGCTGGTCGAGGCCGAGCTCGACGCGGAGGCGGCCGAGGTCGAGGTCACCGACGAGGACGAGGAACCGGACGAGGATCTGGACCGGCTCCGGGTGCGGCTGACGCCCACCGAGGTGCGCTCGTTCATCGACCGGGCCCGCCGGGTGGTCGCCGCCGGTCGCCCGCCGTGTCCGCTGTGCGGCCAGCCGCTCGACCCGCGCGGGCACCTGTGCCCGCGGCACAACGGCTACCACCGGTAGGGCACCGTGGCCGCCCGTTCCGCCGGCCCCGCCGCGACGCTCGACGAGGCCGACGCCCTGCGGCTGCTGCGGTTCGGGGACTTCGAGCTCGAGGGTCGGCTGGTCGACGCGTCCAACACCACGCTGCGCGGCTTTCTGACCCTGGACGGGGTGACCGTCCGGTGCGTCTACAAGCCGGTGCGCGGCGAGCGTCCGCTGTGGGACTTCCCGGACGGTACGCTCGCCGGGCGCGAAACCGCCGCGTACCTGGTCTCCCGGGCCACCGGGTGGGACCTGGTGCCGCCGACCGTGCTGCGGGACGGCCCGCTCGGACCGGGCGTATGCCAGCTGTGGATCGAGGAGCCGGACGAAGCCTCGCCGCTGGTCGGGTTCGTGCCGGCGGACGAGCTGCCGGACGGCTGGTTCCGGGTCGCCGCAGCGCGGGACGAGACCGGCCGGCCCTACCTGCTCGCGCACGCCGACGATCCCCGGCTGGCCCGGATGGCGCTGCTCGACGCGGTGCTCAACAACGCCGACCGCAAGGGCGGGCACGTCCTGGTCGGCCCCGGCGATCGGGTGTACGGGGTGGACCACGGAGTGTGCTTCCACGTCGAGGACAAGCTGCGCACCGTGCTCTGGGGTTGGATCGACGCGCCGCTGCCCGAACAGGACGTGCCCACCCTGTCGCGGCTCGTGTCCGACCTCGGCGGCGCCCTGGGCGAGCGGCTCACGGCGCACCTGACGGCCGGTGAGGTGACCGCCGCGGCGACCCGCGCCCGCCGGCTGCTGGCGGCCGGCCGGTTCCCGCCCCCGTCGGGCGATTGGCCGGCGGTGCCCTGGCCACCCATGTAGCGGTGTCGCGTTGATCACCTCTCGGCGTCGGCCGGCGCCGACGGCGCGCTGGTTAGGCTGGCGGTCATGGACTCGTGGGCGGGACACCAGGTGCCGCGACTGCCCGGCAGCGGTCAGCCGCTCGCGCTGTTCGACTCGGCTCGGCAGGCGATCGCACCGACCCAGCCCAGGGCCACGGCGCGGATGTACGTGTGCGGGATCACGCCGTACGACGCCACGCATCTGGGCCACGCCGCCACCATGATCGCTTTTGACCTGGTGAACCGGGCGTGGCGGGATGCGGGGGTCCCGGTCGACTACGTGCAGAACGTCACCGACATCGACGACCCGCTCCTGGAGCGCGCCCAGCGCGACGGCGAGGACTGGATCGTGCTCGGCATGCGCGAGACGGCCCTGTTCCGGGAGGACATGGAGTCGCTGCGGATCATCCCGCCCGAGCACTACATCGGCGCGGTCGAGTCGATCCCGGCGATCGCGGAGACAATCGCGGCGCTGTTCGACGACGGTTCGGCGTACCGTGTCGACGACGGCACCGGCGATGTCTACTTCGACATCTCGACGACGCCGCGGTTCGGGTACGAGTCCAACCTGTCACGCGAGCAGATGCTCGCCTTCTTCGCGGAGCGCGGCGGTGATCCCGAGCGGCCGGGCAAGCGCGACGCGCTCGACCCGCTGCTCTGGCGGGGCGCCCGCGACGGGGAGCCGGCGTGGCCGGGTGGTGCCCTCGGTCCGGGCCGGCCCGGCTGGCACATCGAGTGCGCCGTCATCGCGCTGGGCCTGCTCGGCGACGCGATCGACATCCAGGGCGGCGGAAACGATCTGCTCTTCCCCCACCATGAGTGCTCGGCCGCGCACGCCGAGCGGCTGACCGGGATCAGCCCCTTCGCGCGGCACTACGTGCACGCCGGGATGATCGGTCTGAACGGCGAGAAGATGTCGAAGTCCCAGGGCAACCTGGTGTTCGTCTCCCGGCTGCGCGCCGACCACGTGGACCCGATGGCGGTCCGGCTGGCGCTGCTGGCCGACCACTACCGGGTGGACCGGCAGTGGACCGACGACCTGCTCAAGGCCGCCCAGCAGCGGCTGGCCCGGTGGCGCGAGGCCGCCACGGCGCGGTCCGGGCCGTCGGGTGCCGACCTGCTCGCGGGCGTACGCGCGCGGCTCGCCGACGACCTCGACACTCCCGGCGCGCTTGCGCTCGTCGACGCCTGGGCGGACGCCGCGTTCGCGGGCTCGGGCGACGACCCGGCGGCACCCTCCCTGGTGGCCACCACCGTCGACGCGCTGCTCGGCGTCGCCCTCTGACGCCGCCAGCCTTCTGCCGATCTTGCATCTGTGGTGGGGGCTTTGCCCCGTCTCGTCGTGCTTTCTCGGCATCACAACCGCAAGATCAGCGCTCTCGCGGCGGTCAGCCGAGCACGAGGCCGGGGTCGGCGTCCGGGTCGGGCTGCGGGGCCGGGATCCGGTACTCCTCCGTGAGCGTCGTCATCGGACCCGGCCACGTCGCCTGGGAGACCTCGATGGGCTTGTGCGCGGCGTCGTACGCCACGTGCAGCAGGTGCAGCACCGGCGTGTCCGGCCGGATCTGCAGGATCTCGGCCTCCTCCCGGGACGGCTGGCGCGCGGAGATCGTGTCGGCCGCCGTGGCGTACCGCCGGCCGGTCACCTCCTCGACCTCCTGGTAGACCGGGCGGCCGAACGGCTCGGCCCGCTCGAGGCTCGTGCCGCCCGCGTCGGCGACCCGGAACCAGGACGCGCCAACCTCGACGGGCGCGTCGTCCGTGCGCACCACGTGCCGGCGTACCACTAACTCGGTGCCGTCGGCGACGCCGAACGCATCGGCGACCTCGGGCGGCGCGGGCGCGCGGCCCACCTCCTCCAGGTACTGCCGGTAGCGTGCGGCGAGGTCGGTGTGGTAGCCGCGGTACGCGCCGTACCGGCCGCGGGCGAGCCGGCTGAGCCGGCGACGGGTACCCCGGACGTACGTACCGGAGCCGGGCTTGGTGATCAGCAGACCCTCGACGCGGAGCTGGTCGATCGTGCGCTGAACGGTCTGCTTGGCGACCCCGAACATCTCGGCGATCGCGGGAATGGACGGCAGCCGCTCGCCGGGCGCCCAGTCGCCACGGCGAAGGCGGACACGCAGCTGGTCTGCGATCTGGCGGTGCGGCGCCTCGGCGGCGCCCGGGTTGACGGTCATGCGCTAGCGCCTCCTCGATGGCACCTAGGTTCCTAGGATGACTTACGAGATGTGACGACGGCCCGCGACACACCGTCGGAACCACGACAACCCGCACACAACAAAAAGAGATCGACTACCAGGAGCCCGCGGTGGGACCCGTTGATCCGCCACGGCGGCGCAGATACTTCTCGAACTCGCTGGCGATCTCGTCGCCGCTCAGCGGCTGGATGCCGGCGTCGCCGGCCCGCTCCTCGAGCTCACGGACGTACTCGCCGAGCTCGGCATCCTGCTCCGCGGCGGCCTTGACGCGCTGCTCCCATTCGGCCGACTCCTCGGCCAGGTCGGCCATCGGCACGGGCAGGTCGAGCACGTCCTCGACCCGGTGCAGCAGGGCCAGCGTCGCCTTCGGGCAGGGTGGGTTATTCGCGTAGTGGGGGACGTGCACCCAGAACGAGACGGCGTCCAGCTCAGCCCGACTCGCGGCCTCCTGCAGAACGCCGACGATGCCGGTCGGGCCGTCGTAGCGGGTCGGAGTTAGCTGGTAGCGCGTGGCCGCGTCCCGGTCGGACGCGCTCCCGCTGATCGGCAGCGGCCGGGTGTACGGAACGTCCGCCAGCAGCGCGCCGAGCAGCACGATCCGGGTCACCTCGAGGCTGTGGCACGTCTCGAGGACCTGGTCGCAGAAGGTACGCCAGCGCATGCTCGGCTCGATGCCGCGGATCAGCACGACGTCGCGCTCAGTGCCCTCCGGCGTCGCGACCATGAACCGGGTGGTCGGCCACTCGATCCGACGGGTCTCGCCGTCCGAGAGGCTGACCGTCGGCCGGCTGACCTGGAAGTCATAGAAGTCCTCCGGGTCCAGTGCGGCGACGGGCTGGGCATCCCACACCTGCTCGAGGTGCTCGACCGCCGCCGTGGACGCATCGGCCGCGTCGTTCCACCCCTCGAACGCGGCGATGGCCACGGGGGAGCGCAGCACCGGCAGCCCGTCGAACTCGCTCACTGCGTCTCCAGGTTCGCTCGTTCCGCGCCGCCCTGGGGCGCTGCCTTCCCGCCGCGCCACGCAGCGGGCTGCGCCCGGCGCGTCGCGTCGGTCCAGACATCGCCTGCGGCGCTCCACTCGCTCACTGCGTCTCCAGGTTCGCTCGTTCCGCGCCGCCCTGGGGCGATGCCTTCCCGCCGCGCCACGCAGCGGGCTGCGCCCGGCGCGTCGCGTCGGTCCAGACATCGCCTGCGGCGCTCCACTCGCTCACGGGCCCAAGCGTACGTGGCGGCGGTCGATCCGGCCCGGTGGCCGCGCCGGCCGCGCCACCGAGCCGTTAGCCTGGGTGACGTGTCCGACTCGCTGCTGGATCTGCTGGCCGACCGCGTCCTTCTCGCCGACGGGGCGATGGGGACGATGCTGCAGGCCGCGGACCTGTCCCTCGACGACTTCGACGGGCACGAGGGGTGCAACGACGTCCTGAACGTGACCCGGCCCGATGTGGTCGCCGGCGTCCACGACGCGTACCTGGCCGCCGGGTCGGACTGCATCGAGACGAACACGTTCAACTCCAACCTTGGCGGGCTCGGCGAGTACGGCATCCGGGACCGGATCCACGAGCTGTCCGAGGCCGGCGCGCGCATCGCGCGGGCAGCCGCTGACCGGTGGTCCACGCCCGACGGCCCGCGGTTCGTGATCGGCTCGATGGGCCCCGGCACGAAGCTGCCGACGCTCGGGCACACCGATTTCGGCACGCTGCGCCAGGCGTACCAGGAAAATGCCGCCGGCCTGCTCGCGGGCGGCGCGGACGCCCTGATCGTCGAGACCTGCTACGACCTGCTGCAGGCGAAGTCCGCCGTTCTCGGGGCCCGCCGGGCGATGGCCGACGCGGGCCGCCGGGTGCCGCTGATCTGCCAGGTGACCATGGAGACCACCGGCACCATGCTGCTGGGCAGCGAGATCGGCGCCGCGCTGACGGCCGTCGAGCCGCTCGGTGTCGACCTCGTCGGCCTCAACTGCGCGACCGGGCCGGCCGAGATGACCGAGCACCTGCGGTACCTGTCGCAGCACGCCCGCGTACCGCTGTCGGTGATGCCCAACGCGGGCCTGCCGGATCTGACCCCCGACGGCGCGCAGTACCCGCTGACCGCGGTTGAGCTGGCCGAGGCGCTCGACCGGTTCGTCCGCGAGTACGGCGCCGTGCTGGTCGGCGGGTGCTGCGGCACGACGCCGGAGCACATCCGCGCGGTCGCCGAGCGCCTGCGCGGCGTGTCGCCCGCCCGCCCCGCGCCGGCGCTCGAGGCGGGCGTGTCCTCGATCTACCACCACACACCGTTCGCGCAGGACGCGAGCGTGCTCATGGTGGGGGAGCGCACCAACGCGAACGGTTCGAAGGCATTCCGCGACGCGATGCTCGCCGGTGACTGGCGGGCGTGTGTGGAGATCGCCCGTGGCCAGGCCCGCGACGGATCGCACCTGCTCGACCTGTGCGTCGACTACGTCGGGCGCGACGGCGTGGCCGACATGCGGGAGGTCGCCGGCCGGTTCGCGACGGCGTCCACTCTGCCGATCATGCTCGACTCGACCGAGCCGGGCGTGATCGAGGCCGGGCTGGAGATGTTGGGTGGCCGGTGCGTCGTCAACTCGGTCAACTTTGAGGACGGCGACGGGCCCGGGTCGCGGTACGCCGGGGTGATGCCGATCGTGCGCGAGCACGGCGCCGCGGTGGTGGCGCTGACCATCGACGAGGAGGGCCAGGCCCGCACGGCCGAGTGGAAGCTACGCGTCGCCTCCCGGCTGATCGACGACCTGACCGGTCGGTGGGGGATGCGCCGCTCCGACATCCTCGTCGACTGCCTGACGTTCCCGATCTCGACGGGGCAGGAGGAGACCCGGCGGGACGCGCTGGAGACGATCGAGGCCATCCGCGAGATCGCCCGCAGGTATCCGGGCGTGAACTTCACCCTCGGCATCTCCAACGTCTCGTTCGGCCTCAACGCAGCCGCCCGCCAGGTGCTCAACTCGGTCTTCCTGCACGAGTGCGTGCGGGCCGGGCTCACCAGCGCGATCGTCCACGCCAGCAAGATCCTCCCGATGTCCAAGATCCCCGAGGAGCAGCGTCAGGTCGCGCTGGACATGGTCTACGACCGGCGCCGCGAGGGGTACGACCCGCTGCAGCGGCTCATCGAGCTGTTCTCCGGAGTCGACATCGCCTCCGCGCGGGCGACGCGGGCCGAGGAGCTGGCCGCCCTGCCCCTCGACGAGCGGCTCAAGCGCCGGATCATCGACGGTGAGCGCAACGGCCTGGAGGCCGACCTCGACGCCGCCCTGGCGTCGCGTTCCGCGCTCGAGATCATCAACGACACGCTGCTGGACGGGATGAAGGTCGTCGGCGACCTGTTCGGCTCGGGACAGATGCAGCTGCCGTTCGTCCTGCAGTCGGCCGAGGTGATGAAGACGTCGGTCGCCTACCTCGAGCCGCACATGGACAAGACCGACTCGACGGGCAAGGGCCGGATCGTGCTCGCCACGGTCCGCGGCGACGTGCACGACATCGGCAAGAACCTGGTGGACATCATCCTGTCCAACAACGGCTATGAGGTCGTCAACATCGGGATCAAGCAGCCGATCAACGCGATCCTCGAGGCCGCCGAGGACAACGACGTGGACGCGATCGGCATGTCCGGGCTGCTGGTCAAGTCGACCGTCATCATGCGCGAGAACCTCGAGGAGATTGCGTCCCGAGGGTTCGCGTCGCGTTGGCCGGTGCTCCTCGGCGGCGCGGCGTTGACCAGGTCGTATGTGGAGGACGACCTGCGTTCGCGGTTCTCCGGCGAGGTGCACTACGCGCGGGACGCCTTCGAGGGACTGTCCCTCATGGACAGGGTGATGACCGCCAAGCGCGGCGGCGCCGCCATGGTCGATGCCGCGCGCGATGCCGCCCTCGCGGAGCGGCGGGCGCGGCGCGAGCGGCACCGCGCGGTGGTCACGCAGGCACTGCCGTCGTTGGACGACTCGACGGTACGCTCCGATGTAGCGTCCGATGTGGACATTCCTCGCGCGCCGTTCCTCGGTACGCGGGTGGTCAAGGGGATTCCCCTAGCCGAGTACGCGGGGATGCTGGACGAGCGGGCCACGTTCCTGGGCCAGTGGGGTCTGCGGCCCTCCCGCGGTGGGACGGGACCGTCCTATGAGGAGCTCGTCGAGACCGAGGGCCGGCCACGGCTGCGGTACTGGCTCGACCGGCTGACCGCGGACCAGGTGCTCGAGGCGGCGGTGGTGTACGGGTACTTCCCGGCCTACTCGGAGGGCAACGACCTCGTCGTGCTGTCCCCGTCCGGCGACGGCTCGGTCGCGGCCCGGTTCTCCTTCCCACGGCAGCGGCAGGAGCGGCGCCTGTGCCTGGCGGACTTCTTCGCCCCGCGCTCGTCCGGCGTTCGCGATGTGGTCGCCCTGCAGCTGGTCACGGTCGGGCAGCCCATCAGCGAGTACACCGCGAAGCTGTTCGCCCGCAACGCGTACCGGGACTATTTGGAGGTACACGGCCTGTCCGTGCAGCTGACCGAGGCGCTGGCCGAGTACTGGCACAGGCGCATCCGGTCCGAGTTGATCCTGCCCGACGGGCGTACCGTCGCCGACGACGACCCACCCGACCTCGCCGGCCTGCTGCGCACCGACTACCGGGGCTGCCGGTACGCGTTCGGCTACCCGGCCTGTCCCGACCTCGAGGACCGCGCGAAGATCGTCGACCTGCTCGACGCCGGGCGCATCGGCGTACAGCTCAGCGAGGAGTTCCAGCTCGTCCCGGAACAGGC
>DASXRQ010000185.1:0-58741 GCA_036506495.1 Micromonosporaceae bacterium | reverse complement strand
CGTGAAGATGCCGCCGCCGACCCGCATGAACATCGCGAGCAGGGCCGCGCCGAAGCCGAAGCCCTCCAGGACCGTCGGGGCGTCCCCCTTGTAGATCAGGACGACCAGCGAGGCGCCGAACAGGCCCAGGCCGACGGTCATGAAACCGACGACGCCGCCAGTGCGGAAGGCGATCTTCATGGCGATCTCCCGGCCACCCGTAGCCTCTCGGGCGGCCGCCGCGACCCGCACGTTCGCCCGGGTCGCGAGGGCCATGCCGGAGCCACCGATGAACGCGCTGAACAGCGCGCCGATCACGAAGAACGCGGACCGACCGATCTTGATCGAGAGCTCGTTGTCGCCGGCGTCCGCCACCGGCAGCAGGAAGAGCACTACCACCGCGATAACGACGAACACGCTAAGCGTCTTGAACTGACGGAAGAGGTATGCCGTCGCGCCCTCCTGCACGGCGCTGGCGATCTCCTGCATATTCTTGGTGCCCTTGCCGGTCGCCAATACGACCCTGACCAGGGCCGCCGCGAATCCGAGCGCCACCAACGCGAGTACCGCGGCGATGATGACGTAGGTGAGATTCTCACCCGCAAGGGACAGCCCGCCGCCGTCGGCGGCCAACGTCCCGGACATCTATGTCCTCCTGTACCGAACACGCATCACCCAGCGGGCGGACTGTTCCCGACGAGCGACGTCTCCACGCGAACAGCCGCGGAGAGCACCGAACTCCTGGCGCCCGCGGACCGCGGGACCAAGGCAGTAGTAAGCGACCCGCGTACTCTAGCGGCCGGTCGTGTTGCCGGTCACACCGAGGATCGGTCCGGTCGTGGTGATCTTTGCCGCAGCGCGGCCGCCGATGGATCAGCGGCCGTGGCGGACCGGCCAGACCATCCGGACCTCGGTGCCGATGCCCTCGTCGACGGGCCGCACCTGGAGGTCGTCCACAAACCCGGCGAGCAGTGCGAAACCGACCCCCACCGTCAGCGCCTCCTCGGTCAGCGACTCGTTGGCCAGCTCGTCCGGCGGGAGAGCGGCCAACCCGAGCCCGGCCTCGATGGGCGCCCGATCGGTGACGCGAACCATGTACTCGCCGTCATCGGACATCTCGACCAGCACGGGATCACGCAGTCCGTACTGCTGGTGCAGGGCGACCGCGCGCGTGCACGCCTCGCCGATCGCGAGGCGTACCTCGTCCAGCAGTTCCTCCGCCACCCCGGCCCGACGCGCGACGGCCACCCCTACCAGGCGCGCGGTGCGCACGTGCACCGGCGCTGGTGAGAACTCCAGCCGTACGGTCGACATCGCGATCTCCGCCGTCATGCAGTAGGACCAGGCGCCGCACCGGTCGCTGCGTTGACCGAGTCGTACAGCGGAAACACCTGATCCAAGGCGGTGATGCGGAAGATCTTCAAGAGCGGTTCCTTTGAGCACACGAGGCCGAACGTGCCGCCCGACGCCCGCAACCGCTTGTGCGCCCCGACCAGCACGCCCAGCCCGGTGGAGTCGAGAAAGTCAACCCGATCCAGGTCGACCACAACCTTCGCCGCACCAGCGTCGATCAACTCGGCGAGCCGTTCCCGCAACTTCGGGGCGGTGTAGACGTCCACCTCGCCGCCGACCTCCAGCACCGTGTGCCCGGCGAAGGTGCGGGCTGCCAGCGACAACTCCATCCCGACCTCCTTCGGAGGCACCCGATGAGCCGGCGCGACCCCCTCCCGGGCATCTAACCATCGGCGCGACCCGACTGGCACGTCGCTGGCCGGAAACTGCCCTTGGGCTTGGCCCGTCTTGGCCCGGCTCGGCCCGGCCCGGCTTGGCGTGGCCTGGCGGGCCGCGACGCCGACCGGACCGGCCCGGGCCGACGCGCTGGCGGTGCGGTTCAGAGCGGGCAGCGGGTGGGCGGCCACCTCCACGGTCACCACGATCTCCCAGCCGTCGACGGCGCACGACACGAGTCGCGCCCGGTTCGCCGAGGCGATCTCCGCGGCGGACCGGCAGGCCGCGTCCGTCCCCTCGACGACGCGGGCCGCGCCCGCGAGCGCGCCGAGGTCCGCGGCGGTGCGCGCCTGGTGGTGCGCGACCGTCGCGACGCCTACCGCCGACCCCGCTACGCCGGCCGCGACCAGGACCAGGCCGACCGCGGCCAGCCAGAGCGAGGCCGACCCGCGGTCCCGCGGTCGTCCGGGGCACGGCAGCGGAGGCTCCTCCTTGATGCCAGTTGCCGGCGTCACGGCGTCGGCCCTGGCGCGCCGGGCTCGACGGCCGCGACCGCCGACGCCTCCGCGGTAAGGCTGGGCAGCCGCGCACCCACCGCCCGCACGGGCGCGCGGACGGTCGCCACCACCCGGCCGCCCTCGATGGTGACCGTGATGATCGCACCGGCCGGCGCGGATCGCCGGGCCGCCTCGACGCCGGGCTCGCCCCGGGCCGCGGCCAGCGCCCCGTCGCGGGCGGCATCGACGCAGCGCAGCTTGGTCGTCACCCCGGTCACCGCCGTCAGCCCAACGAACAGCAGCAGCACGAGGCCCGGCAGTCCAACGGCCAGCTCGGCGGTGGCCGACCCGCGCGCCGTCCGCCGCCCTGTGGGCACGCGCACCAGCTCGCCGAGATGGCGAGCGGGTGCGGCGCCGACCGACCCTGCGGTCACTTCAGTGCCCGATCGATGATCGCGGTGAGTGCCGCCTGGACGTGCCCGCTGGTCAGCACCTTTAGCAGGATCCCGGCGAACGCGACCGCGGCGATCGTGCCGACGGCGTACTCGGCGGTGTTCATACCCGAGTCCCCGCGGAGTCGGGCCAGTACCTTGCGCACGACGTCTCTCCCTTCTGCGAACGTTGGCTACAAAACGTCGCCGAGCACGGCGACGATCACCGGCACCAGGCCGGCGAGCAGGAAGGCCGGCAGGAAGCACAGGCCGAGCGGCAGCACGATGAGGACGCCGGCCCGCCGCGCGGCCGCCTCGGCCGCGGCGCCGTGATCGGCGCGCAGATCGTCGGCCAACCGCGTCAGCGCCCCAGCGAGGGCGGCGCCGCTCGTGCTACTGCGAACCGCGGCGCGGGTCATCCGGTCCGCACCGGCCAGGGCGCCGAGGTGGGCCCACCCCTCCGCGGGCCCGGCACCGAGGCGAAGCGCGCGGGCCACGCGGGCCAGCCGCTCCCCGAGCGGGCCGCCGAGGGCGTCGGCCACGGCAGCGACCGCGCCGTCGACCGGTGCGCCGGAGCGCAGCCCTGCCGCCAGCAGCTCCGCGGCGAGCGGAAGGTCCCGTTCGGCGCTCATCCGCTCGGATCGGATCGAGGCGGGCTCCATCCGGCGCAGCGCGCGATCGGCACCGATCGCCGCACCGGCGCCCAAAACGATGCCCGACCAGCCTCCGACCAGCACGGCCACGGCCAGACCGACGACGGCCGCGCCCACCCGGGCGAGGTCGGGTGCACGCCGGCCCCGGGACGCGGGCGCGCCGAGCCTGGCGACCCGGCGGTGGACGGCTCGGAGTGCACCGGGCCGACGATCACGCGGCCAGCCCACCAGAGCCGCGGTCGCGACGAGGCACCCCACTAGGCATATTCGCGCCGGCATCACGACACCCGCGGTTCCGCGCCGAGCCGCTCCGCCCACATCAGACCGGCGAACTGCAGCGCGAGCGCGGCCAGCGCACACGCGGCGCCGAGCGGCGTACGCAGGAGGATGTGCAGTGGGTCGGCTCCGATCGCATACCCGAGCGCGAGGCCCCCGACAGGCAGGGCGCCGAGCAGCCACGCGGTCGCCCGCGCGCCAGCGGCCTGTGCGGAGGCCGCGGCTCGCGCCCGGCCGCCGGCGCGGGCGTCGGCTTCGACACGCTCGATCAGATCCGCGAGTGGCGCGCCGGTGCGCTCGCCCAGACGCCACGCCGCGGACGTGAGCCGCGCAATCCGGTCGTCTCTCCAGGCGCGATCGCGCCGTGAGGCGGCCGCCGTCGCGCCGCCGATGCCGGCGGCGCCGAGCTCTTCCCAAGCAGTTACCGGAGGTAGGCCGGCCCGCAGGTCGGCCGCGAGCGAGCAGAGGGCGTCCAAGGTTTGCTGCCCACGCTGCCGCGCGAGGCGATCGCGTCGCAGCCGCAACGCTGCCCGGACCGCCAGCCCGCCATACGCGGCCGTAGCGATCGCACCGACCGGTCCGCCGAACAGCCCGCCCATCAATCCACACACGACCATCACACCGGCGATCACTCGCCGGGCCGGCCAGTCCGAGATCGCGGCGACGACCGCACCCATACGGACCGTCGGTGATCGTCGCATTCGCTGACCTCGAACGGTATGTCGGAGTCGTGAGTGGACGGACACCCGTGGCCAGACCACGGCGACGGCCGCGAGAGTGAGGCAGCAACCTGCGAGCACGGCGTCGCGGTTCATTGCTGGCCCCCCACGGACGCATCGCGTCCGGAGTCCGGGAGCGACGGCGGTGGGGTGACGCCGCGCTCGGCCAGCATGGCGGCGAGGCGAGGGGCGGCCGGGCCGACGCCGCGGCCACGATGCCACGCCGGCACCGCCGTGACTAGGCGGGTGGGCCCGCCCGGCAACAGCAAGCAGACGGCATCGAGGACCCGGCCGTGGGAGGTACGGCCGACATGGAGCACCACCTGCAGGGCGGCGGCGACCTGTGCGTGCAGCGCGGCCCTCGGCAACCCGCCGAGTAGGCCGAGGGCCTCCAGCCGGGCGGGAACATCCGCCGGTGCATTCGCGTGCATGGTGCCGGCTCCGCCCTCGTGGCCGGTATTGAGTGCGGCCAGCAGGTCGACGACCTCGGCGCCACGACACTCCCCGACCACCAGCCGATCGGGCCGCATCCGCAGTGCCTGGCGGACCAGGTCGCGCACGCCGATCGCGCCGACGCCTTCCACATTGGACGTTCGCGCCTGCAGCGCGGCCACGTGCGGGTGGACCGGCCGGAGCTCGGCGGCCTCCTCCACCAGCACGATTCGCTCGGTCGCCGGAACCAGGCCGAGCAGCGTACCGAGGAGTGTGGTCTTACCCGACCCCGTTCCGCCGGTGACCAGGTACGCGAGTCGGGCCGCCACGATCGCGGCGAGCAGCGGCGCCACGGCCGGCCGGACCGTGCCACACTCCACCAGTTCGGTCAGCGTGAACGGCCGCTGCCGGAATGTCCGCAGCGAGACGTACGGTCCGGTGCTCGCCACCGGGGGCAGGACCGCGTGCAGCCGGGTGCCGTCGGCGAGCCGGGCGTCCGCGTACGGGCAGCCGTCGTCGAGCCGGCGACCGCAGGCGGCGGCGAGGCGCTGCGCGAGCCGTCGCACGTCGCCCGGCCCACCGACTGACACCGATGCCCGCGCCAACCCGGCGCCCCGATCGACCCAGACCTCGGTGCCGTTGATCAGCACATCGGTGACGGTCGGATCGGCGAGCAGCGGCGCCAACGGCCCGGTTCCAACGAGGTCGTTCTGCACCTGGTCGGCCAGTCGGAGCACGGCAGCGTCGCCGAGCACCGCCGTCCCGGACTCGGCGCGGACGGCCGAGACGATGGCCGCAGGCGTCGCTTCCACCCCGTCCACGGCGAACCGGTGCCGCACCCGGCCGGCCAGTTCCGTCATGCCGCCACCGCCCTCGGACGTTGCTCCACGAGTTCCGTTACGAGGCGCTGGCAGAGCGTGGCGAGCGGGCCTCGCCCGCTCTGCGCCGGCGCCTCGCCCCGCTCGAGGGCCGGGGCCAGACGTGGCTCCGGACGCAGGGTGCCCGCGAGCGGAAGGCCGAGCGCGTGGATTACCTCGTCCGCCTTGAGGCCACCTGGCGACGGCCCGCGCACGACGACGGACAAGTCCTCGCAGTGCGGCGTCACCATTCGGGCCACGCGACCGGCGGCCGCGACCGCACGCAGCTCCGCCGGCACCACGAGGAGGGTTCGGTCGGCCAACTGCAGTGCGACCACCGCGGCGTCGTCGAGCTGCCTCGGCAGGTCGACCACTACGAGGTCACGGGCTCGTCGCCCGGCCTCGAGCGTCGCGGTCATGGCTTCCGGTCGCAGAGCGAGGTGGTCGCCCCGATCGAACGAGAGGATGACGAGGTCGCCGCGGCGCGGAAGCGCGTCGACCAGCGCGGCCGCATCCACCCGACCGTCGGCCTGGCTCAGGCCGGACCACCGCAGGCCAACGAGCTCCTCCCAGCCGAGCGCGATGTCGAGCCCCCCGCCCAGCGGGTCGCCGTCGACGAGCAGTGCACCGAATCCGAGCCGGCCTGCCGTGAAGGCCAACGCGGCCGCGAGGATCGTCGCGCCCGCGCCGCCGCGGCCACCAATCACCGCCACGATGCGGCCGTCGCCCTGACTGCCGAGCAGGCAGTCGGCCAACCGATCCACGAGCCACGGCTCGGCGGCCGGCAACATCGCGACGTGCGCGGCCCCGACGAGCTCGGCGAGCTGCCACGGGGGTTCGGCCGCCCCAGCTCGACCGACGATCGCCAGGCCGGACCGGCGCGGCAATCGTGCTCGGAGGCAAGCCTGCGCTTGGTCGATGCCGACCAGTACGAGCGGCGCGGCGCGGAAGCGCCGGCGGGCCGCCGCGGGGTCGGACGCGACGTCGACATCGGTCCCGGCCACGGCCGCCAGCCGGAGCAGATCGTCGAGCAGCTCCTGATCACCGGTGACCACGAGTGGCAGCCCGGGACCGGTCGGGCCGGCAGTACGCGTTGCCATCGAGGCCTCCAGCGGGGGAATTCTGTCGGCACACGGTGCCCATCCCTTAGCCGACGCTCAACCGGCTCGGGCGAGATCTGTGGACGGCCGGCGCTGCTGTGGATATCGCCCGCCGACGCCAAAGATCTGCTATGCCCGCCGGCGACCGAAGATCCAGCCGCGGACGCAAATGGCCAGTGAGCTGCGGGTGGATGGGACCGTGCACTCGACCTGCGCTTGACGACACACTGGTTGACACGCCGTCTGTCAAGATGCCATTCTCGGGTTATGCCCATTTTGGGAAGTGGGGGTGAAGTGATGAGCGAGGTGTTGATCGAACTGGACGAGCGCCGCCGAGTCTCACTCGGGAGGATCGGTCGAGCGGAGCATCGTCGCTATCTGGCTCGCGAGGAACCGGACGGGACGCTCGTGCTCGTGCCCGCCGTGGTGATCCCAGAGTCGCAGGCACGACTAATGGCCAACCCGGCGTTGGTCGAGCAGATTGAACGGACCATCGCGGAACCGTCGAGCCGGGTGCGCCGAGGACGGCCGCTGCGTAAGGAGTGACAGGTGCTCGAGCCTGCCTATGGAGAGCCTGCCTATGGAGAGCACGTCATCCCTGTCCTCGATGGGATCGAGTCGGATCCTGACCGACGTGCACTATGGAACGCGATCTGCGACGTCATCGATCTCATCTGCGATCGTCCGGATAGCGCGGAGGCCCGCCGAGAGCCCATACGCATACCAAGCGGTGTAGCCGTGTGGCAGGTGCCGATCCGCTGCCCTGTCGAGGACGATGACTGGGTGCTCCTGTGGTACCCAGACGACAAGGATGCCGTCATCGCGTACGTCGGCTCGCGCATGTTCCGTTGAGCCGATCACTTGCGGGTGGAAGCGTTCCCGAGTAATACGACGACCCCCGTCGGGGAGACGGGGGTCGTCTGGGGTCCGGCTCCGGGGGGGTCGAGCCGAACCCGCTCAGCGGTCACGGGGGGTGCAACCGCCGAGGGCTCCGCCATTTGCCTACAACACGGGCATCTCAGTTGAGATATGAAACCGGGTCGTAAACACAAGCATGCCTGAGCCAACCAGCACACGTCGAGTGGCGTTGACTTCACTCAGCGCGACACGCCGATCTAGTTTACGAGATCACACTCTCCGCACTCGCTGACCGGCCAATCAGTAATCGAGACCGTCGCGACATCGGCGGATGTGACCCCGCACACCGGGCGACCGTCGACCCATCCGGCTAGACTTGCCCGCCGTGGGCCGAAGCGCCGCCTTTTTTGATCTCGACAAGACCGTCATCGCTAAGTCGAGCGCGCTGGCGTTCGGCCGGCCGTTCTACCGCGACGGCCTGATCACCCGGCGAGACGTTGTCAAGGCCGCGTACGCCCAGCTCATGTTCCGGCTCGGCGGCGCCGACGAGCAGACGATGGCACGGACCCGCGACTACCTCGCGGAACTGTGCAAGGGCTGGCGGGTGGAGCAGGTACGACAGATCGTCAACGAGACGCTGGCCGAGCTGATCAACCCTTACGTGTACGCCGAGGCGGCCGCCCTGATCGAAGAGCATCAGGCCGCCGGACGGGACGTGGTGCTCGTCTCGGCCTCGGGCGAGGAGATGGTCCGCCCCATCGGTGACCAGCTCGGCGCGAGCGAAGTCATCGCCACCCATATGGCCATCGAGAATGGTCGCTACACCGGAGAGATCGACTTCTACGCCGGCGGACCGAGCAAGGTCGAGGCGGTCCGGAAGCTGGCAGCGGAGCGCGGCTACGACCTGGGCGCGTCCTATGCGTACTCCGACTCAATCTCGGATGTCCCTTTGCTGGAGACCGTCGGCCATCCGACGGCGGTCAACCCCGATCGGGCGCTGCGTCGGGTGGCGGTCGAGCGGGAGTGGCCCGTGCTCGAGTTTCGGCATCCGATCCCTCTGCGCAAGCGTCTGCGCGACCGTCCAGCCGTGCCGGTCGCCGCCGCCGCGATCGGCGTCGGCGTCGGTGTGGCGGTCGGCATCGCGTGGTACGGCAGGCACCGAAAGTCCCGCGCCGCCACGACTTGACGCAACAGGCCAACGGCCCGCGAGTACCCCAGCGGACCCAGCGGTGATCGGTAGTCACACAATCCGCCGCAGGGCTAGCGCGGTCGGCCAAACCAGCGTAGAAAAGTTAGTGCGGAACCTGTTTACAGGCTCCGTGCACGGCCACCGGGCACCCACGCGCGACCAGCCGCGGGAGGCGCGTTGCGGCGGCACCGAGAGGACCGCTGTCAACGACATTGAGGTGCACGCTTGGTAACCCGGCCGGACGTGCGGTGACGGCGCCTCCCCTGTGAGGCGCCGTCCACGTGAGTAACGTCGACGCATGGTCGTCGGCATATTCAGCCCTGGTTCCATGGGTTCCGGTCTTGGCTGGGCACTCCGCGACGGCGGTGCCCGCGTCATCACGACACTCCAGGGCCGGTCCCCGCGTACCGCTGGCCTCGCCAACAAGGCCGGCCTCGAACCCGTACCCACCGTGGACGACATGATGCGCGAGGCGGCCGTCGTCCTCGTCGTGACCCCACCGGGCGCGGCGCTCGACGCGGCCGCGAGCCTCGCCGCCGCGGCGGACCGCACCGGCACTCGGCCGCTCATCGCCGATCTCAATGCGATCGCGCCGTCCACTGTAGACGCCATGGTCGCCGTCCTCGCCGTGGCCGGTCTGGACCTGGTCGACGGTTCGGTCTCGGGCCCACCACCCACGCTTCGGCCCGGCGCCCGCGTGTATCTGTCCGGGCCACGGGCGAACGAGGTGGCCGCGCTGCCGTGGCGCCACGTGGAACCGATCGTGCTAGCCAGACCGCTGGGGCGAGCGAGCGCGTTGAAGATGAGCACCGCCAGTGTCTACAAGGGGCTGAACGGCCTGTTGACGCAGGCCCTGCGCGCGGCGGCGCACTACGGCGTGCTCGACGAGGTGCTGGCCGACCTGCGCGCCAACGGACTCGACCACGTCGGCGGCGTCGCGCCGGGCGCGACGAAAGCGCACCGCTACGTCCCGGAGATGCGCGAGATCGCCGTCGCGCAACAGGCCGCGGGCCTCTCGCCCTCCCTGTTCCAGGCCTTTGCCGAGGTGTACGCCGACATTGCGCGAACCCCGCTCGCCGAGGGCGACCCCGAGTCCACCGACCGCACCCTGTCCCCCGCCGAGATCGTGCGACGACTTACGTCCACCGCCCAGTCCTAGCCCTTGTGCTCGCCGATCAAGCACTCCTCCTTCGATCATGGAGCAGTTGTCGTGCGAGAGAGATCCAGGCACGACGATAGGTCCATGATCGACGGGAGACGGGGTGTCTACGTCGCCGTGATGATCTCGTCGCAGATGGCGACCAGCTCGTCGGCGGCGCGGCCCACCGCGGTCGCGCAGTGCCGCAGCCAGGCACGCAGCCCGTCCGGCGTGCCGGTGGCGAACGCGGCCGCGGCTCCCCGGTACTCGGGCTCTCGTTCGTGGTGACCGACGTCGATGGCCAGCAGCCCGCGCGGATCGAAGCCCGAGGAGATCAGGGTCAGGCGCGCGGCCGCGCGCGCGACCACGCCGTACGGTCCCGCGAAGGGGCGCAACCCGAGCAGCTCGCCGTGCACGACCGCGGCGCGTACCACCGGGTCGACTGTCGAGCCGCCCGCGACCAGCCCAGACAGGGTGTCCAGGCGCGCGGGAACGGCCGGATCGGGCACCGGGCGTCCCAGCTCGGCGTCGCCGACCACGCCGCGAGCCGCGAGCACGTGCAGCCGCGCGAGCACCTGCCGGGGCGCACGGGGCCAGCGATCTGCGAGGACGCCGAGGGCCTCCGAGACCCGCAACGCACCCTGGGCGACCGGGTCGGTGATCGTTCCGGCGGCCAGGTCGTCCGGCGCGTACCCGCGGCCCTCCAGCGCGGCGCTGGCCACCGCGGACCGCAGGCTCACCTCGGCCGCGACGCGGCCACCGCGCCGCCGCAACGCGCGGTGTCGCATCGCCCGGTCCACCCGGGCGCGCGCCTCGGCGAGCCAGGCCGGCACGTCGGCGAGGTCGAGCAACGGCGCCAGCGGGTCGGCGATCACGGTGGGTCACCGTAGCAACCGGCCCGATCCTGACATCCGGCGCCGGACCGACCGGGAGCCGCCGGGCGCGCCGACCGGTCCGCCCGGCGATCCGACGGTCGCGGGCGCAGCAACCCCCCACTAACCTCCGTAGCGAAGGCCCGGATCACATCGCGAGGCACGAGGAGCGACGTCATATGAGCGAGACCTTGGAGAACCTGCTGCAGGAGACCCGGCAGTTCCCACCGCCGGCAGAGCTCGCTGCCGAGGCGAATATCAAGGCGGACGCCTATGAGCAGGCCAAGCGGGACCGCCTCGGGTTCTGGGAGCGTCAGGCCCGCCGTCTGGACTGGGCGCGCGAGTGGGACACCGTCCTCGACTGGTCCAACCCACCGTTCGCGAAGTGGTTCGTGGGTGGGCAGCTCAACATGGCGTACAACTGTCTCGACCGGCACATCGAGGCCGGCCGAGGTGACAAGGTCGCGTACCACTGGGAGGGCGAGCCGGGCGACACGCGGACACTCACGTACGCGGACCTGCACCGTTCGGTGTGCCAGGCGGCCAACGCCCTCACCGACCTCGGCGTGCGAGCCGGCGACCGGGTCGCAATCTACATGCCGATGGTCCCGGAGCTGCCGGTCGCGATGCTCGCCTGCGCCCGGATCGGCGCGACGCACAGCGTCGTGTTCGGCGGATTCAGCAAGGACGCGCTTGCGGGCCGGATCCAGGACGCGAGTGCCAAGGTGGTCATCACGGCCGACGGCGGGTATCGGCGCGGCAACCCGTCCGCGCTCAAGCCGACCGTCGACGATTCGGTCGGCGAGTGCCCGAGTGTCGAACACGTCCTCGTCGTCCGGCGCACCGGCCAGGAGGTCGACTGGACCGAGGGTCGTGACCTCTGGTGGCACGACGTCGTCGAGACCGCGAGCGACCAGCACGTGGCGCAGCCCCTCGACGCCGAGCACCCGTTGTACATCCTCTACACCAGCGGCACGACCGCGAAGCCCAAGGGAATCCTGCACACGACCGGCGGCTACCTCACGCAGGTGGCGTTCACGCATCACGCGGTCTTCGACGTCAAGCCCGAGACCGACGTGTACTGGTGCACGGCCGACATCGGCTGGGTCACGGGACACTCGTACATCGTGTACGGCCCGCTCGCGAACGGCGTCACCAGCGTGATGTACGAGGGGACCCCGGACACCCCGCACCGCGGCCGGTTCTGGGAGCTGATCCAGAAGTACGGGATCACCATCCTCTACACCGCGCCGACCGCCATCCGCACCTTCGCCAAGTGGGGTGACGACGTCCCCGCGCAGTTCGACCTGACCTCGCTCCGCCTGCTGGGCACGGTCGGCGAGCCGATCAACCCCGAGGCGTGGATGTGGTATCGGGAGCACATCGGCGGCGGGCGGCTGCCGATCGTCGACACCTGGTGGCAGACCGAGACCGGCGCCATCATGATCTCGCCGCTGCCCGGTGTCACCGCGACGAAGCCGGGCAGCGCCATGACCCCGCTGCCGGGCATCGGAGCGGACGTCGTAGACGAACAGGGCAACGCGGTTCCCAACGGCGGTGGCGGCTACCTGGTGCTGACCGAGCCATGGCCGGCGATGTTGCGCACGATCTGGGGCGACGACGAGCGGTACATCGAGACGTACTGGTCTCGCTTCGCCGACCAGGGCTACTACTTCGCCGGCGACGGGGCGAAGAAGGATGCCGACGGCGACCTGTGGCTGCTCGGCCGCGTCGACGACGTCATGCTCGTGTCCGGGCACAACATATCGACGACCGAGGTCGAATCCGCGCTCGTGTCGCACCTGAAGGTCGCCGAGTCCGCGGTGGTCGGCGCGACCGACCCCACGACCGGCCAGGCCATCGTGGCGTTCGTGATCCTGCGGGGCGGCGGCGTCGAGGACCCGGCCGAGGGCGAGGCGCTGACGAAGGAGCTGCGCGACCACGTGGCGAAGACGCTCGGTCCGATCGCGAAGCCGCGCCAGATCATGTTGGTACCCGAGCTGCCGAAGACGCGGTCCGGGAAGATCATGAGGCGGCTGCTGCGAGACGTCGCGGAGAACCGGTCGCTCGGCGACGTGACCACGCTGCAGGACTCCACGGTCATGGACCTCATCTCGGCCGGGCTCAAGTCCGGCAAGTCCGACGAGGACTGACTCCGAAGCAGCTCACGACGGCGCCCGTCCCCGCGACACCGCGGGTCGGGCGCTTTCCGTCCGCCGCGTCGTCGTCCACAGAGGACCGCGGGCGGTCTGGCTGACGTTGGCCGTGGTCATAGGTCCACCCAGGCGTATTCGTGCCTGCAGGGCGGCCCGGCGGCGATGCCGAACCGTCGCGCGCCGGGGTCGAGCAGGATCGAGTAGACGGTCTCCGACCGGTCGGCCGGAGTGTCGCGTTCGTCAACGTGGCGGCAGATGGCGTGCGGGAAGCTCGCGTGGTCGCGCAAGACGGCCGCGAGGTCGTCTTCGGTGACCTTGCCGGCCTGTGCGGGCTCCTCGAGCAGCCGCCGCGCCCGTGCCGCCCGGAACAGCGACGAACCACCCCAGTCCTTGATCGTGTCGTACACGGCCAGGCTGGTCTCGAAGTGGTTCGCGTGGGTGAGCAGCCCGCCGCGCGGGTGCAGCCACCCGGCGTCCCCGGGAGCGACCTCCAGGTCGATCAGCTCGTCGCCCGCCGAGTCGCCCGGGTCCGACGCCGCCTGGCCGAGCAGCATGTTCATCGAGGTGTTGCGCGGCAACCGCAGCACCGCGCGCAGTGCCCACGTCAGGCTGTCGGCCTCAAGTGCGGCGCGCAGCAGGACGTGGTACGGCACACCGGGCGCCGCCCCGTCGAGCGGCAGCCCGTCCCGGTCGCAGCCCAACAGGTTGACGCAGACGCCGACGCCGGCCGAATTGATGCCCGCCTTGGCCAGCATTCCGGCCTCGGCGAGCGTCAGCACCGCGTGCCCGCGCTCGTCGCGGGTGGCGAGGAGCACCATCGCGTCCCGCTGGTCCGGATGCCAGTCCCAGTTCTGGCCGAGCAGCAGCCGCCGGCTCGCGGTGTGGGTGCCGAGCACACCCACCGCGGTGCAGCCGCCGTCCCGCCCATCCGGCGATGCGGTACCCCGGGCGCCGTACAGGAGCTCGCTGCGCCCGTTGAGAGCGTAAAGATCTTCGACGCGTACGCCTGCGCCCTCCGCAACGCCGTCCAACGCGGCACCGATGCGCGGCAGCAGCGCCGCGGTGGTCGACCGGAACGCGGCGCCGGCCGCCCGGACGGCTGCGATGTCCAGGCCCGCCTCGTCGGCGAACCGACGGCGGTACAGGTCAAGGTTCGCGTCGATCAGGGCGCTGGCGGCGGCGCCGTACGCCGCGCCCCAATCCGCGGGGGTTCCGGCGACGGAGATGAGCGGTAGGGGAAGCTCGAGGCGGGTGCTCATCCCTGCACGGTAATCGGAGGCCGAGACTCCTTCGGCACGGTAGGCCCTAGGCTGGGCGCCATGAGGTCTTCCGTCGACGAGTCGTGTGTCCTGCTGGACGGTGCGTGGACACACCGGTTCGTCAGCGCGAACGGCAGCCGCTTCCACGTCGTCGAGGCCGGGGCGGGTCCGCTTGTGCTGTTCCTGCACGGATTCCCGGAGTTCTGGTGGGCCTGGCACGACATCCTGCCAGCGGTCGCGGGCGCCGGCTTCCGGGCCGTCGCGGTGGACGTGCGGGGGTACGGCGCGAGTGACAAGCCTCCGCGCGGTTACGACGGGTACACCATGGCCGCGGACGTGACCGGGTTGATCCGGGCCCTCGGGGAGCGCTCCGCCATCGTGGTGGGGGCGGGCTTCGGCGGCATGGCTGGGTGGACCGCCGCCGCGTTCCATCCGCACATGGTCAAGCGGTTGGTCGTCATCGGTGCCGCGCACCCCCTGCGGCTGCGGGCGGCGCTGGTCTCCGATCCCCGCGGGCAGTTCGCCGCCGCGGCGCCCACGTTGCGCTTCCAGATCCCGCGCTACGAGCACGTCCTGACCCGCGACGACGCGGCGCTGGTCGGCGATCTGCTGCGCCGGTGGACCGGGCCGACGTGGGCGGGTACCGACGACTTCACCGCGTACTCGGACAAGTGCCGAGAGGCCATGCAGATCCCGCAGGTGGCGTTCTGCGCGCTCGAGGCGTACCGGTGGGCCTTTCGGTCGGTGCTACGCCTGCACGGGTACCGCTTCGTGCGCCTGCTCCAGCAGCCGATCATCACGCCGACGCTCCAGCTGCACGGCGCGGTTGACACCGCCATTCTGCCGCGGACCGCGCAGGGCTCGGGTCGGTACGTCATAGCGGGCTACGAGTGGCGCCTGCTGCCCGACGTCGGACACTTTCCGCACGTGGAGACGCCCGACCTCATCGCCGGCGAGATCCTGCGCTGGGCGAAGTCCTGACCACCCCCAACATCACCGCAAACTCGCACGGGTTGCGGAGTAAACCCATGTTGATCACGCGACCTCTGCAAGACTGCGTCGATCTTCTGCGGTCAGATGCGGTGTTCGCGGAGGTCGACGACCTCGGCGGCGGGCGCCCAGCCCTGGTAGACGCCGAAGTCGAACTCCTCCAACTGCATGGACTCCGCGATCGGCCAGCGACCGCCCGCGTACTCCACCCGCAGCCAGGACTCGTGCTGGCCGAGCACGATGAACGGTTCACCCTTCCAGGAGCAGGTGGTCCGGACGTACGCCAGATCGTCCACCTCGACGGCCGGGACGACGCGGACGAACCGGCCGACCCGTACCTCGTCGAACCCATCGCCGGGCTGCGCCTGGTAGATGCGCACGGAGTCCCCGTCCGGGCTCGCCTCGAACTCCCGACCGTGCCATACGGCCACATAGCCGTCCCGGATCACGGCTCGACCACCGGTCGCCAGATCGGTCCGTCGGCGTCGAGCACCGCGACGAGCTCGTCGGCACCGTCCGGCGTCACACGCCACAGCTGGGCCCCGTGCGGCAGTCGTACGCTGTCGACCTTGAACTCGGCGATCACGTCGTTGCTGTCGCCGGGAGCGAATCCGTTGCCGCGGAACGGTGGCCGTTCAATGACCCAACCCTCCATCGCGCGCATCGCGGCCTCGGTCTGCCCGCCGTACGGGATGCGGTAGAGACTCGGCCGGTACGCGGGCCAGCGCAGCGCGTACACCTCGGGGGCATCCGGAGAAAACGGCGAGTTCGGGTATCCGAGGCCCAGCGCGACGTGCAGCTTGGCGGGCGTCTTCAGGTGAGCGACCTCGTCGACGCGGTGGACGAAGCCGGAGACCCGGTCATAGCCCCGCTCGAGGTAGTACGTGACCTGCGTCGGGGCGACGGCCTTCTGCATCATCGTGGGCCGCGGCCGCTCCGGCGGAGGCGCGGGCGTTTGTGCGGCCGGTGCCGCCTCGATCGGCTGCTCGGCACGCTGATCGTCTTCGTCGTCGCCGAGCCCGACCTCGGCCGCCCAGCTCGCCAACGCGACGATCTGGTCACCAGGGAGGGTAGCGCCGACCGGGCTACCCGGATTGACCGCGAACGACCAGGATTCGTCCGGCCAGGCGCGAATCAAACGCACAAACCTGACCGGGACGGCGTCGCCGGCCTCGTCCGCCGTTGCGGACGCGGTCATGTGCTCGGTCAGTCGAGCGTGGGAGGTGAACACCACGACATACCGGTCACCGTCGATCAGCTCGGTACGCCAGGCGAAACCGGGGTCACCCGGGCGCACCCCGGCCGTGGCTCCGGCCTGGCGCGGCACCAACACGCGAGCCAACAGCAGGGTGGAGAGGAACGAGTCGGTGTTGCCGTCCCCGGCCGCCGCCAGCAGGCTCTCCTCGACATCGTTGGCCGGCTCGAACGGCGGCGGCACCCGGTCGACCGGAGATGTCGTGCGCGACAGGGTGGGAGCGTCCGGCGCCCGCGATGCCGGCTCGGGCGCCGACGCCGACGTGGGCGGCGATTCCGGGTCGGTGGGCGGTCGTCGAGCCGTCAGCGGCTCCAGCGCGGCCAGCGGGTCCGAGATGGGCAGCGGCTCCGCGGCCGCCCCCGACGGCTCCGCAAGCGCGCGCGACGGCTCCACGGCCGCCCGTGACGACGTCTCCGGCACGGCCGGCTGCGGTCCTGGACTGACCTGCGGAGCGGGAACGGTAGCCCGGGCCGACGCCCCGACGCCTCGCGAGGCGATCGGCTGGTCGATCGGCAGTTCGGCACCCGCGAACGCGGGTTGCCCGTTCGCGCCCGCGGCGGCCGGCGCGGCCGTTCCGGGTGATCCGGCTAGCGGCGGAGCGACGGTCGGCCTACCCGACATACCGTTGGCGCCCGGCCGCACTCGGCCGCCCGCCGGAGCCTCCTCCGGCGGCTCCGGCCTCGTCTGCCTCGGTACCGTGCGAAGAGGGACCGCCGCGGTGGCCCGCGCTCGGCCGGCCGTGCCGGGCCGCTCAAGCCGGGCAGCGGCACCCAGTGAGCGGCCCGGCAGGCGGACATCCCCGCGGGCAAGTTGGGAAACGAACCAGGCCGGCAGGTAGCCCTCGATCGGCAGACCCGGGTTGACCGCCAGCCACCAGTCCAGGTTGGGCCAGCTGCCGGCGAGCTCGTGGTACGGCATGCGCCGGGCCGAGCCGGCGTGCTCGGCCAGGCAGGCCCGCAGCGCCTCGCTCGAGGTGAACGCCAGCACGTGCGTGCGCCCGTTGGTCGTCCAGGTGCCCCAGCCCATCGTGGTGCGGCCCGCGAGCGCGTCGGACGACACCGGCAGCAGCAGCTCCGTCCGCGCCAGGATGCGGAAGTAAAGTTCCTGGTCGCCAGCGCGCAACGCGTCGCGCATGGCGATCTCGGCCTCGGTCGTCGGCGCCCACTCGCTCACGGCCACCTCCCTCCGCCGAATCGGGCCAGAAGCATCGCGTACAACCTACAAGGTGCCAGCAAGATCACGAATAGCCGCCCGTGGTCCCAATTTTCAGCGATACGTCGATAGCATCCGATGCCGAAGGTACGAGATGAAGGGCTCCCGGATGCGTGGCGGCAGGACCCTGTTCGCGATCGCCGGCCTGCTCGCGGCGGCCGCCGCCACGGTCGCCTCGCCCCCTCCCGCGTACGCCGCGGCGTCGTGCGCGTCCCCGCCCGAACAGACGCAGCCGATTCGTGCGGTGCCCTGGGCGCAGCGCTGGTTCGCGAGCGACCGTCTGGTGCCGATCACGGACGGGCGCGGCGTGGTCGTCGCGGTCATCGACTCCGGCGTGGACGCTCGACATCCGCAGCTTCGTGGGCGCGTGCTGCCGGGCAAGGACTTCCTCGACCCCGGGCCCGGCAATGACGGGCGGCTGGACTGCGTCGGGCACGGCACCGCGGTCGCGAGCATCATCGCCGCGACGAAGACCGAGGGCATGGGCCTGCGCGGGATCGCGCCGGGCGCCGAGATTCTTCCGGTACGCGTGAGCGAGCAGGAGGTCATCAACGGTGAGGCCTCTGGACGAACGGTCAGCCCGGCACGGTTCGCCGAGGCGATCCGCTGGGCCGCCGATCACGGCGCCGACGTCCTCAATCTCTCCGTCGTGCTCTACGAGGACGTGCCCGCCGTCCGCGAGGCGGTCCGCTATGCGATCGCGAAGGACGTGGTCGTGGTCGCGGCCGTCGGGAACCTGCACCAGCAGAGGGATCCGCGGCCCTATCCCGCGGCGTACGACTCCGTTATCGGCGTGGGCGCCATCGGCCAGGACGGGCTTCGCGAGGAGTTTTCGCAAGTCGGGTCGTATGTGGACATCGTGGCGCCCGGCGGCGGCGTCACCGTGGCGACGCCGGGGCGCGGGCACGCCATCGAAAGTGGCACCAGCTACGCCGCGCCGTTCGTCTCGGCGGCCGCCGCCCTCATCCGCCGGCTCCACGCCGGATTGTCCGCCGCGGACGTACGGCGTCGCCTCGAGGCGACGGCTGACCCGTCGCCGGGCGGACGGGACAGCGCGGCGTACGGCGCGGGCGTGGTCGACCCCTACCGTGCGGCGGTCGACCTGATCGGCTCGTCGCAGGTGAACCGACCGGCGCCGCTTCCGCCGCCCCGGGTCGATCCGGCGGCCGCGGCCGCGCGAGCACGCTCGGAACGGGCCCGCGAGCGGGCGTTGTGGTTCGCGCTGGCCGGTGCGGCCGCGGCTGCGCTCGCGACCCTCGGCTCGGTGGTGCTGCCCAGCGGCGTACGACGGCGATGGCGCCCGGCCACCGCGGGCCGGGCCGCCGCACGCCGGGCCGCCGCGCACCGGACCGCCGCACACCCTACGAGCCCGCGAGCGTAGCCCGCTCACTCGAAGAGCTGGGTGTTCTTCTTCTCCGTTTGCAGGTAGTCGGCGGCGGAGTCGTCCACGGCGACCTTGATGTCGCGCAGCATCGCGGACAGGTCGGCCGCGGCCGACCGCCAGCGCGCCTGGCGCTGCTCGTACGCGGCCTTCGCGTCGCCGTCCCACGTGGCGACCAACGGCGCGGCGTCGCGTTCGAGCTCGCCGAGCTGGGACTCCATGGTGTTGAGCGCCGCCTGAATGTCCGCGCTGGCCTTCTGAAGCGCGGGAAAGTTGATGTACATGACATCGCCCATCGGACGCACCCTCCCCAGGTGTCTACAGCGGCAGCGACATGCCGCCGTGGTTGGTTTGGGCGACCCGGCTAGCCGCCTCGGTGTCGGACGCGTCGTACTGCCGGCCGGCGGTGCGAATAGCGCCGGCGGTCTCGCGCAATGCGCGCTGCAGTGCCTCCTGGTCGCTCGCCCAGGCCATCTTGACCTGTTCGAAGGACCGGCCACCGGCGCCGCGCCAGGCCGACTGCAGCGCCTCCAGCTCGGACATCAGCTGCCGGAGCATGCCCTGCAGCGCCTCGTTGACCTGCTCGAACCTGGCGGCCGTCCGCTCCATCACCGCGGCCTGCGCCTGTGTGCTCTGAGCCACCCCAGTGTCACCCCGCTCTCTTGTCGTCGTGCGCAACTTTCGAGAGTCCAGTGTGGACCCTGCGCCACCCGCGGGGGGCTCCGCCCCCGCGTTCCCCCGCCCCGTTCTTCTCCGTCGCCGACGGTAGCGAATCGCCCCACCCCGCGGTAGCCCCGTTGTGGTGCCTGTGGATAACCGTCACTGTGCGGCGACCGGCGCCGCCGCCTGCTCGGGATCAAGGGCGGGGCCGCTCGGCAGCAGCGCCACGACCGACGTGGGCAGTCGTACGGGCCGGATGTCGCCGTACCCGAGCATGCCCAGCACGGCTGGACCCGCGACCGGATAGCGCTGACCGAGATCGGTGACGACCGAGATCGCGCCCCCGCCATCGGGGCCGTTCGCGGCCTGCACCACGGCACCCCGGCCGGGCGCGACGAATACGTAGTCCGCGAGCACGGTCCCGGACGACGTGCGGGACGCGGTCCGCACCGCATCCGAGGGGTAGGGAACGGCCACACCGGTCCGGACCACCGACACTCCGGTGTCACCCTCGATAACTGCACAGATCGCGCCCTCGGCGTTCGCGAGGTCGGGAGTGGTCGACGGGGCCGTCCCGCCGGACACCCCGATCGCGGGCAACTTGTGGGCGCGCGCAAAGTCGCTCTGCGACATCTCGGTCGGCTCGCTCTGGCCGACACGCGAGGCCGTGCGCGGATCGGTGAGGACGATGTCCGCCTGCACCTGGGTGATCGGGGCGAGACCGTCCTCGACCGCGACTGCGTACTGCCGGCCCCCGCCCTGCAGCTCGGTGATGAATACCTGGCCGATCTTCGCCCCGGCGGCGACCGGGGACGGGGCGCCGCGGCGGTCGATGCGGATCCGTTCGAGGGTTCGGCCGACGTCGAGCATGTTCAGCAGGGCCGAGGAGACCGGCACCGGCCGGGCGGTTGTCCATCCCAGCGCCGCCAGCACCGTGGCCGCGTCGTGAACGAGGTGGCGCCGGTTGCGGTAGATCAGGTACGAGTCGTCGTCGTTTCGGGCCAGGAGGGCCTTGTCGCCCAGCGGCGTGCCACGACTCGGTTGGTCGCCCACGTACAGCATCGATCGTGTGGCACTGCTGCCGTTCTCGATCACGGCACCCGAGCAGACCGTCCATGGCGAGCCCACCAGCCGCTCCGGCGCGGGCAGGCTGTCCGGCGCGTCTGGGATCCCCAGCGCGGTGCCCCGCGGAACGCCCTCGATGGACTTGCGCGAGACAAGCACGGTCTTCGGCCGGGAGCTTCCGACGATGAGCAGGCCGGATGCGTAGTTGAGGACCGGGTGAAGCTTGTCGCCCCGGTAGACGAACCGGGCGCCCGACTCCTTCTCGACGATGACGGCGGAGGTGTCACGCCACCGTTGTGAGCCGCCCCCCACGACCACGCCGTACACACCGACACCGCCGAGCACGATCGCGGCGACGAGCACGCTCGCCAAGGTGGCGCCCGCGGCGCGCCGGAACGGGGACTGCGGCGGGTCGGTCTCCCGCACGACCAGCGCGGCCACAACCCGTTGCACCATGAACTGGTACGAGTGGAGCTGGTCCTGCCGCGACGGCATCCACCCTCCCCAATGCGACGGCGTCGTGACTCATACGATAGGCCGACACCGACCGACGGAGGCTACCCCGGTGGCCACGCTGCGGGGATTGGCCCGCGACCCGTTCGGTGGGCGCGAATAGCCTCTGCGACGTGCTGACGACTACCCGCGCGGATGGGTACGAGATCTCGACCGATCCGGCCCGGCTTGATCTGGACCGGGTGCATCGCTGGCTCTCGACCGACGCGTACTGGGCCCTCGGCCGCCCGCGCGACGTCGTCGTGCGGGCGGCCCAGGCTTCGTTGCTGTTCGGGGTGTACGCGCCGCACGGGACGCAGGTCGCGGTGGCCCGCGCGGTGACCGACTCCGCGACGTTCGCCTGGCTCTGCGACGTGTACGTCGACCGGGCCGAGCGGGGGCGCGGCCTGGGCTCGTGGCTGGTCGGCGTCGCACGGGACGAGCTGCGGGCGCGCGGCGTGCGACGAATCCTGCTCGCCACCGCGGACGCCCACGGGTTGTACGCCAAGCACGGCTTTACCCCGCTGTCCCAGCCCGAGCGCTGGATGGAGCTGACCGGCCCGTGACGCACAACGGGTGTTTCAAAATGTCGGCTTGGCGTCCGAGCATGCGGAGGTGACCACCGTGACCGCGGCAGTGCTAGGTGATCGCGGATTGCCGTGGACCGAGGAGGACTACCTCGAGTTGGGCGAGACCAAGGATCGCCTGGAGCTCTTCGACGGGAGCCTGCTCGTGACGCCTGCCCCCACCCCCAGACACCAGCATCTGTCCCGCCTCCTGGCCAACGCCCTCGACGGGCCCGCGAGGAGCTCGGGCCTCGAGGTGTATGAGGCGATCAACATTCGGCTGAAGAAGGGCCGGATTCCGATCCCCGACGTTGCCATCGTGACGCCGATCGATCCCAACCGGGCGGTGGTGGATGTCGAGCACGTCCGGCTCGTCTGCAAGATCGTCTCACCGGGCAACCCGGCCATCGACCGGGTCCTCAAGATGCAGCTGTACGCCGAGGCGGGCATTGGTTGGTGCCTGCTCGTCGAGCAGGACGGCGGCGTGCTCCTCCAACTCTTCCGGTTGGACGGCGAGCACTATGTCGAGCACGCGGCCGGCGCGCCGGGCGTCCCGTTGGAGCTGACGGACCCGCTCACCGCTCGCATCGACCCGGCGGCGTTCGGCTGACGGCGATCACGTGACGTCGTAGGTCAGTAGCTGCGCCCCGTCGCCCTTGACCAGGACCAGCCGTACCAGCTCATCGAGCCGGAACCGGGTGATCCCGGTCAGATCCACGACGTCGCCCGGCCCGGCAATCCAGGAGCCGACCTGCTCGGTCGCGCCGCGCGGCCCGTACGCGACGAGCCGCAACGTCCAGGCCTTCGTGTAGTCGGAACCCGCCCGGTACGTGCAGTGCATGATGACCTCGGTGCCACCGCTGGTGGCCGCCAGGCCGACCTGAGCGGTCACCGGGCCGCGCGCGTTCGGCGCCGGCTTCATCGCTACGAGGCTGACGGTGGGCGTGCGCGAGGGTGTGGCTATGGCGGTCGACCGTCCCCCGTCGTCTCGGCTCAACCCGGCGACGCCGAAGCCGACGACGATGGCGAGGCTAGCCGCGGCGAACACCGCCAACGCGGCGCGCCAGGACCGGGTGCGGCGCTCCCGGCGCCGGGTCGCGGCCGCGGCCTCCAGCAGGCGCGGCAGTGGGGAGTCCGAGGACTCCGCCCGCTCGCCGGGTGACGCGGTGGCGGCGTAGCTCGCCGCCTCTTCCGGCGCTGGCAGGCGGCTGAGCAGGCCGGGCAGCACGGCGAGGTCGGCCACCGCGCGCCGGCATGCCGGGCAAGCCGCGAGATGGCGCTCGAACTCGGCCCGCTCGGCCGGGGACAGCGCACCGAGGACGTACGCGCCGTCCTCATGCGCGTACGGGCACCTCATTGCGTCACCCCCATCTCCTCCAGTACGAGCCTCAACGAGCGCAACGCGTAGTGCGTGCGCGACTTCACCGTCCCGGGCGGTACCCCGAGCCGTGCCGCCGCCTCGGCGACCGAGCGCCCCCGGTAGAAGCACTCGACGAGCACGTCCCGGTGCGCGGCCGAGAGCCGGGCCAGCGCCTCGGCGACGGTCCACGCCTCGACCGCTCGGTCGGTCTCGTCCACGGTCGGGGACGGCTCCGGCAACACGTCCGTGACCACCTCGCCGACGCGGGAGGTACGCCGCCGCCAGGCGTCGATCGCCAGGTGCCGGGCGGTCGTGAACAGCCACGCCCGCACCGAGCCGTGCGCCGGGTCCATCGCGTCCGGATGCCGCCAGGCCCGCAGCAACGTCTCCTGGACGAGGTCCTCGGCACGCTGCCGGTCCCCGCTGGTCAGCCGGAGGGCGTGGGCAAACAGCGCCTCGCCGTGCTCGCTCTGCAGCGCACGTAGCAGTTCCGCGTCCTCATCGGTCAAGCGGTACCGCCCTTCTTGCGTCTCCGTCCAGTGTCACGCACACCGACGCATACCGGTTCAGGCAGGTCAGGTCGTGATCCAGGCCACGCTGGTGTAGGTCAGAAGTCCGTGCCGAGCGCGTCGGAGATCGTGCGGGCCGTGGCGAGCAGGCCGGTACGCACCGCGCGCGCCGAGGTCATCATCTCCCCCGCGGGCATCGAGCAGGCGAGGACGACCCGGCGCTCCATCTCGCGGTCGGCGTTGACGAGGACCGCGGCGCACGCCACCCCGGTGCGGTACTGCCCGACCTCGATCTGCATCCCCCGCCGCTCGCCGGCCGCGAGGTCGGCCTCGAACGCGTCCGTGCTGGTCAGGGTCGCGGACGTGAACGGCCTCATCCCCGACTCCCTGAGGTACCGGAACCGCTGGTCCGGAGTGAGCGTCGCGAGCAGGCTTTTGCCGAGCGCGGTGGCGTGGGCACCCTCGTCGAATCCGACCGCCAGTTCCTCGAGGTGTGGCGACCGGTTGCCTTCGGCGAGCGCGGTGATCGCTACCCGGCCGCCCACAAACCGGCCCAGGTACTGGCTGTACCCGCTCTCCGTCGCGGCCTGCCGCAGCGCCTCACCGACCGAAGCCGGCCCGCGGAACGCCGCGACGAGCTCGCGATACCGGTCCGCCACCTCGAGCCCGACGATGTACGTGCCGTCCTCACGCCGGATCACATAGCCCTCGTAGGCGAGCGTGCGTACGAGGTGGTAGGTCGTGGCCACGGTCAGGTCGCATCGTCGGGCCACCTGCTTGACCGTCAGCCCCTTCGAGGCCCGGCCCACCGCCTCCAGCACGCGCAACGCACGGGAGACGCTGCGTATCAAGTCCGAGGGTTCCGCGAGAGGATCACGCACAAGCACCTCCGCCGCCGTGGACTTACACCATATGAAAATGTCTCGCTCCGGGAAATGGCCAATCGGACCGAGCACGTCCGATGTGGCGACGCACAGTGTGGCGATCGCCACCGTACGTTCGTACCGGTAGATGCCGTACGGTCATCCCCGATGTCCGAGATCCGTACCGCCGCCGGCGCCGTGACGACCACCGTCGCCTGCGTCGCCCCGGTCTTCCTCGTCGGTGGCCTCGCCGTACAGATAGCCGATGAGCTGGGATTCTCCCCCGCCGGGCTAGGCCTGGCCGTGTCGGTCTACTTTGGAGTGAGCGCGATCGCGTCGGTACCCGCCGGCGGGCTCGTCGAGCGGTTCGGCCCGGTCGCGACTGCCCGTGCCGGGATCGCGCTCGCCTCGGCGAGCCTGCTGGGCATCGCGACGCTCGCCCGGTCGCTCGTTGCCCTGGTCGCGCTGCTCGCCGCCAGCGCGGCCGCCAACGCCCTCGGCCAGCTGGCCAGCAACGCCGCGCTCGCCGCACGCATACCGGCCGGCCGGCAGGGCCTGTCGTTCGGGGTGAAGCAGTCGGCGATCCCCCTGTCCACACTGCTCGCGGGCGCCGCGGTGCCCACCGTCGCGCTGACCGTGGGCTGGCGCTGGGCGTTTGCGCTGGCATCCGCGCTCGCGCTGGCCGCATGGCTGCTGGTGCCAACGGACGGCCGCGACGTCACGCCGACCGCGACCCTCGCCGAGGTCGACCAGGCGACCACCGCCCTCGTGGTGATCGGCGCGGCCGCCGCGCTGGCGGCCGGTGCGGCCAGCGCACTGGCGACCTTCCTGGTGGACTCGGCGGCGAGCCGGGGCGTGGCGCCCGGGCTGGCCGGACTCATGCTGACGCTCGGCAGCGCGGCGTGCGTGCTCGGCCGGCTGGTCGGCGGCTGGTTCGCGGACCGTCGCAGCGGAGGGCATGTCACCGTCATCGCCGGGCTACTCGCCGCCGGCGCGGTCGGCCTCGCGCTGCTCGCCCTGCCCGGTGCCGCCGCGCTGTCAGCCGGCGTACTGCTCGGGTTCGGCCTCGGCTGGTCGTGGCCGGGGCTGATGAACTTCGCCGTGGTCCGGTTGCATCCGCAGGCTCCGGCCGCGGCCACGTCGATAACCCAGACCGGGGTGTACGCCGGCGGCTGCCTCGGCCCGCTCGCGTTCGGCGGCGTGGCGGCGTATGCCGGCTATCCGTCGGCCTGGCTCACCGGCGCGGCGGCGATGGTGTGCTCGGCCGGCTGCATGCTCCTCGGTCAGCGCCTCCTGCTGGCCGACCGGCCGGCCGCCTGATCATCGAAATCGCGGGATGGCCTGGCGCCGAAGGTCAGCTCGTGCGGTCGGCGATGAAGTCGCATAGCGACTCCATCGCCCGGCGGGGTGCGCCGGCCGGCAGCGGGGCGAGGCGGTCCCGGGCCTCCTCGGCAAAACTGCGGACGGTCTCTCGCGCCCGCTTGAGCGCGGCCGAGTCGCGCAGCAGGCCGAGCGCCTCGGCGTGCAACCCGTCATCGTTCACCGGGCCGGCCGACAGGATCTCGCGGAGCCGGACCGCGGCCGGATCGGCATCGTCGGAGGCGCACGCGTACAGCACCGGCAGCGTCGGGACACCCTCGCGCAGGTCGGTGCCGGGCGTCTTGCCCGACTGCCGGGACTCCGACGCGATGTCGAGCAGGTCGTCGGAGAGCTGGAACGCGACGCCGATCGCCTCGCCGTACCCCGCAAGGGCCTCGACGTGCTCGGACCGCGCGCCGCCGAACATCGCGCCGAAGCGGGCGGACGTCGCGATCAACGACCCGGTCTTGTCCCCGATGACGGTGAGGTAATGCGCGGTGGGGTCGTCGCCGGGCCGGGGGCCGACAGTCTCGGCGATCTGCCCGTGCACCAGCCGGGAGAACGTGCGGGCCTGTATCCGTACCGCCTCGGGGCCCAGGTCGGCCGCGATGTCCGCGGCGCGGGCGAACAGGTAATCACCGACGAGGATGGCCACCGAGTTGGTCCACCGCGAGTTGGCGCTCGGGGCCCCGCGGCGCACCTCCGCCTCGTCCATCACGTCGTCGTGGTAGAGCGTCGCGAGGTGGGTCAGCTCCACGACGACCGCGGCCGGCACGACGAACGCGCCCCGCGGATCTCCGAAGTGCGCGCCCAACGCGACGAGCAACGGCCGGAACCGCTTGCCGCCCGCCTCGACCAGATGCTTCGCGGCCTCGTCCACCAGCCCATCGGCGCTGGCCACACCCTCGCGCAGCTGCACCTCGACCTCGGCGAGCGTCCCGGCGACCGCCTCCTCGAGTTCACGGTCCGCGAACTCGATGCCGAGTGAGGCGGCCGAGACACCGGGCACCTTGGGTGCCTCGTTCACGTCCCCGCTCCGCTCGCCGCCACGCCCCCACGATGCCATACGGGTCAGCGCACGAATTCGGCCGCCCGGTTCGTCAGGTCCAGCAGCGGCGACGGCGCAAGGCCAAGACCGAGCGTGGCGACCACACCGATCACGACGGCGGCCGCGGTCAGCGCGCCGGGGATGACCACGGTCGGCGTCGTCTCGCCCGGCTCGGACAGCCACACCATCACGACGACCCGCAGGTACGGGAACGCCAGGATCATGCTGGTGATGACGCCCGCGATGACGAGCCAGACCTGTCCGCCGTCCAGCGCCGCGCCGAACACCGCGAACTTGCTCGTGAACCCGCTCGTGAGCGGGATACCCGCGAAGGCTAGCAGGACGAACGTGAACACCAGGGCGTACAGCGGGGAGCGCCGGCCCAGCCCGGCCCAGCGGGACAGGTGGGTGGCCTCGCCGTCGGCGTCGCGGACCAACGTGACGACGCCGAACGCCGCGAGCACCGAGAAGCCGTACGCCACGAGGTAGAACATCGTGCTGGACAGCCCCTGCTTGTTCGCGGCGAGCACGCCGACGAGCAAGTAGCCCGCGTTCGCGATCGACGAGTACGCGAGCAGCCGCTTGATGTCGGTCTGCGTCACGGCGAGGACCGCGCCCACGAGCATGGTGAGGATCGCGACGACGCCCAGCACGGGCGTAAAGTCCCACGCCGAGCCGTCGAAGCCCACGTACAGCACGCGGAGCAGCGCACCGAACGCGGCGACCTTGGTGCAGGCCGCCATGAAACCCGTGATCGGGGTCGGAGCGCCCTGGTAGACGTCCGGAGTCCACACGTGGAACGGCGCCGCCGCGGCCTTGAACAGCAGGGCGACCGAGAGCAGCGCGAGCCCGCCGAGCAGCAGGCCCTGGCTGCCCGTGCCGGCCACCGCGGCCCGGTGGATCGAGCCGAAGTCAACCGCGCCCGCGAACCCGTACACCAGCGCCATGCCGAAGATGAAGAACGCCGACGCGTACGCACCGAGCAGGAAGTACTTGAGCCCGGCCTCCTGGGACAGCAGCCGGCGCCGGCGGGCCAGCGCACACGACAGGTAGAGCGGCAGGGAGAAGACCTCGAGCGCGACGAACATGGTCAGCAGGTCGTTCGCGGCGACGAACAGCATCATTCCCGAGAGTGCGAACAACGTCAGCGGAAAGACATCGGTCGTGCCCGGATCGCGGGCGGCCTGCTCGCGATCCGCGTCCGAACCCACCGTGACCGCGGCCGCGGCCACGAACGGCCCGCCCGTCTCCAGCGTCCGCTCACCGATGAGCAGCAGCGCGACTATGCCCAGCACCGCGATGGCGCCCTGTAGGAACAGTGTCGGTCCGTCGATCGCGACCGCGGTGCCGGCGGTCAGCTTGCGGGTTCCCGCCTCGTTGACCACCGCGATCACCGCGGCCGCCAGACCCAGCAGGGACAGGCCGAGCTGCACCGGGTACCGCCGCGCCCGCGGCACGAACGCCTCGACGAGCACCCCGAGGCAGGCCACCCCGAACAGGATCAGCATCGGCGCGAGCGCCGCGTAGTCGATGTCGGGGAGCTTGACGTTCTGCATTACTTCGCCGCCTCCGTGTTCGCCGTGGTCGGTGTGGGGTCAGACTTCCCGACGTCCTGCTGCAGCGTCTGCTGGACAGCGGGGTTGACGACGTCGATCACGGGCTTCGGGTAGAAGCCCAGCAACACGATCAGCGCGATCAGCGGCGCGACGACGACCTTCTCCCGCACGGAGATGTCGCGGCGCATCTCCGGCACCCCGGTGAGGGTCGGGTTCAGCTCGCCCTGCATTGCCCGCTGAACCATCCACAGGACGTACGCGGCCGCGAGGATGATGCCGGAGGTGGCGATGACGGCCACGGTCTTGTTCACCGTGAACGTGCCGATCAGCACCAGGAACTCCGACACGAACGGCGCCATGCCCGGCAGCGCGAGCGACGCGAGGCCGGCGAAGAGCAGCACCCCGGCCAGCAGCGGCACCAGCGTGCCCGCCCCGCCGAAGTCGCTGACGAGGGCCGAGCCGCGGCGGGCCACCAACATGCCCACGACGAGGAAGAGCAGTCCGGTCGCCAGGCCGTGGTTGACCATGTAGAGCACGGCGCCCGTGCCTGCCTGGGTGGTGAACGCGAAGATGCCGACCCCGATGAAGCCGAAGTGCGCGATGCTGGTGTACGACACCAGGCGCTTCAGGTCGTTCTGGCCGACCGCGAGCAGCGCCGCGTAGATGATGCCGATCAGCGCCAGCGCAAACGCCAGCGGCGCGAAGTACTTCGACGCGTTGGGGAACAGCGGCAGGCAGTACCGCAGGATCCCGAACGTGCCCACCTTGTCGAGCACGCCAACCAGCAGCGCGGCGGCGCCCGCGGGGGCGGCCCCACCGGCGTCCGGCAGCCACGTGTGGAACGGGAAGAACGGCGCCTTGATGGCGAACGCGAGGAAGAAGCCGAGGAACAGCCAACGCTCGGTGGTCGTCGCCATGTTGATCTGCGTCAGGCTCTGCCAGTCGAACGTGTGCCCGCCGACCACCCACAGGCCGATCACCGCGGCGAGCATGAACAGGCCGCCGACCAGCGAGTAGAGAAAGAACTTCACGGCCGCGTACTGCCGCTGGTGCCCGCCGTAGCTGCCGATGAGGAAGTACATCGGCACGAGCATGACCTCGAAGAACACGTAGAAGAGAAACACGTCGGCGGCCGCGAACACGCCGATCATCGTGCTCTCCAACGCCAGCAGCAACGCGAAGTAGACCGGCACGGACCGCCTGCTGGGCTCGGCGTCGTGCCAGGACGCGAGGATGACCACCGGCATGAGCACCGCGATGAGGGCCAGCATCACGAGGGCGATGCCGTCGGCGGCGAACGTGAAGCGCACGCCCCAGTCCGGAATCCAGGCGTATGACTCGCGGAACTGGAACCGCGGACCGCCCGCGTCGAACGCGACCCACATGACGACGGTGAGCGCGAGAACCGCGAGCGACCACACCAGCGCGACGCGCTTGGCCAACTCGGACCGGGTACGCGGCACGGCCGCGACCACCGCGGCGCCGACGAGCGGGGCCACCGTCAGCACGGACAGGAACGGAAAGTCGTTCATCCAAACCACCCGTACTGGACTGCGAGGAAGGCGGCCACGACCAGCAGCGCGCCCGTGAGCATGGACATCGCGTACGACCGGACGAAGCCCGTCTGCAACCGGCGCAGCCGCCCGGACCCACCGCCCACCGTGGCGGCCAGGCCGTTGACGGCGCCGTCGATGCCCTTGCCATCGACGTACACCAGGGCCCTCGTGAGCCACCGGCCCGGCACCTCGAAGACCGCCTCGTTGAACGCGTCGTTGTAGAGGTTGTTTCGCGCCGCGGTCACGAGCACGCCGGCGGGCTGCGGCTCCAGGGCGGTGCCCGCGCGGAACAGCCAGTACGCCAGCCCGGCGCCGAGCACGGTCACGACGATCGAGAGCGTGGTTATCAACCCGTGCGGGATGACGGGCTCGTGCTCCGCGGCCTCGCCCAGCACCGGGGTCAACCAGTGGACCAGGCCGTCCCGCCAGACCATCAGACCGCCGGCGACGAAGGAGCCGACAGCGAGCAGGACGAGTGGCACCGTCATGATCGGAGGCGACTCGTGCGGCTCGGTGATGTTATCGGTCCACCGCTTGGGGCCGTGGAACGTGAGCACGAAAAGCCGCGTCATGTAGAACGCGGTGAGCGCGGCGCCGGCCAACGCCGCGCCGCCGTACAGCCATGAGGTCCAGTCGCCGCGCTCGAAGGCCGCCGCGATGATCGGCTCCTTGGTGAAGAAGCCGGACAGCGGCGGAATGCCGATGATGGCCAGCCAGCCGGCCGCGAACGTGAGCCAGGTGATCCGCAGGTACCGGGACAGCGCCCCGAACCGGCGGATGTCCACCTGATCGTTCATGCCGTGCATGACCGAACCGGCCCCGAGGAACAGGTCCGCCTTGAAGAAGCCGTGCGAGAGCAGATGGATGATCGCCAACGCGTACGCCGCGCCGCCCAGCCCCACCCCGAGAAACATGTAGCCGATCTGGCTGACGGTGGACCAGGCGAGCACGCGCTTGATGTCGTCCTTGGCGCAGCCGATGATGCAGCCGATCAGCAGCGTCAACGCGCCGACGCTGACCACCACGGTCTGCAGCGTGTGGTTGGCGCTGAAGATCGGATTTGACCGGGCGATGAGGTACACACCACCGGTGACCATCGTAGCGGCGTGGATGAGGGCGGAGACCGGAGTGGGGCCCTCCATCGCGTCGGGCAACCACGCCTGCAGCGGGAACTGACCGGACTTGCCGGTCGCGCCCAGCAGCAGCAGCAGGCCCATCACGAGGATCGTCGTAGCGCTGAGCCTGCCGACGCCAGCGAAGACCTCCTGGAAGTTGACCGTGCCAAGAGTGGCGAACATCAGGAAGATGGCGAGCACGAATGCGGCGTCGCCCACCCGGTTCATGAGGAACGCCTTCTTGCCCGCCGTCGTCGCCGACGGCCGCGAGTACCAGAACGCGATCAGCAGGTACGACGCGAGGCCGACGCCCTCCCAGCCGAGGTAGAGCATCACGTAGTTGTTGCCCAGCACCAGGGTCAGCATCGCGGCCACGAACAGGTTGAAGTAGCCGAAGAACCGGCGCCTCGCGGTGGCCGCCGATTCGTGCTCCTGGTCGCGAGGGGCGTGTTCCATGTAGCCGACGGCGTACACGTGGATGAGGAAGCCCACACCGGTGATCAGCAGGACGAAGACCGCGGCCAGCGGGTCGAAGAGCAGACCGAAGTCCACATTGAAGCGGCCGACGTGGATGAAGTCGTACAGGTTCAGCTCGGCCGCGCGGGGGTCGAGGCCGCCCAGCTGGAAGAGGTACACCAGGCCGAGAACGAACGCCGCGCCGACGCTGCCGCAGCCCAGCCAGGGCGCCCACCGGTCGGCCCGCCGCCCGGCGAGCAGCAGCACCGCCGCGCTGGCCGCCGGGAGCGCGATGAGCAGCCACATGCTGGACAGGGCGCCGGTGGCCGCGGCGAACTCCACAGTCTGTTCCACTCGAGCGCCCCTCTAGTACTTCAGCAGGTTGGCGTCGTCGACGCTCGCCGACCGCCGGGTCCTGAAGATCGACATGATGATGGCCAGGCCCACCACGACCTCGGCCGCCGCGACGACCATGACGAAGAACGCCATGATCTGGCCGCTCAGGTTACCGGTGATCCGGCTGAAGGTGACGAGGGCGAGGTTCGCCGCGTTGAGCATCAGCTCGATGCACATGAACAGCACGATCGCGTTGCGCCGGATCAGCACGCCGACCGCGCCGATCGTGAACAGCACCGCGGCGAGCACGATGTACCAGTACGGTGTCACTTCTCGGTCCCCTTCGGCGCGGTCTCCGACGAGGTCAGCTCGCGGATCGGCAGGATCTTGGAGATGCTGCGCTCGGCCAGCGCACCGTCCGGCAGCATCGCGGGTGTCGCCGCCGAGTCGGACGTGGCGAACACCCCCGGCCCGGGCTTGGGTGCCGGGTAGCTACCCGGGGCGAACCGGGCACGCATCAGCTCCGGCTGGGTTAGCCGCTCGCCCTTGCGGCGCTCATGGTGTGCCAGGATCATCGCGCCGACCGCGGCCGTGATCAGCAGCGCGGAGGTGACCTCGAAGGCGAGCACGTAGTTGGTGAACAGCTGGCGGGCGATGCCCTGGATGTTGCCGTCCCGGTTCGCCGCGGCCAGGTTCGCCACGGGCTGGTCCTGCAGCGCCCGGTACACGCCGGTGCCGACCAGCCCGGCGAAGCCGACACCGAGCAGGACGGAGGCGACCCGCTGGCCACGCAGCGTCTCGATGAGCGAGTCGGAGGCGTCCCTGCCGACCAGCATCAGCACGAACAGGAACAGCATCATGATGGCGCCGGTGTACACGATGACCTGGGCCAGACCGATGAACGGGCCGGCCTGGACAACGTAGAACACGCCCAGGCAGAGCATCGTGAGCACCAACCAGAGCGCGGAGTGCACCGCGTTGCGCGCCCACACCATGCCGAGGGCGCCGATCACGGCGAGCGGCGCGAGAAGGTAGAACACTGCCGCCTCGCCACCCTTCACCTCGGCGGCCGCGGCCAGCACAGTGGTCATTTCGCCTCTCCAGTCGTGCCCGAACCGTCCGCCGTGTGCGCTTCGGACCACGGGGCGCGCTCGGCGCCCGCGCTCGTCCCGGGATTGGTCAGCGCGCCGACGTAGTAGTCCTTCTCCGTGTTGCCGAGCCGCATCGGGTGCGGCGGTTGCTCCATGTCCGGCAGCAGCGGCGCCAGCAGCTGCTCCTTCGTGAAGATGAGGTCCTGGCGATTGTCGCGGGCCAGCTCGTACTCGTTGCTCATGGTCAGCGAGCGGGTTGGGCACGCCTCGATGCACAGCCCGCAGAAGATGCAGCGCGCGTAGTTGATCTGGTAGACGGAGGCGTACCGCTCGCCCGGTGAGTAGCGCTGCTCCTCGGTGTTGGTCGCCCCCTCGACGTAGATCGCGTCGGCGGGGCAGGCCCAGGCACACAACTCGCAGCCGATGCACTTCTCCAGGCCGTCCGGGTGCCGGTTGAGGATGTGCCGGCCGTGGTAACGCGGCGCGGAGACGGGGGTCTCGAATGGGTACCGGGTGGTGACGACCTTCCGGAACATGTGCGAGAAGGTGACCCCGAAACCCTTGACCGAGTCGGTGACGGCACCCATGTCAGCTCTCCTTCTCGATGTCGGTGTCGCCGGCGTCCGCCGCGCCGACACCGGCCGGCTGCTTCTCCGCGAGCGCCCGGCGTACCCGCGGGCTGGGCGGCACCTGCAGGTCGAGCGGCGGCAGCGGGAAGCTGCCGGCGGGCCGGGACGCGACCTCCTCGTCGAGGGTCGGCGCCGGCCGCTCCCGTCGTGCCGGCCACAGGAGCGCGATGAGCAGGACCAGGGCGACCGCCCCGGCGGTGATGAGCCAGCGATCGCGGGTGGCCAGGTTGGAACCCTGCAACGTCTTGATACCGGCCAACGCGAGAATCCACACGAGGTTGACCGGCAGCAGCACCTTCCAGCCGAGCCGCATGAACTGGTCATACCGGAGCCGTGGCAGCGTGCCGCGGAGCCACACGAAGCCGAACACGAGCAGGACCACCTTGCCGAGGAACCAGAGCAGCGGCCACCACCCGGAGTTCGCGCCCGCCCAGAACTCCGTGATCGGCCACGGGGCGCGCCAGCCGCCGAGGAACAGCGTCGTGGCCACCGCCGAGACGGTCACCATGTTGATGTACTCGGCGAGGTAGTAGAGCGCGAACTTCAGCGAGCTGTACTCCGTCATGTAGCCGGCGACCAGCTCCGTCTCCGCCTCGGGCAGGTCGAACGGTGCTCGGTTCGTCTCGCCGACCGCAGAGACGAGGTAGATGAGGAAGCTCGGGATCAGGAGGATCGCGTACCAGCTCGGGACCGTGGGGTGCCAGCCGAACAGCGACCAGCTCACCTGATTGCCGCCCGCCTGCGCGGCCACGATGCCGGACGTGGCGGCCGTCCCGGCGGTCATGAAGACCGCGACGAACGACAGGCCCATCGCAACCTCGTACGAGATCATCTGCGCGCTCGAGCGCAGGCCGCCGAGCAGGGGGTAGGTGGAGCCCGACGCCCATCCGCCGAGGACGACGCCGTAGATGCCCATGGAGGAGCAGGCCAGGATCACCAGCACAGCGACCGGAACGTCGGTCACCTGCAGCGGTGTGCCGTGCCCGAACATGCTCACCATCGGGCCGAACGGGATCACCGACAGCGCGGTGACCGCGCAGATCGCGGAGACCGTCGGCGCGAAGAAGTAGACGACCTTGTCGGCCGCCCGCGGCATGATGTCTTCCTTCAGCGCCATCTTCAGGCCGTCGGCGAGCGTCTGGAGCAGACCGAACGGGCCGACCACGTTCGGGCCGGGACGCACCTGCATCCGGGCCACGACTCGACGTTCGAACCACACACCGAGCAGCGTCGTCAGCAGACCGAAGGCGAACGCCGCCACGATCTTGATGATGACGATCCACCATGGGTCGTGGCCGAAGTCGGCCAGCGTCGGGTCCTGCGCGAGGTACGACGTCATTGCTTGCCTCCGAGCGTGCCTCCTGCGAGCAGCGGGCCGGCAACGCCCGCCGAGATCCTGACGACGGCACCCGAGGTGACGCCGAGGGTGCGCCGGACGGTGGCGCCCGGCGAGTTGGTCGGTAGCCACACGATGTCCGCCGGCATGTCGGTGACCGCCGCGGGCAGCGTGAGCGCGCCGTGTTCGGTGGCGACCGTGACCGGCCCGCCCTCGGCCACGCCCAGCGCCTCCGCGAGACGCTTGGCGAGCCGGACGACCGGCGGCCGGGCGGTGCCCCCGAGGTAGTCGTCGCCGTCGGTGAGGCTGCCGAGGTCGATCAGCTGATGCCAGGTGGCCAGGATCGCTTCGCCCTCACCGGGCCTGGCGATGGTCCCGGCTGCGACCACCGGGGCTCCCGGCCGGGCGGCCCGGGTGGCCGGCAGTCCACCCAGCTCGCGCCGGATCGCGTCCACGTCGCCGGTGCCGAGCACGACGCCAAGCTGCGTAGCCAGGGCGTCCAGCACGCGGGCGTCGGTCATCGCCGGCGAGCTGAGAACCGCGTCGAACGGGCGCAGCCGGCCTTCCCAGTCCATGAACGTGCCGGCCTTCTCGACGACCGGCGCCACCGGGAAGACGACGTCAGCGCGGCGGGCCACCGCGCTGCGGCGCAGCTCGAGGCTCACCAGGAAGCCGACCTTGTCGAGCGCCTGCTCGGCACCCTGCGGGTCGGCCATATCGGCCGGGTCAACGCCGGCGACAATGAGGGCGCCGAGCCGGCCGTCGGTCGCCGCCGCGAGGATGCCGTCGGTGTCGCGGCCGACCGCGCTCGGGAGGATGCCGGCCTCGAGGTCCCACGCCCCGGCGAGTTCCGCGCGCGCCGCGGCATCGGTCACCACCCGGCCGCCGGGCAGCAGGTTTGGCAGGCAGCCGGCATCCACCGCGCCCCGGTCGCCGGCGCGTCGCGGCACCCAGGCCAGCCTGGCGCCGGTCCGCTCCGCCAGCCGGGCCGCGGCGGACAGCCCGCCCGGCACGCTGGCCAGCCGCTCGCCGACGATGAGCACCGCGCCGGCCGCGCCGAGCACCTCGGCCAGAGCCGGTTCCTCGGCCAGCGCGCGGGCCTCGTCGCCCGGGGCCGTGGTGAGCACGGTTGCGCCGAGCTTCTCCAGGCCGCGGGTCGCGAACGCGGCCACCGCGCGCACCGCGAGCTTGCCCTTCCGGTACGCCTTGCGCAGCCGCAGGAAGAGGATCGGACACTCCTCCTCCGGCTCCAGCCCGACGATGACGACCGCCGGCGCGTTCTCGACGTCGGCGTACGTGACGTCGGTCCTGCCCGCCACGCAGGCCGCCAGGAAGTCGGCCTCCTCAGTGGACAGTGGCCGGGCGCGGAAGTCGATGTCGTTGGTGCGCAGGGCCACGCGGGCGAACTTCGCGTACGCGTACGCATCCTCGACCGTGAGCCGGCCGCCCGTCAGTACGCCGATGCCATGCGCGCCGTCGCGTGCCCGGCGCAGCCCGTCCGCCGCGACTGCGAGGGCCTCGCTCCAGGACGCCTCGCGCAGCTCGCCGGTCTTCGCGTCGCGGACCATCGGGTTGGTGATGCGGTCGAAGGCGGTGGCGTATTGGAATCCCCACCGCCCCTTGTCGCAGTTCCACTCCTCGTTCACCTGCGGGTCGTCGCCGGCGAGCCGGCGCATCACCTTGTTGCGACGCCAGTCGGTGCGCTGCGCGCAGCCGGCCGAGCAGTGCTCGCAGACGCTCGGCGCGGAGACCAGGTCGAACGGGCGGGCACGGAACCGGTACTGAGCGCCGGTAAGCGCGCCGACCGGACAGATCTGCACAGTGTTGCCGGAGAAGTAGGAGTTGAACGGCACGTCGCCTGGCTCCGGGTCCTCCTGGTCGTACTGGAGTTCCTCGATCGTGCTGTGGTCCCGGGGGTGGCCGAACGACGCGTCCCGGTAGACGCCGATCTGCTCGGCGGAGGAGCGGTCCATCAGGTCGATGAAGGCGTCCCCGGCGATCTCGTCGGAGAACCTCGTGCACCGCTGGCACAGCACGCAGCGTTCCCGGTCCAGGAGCACCTGCGTCGAGATGTTGATCGGTTTGGCGTACTCGCGCTTGGGCTCACGGAACCGGCTGTCGGTCCGGCCGGTCGACATCGCCTGGTTCTGCAGCGGGCACTCGCCGCCCTTGTCGCACATCGGGCAGTCGAGGGGGTGGTTTATCAGGAGCAGTTCCATGATCCCCTCCTGCGCCTTCTTGGCGACCGGAGAGGTCAGCTGCGTCTTGACGACCATGCCGTCGGCGACAGTCTGGGTGCACGAGGCGACCGGCTTGCGCTGGCCCTCGACCTCGACGAGGCACTGCCGGCAGGCCCCGGCCGGCGCGAGCAGGGGGTGGTCGCAGAACCGCGGGATCTCGATGCCCAGCTGCTCGGCGACCCGGATCAGCAAGGCACCCTTGGGCGCCTTCACCTCGACGCCGTCGACGGTAAGCGTGACTGTCTCCACCGGCGCGGGCGCGCGCACCACATCGGACATTAGTGAGCCCCCACAAGCGCCTTGTCGGACAGCATCGGCGCTGTCCGACCCTCGATGTAGTCGAGGTAGTCCTGCTTGAAGTACTGCAACGACGACGTCACCGGGCTGGTCGCGCCGTCGCCGAGGGCGCAGAACGCGCGGCCGAGGATGTTGTCGCAGGTGTCGAGCAGCGTGTCCAGGTCCTCGAGCGTGCCCTGGCCGGACAGGATCCGGCGGTACACCCGCACCATCCAGAAGTTGCCCTCCCGGCAGGGAGTGCACTTGCCGCACGACTCATGGTGGTAGAAGTCCAGCCAGCGGTACGTCGCGTACACCGGGCAGTCCTGGTCCGAGAAGATCTGGGTCGCCGTCGTGCCGAGCATCGACCCGGCGGCGGCGACAGACTCGAAGTCGAGCGGTACGTCGAGGTGTTCCGCGGTCAGCAGCGGCGTCGAGGAGCCACCCGGTGTCCAGAACCGCAGGTTGTGGCCCGGCAGCATGCCGCCGGCCAGCTCGATCAGCTCGCGGAGGGTGGTGCCCATCGAGCACTCGTACTGCCCGGGGTTGACGATCCGGCCGGACAGCGAGTAGATCATCGGACCGGACGACTTCTCGGTGCCCATCGTGCGCCACCACGCCGAGCCGCCGAGCACGATGTGCGGGACGCTCGCGATGGTCCCGACGTTGTTGACGACGGTCGGGCTCGCGTACAGGCCGTGGGTCGCCGGAAACGGCGGTCGCAGCCGCGGCTGGCCGCGGAGGCCCTCGAGCGAGTCCAGCAGCGCGGTCTCCTCGCCGCAGATGTACGCCCCGGCGCCGCTGTGCACGACCAGGTCCAGGTCGAGCCCGGAGCCGAGAATGTTCCGGCCGAGGTAGCCGGCGGCGTACGCCTCGGCGACCGCGTTACGCAGCCGGCGGGCGGCGTGCACGGCCTCACCGCGGATGTAGATGTACGCGCGGTTGGCTCTGATCGCGTACGACGCGATGATCGCACCCTCGATGAGCGCGTGCGGGTCGTGCGTCATCAGCGGGAGGTCCTTGCAGGTGCCCGGCTCGCCCTCATCGGCGTTGACGACGAGGTAGTGCGGCTTGGCGTCGTTCTGTGGGATGAAGGCCCACTTCATGCCGGTCGGAAAGCCCGCACCGCCACGACCGCGCAGGCCGGAGTCCTTGACCAGCTGGATCAAGTCGTCGGGGTGTGTGTCGAGCGCCTTGCGCAGCGCCGCGTACCCGTCGAGGCGTTCGTAGACGTCGAGCCGCCAGGCGTCGGGCGACAGCCAGCGCTTGGTCAGCACCGGTGTCAGCTTCGCCAGCGTCTCGCGGGACGGCGCCGTCATTTCGCCTCCTTCTGTTCGCGCGGTCTCCCGATCGGGGTGTACGGGTCGAAGCCGGGCGCGCTCACCCCGTACTCCTGCGCGAGCCGGAGCCCACGGAGGGTGGGCTCGCCGACGGTGCCCTCCCCGACGGCGCCCTCGCGCTCGTCGGCGTAGCCGGCGAGCTGCAGCGACATCTCCTTCAGCGTGCAGAGCCGGGCGCCGCGCGTCGGCATCGGCCGCTCGCCGCCGAGCAGCTGCTCGACGACGCCGAGCGCGGTGTCCGGGTCGACCCGGTCGAAAAACTCGTAATTGACGGTCATCACCGGGCCGTAGTCGCAGGCCGCGAGGCACTCCGCGTGCTCGAACGTGATCGCGCCGTCCGCGGTGGTCTCGTCGTGCCCGACGCCGAGCCGTTCGGAGAGTGCATCGTAGACGGCCTGGCCGCCGAGCACGTTGCACATCGTGTTCGTGCAGACGCTGACGAGCCAGTCGGCGGTCGGGCGACGCTTGTACATCGTGTAGAAGGTCGCGACGGCGCTCACCTGCGCCTTGGTCAGCCCGAGCTGCTCGGCACAGAACTGCACGCCGGCCGGTGAGATGTACCCCTCCTCGGACTGCACGAGGTGCAGCAACGGCAGCAGCGCGGAGCGTTCCTTGCCGACCGGGTAACGCGCGACGATCTCCTTCGCCCGCGCGTGTATCTCGGCGGAGAACACCGTGCCGGTCTCCGCCCGCTCGTCCTGCCCGCTCGTCACCGGTCGCACCCGCCCATCACCGGGTCCAGCGACGCGCCACCGGCGATCACGTCGGCGATCATGCCGCCCTCCGAAATCGCCGGAAGCGCCTGCAGGTTGACGAAGCTGGGCTCCCGGAAGTGGACGCGGTACGGGCGGGTGCCGCCGTCCGAGACCGCGTGCACGCCCAGCTCGCCGCGCGGCGACTCGACGGCGATGTACACCTGCCCGGGTGGCACCCGGAAGCCCTCGGTGACCAGCTTGAAGTGGTGGATCAGCGACTCCATTGACTGCCCCATGATCTTGGCGACGTGCTCCAGCGAGTTGCCCAGGCCGTCGACACCGATCGCCAGCTGTGCCGGCCACGCGATCTTCTTGTCCGCCACGACCACCGGCCCCGGCTTGAGCCGGTCCACCGCCTGCTCGATCAGCTTCAGCGACTCGCGCATCTCGGCGATCCGGACCTGGTACCGGCCGTACACGTCCGCAGTCGTGGCGGTGGGCACGTCGAACTCGTACGTCTCGTACCCGCAGTACGGCATCTGCTTGCGCAGGTCCCAGCCCAGTCCGGCGGCGCGCAGGACCGGCCCGGTGACGCCCAGCGCCACGCAGCCGGTCACGTCGAGCTCGGCGACGTTCTTCGTCCGCTCGAGCCAGATCGGCTGACCGGAGAGCAGGTCCTCGTACTCCCGCAGCCGCTTCGGCATGATCTTCAGGAAGTCGCGGATCTTCGCGATGGCCTGGTCGGGCACGTCCTGGGCGACGCCGCCCGGACGCACGTACGCCATGTTCATGCGCAGACCGCTGACCATCTCGAAGATCTCGAGGATCAGTTCGCGCTCGCGGAACCCGTACAGCATGATCGAGATCGCGCCCAGCTCCAGGCCGGTCGTGCCGAGCCACACCAGGTGCGACGCGATCCGATTCAGCTCCATCATGAGCACCCGGATCGTGGTCGCCCGCTCGGGGATCTCCTCCTCGATGGCGAGCAGCTTCTCGACGGCCAGCGCGTACCCTGTCTCGTTGAACAGCGGCGCGAGGTAGTCCATCCGGGTCACGAAGGTGGCGCCCTGCACCCAGTTGCGAAACTCCAGGTTCTTCTCGATCCCGGTGTGCAGGTAGCCGACAACCGCGCGGGTTTCGCGCACGGTCTCGCCCTCGAGCTCCAGGATCAGCCGCAGCACGCCATGGGTGGACGGGTGCTGCGGGCCCATGTTCACGACGATGCGCTCGTCATGGATCGGGTCGGTGCCACTGACGACGGTGTCCCAGTCGCCACCGGTGACGGTGAAGACCTTGCCCTCTTCGGTCTCGCGCGCCTCGGCATAGCTGGTCACTGGTACGACCTCCGTTGGTCCGGCGGTGGGATCTCGGCGCCCTTGTACTCGACCGGAACCCCGCCCAGCGGATAGTCCTTGCGCTGCGGGAAACCCTCCCAGTCATCCGGCATGAGGATCCGGGTGAGGCCCGGGTGCCCGTCGAAGATGACGCCGAACATGTCGTACGCCTCCCGCTCCTGCCAGTCGGCGGTCGGGTAGACGGCGGTCACGGACGGCAGGTGCGGGTCATCGGCCGAAACCGCGGCCTCGAGCCGGACCTGGCGCCGGTACGTCATCGAGGTCAGCTGGTAGACGACGTGCAGCCGCCGGTCGTCCGAGCCGAGGTAGTCCACGCCGGACACCGACGAGCACAGCTCGAACCGCAACGACTCGTCGTCGCGCATCGTCTGGCACACCTCGGCGATCTTCTCGGGCCGGATGAACAGCGTCAGCTCGCCACGGTCGACGACGACCTTCTCGATCGCGTCGTCCAGCCCGGGGTACGCCTCCTCCAGCGAGTCGTACACCTCATCGAAGTAGCCGCCGAACGGCCGCGGGCTGCTCTCCACCTCGATGCGCCGCCGGACCAGGCCGCCGAAGCCGGACGTGTCGCCCGTGCCCTGCGTGCCGAACATGCCGCGCCCGGCCGCGCTCGACGGTGGCAGCTCGGCCGGAGCGCCGCTGGTCGCACCGACCGGAGGCGCCACCACTGGCACCCCGCCGCCAGCGACCTCGCTGGTCTTGTTGGGCTCAGCCGAGGTCACCAGCGACCACCCCCACGAAGGTGCCTCTCCTCGTTCATCCAGTTCTCGATCCGCAGCTGCTCCTCGCGGCCCTCCCGCACGGCCTGCTCCCACTCGGCGGCGCGTGCCTTGTCCGACCGGTACGACGACGGCATCGCGCCGGGCGCGACCGTCGGGACGTCACCGCGCTCGCGGCGGGCCTCGAGCATCTTGCGGCCGTTCGGACCGAGCGGCTCGTGCAGGATCTTCTCGCGCAGCTTGAGGATCGCGTCGATGAGCATCTCCGGCCTCGGCGGGCAACCGGGCAGGTACATGTCGACCGGCACCACGTGGTCGACCCCCTGGACAATCGCGTAGTTGTTGAACATGCCGCCGCTGCTCGCGCAGACGCCCATCGAGAGCACCCAGCGCGGCTCGGCCATCTGGTCGTAAATCTGCCGCAGCACCGGCGCCATCTTCTGGCTCACCCGGCCCGCCACGATCATCAGGTCGGCCTGGCGCGGCGAGGCGCGGAACACCTCCATGCCCCAGCGGCCGAGGTCGTAGTGCGGGCCGCCGGCGGCCATCATCTCGATCGCGCAGCAGGCGAGGCCGAACGTCGCGCCCCACACCGACGACTTGCGCGACCAGTTGACGATCCTCTCGACCGAGGTGAGCAGGATGCCGCTCGGCAGCTTCTCCTCGATGCCCATCCGGGGGGTCCTTCCTCAGTCCCAGTTCAGCCCACCGCGGCGCCACACGTAGGCGTACGCGATGAACACCGTGGCGATGAACAGGAACATCTCCACGAACGCGAAGGTGCCGAGGGCGTCGAACGACACCGCCCACGGGTACAGGAAAATGATCTCGATATCGAAGATTATGAAGAGCATGGCGGTCACGTAGTACTTGACCGGGATCCGGCCGCCGCCCACCGGCTGCGGGGTCGGTTCGATGCCGCATTCGTACGCCTCGAGCTTGGCCTTGTTGAGATGCCGCGGTCCGATCAGCCGAGCCAGGGCGACGGAGAAGAGTGCGAAGCCCGCAGCGAGCGCGAACAGCGCCAGGATCGGTATGTACGGCGAGAGCGACATCCTGCCTGCTCGTCCTTCCTGCCCTCGATCGCAAAACGAATTCACACTATTAGTACTTGTCCGGGCGCGTCGGCCCGGGGTACCGCACCGGTCACACGGCGGGAACGATCCGCGTCATCCCGTTGATGATCCGGTCCGTGGCGTCGCCGCCCCGCGGGTCGGTCAGGTTGGCCATGAGCTTGAGCACGAATCGCATCAGCGTCGGGTGCGGCAGGCCGTGCCGGGTCGCCAATTTCATGATCTGCGGGCTGCCAATGAGCTTCACGAACAGCCCGCCGATGCGGTAGTAACCGCCGTACCGGGCCTTCAGCTCCGCCGGGTACTGGTTCAGCACGCGCTCCCGGTCCCGGCCAGCCGGCCGGGCGAGCGCCTGTACCACGAGCTCCGCGGCGAGCTCGCCCGACTCCATCGCGTACGCGATGCCCTCGCCGTTGAACGGGTTGACCATGCCTCCCGTGTCACCGACGAGCATGAGCCCCCGGGTGTAGTGCGGGACCCGGTTGAATCCCATGGGCAGCGCGGCGCCGAGCACCTTGCCGTCGGCGTTCGCGGGGTCGTTCATTCCCCACTCCGGCGGCGTGGTCGACAGCCAGTCGGCGAGCATCGAGCGGTAGTTGCTCTTGCCGAACGCGGTGCTGCTGTTGAGCACCCCCAGGCCGACGTTGACCCGGCCGTCGCCCAGACCGAAGACCCAGCCGTACCCCGGCAGCAGCGTGTCCGCGCCGCTTCGACTGCGCAGCTCGAGCCATGACTCCAGGTAGTCGTCGTCGTGACGGGCCGGTGACTTAAAGTACTGCCGCACCGCCACCCCGAGCGGCCGGTCCTCGCGCTTGGCCAGGCCCAGCGCCAGCGGCAGCCGGCCGGAGACACCGTCGGCCGCGACGACGAGCGGCGCGTCGAAGCGGACGGGCCCGTCGTCGGTCTGCGCGATCACGCCGGCGACCCGGCCGGCGCGGTCGAGCACCGGGCCGGTGACGTTCACGCCGGTATGCAGAACCGCGCCCGCCTCGGTGGCGCGCTTGGCCAGCATGTCGTCGAAGTCGAGCCGGGTGCGCACGAGCCCGTACCCTGGGAAGCTGGCCAGCTCGGGCCAGTCCAGCTCCAGGCGTACTCCGCCGCCGATAACACGTAGACCCTTGTTGTGCAGCCAGCCGGCCTCCTGGCTCGTGTCGACGCCCATCTTGAGCAGCTGCTTGACCGCGCGGGGGGTCAGGCCGTCGCCGCAGACCTTCTCGCGCGGAAACGTGCTCTTGTCCAGGAGCAGCACGCGTACGCCCTGCCGCGCCAGGTGGTACGCGGTGGTCGAGCCGCCCGGGCCGGCTCCGACGATGACGACGTCGGCTTCCTCGATGGCGTGTGCCGGTACGGACGTGTGCGGTTCGGTCTCGATCAACACCTCACCGCCTCTCCTGAACGCTCGTGAAAGTGTTCACAAGCCCGCCCGGCGAGCAGTCTAAGACCGTCCCGGCGGAGCCGTGCGGGTAGGTGGGCCTAACTCCCGGGCGTCGGTCCAATCCCGGCCGCCCCCTCGCCCAACTCCGTCACACTTGGCCGCTGGACCGGCCGCCCACCCCAACTCCGTCACAGTTGGCCGCTGGGCCGGCCGGCCACCCCCCAACTCTGACGGACATGCGGCACGGATTATCGACGGCGCCGGGTCGTGGCCTGCCCGATCGCGGCCCGCGCCGTCGCGGCCCGCCCCGTCGCGGCCCGTCTGGCCGCCGCCTCCAGTTCGGCGACCGTGACGGGCGGGCTGCCGTACCCTCCGCCGAACGGCTCCCAATCGCCGGTCGAGTCTCCGGTCGAGTCTCCGGTCGAGCCTCCGCTCGGGCTGGCGGCCTCCGCGGCGATCGGACGGTCGACGTCGGCCGATTCAGATCCCTCGTTCATCGCGCACCCCCGCTCGATCACCACAGGGTAGCCGGCCAATTCGGCCATATATCCGGAATTCGGACACTCGGCGGCCCGGTCGATCTGCGACGACGTACGCGTTGGTCAGGCGCAAACGCCCCGGTGGAGTGCGACGACGCCGCCCGTCAGGTTGCGCCAGCTCACGTCGCTCCACCCGGACGCCGCGATCCGGCGGGCCAACGCGCGCTGGTCGGGCCAGGCCCGGATGGACTCGGCCAGGTAGACGTACGCGTCGGGGTTGCTCGCGACCCGCCGGGCCACGGCCGGCAGCGCGCCCATCAGGTACCGCAGGTACGCGGTCCGGAACGCGCGGCTGGTCGGGTGGCTGAACTCGCAGACCACGAGCCGGCCGCCCGGCCTCGTCACCCGTGCGAACTCGCGCAGCGCACTCGCCGGGTCGACGATGTTGCGCAGCGCGAACGAGATCGTCACCGCGTCGAAGGTGGCGTCGGCGAACGGCAGCCGGAGCGCGTCCCCGGCGAGCAGCGGCACCGTGGGCCGCGATCGGCGACCCGCCCGCAGCATGCCGAGCGAGATGTCGGACCCGACGGCGTACGCCCCGGAGCGAGCGAGCTCGGCCGTCGACACTCCGGTTCCGGCGCCCACGTCGAGCACCCGGTCGCCGGGGCGCAACCGGAGCGCTCCCCGCGTCCCGCGGCGCCACGCCCGGTCCCGCCCGAACGACAGGATCGTGTTGATCCGGTCGTACCTCGTCGCCACGCCGTCGAACATCGCAGCGACCTCGTGCGGCTGCTTGTCGAGGCTGGCGCGCGGCACGGCGGTCAGCGCGCGTCGACGAGTGGCAGCTGCCGGCCGGCCCCGCCGCCTGGCAGCGCGATCGACGAGAAGTGCGAGACGACGCGCTCGTCGGTGGGGTCGTCCGCCGGCGTCCGATGGACGCGCAGGTGCCGGTAGAGCGTGTCGCGCTGGGCCGGAATCCGGTCGGCCGAGCGGATCATCCAGACCAGCTCGTGCAGGTTCGACCGGTGCCGCGCGCCCGCGCTCGAGATGACGTTCTCCTCGAGCATGATCGAACCGAGGTCGTCCACGCCCATGTGCAGCGCCAGCTGCCCGACGTCCTTGCCCGTCGTCAGCCAGGACGCCTGCAGGTGGGCGACGTTGTCGAAGAACAGCCGGGCGACCGCGATGAGCCTCAGGTACTCCAGGGTGGTGGCCTGCGTACGGCCGCGGAGGTGGTTGTTCTCCGGCTGGTACGTCCACGGGATGAACGCGCGGAATCCGCCGGTGCGGTCCTGAATGTCTCTGATCATTCTCAGGTGCTCGATGCGCTCGGCGTTCGTCTCCCCGGTACCCATCATCATCGTCGCGGTCGACTCGACGCCGAGCCGGTGCGCGATCTCCATGACCTCCAGCCACCGTGCGCCGGACTCCTTAAGCGGGGCGATCGCGCTACGCGGCCGGTCCGGCAGCATCTCGGCCCCCGCGCCGGCGATCGAGTCGAGACCGGCCGCCGAGATCCGGCGGACCGCTTCCTCGATCGACACACCCGAGACCCGGGACATGTGGACGATCTCGCTGGGCCCGATCGAGTGGATGACCAGCTCCGGGTACGCCGCCTTGACCGCCGAGAACAGCTCCTCGTAGTACTCGACGCCGTAGTCCGGGTGGTGGCCACCCTGCAACATCACCTGCGTCGCGCCCAGCTCCACCGCCTCGCCGCATCGACGCAGGATCTCCTCGAGCGAGTGCGACCAGCCCTCCGCGTGCTTGGGCGCCCGATAGAACGCGCAGAACTTGCACGCCGTCACGCAGACGTTCGTGTAGTTGATGTTGCGATCGATCAGGTAGGTGACGATGTTGTCCGGGTAGCGCCGGCGGCGCACCGCATCCGCCGCCTCGCCGAGCGGGTGGAACGGTGCGTCGGTGTAGAGGAGCAGCGCCTCGTCGGGCGTGATCCGCCCGCCGTCGGCGGCGCGCCGCAGGATACTGTCGATCTCCCGGTTCCGCGTCACACCCCGAGGGTACGGGACCGCCCCGGACGTAGGGTCGGGCCATGGGTGGGATGAGCTACCGGCGGCTGGGCGACTCGGGGCTCGTGGTCTCAGTGGTCGGCATCGGCTGCAACAACTTCGGGCGCAAGCTCGACGCGGCGCAGACCCGGGCCGTGGTCGAGACGGCACTGGACGAGGGCGTCACGCTGTTCGACACGGCCGACACCTACGGTGGGTACGGCCGCTCGGAGGAGTTCCTCGGCGCCGCGCTCGCGGCCGGCGGCCGGCGCGACGACGCGGTGGTCGCCACGAAGTTCGGCATGGACATGGCCGGGCGCAATGGACCGGACCGCGGCGCGCGGGGCGCCCGCCGATACGTGGTTCGTGCCGCCGAGGCGTCGTTGGGCCGGCTCGGCACCGACCACATCGACCTGTACCAGATGCACGAACCCGACGCCGGTACGCCCATCGAGGAGACGCTCTCCGCGCTCGACGACCTGGTCCGCGCCGGGAAGGTGCGGTACATCGGCTGCTCCAATTTCGCGGCCTGGCACGTGGCCGACGCCGCGTGGACAGCGCGCAGCTGCGGTTTCACGCCGTTCATCGGCGCCCAGAACCACTACAACCTCCTGCGCCGCGAGGTCGAGGCCGAGCTCGCCCCGGCCTGCCAGCGGTTCGGGCTGGGCCTGCTGCCCTACTTCCCGCTCGCGGACGGCCTGCTCACCGGCAAGTACCGCCGGGGCGAGTCGCCGCCGCCGGGCAGCCGGCTGTCCATCGAGCGGTTCGCGCCGCGGCTCGCGGCCGCGCCGTGGGACACCATCGAGGCCATCGAGAAGTACGCGAGCGAACGCGGCCGTACGCCGCTCGAGGTGGCCATCGGCTGGCTCGCCGCGCAATCCGCGGTCGCCTCGGTGATCGCCGGTGCCACCACGCCGGAGCAGGTGCGCGCGAACGCGGCGGCCGCGGACTGGCGGCCCTCCGCCGACGACCTCGCCGCGCTGGACGCCATCACCAAACGCTGACTGCCGCAACCTCGCACGGGTTGGCGTGTCAACGGCCTGCCGACACAGCAACCCGGGCAAGGTTGCGCGGATCCCGGCCAGCCGCATCATTTCCGGTCGGTGGCGAGGCCGACGGTGGTCAGCACCAGGCCGAGAACCAGGTGCAGGGCGTTGTCCGCGCCGTTGAGCGCGATGATGTTGGCGCCCGACCCGACCGCGAACAATCCGTACGCGAACACCACGAGGTAGACGACGCCGAAGAGCACGTTCGCCGTCTTCGCGGCCCGGTTACCAACGATCGCCGCGGCGATCAGCGCCGCCCCGACCCCGAGGTGAACGATGTTGTGCAAGACGTTCACCCGGAACAGGCCGAGCAGATCGCCGCCGGTCTCGCCGACCGCGTGGTGTCCTCCGGAGACGAAGAAGCCGGTCAGACCGACGAGGACGAAGACCGCGCCGAACGCGAACGCGACGAGCGTGTTGATCCGGCGGCCGGCAAGTGTGCCGGAGCCGCTGTACGTCGTCATGCTGGACCTCCCGCTGGGAACGGCCGCCGCGCGTCGGCGGCTCACCCTGGATTCGGTCCACGGGCCAGCCCGGACGGTGACCCAACGCGGGTCAGGTCAGCGCGACGAGTCCCACGACATCCGTCGGCTGCGCCGACCCGCCCGCGGGCTCGAGCGAGACGCCCACCGCGTCGGCATTGCCGAGTCGCGGGATCAGCGCGCTGGTCTGCCCGGCCGCGAGCACTCCCGCCGACGTCATCGCGCCGCCATGGCCGAGCCAGAGCTGGTACGCCTTGTGCGCTCCCGGCGTCGGCAGGGCGTCGAGGAGCACCACCGCCGCGTCCCGCGACGGCGCGTCCACCACGGTTACGGTCCCAGAGGTGCTGGCCGCATGGCGCCGCAACGTCGCGTCCGGCGCCCGGAGCACGTCCTGGATCGCGGCAGCCTCGGCGCGCGCCTCCTCCGCGGCCGCCCGCTCGTCGCGTACCCGCTGCTCCTGGATCGCATAGCTGGCCGCGGCGCCGCCAACGGCGATGATGCCCGCAGCCACCGCGGCGGCCGTCCAACGACGCCAGCGCCGCTGCGCGGCGGCCACCGCGGTGCGGTCCCGCTCCCGCGCCCCGGGCGCCTCTTGACGGGTACGCGTGGCGCGCGCCAGCACCGCCGCCCGCATGCCCGGGGGCGGCGCCGACCAGGTGGCGTCCGCCAGCCGGGCCGCGGTCGCCCGCAGCTCGGCGACCTCCTGCGCGCACGATTCACAGCCGGCCACGTGCCGGGTGAACGCGGCCCGCTCGATGTCGTTGACTGCGTCGAGGGCGTACGCGCCGGCGAGCGTGTGGATGTCGTCGGTCATGCCACGCTCACCCCCAGACAGTCGCGCAACCGGATCAGCCCGTCTCGCATCCGGGTCTTGACCGTCGGCAGGCCGGCGTCGAGCAGCTCCGCGACCTCGCGGTACGTGTACCCGCCGTAGTACGCGAGCGTGATCGCCTCCCGCTGCAGCTCGGTGAGCGCGTCGAGACAGTGGCGTACCTGCTGCTGCTCCAGCCGGGCGGTGGCCCGCTCGACGACCTCGTCGTAGGGCGTGTCGGCCGCCGAGGCGGCGGCCCGTCGCACGCGGTCCGCCGCTGCCTGCTCCGCACGCACCCGGTCCACGGCCCGGCGATGCGCGATCGTGAACATCCAGGAGGTCGCCGACCCTCGGGTCGGGTCGAACCGGGCCGCGGTGCGCCAGATCTCGACGAGCACCTCCTGGGTGACCTCCTCGGCCTGCGCCGGATCTCGCAGCACCCGGCGCACGAGGCCGAACACCCGGGCCGCGACCAGGTCGTAGAGCCGGGCGAAGGCGGACTCGTCGCCGCGTGCGACCGCGCGGAGCAGCACGTCGGCGTCGTCGGCGTGCGGTGCGTCCACGGCACGGGGGCGGTCGGGGCCCGGCTCCCACCGCGCACGATCACCCATGTCGCGACCTCGTGTCCTCGTCGGGGGTTCGCGGCCGGCGGCCGGTCGGATGGGCCGCGGCGGCTATGCGTCGTAGTCGACCACGAGCTTGTCGGTCACCGGGCTGGATTGGCAAGTCAACACATACCCGGCGGCGAGCTCGTCGGGCTCGAGGGCGTAGTTCCTCGCCATTGTCACCTTGCCCTCGACGAGCTTGGCCCGGCAGGTCGAACACACCCCGCCCCTGCACGCGAACGGCAGCTCACTGCGCACCCGCAGGGCGGCGTCGAGCACGCGCTCGTCGCGGTCCATGCGGAAGGTCGACGCCCGTCCGTCGAGCATGATCGTCACTTCGGCCGTGTCGGCGCCGCCCGCCGCGCTCCTGCGCCGGGGCGGCGGCGGGGCCTCCTCCACGTGGAACAGCTCGGTGTGCACCGCCCGGTCGGGTACACCACGGTCCGCCAGAACCGCGCGGGCGTCGACGACCATGCCGTACGGCCCGCACAGGAACCATTCGTCGATCCGCTCGACCGGTACCAGCGTGTCGAACAGCCGGTTCAGCCGCCTCGCGTCGAGCCGGCCGGAGAGCAGCTCGGCCTCCTGCGACTCCCGGGACAGCACGTGCACGACGTGCAGGCGGGCCGGGAACCGGTCCTTCAGGTCGGCCAGTTCCTCGACGAACATCACGCTGCGGGCGTACCGGTTCCCGTAGAGCAGCGTGAACGTGCTCTCCGGCTCGGTCTCCAGCGCCGCCGTGATCAACGAGAGCACCGGCGTGAGCCCCGAGCCGGCCGCGATCGCGGCGTACCGCCGGGTCCGCGTCGGTGCGAGCTCGGTCGTGAAGTGCCCGAGCGGCGGCATGACCTCGACTGTTTCGCCGGGACGCAGCGCCTGGGCCACGAAGGTCGAGAACGCGCCGCCCGGTATCTCCTTCACGCCGATCCGCAGCCGGCCGTGCCGCGCGAGCTCCGCCGGCGTCGAGCAGATGGAGTACGACCGCCGGACGTCCTCGCCGGTCGCCTCGTCCACCCGCCGGACAGTCAGGTGCTGACCGGCCCGGAAGGCGTACGCCTCGCGCAGCTCGGCAGGGACCTCGAACGTGAGGGCCACGGCGTCATCCGTGAGCCGGTCGATGGCGGCGACCGGCAGCTCGTGGAAGGTGGGGCGCCGCCGCACGGGCCGGGAGATTGTGACCGTCATGCCGGTCTCACAGGGCCTTGATGTGGTCGAAGGGCTCGGCGCAGTCGCGGCACCGCCACAACGCCTTGCACGCCGTGGAGCCGAACCGGCTGATCTCCTCGGTGTCGGGCGAGCCGCATCGGGGGCAGCGGACGGTCAGCGTCAATGCGACGACGCTCGGACGGCGACCCGCGAGGAAGGGCCCGGCCGGCCCCGGCGGCGCGATTCCCGCGGCCGCAAGCTTGGCGCGACCCGACTCGCTGATGTTGTCGGTGGTCCAGGCCGGGCTCAAGGCGGTGACGACCTCGGCGTCCGGGTGCCCGGCCACGCGCAGCGCGGTGCGGATGTCCGCGCGGATCACGTCCATCGCCGGGCAGCCGGAGTAGGTCGGCGTGATGGTGACGGTGACCCGACCGGACTCCTCCTCGCGGACGTCCCGCAGGATGCCCAGCTCTTCGATCGTGACGACCCGGATCTCGGGATCGACGACCGAGGCGACCGCGGCGCGGGCGTCGCCGGTCACCAGCGGGCTCCCGGGTGTGCGCGGTGCAGCACCTGCATCTCGCCGAGCAGGTACGACAGGTGCTCGGTGTGCCGGCCGACCCGGCCGCCCTCCGGCGCCCAGCCGTCGGCCGGGCGGTCCAGCGTGGCCTCGGCCAGCAGCGGCTCGACCGTGGACAGCCAGGCCGCGCGCAGCTCGGCCGGGTCCGCGGCGAGGCCGGACGACGCCAGCCGGGTGGCCGTCTCGTCGGCCGCGAGCAGCTCGTGGACGTACGGCCACACCGCGTCGACCGCCGCCTGCATCCGCCGGTGCGACTCCTGTGTGCCGTCGCCCAGCCGCAGCGTCCACCGCGCGGCGTGGTCCAGGTGGTACGCCGATTCCTTGCGCGCCTTCGCCGCGATCTCCGCGAGCCGCGCGTCGGAGCTGCTCACGAGAGCGTCGTAGAGCGGCAACTGGTACGCCGACAGGAACAGCAGCTTGGCGATCGTCACCGCAAAATTCTCGTTGGGCAGCTCCACGAGCAGACAATTGCGGAACTCGCGGTCGGCGCGCAGGTATGCCAGCGCATCCTCGTCGCGGCCGGCGCCCTCGACCTCCCCGGCGTAGGTCAGCAGCGCGCGGGCGGCGCCCAGCTGGTCGAGCGCGAGGTTCGCCAGCGCGACGTCCTCCTCCATCTCCGGCGACGAGGCGTACCACTCGCCGAGGCGCTGCGCCGCGATGAGCGCGTCGTCGCCGAGCCGGAGCAGGTAGTCGAACAGCTGATCGCTCGTGAGTTCGCTCATAGGTGCGCGACTCCCTCGGGCACCTCGTAGAACGTCGGGTAGCGGTAGACCTTGTCGGCGGCCGGGTCGAAGAAGGCGTCCTTCTCATCTGGGCTGGACGCAGTGATCGCGTCCGCGGGCACCACCCAGATGGAGACGCCCTCCTGCCGGCGGGTGTAGAGGTCGCGCGCGTTGCGCAGCGCCATCTCCGCGTCGGGTGCGTGCAGGCTCCCGACGTGGCCGTGCGACAACCCGCGCCGGGACCGCACGAAGACCTCCCACAACGGCCACTCGCCGCTCATGCCGTCCTGCTTTCGCTCGCGACTGAGCCGGCAGTCGCTCGCGACTGCGGGGCTCGCTGCGCTCGCTTCTCGCGCTCGCTGCCGGGGCTCCGCTTCGCTGCGCTCGCACCAACCGCCTCCCGCTTCTTCGCGTACGCCGCGGCCGCCTCGCGGACCCACGCCCCGTCCGCGTGCGCCCGCCGCCGGAACGCCATCCGGTCGCGGTTGCACGGGCCGTCGCCCCGGATCACCCGCAGCAGCTCGTCGTAGTCGGGCTGGGTGTAGTCGTACGCCTTGCGCTCCTCGTTCCACCGCAGGTCGGGGTCGGGCACGCCGAGTCCGAGCGCCTGCACCTGCTGCGCGCACATGTCGACGAAGCGCTGCCGCAGGTCGTCGTTCGAGAACCGCTTGATCTTCCAGGCCATGGACTGCGCCGAGTGTGTCGACTCGGTGTCCGGCGGGCCGAACATCGCCAGCGACGGGTACCACCACCGGTTGACGGCGTCCTGCGCCATTGTCTTCTGCGCCGGCGTCCCGTGCGCGAGGGTGTACAGGATCTCGTACCCCTGGCGCTGGTGGAAGGACTCCTCCTTGCAGATGCGGATCATCGCGCGGGCGTACGGCCCGTACGAGCACCGGCACAGCGGCACCTGGTTGACGATCGCGGCGCCGTCCACGAGCCAGCCGATCGCGCCCATGTCGGCCCAGGTGAGCGTCGGGTAGTTGAAGATCGAACTGTACTTCTGCCGGCCGCTGAGGAGCAGCTCGACGAGTTCATCCCGGGTCACGCCGAGGGTCTCCGCGGCGGCGTACAGGTACAGGCCGTGGCCGGCCTCGTCCTGCACCTTGGCCAACAGGATGGCCTTGCGCTTCAGCGTCGGTGCGCGGCTGATCCAGTTGCCCTCCGGCTGCATCCCGATGATCTCGGAATGGGCGTGCTGGGCGATCTGCCGGATAAGCCCCTTCCGGTACGCCTCGGGCATCCAGTCGCGCGGCTCGACCTTCTGATCCGCCGCGATCACCGCGTCGAAGTAGCTGGCGAGCTCGTCGTCCTGCGCGCCACCGGCGCCGGACCCGTCGGGCGCAGCGGTCACCCGCCGCTCGGCCGCCGCGTGCAGGGCGGACTCCGCGGCCTCAACCTCGCCGAGCAGGCCTCCGATCAACGGCTCGTCGATCATGGGCCGCTCGGTCGCCGGCTCGGCGGGCCCGTGGTCGCCGGGCGCGGGGAATTCGTTGCCGTACACGCGTCAAGTGTTACAGCCCCGCGCGTGACAAGCAAGCAGGTGTCACACCTGAGGACTAGGCACGCTCCGTATTCACGCCGATCGCATTGAGTGAACGCTCAGCGCGGCGATGTGACGACGCGCACCATATGCCCGCCGCGTCCAATGTGGAGTATGCAGACAAAAGGGGGAGACGCCGCTCACGAAAACGACTCCACATCGGTTCATTATTCAGACGTAGGCCGACATACCGCTGCTTTCAAGGGGTTCACGGCGCTCGTGGGCTCTAGCGCTTACAGCGCGGGCCCGTAAACTGCACAACGGTCACGGTACGTCCCCCGACCTGCCCAACGACTTGCACGCGCACAACCAAACCAGCGGCCGCCCCCACCACTGGAGTTCCTTCCCCATGCGCCCTCGCCTGATCCTGGCCGCCGCGCTGGCAGCCATTGTCCTCGGCGGCGTCATGCTCGTCCCTGCCGCGTACGCCCGGTTCAAGGGGGATCCGCCGGCCGTCCTCGGCCTCACCGGTTCGACCGCGTCGCCCTCGCCGTCGCGCACGCTCGGTCCGCCTCCTTCGCCACCCCCGCCGACGCTGAAGGCCCGGTCGGTCACGGTGCGCGTCAACGGCTTCTTGTCGTGGGCACTTCTTGATCGCAAGACCGGCAAGATTGCGGGTTCGTCGAACATCCGGGCGACCAACTCCACGGAGTCGATGATCAAGGTCTGGCTCGCCTCGGACTACCTCCGCCGTACGGCCGCCGCCGGTCGGCAGCCCACCGCGACCCGGCTCACCCAGGCGAGCCGGGCGATCCGCCTGAGCGACGACAACGCCGCCGAGTCGCTGTTCAACGCTGGCGGGCGGTCGCCGGTGATCGACCGCCTGATCAAGATCTGCCGGCTCACCGACACCAGCAAGGTGGTGCCCGCGGGCGACGACACCGTCTGGTGGAGCTACACGCGCATGTCCCCACGCGACGCGGTCCGGATGGGCCAGTGCGTCGCCGACGGACGCGCGGCGGGTCCGAGGTGGACGAGGTGGATCCTCGCCGAGATGACCAAGGTATGGGGAACCACGGCGGCGAAGGATCAGCACGCGACCTGGGGTGGAGGTCACTGGGGCATCGTCGACGGGCTGCCCGCGAACCTCAAGGCCGGCCTGAGCATCAAGAACGGGTGGACGCTGATCAACGCGGACGGACTGTGGCACCTCGACTGCCTGGCGGTGCACAAGGACTGGGTGCTGTCGGTCATGACCCGCTATCCGGGCAGGTACGGCCTGGCGTACGGCGCCAACGTCTGCAAGAGCGTGGCGCACCAGCTCGTCTACCAGCCACCGGCCGGGCAGGGCTGACCGGGTGGATCGAAGGCGTCCGGGCACGTCGTCGCGCCCTCTGCGTACGGCTGCCGTCATGGCGGTGGTGTTCGGTGCGGTATTGGTGCTGGCCGGCGTCGGCGTCGCCGCCGTGCGCAACGGCGGGCCGGACTCGGCGGCGCAGCGGGGATCCCCGAGCACGAGTCCGGCCTCGCCATCCGCGTCCGGGTCGACCACCCCGGCCGCCGCGGCCAGTCCGAGCCCCAGCCTCACGCCACTTGCGGTCGGGCCGGCCGATGTCGACGTCGACATCACGGGCTGGTACGCCTGGGCGGTCATGGACCAGCGCACCGGCAAGATTTACGGCTCGCGGAACATGGCGGAGACCAGCACAACCGCGTCGCTCATCAAGTCCTGGCTGGCATCCGACTACCTGCGCCGGGCCACCGAGCGCGGCCAGACGCCGAGCGACACGCGGATGAGCCAGATCCGCTCGATGATCCGGGACAGCGCGAACACGCCGGCGCAGACGCTGTGGACGGAGCTGGCGGAGCAGGACTCGATCGCCCGAATGATCTCGATCTGCAAGCTCACGGACAGCGCGGCCGCCAGCGACGGCTGGAGCCGTACCCGGTTATCGCCGCGCGACATCACCCGGCTCGGCACGTGCATCGACTCCGGCCGCGCCGCCGGTCCGAAGTGGACGACGTGGCTCCTCGGCGAGATGCGCGCGGTGCGGGGGGTCGGTGACACCGGCATCCGCAACGCCTTCCCCACTTCGATGCGGAAGACGATCGCCATCAAGAACGGTTGGATCACGCGGGACGCCGAGCGGGAGTACCACGTCAACTGCCTGGCCATCGGTGACGGCTGGACGATGGGCGTGATGGTCCGCTACCCGTTCGGCGGCGGCCGCGGCTACGACTACGGCTTCGACGTCTGCGAGAGCGTCGCCCGGCAGCTGCGTACCGACTCCTGACGTCGGCAGCGCTTGCCGATCAAGGCGGCGGACGGGCGGCAACGGCTAGACCGCGGCGAACAACTGGCCCGCCGGCGGAAGCGCCGGGGCGGCGCCGATCGCGGCCGCCCGTGCGGCGAACTCTCGCAGGCCGGCGACCTGGCGATCGCCCAGGGAGAAGTCCAGAACTCGGAAGTACGACGCCAGGGTCGCCGCGTCGAATGGCTCCCACCGTGCCGCCGAGGCCGCGACGTCGTCGAGTTCGGCGAGGCACAGGTCGCGCGAGCGGAGAAACGCGTCGTGCACGTCCTTGACCAGGCCTGGATTGTCGGCGGCAAACTCGCGACGCACGGCCCAGACGGCGAACACCATCGGCAGGCCAGTCCACTCGCGCCACGCCTGACCGAGATCGGTGACCGCCAGGCCACGCCGCGGCGCCTCGTAGTGCGCCCTCAGCGCCGCGTCCCCGATCAGCACGGCCGCGTCCGCCTCGAGCAGCATTTCGGTCAGGTCCGCCGGACAGGTGAAGTACTCCGGGAATACCCCGTACCGCTCGGCCAGGAGCATCTGGGCGAGCAGGGCGCCGGTACGCGACGTGGAGCCGAGCGCGACCCGGCCACCGCCGAGCGCGGCGAGCGGCCGTGTGGACACGACGTTCACGCTTAGCACCGGTCCGTCGGAGCCGACCGCGAGGTCGGGCAGCAGCAGCAGATCATCGGTGTGCCGGAGATACTCCAGCAACGAGATCGGTCCGATGTCCAGCTCCCCGGCGATGAGAGCGGCGTTCAGTCGGTCCGGTGCGTCCTTGCGCAGATCCACGTCGATCAACGCGCCGGAGCGCATCAAACCCCAATAGATCGGCAAACAGTTTAGGAACTGGATATGTCCGACTCGTGGCCGCCGCTCGTGCTCGTTCATGATGTCCGCCACGGTAACCCGGCCGGCCCGGTCGCACTCAGCCGACGGCCGGAACCGTTGCCAGCATCGCCTCGGGCGCTTCCGTCGCGACCCGCTGCTCGCGGCGAGCGGCGCGCAGCACGGACGGCACCAGCACCGCCACCACCAGCATTCCGGCCAGACCGAGGGCGGCGACCAACAGGCGCGTCGGGACGTGCCCGACGAGCGCGCCGCCGACGAGGTAGCCGAACATCGCGGCGCCCTGCACGGACGCGTTCAGCGTGGCGAAGGCGCGCCCGCGCATGACCTCCGGCACCCGGGTGCCCATGACGACGGCGCTGAACGTGTTCATCCCTCCGTTGAAGACGCCACCGATGATCCATAACGGGAAGAGCCACCCGACCGCGCCCGCCGTCGCGGACGCCGACACCGCCGCACAGCACGCGCCCAGCATCAGCAGGACGCCCCACACCAGACCGCCGTCGCCGCGCACCCTGCGTACCCGCCGCGCCAGCAGCCATGCCCCGGCCAGCATCCCGCCGGTCCAGGACGCGCCGATCAGGCCGTACACGGTCATCGAGGCGTGCAGGGTGTCCCGGACGAAGAAGACCTCGACCACGTTGATGGCGCCGACCGCGGCGATCACCGCCGCGACCGAGACGACCATCGCCCGCAGCAGCGGGTCGCCCCAGAGCCGCCAGCCCGGGGTCGCGACCGGCGCCACGCCGCTGGCCGGCGCGGCGTCCGAGACGGTCCGCCGCCCCCGGTGCGTACGCAGCGCGAACCCGGCCGCAACGACCGCGAGGTAGCCGGCCGCAGCCAGCAGCCGCGGCAGACGTGGACCGAACTCCCCGACGAGCACGCCGGCCAGCGCCGGCCCGATGAGCACGCCGAGCGAGCCGGCCGTCTGGTTCAGGGCGCTGGCTCGGGGCAGGTCGGCCCGCCGAACCATCGCCGGCAGCAGGGCGGCGATCGTCGGCTGGGTGACCGCCAGGCCCGCGGCCAGCAGCGCCACCAGGACGACGGTCAGCACCTGATGGCTGGTGAACGCGAGCGCGGTGCAGACCGCGGCCTGCCCGAGGCCCGCACCGACCAGCAGGGTGCGGCTGTCAGCCCGGTCGGCGAGCCGCCCGGTCAGGGGTGCGAGCACCACGAGCGGCACGCTGGCCGCGAGTAGCAGCGCCGAGATCGCGAACCCGCCGCCGCCGGCCGCCTGCACCGCCAGCACCAGCGCGGTCGCGGCGAGGAAGTCCCCACACACCGAGATGCCCCGGGCGGCGGAGGCGATGTAGACGTCCCGCCAGCGTGAGGCGGCGAGCCCGCCGGAGCCAGATGTGAAGGTCATACTTCGAAGTATGACCTTCACATCCTCCACGCGCAACCCCTCAGTCGATCGGCACCGCCCGCAACTGGAAGGTCAGCGGCCGGGCGTCCGCCGGGGCGTCGGCCCGGCTCTCCCGCCGGTACGGCGTGATGAGATCCGTGATTGCCCGACTGAGCCGCGCGAGCTCCCCGGCCGTGAGCAGCAGGACGGTGCTGGAGACCATGCTGGCCTCGTACCACTCGTCGGACTCGTCGGCCGCCCCCGCCAGCCAGCGGCGCACCTGGTCGTTCTGCCGGGCGAGAAACGTGTCGAGCAGCGCCTCCTCGGCCGCCCGGGCCTCCGGTTCCGCGGTCCGGCCGGGGTCCACGTTGAAGCCCATCTGCCGGGCCCGCCAGCGCCGCTCCCGGGCGTCGCCCTGACTGGGGGCGTCCTCGACCATGTCCCACCGGGCCAGCGCGCGCAGGTGGTAGCTGGTCGCGCTCGGCGACAACCCGACCACCTCCGCGAGCTCGGTCGCGGTGGCCGAGGCGCCGGTCGAGGACAGATGCTCGAGGATTGCCAGGCGCGCCGGGTGGGCGAGCGCGCGCATCACCTGCGGGTCCGTGACCGTGACCCGCAGCGGCTCCGGCGTCACACCCGGCCGCGCTGGCTCGGGACGTCCGCCCACGTCGACCTCCACGAATACTCGGGTGCCGTCACCTGCCCTCGCGCGTACTATTGCACCTCCGCGCGTGCGGACGGCCGCACGCTGCCCATCGACCGGGCACAGCCGGCACCGCCGACCGCGGGGCAGCCGGGCGGCCCCAGGGACCCTCGACGAGATAGGTGC
>DASXRQ010000184.1:0-1861 GCA_036506495.1 Micromonosporaceae bacterium | reverse complement strand
CCGGCATGACGTGGTGGACGGTGTCCTCCGGCGCGTGTTGTGGCTCGAGCCGGGGCTGGTCCGGGTCGAGGTGACCGGCGGAGTCGTCAAGCTGATCGGCCAACTGGACCGCCGGTCGACCGCCATGCTGGCGGTCCGCCTAGCGCAGGGGGTCGCGGGCGTGGTCGACGTGGTTGACGAGCTCGGCTTCGACTTCGATGACACCGTGCTCGCGGATGTGAATGCCGGCCCGCCGTACGGAACGAGTTCCCGCTCCCCGTTCGGTGCTCACCGTTAGGGCCCTCAGCTCAACCGACGGGTCGGCTTGTTGCTGCCCTGCCACGTCGTGATCCGCGAAGACGAGCGTAGTCCGACACAGGAGGTCCACCGTGGACACCGCTGTCGTGCCCGCCGAGTCTGATGCGAGTGGCGCGCTCGGCGACGACCGCTGGCGGGTGCTGTTCCGCTCCGGCGCCGTCGCGGCGATGATCTCCGCGCTGTTCATCCCGATCCAGATAGTGGTCTTCCTCGCCTCGGACCCCCCACTCGACGGCACCGCCGGGGACTGGTTCGCGCTGCTCGCCCACGACCGGCTGGTTGGACTCATCGACCTGGACCTGCTGCTTGTCGCGGACAACGTGGTGCTGATCCCTATCCTGCTGGCCCTCTTCGTGGTGCTGCGCCGCACGCAGGCATCGGTCATGCTGCTCGCCACAGCGTTCGGCCTGTCGTCGGTGGCGCTGTATATCGCCACGAACCCGGCCGTCGGAATGGCCTCGCTCGCCGACGCGTACGCTCGCGCGCCGACCGGGGCGGAGCGGGCCTCTGCGCTCGGCGCGGCTGAGACCCTGCTCGCCACCTGGCAGGGCACGGGGTTCCACGCGGCATACCTGCTCGGCTCCATTGCGGGTGTCGCGATCGGCGCCGTCATGCTGCGCTCCGGCGCATTTGGGCGGCCGACCGGGTACCTGATGATCCTGGGCAACGCCGTCGGGCTCGGACTCTACGTGCCGGCCGTCGGCGTGTACATCTCGGTCTTCTCGGTCCTCTTCCTCGAGGTCTGGTACGTGCTGGTCGCGGTGCGGCTGTTGGCGCTGGGGCGCGCCGCGGCGGTTACCAAACATCCAAGTGTGGTGTCATGACCCACACCGAGCGGCGCCCGCAGTCCGAGCGCTGACCCCAGACACAATTCGGACCCTGGTACGCGGGGCACCGGCGCCGGTCGCGCACGCGCGGGTTCAGACGGCGAGCGGGACCGTCCGCCCGGGCTGCCCGGGCGGACGGTCCGTCAACGGACTCTCCGACTGAGGTGGCTCAGCTGTCCGTTCGCCTGCGGTTTCAGGCGCGCAGCGCCGGCTCGGCGGCGGCCTGGAGTGCCTCGCGCGGCACCGGCACGACCACGACCGGGCAGGTCGCCTTGCGTACGCACTCCTCGCTGACCGAACCGAGCACGGAGTGCCAGACCCGGCTGTGTCCGTGGCTGCCGAGGACCAGCAGGTCCGCGTCGGCTGCCATCGACGTGAGCACGTCACCGGGTCGACCTTCGACCGCCTCGCCGGCGATCGTGACACCGCCGCGGTGGTGCTCGGGCAGAGATTCGATCTCGTGGGCGAGCGTCTGGGTCGCCAAAGCTCGCTGCTCCGACGGGCTCGTGACAATGACCGGCCGGCCCTCGATCCCGTCCCAACGCCACGCGATGACCGCTTGCACGGTCCCTCCCCTACTCGCGGCCTCCCGCACTGCCCACTGCAGCGCGCGGCGGCCGCCCTCGGACCCGTCGACGCCGACGATGATCCGACGCATGTTCTCCATGGCTCCTCCTTCCACGATCAACTGCGAGACACGACGACCTTCAACGCCCCCGACGTCGTCGGCGATCCGA
>DASXRQ010000183.1:0-5854 GCA_036506495.1 Micromonosporaceae bacterium | reverse complement strand
GTGCGGTTCTTGGGGACGTTCCTGGACGACCCGCTCGACGTGCCGGAGGCGGTGGCGGAGTACCTGGCCGGGCAGCTGGGGATCCGCCGGCCCGGTGTGGTGCGCGATTACATAATGCGGGAGATGACTCGGTTCGAGCCCCTCCGCCAAACCGCAAGGCGTACCGGATCTACGCCGACCGCCTTAACACCGCAGCAGGCCCCGCACCGGCCCGACAAGCGCCGTGACAACCGGTCCACCCACGCTGTGTGCCCTCTGACCAGCCTTACCGCTAGTTTTGACAAGATCGTCAGAACTGACCGGACTGGCCGCGCACCAACGGCCAGCCCGACCCGCGCCGCCCGCGCGGCGTGGTCTACCACCACGTCCCCCTGGCCCTGATCACGTCCGGCGGCCGTGTCGGCCTGCGCAAGCTCGTGGCGCCGGTCGGGTCCACCGACCAGCCGTGACGGCCGGGCGCCCGACGCGGCGTCGACCGCGCTCCGGGTACGGCCGAGATCGTCAACGTCGGCTCGACCGCGTCACGTGGCGGTGGACGGGCTCACGCCGAGGATGAAGTAGTTCAGCGGGATCAGCTCGCCCGCGGCGTTGCATATCTGTCCCGAGCTTGCGTCGTAAGACCAGTCCGTCCAGCGCCAGGCGCGCTGGAACGCGGCCGGCATCTGCACCGCCACATACGATCCGGCCGCCAGCCGCGCGCCGGTCGCCGGCCCGCCGAAGTCGAGCCCGAGGTGGACGTCCTGCACCGGTACGTTGCGCCGCCGCGTCGCGATCGCCTTGGCCATGCCGACGGCGAGGCTCGAAAGCGGTCCCAGCGCCGGTTGCGCCGTGGCGACGAGGGTGAGCCCCTGGCGCAGAGCGTCCGACTCGAGCAGGTCGAGGAAGAGCTCGTCGTTGTCGTTCTTCACGTTCACCGTGTAGCAGCGGATGACCAGGCCGGTCTCGCGCGGCGCGACCCCGGTAAAGATCGGAAAGTTGAGAACCGCCGCGCTCTCGCCCTCGCGGACGCGGTACGTGGCATTGAAGTTGACGTCCTCCACTCCGGTGCCCGTGCGATTCTGAACGAAGAAGTTGAACAACACCCGGTGAATCCCGCCGCCGGGATAGTCGGCCACCCGCAGCCCGTCCAGGGTGATGCGTAATCGCGCATCCTTGAGCGACGGATCGGGCTCGGCCTCACCGACGTGCCGGATCGCCCCCGCCCCGGACGCACCCATCGGGATGAACCCGACGCTGTGCGAGGTGTGCCGCCACGGTGGCGACCCGCCAAGCCAAGCGAACCCGAACCGCCCGCCGCCCGTGGAAACACGTTCCCGGCCGCTGCGGACAGGCTCGCCGAGGCGTTCTGACAACTGTTCGTCGGTCAAGGCGGCGGCGAGCGGGATGCCACCGAACGGGTCGCTCATTTGGTCAGCTCCGGGTACGTCGCTTCCAGATGTTCGCAGAACTCACGGATGCGAGTCGACAGCATCATGTTGCCGGACTCCATGGCGGCGTGGAACGCGGCGAACGCGAACTCGAAGCCGCGGGCGATCCAGCCGTGGTCGATCAGATGGTGCGCGAAGCGCAGGTAGTACCGCCATTGGTCGGTCCCCTGCAGGCGGGCCAGAAGCGACACGCCTCCCTCGAAGGCGGCGACCGCCGCGGTGAGGTCGCCGTGCGCGACCGAAAGGGAGGCCTGCACCATCAGCCAGTGGGCGCGATTCTCCGCGGAACCGCCGCCGCCTTCCGCCATCGCCTCACTCAGCAGGTCCCCGATCTCCCGAAGAACGACGGGGTCGTCGGGAGGAGACGGCTCCTGCTCGAAGGGATCGGCCGGGCCGAGCATCGCCAGGCGTATCCGGGCTTCGAGGATACGGGAGGAGGCCCGGCCAACGACGTCATTCGAGAGACGGGCCGTGTGACTGGCCCGGGCGTAGGCGAGCGCGGTCGGGTAGCTGAGGTCCGACGCGCCGGTGAGGATGCTGTCGGCAAGGTGCCATTCCACGTCTCCCGGGTAGTACCGTGGCGCGCTCCCAGGCTCGTTCAGCTCGGCCAGGAAGGCCCGGACCGCCGTTTCGAAGTCTCCGGTCGCCCGGAGATAGAGGCCGTCCGCGAATTGGTCGTCCTCGGGCGGCATCAGGGCCGACCGCTGCTGAAGCATTCTCAGGTTGCGGGGCCAGTACGCGCTTACCCATATCGCCTGGTACCAGATCCGCGCGGGGAGTTCGCCCGGCTTGAGCTGCGGCGCGAACGTGTCCCGCTCAAGGAAGTGCAGCAATGCGCTGTCGAGAACCCGGCTCGCCAGATCGACGTCGCCCTCGTAGCGGCAGGACAGACAGAGCGCCTCGGTCAGCTTCGCGATCGGCTCGATGAGGCGGCGCTCCATGGCTATCCACAGCGCGTCGGAGAGATTTTGCTTATGCGCCAGCAGCAGTTCGCTGACCTCGAGAGGAGCGGCGCGGAATTCGGTGACGAGGCCGGCGCACACCTCCGCCACCGTGTCGATCAGCGCGCCGTCCAGGTCGGCGTCGTGGTCGTGCGGCAGCCGGGAGGCCACGAGCTTGAGCAGGGGGTGCAGCCACCAACCGGGCCGACGCGTGCCCGATTCCTCCACCAGCCCGGCCGCCACGAGCTTTCTCATCACTTCATCCGCGGCCCCGGTGGACACCTCCACGCCAGTGATGGCCGCCATCAGCCGGGCCGCCGCGGCCGTGTCGCAGAAGCCGTTGAACCGGGCGACGTAGGAGATGACGGCGAGCCCGCCGGCGTCGAGGCGATCCGACACGTCCGCCGCGACATCGTCGATGACACGCTCGATCGGGGCCGCCTTCAGGTCGGCAATGTGGTCCCACTGTGCGTCGTTCAACCATTGACTGACCTGGTTCGCGTTGGTCTCGGCCCGACTGACCTGGTCGTACGCGGCCTCGAGTAGGATCAGGAGCACTCCGGGGTGGCCCCCGCAGAAGTGCACCAACGGCTGGAACCGGCGCACGTCGAACTCCAGGCCGGCGTCCTGCGCCCAAACCTTGCCCAGGGCTGCCCGCCGGGCCATCGGAAGGTTGTCCGGCACGATGCGCTGGTGCGCGGGCAGCCACGGCAGGTGCGGGGTGCGGGCGGTCACGATCACGCGACCCGTACCGGCCACTCGAGTCACCAGTTCCTCGGCCGCTCGCCCGGCGTGGTCGGCCTGGTCGAGAATGAGCAGACCGCCGCCCAGGTCGTCCGGGATGCGCTCCGCCAGCTCCCGGAGATCGCCGCTGTCATCCAGGCGCAGGTATGTCACCGGGCGGGGCTCGGGCGAGGTGGAGGACAGCCAGCGGGCATACTCGGCCGCCAGGCGGCTCTTGCCCGCGAGGAGACCGCCGTGCACGAGGACGACCGGGGCGTCCGCGAACCCCGCCTCCAGCGTCAGGATGGCTCGGTCGAAGCCCACGACCGGTGGCGCAAGAAGTTCCTCGGGGAAGACGCCCGCCAGCGGGTCGACCGGGACCGCCGGCTCGCCGGGCGACGGTGGTGCCAGCCGCACGGCAGCCCCCTCGGCGACCACCGGTACGCACCAGTCGTCGATCGGCGCGCTGTCCTCGCGGTAGATCCCGGCCGTGAGCGGATCCGCGCGCAGGCGCCTCCGCGCCACCCGCGCCGCCTCGCCGGGGCTGTCGCCGTTGAGAAACGCCTCGTAGAAGGCCGGGAAGAACCGCGACGGCGTACCCGGATAGACCTCCCGGCCCATGCCCGCACAGGCGGGGACCCCGGCAGTGAGAACATCATCGACGACCGACGGCTGACCGGTGGTCTCGGCCGGCTCGGCCCGCAGGTGCCGATCGCCGCCGGCCGAGTCGGCCGACCGACAGGCGTTCATCGACAGCAGCAGCACGTCGTTCGCAGCGAGAACATGGCCCAGCGTCGCGCCGTCCACGAAGTCGGGCCCGTCCCGGTTGGGCGTCTCGAACACCAGGTAGCCCGTGTCCCGCACCGCACCGAACGGGTTCAGGATCACGCCATGGCCGTCGAAGTGCACGGCCGTGTACGGCACACCCTCCGCCACGGCCGCACGCAGGCGGTCGCCCAGCGCGTCGAAGGTCGGCGGCCGGAGCACGTCCACCTTGACTCGCGGCATCGTGCTCAACGTCCTCCACAGCTCGTACGCCACCGTCCAGTATCCGATGTCGTACACCCCGCCCGGCCTGCTGATCAGCAGAAGCACTCGCCGCATGACCCGGTCCGCGGGCGCCGGCGCCACCTCACCGATCGCCCGTACGAAGCTCGCCGCCCGCACCACCAGCGGCTCCTCAACCTCGGGGTCGGCCAGCAACTCCCACGGGATGGCCGCGTCGTAGAGGTCGTCACGGATCTGCACGTGCAACCCGGCGTCCCGCTCGGTTCGCCGAGGCGACGACTGACGGCCCGCGGCTCGCACCTCGGCCGCGAGGGCGGCGGCGTCGCCGGCGAAAAGCGCGGCGTGCAGAGCCTCGCCGATCTTGCGCTGGGCGTCGCGGATCCGCGTGATCTGATCCGGGGAGGCGGCGTCCCACCTCTCCCGGTAGTTCTCGTGGTACCAGCGCAGTTCCTCGAGGTCGATACGGTCGAGCGCGGGCCGGAACGGCACGGTGACGCGATCGCCCTGCCACTCGAGCCCGGCCACCGGCGCGCCGTCCACATCGTGGTGATGGATACGCAGAACTGCCATCGCCACATTGTCCGTGTGCAATTCTTCGATCACCCAGCATGAGTCCTCGATCTATACGAAATCGGGGACTTCAAGCGCGGACGCCGTCCAGCAGCAGGTCGAGCAGGCGGAACGCGAGCCGGGCTCCATCTGCCCGATCACATTGGGGCAAAGCGGGTTCAATGCACAGATCCTGCCCCAAACCCTGGCTTCTTGACGCATGTCCGTCAGGATTACAGAGTCCAGCCTGACATTTTCGAGAGCGGAGGGGGCAGGCCGGTGCGCGTCGGCTACGTCCGGGTCAGCAGCGTCGACCAGAACACCGTCCGCCAACTCGACGGCGTCGTCGTCGAGCGGACCTTCACTGACAAAGCGTCCGGCAAGGACACCGCCCGGCCGAAGCTCGACGAGCTGCTGGCGTTCGTTCGCGACGGCGACACCGTGATCGTGCACTCGATGGACCGGCTCGCCCGTAACCTCGACGACCTGCGCCGGCTCGTGCGGACCCTGACAGGCAAGGGCGTGCGGGTGGAGTTCATCAAGGAGAACCTCATCTTCACCGGTGAGGACTCCCCGATGGCGAACCTGCTGTTGTCGGTCATGGGCGCGTTCGCCGAGTTCGAGCGTGCCCTGATCCTGGAGCGCCAACGCGAGGGGATCGCCGCGGCCAAGCAGCGCGGCGCCTACACCGGCCGCAAGCCCGCTCTCACCGCCGATCAGGCCCGACAATTGCGCGAGCGCGCCGCAACGGGCGAGCGGAAATCCGCGCTGGCCACCGAGTTCGGCATCAGCCGCGAAACCGTGTACAGCTACCTGCGGGCCGAGACCTTCAGGGTGAGGGGCGAATGGCTCCACAGGTAGGGACCACCAGCGCCAACTCGTAAATCACGACTTGGTGCTTGCCGGAAGGACTGGCACGAAACCAGTGACTCTGCGTAGAGGGTGATCAGCGTCGCTGTCGGTCGGCGGGTGCACGGATCTGCCGAGATGAGTGCGTCAGAGTTCACGCTGGTTCGATCATGAGGCGATTCGGAGTCGGCATGACAAGGCGTGTGGCCCTCGCCGTGGCTACCGTGGCCGGATGGACCATCCCGATCAGGTGGCCGGTTACGTCGCCCGGACCGTGCTGGGCGAAGCGACCACTCCGGAGTCGTTGGCCGCCGGGGCCTGGTCCACGGCGTACGCGCTGACTATCGCTGGGCGGGC
>DASXRQ010000182.1:0-11388 GCA_036506495.1 Micromonosporaceae bacterium | reverse complement strand
CGCATTGAGGCCGTCACCGATGCCACACTCTCGAAGCTCGATGTCGAGGACCTGTTTGACGAGATGCTCGACCGGACGAGGGACCTGTTGGGGGTCGACACCGCGGCGGTCCTGCTGCTGGACGTTCATTCCCGCCAGCTGGTCGCGACGGCCGCGAAGGGCCTGGAAGAAGAGGTCAGGCAGGGCTTCCGAATCGCCGTGGGCCGCGGGTTCGCCGGCCGGGTCTCACGGGAGGCAGCGCCCGTCATCATCGACGACCTGAAGCCCGGCGACGTATTGAATCCGATCCTTATCGAAAAGGGGATTCGGTCGCTCCTCGGTGTGCCCCTGCTCGCGGGGGGACAGGTGATCGGCGTGCTACACGTCGGTAGCCTGACGCCGCGCCAGTTCGACGCCCACGACGTACACCTGCTGCAGCTGGTGGCCGACCGCATCAGTCTGGCCAGCCAGGCCCGGTCCCACAAGCTCGACCGAACCGCCGCGCTGGCGCTGCAGCGGAGCCTGCTGCCCACGCGGCTGCCCGATGTGCCCGGCGTGGACATGGCGGCCCGCTACGTGCCCGGCCACGACGCCGGCGTCGGGGGCGACTGGTACGACGTCTTCACCCTGCCATCGGGGTGGCTGGGCGTCGTGATCGGGGACGTCTCGGGACACGGCTTGCGGTCCGCGGTCGTGATGGGCCGGCTGCGCAGCGCGCTCCGGGCGTACGCCCTGATCTGTGACGATCCGGCCGACGCGATGATCCACCTAGACCGGAAGATCCAGCACTTCGAGGCGGGAAGCCTGGCCAGCGCCGTTTACGCCATGATCCCCCCAAATAGGGCGACCATCCACTTCTCCGTCGCCGGGCACCCACGCCCGATTCTGGCCGTTCCGGGGCAGCCGGCAAGCATGGTCGAGGTGGCCGTCGACCCGCCGCTCGGCATCGGCCGGCTTGACCACCGCCGACGGTACACGTCGATCGAGTTCCCGCCCGGAGCGGTCCTGGTCTGCTACACCGATGGACTGGTCGAACGCCGCACCGAACTCATCGACGTCGGGCTGAAGCGACTGTGCGACACCGTCCGCCCCGGCCCCGCCGAGACCGTGTGCTCCACCATCATGGCCACCATGGGCGCAGACCGACCAGCCGATGACATCGCCCTACTGACGGTCCACCGGCGTTCCTAGCGACGTTCGCGAGTCAGCCAGCGCGCCGCGCCTCCGCGGCGCCGAGTTCCGACACTCGGCACCGGCTCTGGCGCGGTGTTGCGACACCGGCGTGGCCACCACCGCAACGATCGTCGGTCACCTCTCGTTGACTATCCGGGCGGGCATCGGCCGCCACAGCGGGAGGGGAATCATGACCGAGCGATCAGACCGTCCGTTTCCGCTGCCCGTTCCCGATGGCGTCGACACCGCACTGATCGAAACGCTTCACCGGCTCGTGGACCGCGCCGAGCGTGGCGATCTGCCCCACCACGCCTGGCGGACGATTCAGTGGCTGGCAACCGATCCGAACCAGGAAGCCATCCAGCGCGTTATCGCGGCCCATGAGAATCGGCGCGTTGACGGCTCCGTCGGTGGCTCGGCGGGACACCACGCGGCATAGTCGCCCACCTAGACCGTGCCGGCGGTCTCCTGGACCGCAAGCAGGGATGCGAGCTGATGCAGGTTCGCCGTCACCCGCCGGTAGTAGACCCACGTCCCTCGCCGCTCGCCCTCGATGAGTCCGGCCTCGCGCAGGACTTTGAGGTGGTGGGAGATGGTGGGGCCGGAGACGTTGAAGTCGTCGCCAGTGATTTCGCAGACGCAGATCTCCCCGTCCGGCGCAGAGGTGATGCGGGACAGCAGGCGCAGGCGGATGGGGTCTCCGAGGGCTTTGAACATGCGGGCCATGTCGGTGGCTTGCCCGGGGTCGAGGGAGGCTTCGGCGATCGGCGGGCAGCAGACCTCCTGGTTGGTCGGGTTGTCCAGGACCACGAGCTGTTTCGACATGCCTCTAGGTTGACAGACTTCAAATCACGGTGCAAGCTTCATCCGGTTGGCTGATTTGACAAACGTCGAGACAGGGAGATGAACATGGGCACGGATACGACCCAGACGATCGGCGGCTTCCTCGGCGACCCAGCCGAGGCGCTGAGCCCGCCCGCTTCGGCCGGCGGCTGCTGCGGCGGTCCAGCCACGGCCGCGACGTCCGTCGAGGAAACCCAGGCGAGCACGTGTTGTGGCACGGTCGAGGAGGCCACGGCTGAGGGTGGCTGCTGCGGCACGGCCGCCATGGAGCAGGCGGTCGCCTCCGGCGCGGGGTGCTGCGGGTGACCTCCGCACTCACCGGGTCGGCGCCGGTGACCGCCTTCGCCCCGGATGCCGCGAGGATGCGGGCAGTCGTGTCGCGCCTCGCTGCCGATGACTTCGCCGGACGACGCGTCGGCTCGGCCGGGGGGCGCGCGGCGGCTGCGTGGCTCGCCGACCACCTCCGGCAGTCGGGTGCCACGGTGATCCTCGACGAGTTCCCGATCACGGGCGCGGTCCGCCAGGTCTACGCGACCCCGAGACTGGCTGTCACGAAGCGTGAGTCGACGGCCGAGCTGGTGTTCCGCCGCGACTTCTGCGAGCACCTCGCCTCCGCCGACGTGGCGGACCCTCGCACCGGGCGGCTCGCGGTCGTCGATGATCCTTACCTGGCGGGCGCGTGGGTCCTGGATACGGCATGGTCCGCCGACCGCGCTGCCGACGCCGCCGCGGCCGGGGCGCTCGGCGTCCTGGTGCCGCGGAGCACGGATGCGGCGGGCTGGATGCCGAAGATGGTCGCCGGGCCCGCCACGGTCGGCCTACCGGTCCTCGCTGTGCGGTCCGAGATCCACGACCGGATGCGGGCCACTGCCGGGCAGGCGATCGTGACGGCGACGGTGCCACTGCGGGCGGTCGACGTGATCGGCACGAACGTCATCGGCACCTTCCGCCCTCCTCGGCGCGGCGCGTTATCCGTACTGGTCACGGCTCATTTCGACGGCGTGGGCGACGACCCGGCGCAACGCCTTCCGGCAGCGTGTGACAACGCGTCCGGCGTCGCCGCCATCATCGAAACCGCCCGGGTGTTGCACACCATCCTCCCGGCCGAGGTGGGGTTGAGTGTCGCGCTGCTCGACGGAGAGGAGGCCGGCGGACACGGATCGGCCCGGCATGCCCGGTTCGTCCAAGACGGCACGTTCATCATCAACCTCGATGGCGCCGCCGAGCTGCGCGGGGCGGCCGCCGTCGAGGCCGGTGGTCCCGCGCAGCCACTGCTCGCCGCGCTCGACGTTGCCGGTCGCCTGGTGGGCGTACCGCTGCTGGCGCGAGCCATGGCTTCGGACAACCGCCGCTACGCCGCCGCCGGGCTACCAGCGGTGGGGATCGGCATGGACATGCCCGGCTACCAGACCCCAGCGGAGACACCCGACCGGGTCCGCTCCGAGACCCTGGTCGCCGCGGCGCGACTCGTCGTCGCCACCGCCGTGAAACTGGCCGAGGCGGTCAACCCCGCCAGCTACCCCCGGCCAAGCCGGAGCTGACCTTGTTGGTTGCCGATGCGGCAATGGACCGACTAAGGTCATCGTCAATCGGCGATGAGCGATCATTTGGAGGTTCGGCCTTGGCGCTGCTGAATCGGGCCACCGCGACGGAGTACGCCTCGTGGTTCCGGGCACTGGCCGACCCGTCTCGGGTGCAGTTGGTGGAACTCCTGGCCAGGCGGGGGGAGCCCATGAGCGTGGGCCAGATCGTGGCGGCGATGGGTCTGGCCCAGTCGACGGTCTCCCAACACCTGAAGATCCTGGCCGAGGTGCGGTTCGTGCTCATCGAGGCCGTAGGTAACGCGCGGCACTACCGGATCAACACCAACTGCGTCTCGTGTTTCCCCAGCGCCGCCGACGTCGTGATGGGCAAACCGGCACCGGCGACCCCGGCGACTGCCAAAGATCTGATTTGACAGATGCCTAACTAGGCGGCAATCTAAACACCGGTTGGTTCGAAAGCTCTCTAAACAGCCTGTGGGTGGGCCGGTGGAAGGAGAAACGGTCATGGCGAGCAGCCCATTGCTTCCCGTCGCGGTGATCGGCGCTGGACCGGTCGGCATGGCCGCCGCCGCCCAGCTGGCCACCCGGGGCCAGGACTTCGTCGTGATCGAGGCCCGGGACAGCGTCGCCGCCTCGATCGCCGACTGGTCCCACGTGCGGCTGTTCAGCCCGTGGCGTTTCAACATCGACCCGGCCGCCCGGGCCCTGCTCGAAGCCGCCGGCTGGACGGCACCGGATCCGGACAAGCTACCGACCGGCGGAGACCTCATTGCGGACTACCTCGCGCCACTGGCGGCTCACCCGGCAATCGCGCCGTCGCTGCGCTTCGGCCAGGCGGTGACCGCGATGGCTCGGCACGGCTTCGACAAGATCCGCACCGCCGGCCGCCACACTGCACCGTTCCGGCTGCGGCTGGCCGACGGCTCCGAGCTGCTCGCCTCGGCGGTCATCGACGCGTCCGGCACCTGGCGCACCCCCAACCCCCTCGGCGGCAACGGCATCCCCGCCCGCGGCGAGGCGGAGGCGGACGCCGCGGGCCAGGTCTTCACCGGCATGCCCGACGTGCTCGGCCGTCTGCGCAAGGAGTTCGCGGGCAAGGCCGTCGCCGTGGTCGGCGCCGGCCACTCGGCCACCGGCACCCTGCTCGCGCTCGTCGAGCTGGCCGATGCCGAACCCGGCACCACGGTGCATTGGCTGCTGCGCGCCCCGAACCCGTCGCGCGCCTACGGCGGCGGCGACACCGACGCGCTGCCGGCCCGAGGTGCGATCGGCACCCGCGTCAGGGCCCTGGTCGACGGCGGGACGGTCACGGTGCACGCCGGCTTCCTGGTCGAGGAGGTCACCGACCAGGGCCTGGTATCGAGTGACGGCCGCAAGGTCGACGCCCAGGTAATCGTCAACGCGACCGGCGCCCGCCCCGACCACACCCCAGCGTCTGAGCTGCGCCTTGACCTCGACCCGATCCTCGGCTCCACCCGCGCCCTGGCGCCGTTGATCGACCCGAACGAGCACTCCTGCGGCACCGTGCCCCCGCACGGCGTCAACGAGCTCACCCATCCCGAGACCGGGTTCTACGTCGTCGGCGCGAAGTCCTACGGCCGCGCACCCACGTTCCTGCTCGCCACCGGATACGAGCAGGTCCGCTCCGTCGTCGCCGCGCTTGCCGGCGACTGGGAGGCGGCCCGCGCCGTGCGGCTGGACCTGCCGGAGACCGGCGTGTGCAACTCCAACCTCGCGGTCGACGGCGGGCGGCTGTCGCTGCCGTTGGTCACCGTTGGCACCGAGGGAGCCGCGGGCTCGTGCTGCGGATAACCCTATGACCACTGTCGCGCCTCATCCGGCCGTCGCCGTTGCCGGTGGCGGCCGCAGCCGTACCCGCGTCTTGATCGCAGTGCTTGCGGTGACCCAAACCATCGGGTACGGCGTGCTGTTCTACGCCTTCTCGGTGCTGCTCACGCCGATCGCTACCGACCTGCGGGCGTCCACGGCCACGGTCACCGGAGCGGCTACCGTGTCCATCCTGGTCGCCGCCGCCTCGGCCGTTCCGGTCGGGCGGTGGCTGGACCGCCACGGCGGGCGCGGCCTGATGACCACCGGATCATTGCTGGGTGTGGCGGCGGTTCTCGCCTGGTCCCGCGTGCAGACCGTCGCCCAGCTGTATGCGGTGTTCGCCGTGGTCGGGCTCGCCAGTGCCGCGTCGCTCTATGAGGCGGCATTCGCGGTCCTCATCGCCGCCACCGACCCGGCTCGCCGGGACCGGGCGCTGCTCGCCGTCACCATCGTGGCCGGCTTCGCCTCCAGCATCTTCTTTCCCCTTGCCGGCTGGCTGCTTGCCCACCACGGCTGGCGTACCACCCTGGTCGTCCTGGCCGTCCTGCTCGCGATCACCGCCATTCCTGGCCACCTGTTCGCCGTGCCGGCTCGACGCGTCCGCCAGGCGACCGCGCACCGCCGCGACGGTGCCAGTGTCCTGGATGCCTTAACGGACAACCGGTACTGGTTGCTGATGGTCGCGTTCGTCGCCCAGGCCGCCGCCACCGCCGCGGTCGGTGTCCTCCTCGTGGCGTTCCTCCGCCACGCCGGCTACCCCGCCACCGTTGCCGCCACCGTTTCCGGGCTGCTCGGGGTCCTGTCGGTCACCGGGCGGCTCGCCACCACGGGCCTGGCCCGGCGGCACGGCATGACCACCGTCACCGCCGCCGTGTTCGCCATCCAGGCCCTCGGCGCATTCGCCCTGCCGTACGTTGCTGGCTCGCTGGCCTGGGCCGCCGTCTGCATCACCGCGTTCGGGCTCGGGTTCGGGGTGGCCACCATCGCCCGGCCCGCGATCCTCGCCGACCGGTACGGCACCGGCCGCTACGCCACCATCGCCGCCACCATGACCGCGCCGATCACCCTCGCCAAGGCCGGCGGACCCCTCGCCGCCGCCGCCCTGGGCACCGGCCGGTTCCTCACCGGCGCCGCCGTGGCATGCCTGCTGGCCGCCGTCACGCTCTGGGCCGCCCGTCCTCGGCCCTGACGAGGGGCACGGCAGTTGACAGGCCAGAGATGCCTCAATAGTTTTTGAGGTAATGAACGTTGAGCTTTCTTCGGTTGCGGCGCGTGCGCGTATTCACGCCGCGCTGGGCGACCCGGGGCGTCTGGCGATCGCCGACGCCCTCGCCGTCGGCGACGCTTCCCCGAGTGAGATCGGCGTCCGGCTCGGCATAAGCACCAACCTGGTGGCCCATCACCTGGGCGTTCTTGCCAGCGCGGGGGTGATCGACCGGCACCGGTCCGAGCATGACCGGCGCCGCAGCTACCTCCGCCTCCGCCCAGCCGCGCTCGCGGCTCTGGCCGCGCCGAGCCTGAGCTCGCCGCGAAGGCTGGTGTTCGTGTGCACTCGCAACTCCGCTCGCTCGCAATTGGCCGCCGCTCTCTGGGCGACTCACAGCCCGATCCCGGCCGCCTCCGCCGGCACCGAACCGGCCGCCCGGGTCAGCCCACGCGCGGTGCGTACCGCCAAACGCCACGGACTTGAGCTCAACCCGGACCGCACCGCTCACCTCGACACGGTCGCGCAGGACGGGGATCTGCTGATCGCGGTGTGCGACCACGTCCACGAGACGCTGCCCACGGACCTGCCCAGGCTGCACTGGTCCATCCCCGACCCCGTGCCGGTCGACACCGACGCGGCCTTCGAGGCCGCATTCGCAGACCTGGCCGATCGCATCGACCGGCTCGCCCCGGCCTTACCCGGCAAGGAGCGGCAGCGGTGAGCACGACCCACCGGTCGACCCTGGCGCGCCGCGTACTCGCCGAATACCTCGGCACCGCACTGCTGGTCACCGCCGTGGTCGGGTCCGGGATCATGGCAGTCCAGCTATCTCCAGACGACGTCGGCCTGCAGCTTCTGGAGAACTCAATCGCCACCATGCTCGCGCTGGGCGTGCTGATCCTCGTGCTTGGACCGGTCTCCGGGGCGCACTTCAACCCCGTCGTCACCCTTGCCGACTGGTGTTTGCGCCGCCGTGACGCCAGCGCGTTCACGGCACCAGAGGTGGCCGCGTACGTTGCAGCACAAGTGCTTGGCGCGATCAGCGGCGCGATCCTGGCCAACGTCATGTTCGGCCTGACCGCGGTCGCCTTCTCCACCACCACCCGCACGACCGCGGATCTGTGGACCGGAGAGATCGTCGCTACCGGCGGGCTGATCATGGTCATCTTCGCCCTCCTGCGCACCCACCGCACCAGGTACGCCCCGGCCGCGGTGGGCGCCTACATCGGCGCCGCCTACTGGTTCACCAGCTCGACCAGCTTCGCCAACCCGGCGGTCTCGATCGGCCGCTCGTTCACCGACACCTTCGCCGGCATCAGCCCTGCCTCGCTGCCCGGATTCATCGCGGCCGAGCTACTCGGTGCCGTCATCGGCGCGCTCGTTGTCGGCGCGCTCTACCCGAGACCGCTCACGGTTAAAGGCGACACCGCCGCGATGGCACCAGCCACTGACGGCCACATCCCCATCAGGAGCAAGCGATGACTGAAGCCACCGGCTGGCAGATGCCCGCGCTGACAAGCCCCGAAGCCACTCTCGCCCGTGCCGCCGAACGCCTGGCGGACAACTACAAGGGCGTGTTCTCGCTCGAGACGATCCTGCGGTACCTCGACGAGTCATACCAGCTCCTGGCCGCCACCGCGAGGATCAACGCGCATGTGCCGGTCCTCGCGATCCGGTTCGCCACCGAGCGCCTTGCCGCCGTCGCGAAGAACGAGGGCGCGGTCATTACCGGGATTCCCGAGGTGCTGTTCGTGTGCGTACACAACGCAGGACGCTCTCAAATGGCCGCCGCCCTGCTCGACCACCACGCCGCCGGCCGCGTACATGTCCGCTCCGCCGGGTCCGCGCCCGCCGACGAGATCAACCCCGCGGTCGTCGACGCCCTGGCCGAGGTAGGGGTCGACATGACCAAGGAGTTCCCCAAGCCGCTCACCGACGAGGTCGTCCGCGCCAGCGATGTCGTGGTGCTGATGGGCTGCGGGGATGCCTGCCCCGTCTATCCCGGCAAGCGGTACCTGGACTGGGAGCTGCCCGACCCCGCCGGCCTTCCGCTCGGCCAGGTCCGGCCGATTCGCGACGAGATCGACCGCCGGGTCCGCGGCCTGCTCGCAGAACTGACCACCGCGATCGAGGGCAGCACCACACGATGAGCACCACCAAGCCGAGCGTTCTATTCGTGTGCGTGCACAACGCCGGCCGCTCCCAAATGGCCGCGGGGTTCCTTCGCGCGCTCGCCGGGGACGCCGTCGAGGTCCGCTCCGCCGGCTCCGAACCCGCCGAACAGATCAACCCCGTGGCTGTCGAAGCCATGAGGGAGGTGGGCATCGACATCACCGGCCACAAGCCGAGGATCCTCACCCCCGAGGACTCCGAAGCCTCCAGCGTCGTGATCACCATGGGCTGCGGGGACGTATGCCCGTACTTCCCCGGCCAGACCCACCTCGATTGGGAGCTCGATGACCCGGCCGGCCAGGGCATCGATGTCGTACGCGCCATCCGCGACGACATCCGCGGCAGGGTCGAATGTCTCGTCGCGGAGCTCCTGCCCGCCGGTTGACGAGGGATCTCAGAATCGGCGCCGCCGCATGAGCCGGCGCAGCTTCTCCGGGTCGCCGCCCGACCAGTCCGCGAGCTCTTGTGAGGTCATCTCGGAGATCGGCCGTGGCGGCTCGTCCGGGCCGCGGGCGGGCGGCGCCAGCCACCGTGGCCGGGTGACCATGAACACGACGAGCGTCGCCACCAGGGCGAGCACGAGCAGCAGAAAAGCGGCGGACGGGACCGGTCCGGCGACGCCGGCGACGCTTGCCGCCATGCTCGCAGCGACCAGGAAGCAGATCCCGGCGATCGGCAGCAGGCCAAATGCGATGTTGCGCCGCGCGGCCGGCCACAGCGAGCCGTGGTAGGCCGGGCGACGAAGGTGCTCGGCGCGGCCCTGCCGGTAGCGCACCGCCATGATCGTGGCGAACGCGCCGAACGCTGCCAGTAATGCGGCGAACCCCAGCAGTGCCATCACCGCCTCCCGGTGTCCGTCACCCGAACCACCGCCGGGAGGCCGCGATCAGGGCCCAGAAAACCAGCCACAGGAGGACCACGACACCCACCACCGTCAGGTTCTGCCGCAGCGTCAGCCGGTCGAAGATGCCGTCCCCCCGCACCAACACGGCGTACCCGGAGGTTCCGAGCGCACCGAGCGGGAAGGCAAGGTAGAACGCGCTGAGCGCCGCCGGTCTGCGCGGCCGGGGGGAGGCCATGGGATCGGTGCCCTTCGGTGTGCGGCTGGCGGAAGCAATGTGGGCCCGGACCCCAATTATGAGCCGGATGCAAGTTTCCACCGGAAAGGCGAAGCCGGTGGGGCATGCGTCCCGACGGGCCCTGTGTACGACGTCGAGCCTCCAATCATCGGGTGGAAGTGACCCAGAAGATGGAAGTGGATTCCCAAACGGCACGGCCGCCGGCCTATCGCCTTGGGAGCGATCGCGGCAGCCCGAACCATGGGAGCACGCTGTTGTCGAAGCGGGTGAAGGCGCAGATCCGGTCGCCGGTGAGAGTGAGGACGAACAGGCCGGTTCCATGGCGGATGCCGGTGGAGGCGCGAAGGTATGCCCCGAACGCCGGCTGACCATTCGCTCGCGTCGGCACGAGGTCAACCCGCCTACCCGAGCGGAAGATGCTGGCGAAGAGGCGGGCCACGACGTCGCGGCCCTGGTATTCGAGGGGAATCGGTGGCATGGAGAGGAAGACGTCGTCGGTGAGCAAGGCGACCAGAGCGTCCAGGTCCCCGGACTCGTAGGCGCGGACGAACTTCGCCACGATCGCCTGCTCGGCGGGTGAGTCGGAGGTGGGAGGCGGTTCGCGGTCGGCGGTCGGCGGCAGGCGGCGCTGCAGGCCGGCGCGGGCTCGTTTGAGGGCGCTGTTGACCGATTCGACGGTCGAGTCGAGCATGTCGGCCACCTCGTTGGCGTGGAATCCGAGCAGGTCGCGCAGGATGAGCACGGCGAGCTGGCGAGGCGGCAGGACCTGCAGGGCGGTCACGAAGGTCAAGGAGATGGCTTCGGTCTGCTCATACCGGGCCTCGGGCATGGCAAGGCCGATTACGGCGCGACTGGTTTCCGCGGCCCATCCAGTGGTCAGTCAGTGCTGGGTGAGGTTGACCGAGAGTGGGAGTGCGGTATGACCTGCGGGCCGATGGGCGATGACGAGGGTCTGCTCACTGAGCAGGAGGTCGCGGCGCTCCTTCAGGTGTCGCTACCGACGGTGCAGCGCCTGCGCCTGGAGGGCTCAGGGCCGCCTTGTGTGGAGATCGGCCGGCAGACGCGATATCGCCAAGCCGTTGTCCAGCGATGGCTTGAGGGAAGGATTCTGCACGGCTCTCAGGTGGAGAATCGATAGGAGCGCGACCTCTGGCTCCTAATCCGAAAATCGACGGTGAGTAGGCAGGCGGCAGCACCCGGCGCAGCGCAGCGGAGCCGGGTCCTGGCAGGGTGATAGGGGAGGTCAGGCAGCGGGTTCGAGGGTGACCTTGTAGCCGAGCGCCTCCAGCTGGCGGATATGGTTGCGCTTACGGCGCTCAGCGTTGATCCGGGTGTCGTAGAAGCCGGGCCCAAGATCGTGATAGCGGGCGGTGGGGTCGGCCAGCAGGTGCCAGACGATGATCAGGATGGAGCGGCCCACCGCGACGATGGCCCGCTTGGTGCCGCGCCGCCGGGCGATGCGCCGGTAGCGCTCCCCCAGGAAGGTATCGGTCCGCCCGGCGGCCACGGCGGCCTCCCCGAGCACGCGGGCCAGGTAGCGGTTACCGTGCCCGGTGGAGCT
>DASXRQ010000181.1:0-4645 GCA_036506495.1 Micromonosporaceae bacterium | reverse complement strand
CTTCGGAGGCGACGATGTCGGATCCGCTGGACTGCAGGACGAAGTGTTCGACGAGGTCGCGGGTGACCGCCGGGTCCAGCAGGGCTTCTCCGGCGGCCACGGTGTGCACCGCGTCGACCAGCCGCTCGGGCGAGGCGCGCTCGAGCAGGAAACCGCTGGCACCGGCGCGCAGGGCTCCCCACAAACAGCCAGACGAACACCACGCTGGCAGGCACGGCGGGCGGCACCGCGGCCTCCCCACCGGCGAAGTACGTGGCGATGCCGGGCAGCATGATCACGGGCCCCCAATAGCGCCCTCCGGGGGTGGCGTAGTGGCCGACGGAGAACAGGCCGATCAGGTTCGCGAATGACGACAGCGTCGCGGGTTCAGCCACAGCGCCTTGACGGCGAGCGCCGCCGTACCCACCGCGTACGAGGTCACCGGCAGCCGCCGGCGGAAGGCGAGGCTACCGCCGATGATCGCGGCCAGCGCCACCGCCGCCGGCAGCCGCGCCCCAGCGACGGCGTGGTGGTGAGCCGCTCGCTGATCATCGCCGCCACCGCGACGCTCGCCAAAGCGGCGTCGACGGCCTGCCCCGCCACCGCTGCATCGTGATCGCGATGACCTCAACGATCGACCCGCCACCGAGAAGCCCGACCGGCAGCCAGCCCCACCGCCGTACGGGGAGCTGGCGCATCACCCACACCGCCGATCAGGCCAAGATGCCGAACGACATCCCGAACACCACTGGCTTGCGCCACGACACCGCGCCCCACCAAGAGGCCCAGTCCACCGCCGCGACCACCACGTGTACCGCGCCGGACGCCAGCAGCAGCGTCCCGCACCACCAGAGGAACCGTTGCTGCGCGGTGATCGGACGTACCGCCAGCCAGATCTGCCGAAGGATTCCATTCATGACCAGGGACGTTATGGGCGTACGATGCCGCGGACGTCCCCCCGAAGAGGTCGGTGGCCGTACCGCGCCTGGGGTAGGCCGTCCTTCCGGCGACGGGCGGCCCGATCGGCCGGTGGCCACCCAATACCCCGTGAGGGGTAGCCGCAATGACCCCGTCGAGACGACGCCGTGGGCGCCAGGCCGCGGCTAGCGTCCGTCTGAGCGTGGGACCTGGTGACGGACGTTCCGCCCAATGGTCCGGCCAACGGGTCAAAGGAGTAGTCATGCAGTCACCTACCAGCACGAGCCCGGCCGGCTCGGTCACACCTGCGGACCGCATCCGTCAGCTCCGCGCGGAGGCACTGTTCGCGTCGACCCTGCAGCCCTCCGACTCACTTTCCTCGAACGAGGTCCGGCGCGCGGTCGCCACGACTCTGCGCCGGCTGGGCATCCGTGGTTGCGCCGGAGAGCTTGCCGGCGAGTACGGCGACCATCCGGATACCGCTGCGGCACGGATGACGTGGGCGCTGGCGATGATCCGCGCCGCGTACCCGACGCCGTCGATGATCCCGACTCCCCGGCTGCGAGAGTTGGCGCTGGCTAGCTGACCGTCGGGTCCCGGCCGCGATCTTCCTATTCCTGGCAGCTCTTCAGTCCGCGATGGGACGTGACCATGAAAGCTACCGCGCCACGCGATAGCCGCAACGGCTGCGCCGGGATGACTCCGCTTGTCGTGGGCGTCTCGCACCGTACCGCCTCTGCCGACCTGCTGGATCGCGTCGCGGTACCGCCTTCGGACACACCGGCGCTCGTGCGCGCCCTGTGTGGCCGCCCTGCGCACCCGCGGCGACGAATTGGTGGACGCCGAGCTGGCCGCCCTTGCGCCGGCGCCGGCCCGACCTGTCCCACGAGCAGAGCGCCGACGTGGCCCGTACCGTGCATCGGGGTCGCACAGCGGCTGCTGCACCAGCCAACCGTCCGGATGCGCCAGCTCGCCGCCGGCCCCGGTGGCGACCGCTACGCGGCGCTCGTCCGGGAACTGTTCGACCTCGACCCCAGCGCCTGGCAACCCGACTGATCAGGTCGCGCGGCCGAGGTGCCGGTCGCGGTTGCCGGCGAGGCTGGCGTAGACCGCTGGGCGCACACGGGGTGCGGAACGTCCGTCCGAACGGTCGTTGCCCCGGCAAATGGCCGGTCGTAGCGTCTGCCGAAGAGGGAGAGGAGACGGTCATGACCAGAACCGGCTCGCACCGGCCGCCGGCGCGGCCTTCGGCCAGCGCGTCGACGAAGGGATGACCGTGTTCGGACGTGTGCACATGCCCTCGCTCGGCGGCGCGGCCGAGTGGGTCAACTCCGCGCCGCTCGACCCCGCCGAGCTGCGCGGCAACGTCGTTCTGGTGGACTTCTGGACACTGACGTGCATCAATTGGCTGCGCACGGAGCCGTACGTCCGTGCCTGGTCGCAGGCCTACCGAGACGACGGGTTGGTCGTGATCGGAGTCCACACGCCGGAGTTCTCGTTCGAGCACGAGATCGACCGCGTGCGGCAGGCGACCGCGAAGCGGGGGATCGACTACCCGGTCGCGGTCGACAATGACTACGCGATCTGGAGCGCCTTCGACAACCACTACTGGCCGGCGCTGTACTTCGTGGACAGGGACGGCATCATCCGCGACCAGCACTTCGGCGAGGGACGCTACGAGCAATCTGAGCGCGTGATCCAGCGGCTGCTCGGCGTCGAGCGCGAGCCGGTCTCCGCGGTGGGGGTCGGCGTGGAGGCGGAGGCAGACTGGGATCACCTGCGCACGCCCGAGACGTATCTCGGCTACGAGCGCAGCGAGAACTTCGCATCACCGGACGGCGCCGCGTTCGACGAACGCCGCGCCTACGCGCTGCCCGAGCGCCTGCGCCTCAACCACTGGGCCCTCGCCGGCGAATGGACGATCGGGCGCGAGAACGTCGTGCTCGACCGGGCGGGCGGCAGCATCGCCTACCGGTTCCACGCGCGCGACGCGCATCTGGTGCTGTCTGCCGGAGCGCGTGAGCCGATTCCCTTCCGCGTGCTTCTCGACGGCGAGGCTCCCGGCCGCTCACACGGCGTGGACGTCGACGAGGACGGGACCGGCGTGCTCCGGGACGGCCGCCTGTACCAGCTCGTACGCCAGCACGACGCGGTCCGCGAGCGGACGCTGGAGATCGCCTTCCGCGAGCCCGGCGCCGAGGCGTACGTGTTCACGTTCGGGTAGCGAGCTCGCAGGGCCCTCGTTACATCAGGCAGGCACCTCTCCGGCGAGGGCGAACGCCTCAACCTCCAGCAACAATTCCGGACGGACCAGCGCCACGACCTGCACCGCCGTGCTGGCCGGCAGCTGGTCGGTGCCGGCACATTCGGCGCGGACCGCGCGGATCGCAGCGGCCCGAGCCCGTCACGACGTGCGTATAGCCCGCACCTGGTGCCATACCCTCCGGGGCGGCAATACGGGTGGCCTTGTCTGCGTAGTCATGGCGATATCGTTGCAGACCGGCATATCCAGTCGGCACCGGCAAACGGCCGCTGACCTGCGCCGATACGGCACAGCCGATATCACGCGCAGCGCCTTGCTGTGCCGATGGCCGTACGACCACGCTGGGCGTCCACGACCGTGCCGGAGTTGACCCGACCCGTCGTGATCATGCGTGTCACGTCATGATCGGCTGGTATCCACCGCTGGAACGGTGTCGCCGGGTGGGGTCAATGCCGCGAGCAACGTCGCGGCGATGACCCGGGCCGCGTCGTCGGCTCTCAGCCGCCCCGCAGCACAATCGTCGGCCGCGGCGTGCATCAGGCTGAACGTCGTGGTGACCAACCATTGCCGGGGCACGTCGCGGCGGAACTGGCCGGTGCGTTGCCCGCGCTCGATGAGCGTACGGACACGTCGCAGGATCCGGTCGTGCACGGCGCGGATGCGCTCGGGCGGAAGCTCGCGCTGAGCGGCGTGCAGCACCGAGCGGAACTGGTGCACGATCCGCCACGACGCGCCGACCAGCCGGGTCAAGGCCTCGCGCGGGTCTCCGGTGGTGTCGACGGCGTCGAGCGTGGCGTCCGCCTCGGCCAGGGTCCGGGTCAGCACAGCGTCGATGAGCTCGGCGCGGCCGTTGAAGTGCCCGTACAAGGTGACCCGGCCGACGCCGGCCGCACGGGCGATGTCACCGATGCTGGCGTCAGGGTCGCGGGCCAGGCAGGAGGTCGCGGCGTCGACGATCGAGGCGATGTTGCGCCGGGCGTCCGCCCGCCGCTGCGTCCCCGGCGGAACCGTCTGCGCCGCGGGCCTCGCTTGGCCGGCCTGCGATGCGGCCACGGCGGCACCTCCCGTCTCATCGGTCTCTTCCGAACAACTCGAACATTCCCGTTCAGAATACCGCTGGTAACCGCGGTCCGGCGGCCGGGCCACGACACCGTTGTGGCCTACCTCACCGATCGTAACCCGAACAGGTGCGTACACCTTAATGCTAGCTTCTAACTAGAACGCTGGTGTTCGAGTTAGGCCGGAGATGTCGCCGCGTGGCGACCCCGACCCGGATGAAGGAGTAGGTCATGACCACGACACCGACGCACGCGACCACCGACCGGGGGCGCATGCCGGCGCCGTCCGCACGACGGTGGTGGCTGCTGGCCCTGTTGAGCCTGGCCCAATTCATGCTCGTCCTCGACGTAACCGTGGTGAACGTGGCAATGCCGGACATCGGCGCCGACCTGGCGCTGTCCCGGGCGGTCCTGCCCTGGGTTCTCA
>DASXRQ010000180.1:0-56515 GCA_036506495.1 Micromonosporaceae bacterium | reverse complement strand
GCTGACGGCGCTGGTCCGCGCGGCTACCGCCGACCGGCTGGATCTGGTCTCCCAGATGGCCCGGCTGCGGGTGCGTACCGGGTGGGAGCGGCTGATCCTGCCGGCCTTCGTCTACTTCTTCGCACTGCTGTACCCGTTTCGCTGGGCCAACCAGCCAGGCACGCGGACCGCGGCCGCGGCCGGCGGCTGTTCGCTGGTCCGCCGGGCGGCCCTGGAACGGGCCGGAGGGCTGTCCGCGATCCGGGACGCGGTAATCGATGATGTGGCGCTGGCCCGCCTCCTCAAGCGCTGCGGGTCCCGGACCTTCCTGGGCCTGGCCGACCTGGTGGACTCGGTCCGCCCGTACCACGACCTGGCGGCCCTGTGGCGGATGGTGACGCGCAGTGCGTACGCCCAACTCCGGCATTCGGTCGGGCTGCTGGCCGCCACGGTGCTCGGGCTGGCGCTGGTCTTCGCGGTGCCGCCGGTGGCCACGGTGGCCGGCGCGGTCGGCGTGGTCGGCGCCGATTGGCCGACCGTGCTCGCCGGCGCGGCGGCCTGGCTGTTGATGGCCGCAACCTTCACGCCGATGCTGCGCTACTACGGCCAGCCGGTCACGGCCGCCCTCCTGCTGCCGTTCACCGCCGTCCTCTACCTGGCGATGACCGTCGACTCGGCGATCCAGCACTACCGCGGTCGGGGTGCCGCCTGGAAGGGCCGAACCTATCCGGCGCCGCAGCGTTGACCTGCCCCCGAGCCGGAGGTGGCCGTGGTCGACGGGTCAGTGCCGCCTCGACCACCTCGTAGGCGAGCTTCAGGCCAGCGTTCTGGACGACCGCACCCTCCGAGCCTCACCGGATACACCGGTCATGCGCAAGTAGGCGATTCCGACACGGAGTGGCGGCTGGGTAGCGAGCGCCGCTCCCCGGCGGGCCGGCGAACGGCTCCGGGCGACCACAATCACCGAAACCATCGTTGGTGGTCATCCTCGAGGGCGAGGCGACCGCCGTCATCGGCGAAGAGAGCTTCGACCTGGGTCCGGGCGACGCCACCTGGGCGCCGGCCGGGGTGCCGCACCGGTTCGCCAACCGTGGGGAGGGGCCGATGCGCATGTACTGGGTGTACGGCGTGCGCGAGGTCACCCGGACGATCTGCGCGACCGGCGTCACCGTCGAGCATCTGTCCGATGAGGACCGTGGCGCGGAAGTGGCCGGGCCGAGCCCGAGGGCCGCCATCACGGAGTGAGAGCCATGAACCGGGGGCAAGCCGAGCCCGCGCGGGTCGACCCTCAGCGGTTGACCGTCTTCGCGGGGGCGGTGCTCGCCGCGGTGGGCGTACCCGAACGGGATGCCCGGCTGGTGGCGGACAGTCTGGTCACTGGCGACCTGTGGGGCCACCAGTCGCACGGCGTGCTGCGCTGGTACGTCGACCGCATTCGCGCAGGCGTGATGCGGGCGGGTAGGCGCCTACCCCGCCGGCCGGCTTCGCTGGACGCTCATCCCGGTGCTCGAGGCACGACTCCCCCTGGCCAGTGCGAAGCCCGCCACCGCGGCAGGGACGGGTCTGCCGCTGGACTTTGAAGGTCCCGCTGCCAAGGTCCTCTCCCGGCGGCGGAAGGTCAACCGGCGGGACCATCCCGCCACCGGTGATGGTGACGGATGAGCGCTGCCAGGCCGCGCCGGGCAACGCGGCGGCGATCGCGTCGACCAGGCCCCGGCGCGCAACCTAGACGACCAGCTTGACCCCGGCCAGGCCCCGGGCGGTCAGGCCGCGCAGGAACCCCAGCCAGCCCGCGCCGTCCTCGCCGAACTGTGTTCGATTGATCTTGGGTGCGCCCCAATGACGGGCGATGTGTCTCCGGACTATGCCACGTGATGGGTCCGAGTGTCGGACCGTCCTACGGTCAAACGACGGTCAAGCGATCGTTACGGCCAGGCCTCCTCCCCGGGAGCCTGGCCTCTGACATGCGGTTTCTTGGTGGGCGATACTGGGATCGAACCAGTGACCTCTTCCGTGTCAAGTCGACGCCGAGCGGTGTCGCGAAGCGTTTACCGAGGCCAGGACTGGTGCAGGCGCGGTCAGCGGTCCTGTTTGGTTGGGTCGGCTGCTGTACTTTCCTGCTGTACGGACGACTCGTCGTTGATCATCCGCCGCCGGCTCGAGAACCACCGGACTGCACGGCGGACGAAGTACGCCGGCGAAACCTTGTCGAAGCCGCTGCCAGGCTCGGGCTCGACGAACATGCGCCAAGTGTCCCACGGTCGCGCATGCCGGTCGTCGATCTGCTCGTTACGAGTCGGTGCCGGCGCCAACGTCCGAAGGACGTTCCGCTGTCGCCCCACCGACTGGAGCAACAGCGGGTCGACCACGCCCGACAAGGCGCACCTGGCAACCGCGATGTCATCGTCGAACCCAGGCGCGGCAGGCCGGCAGGGCCACACGCCTCCCGGTATGGGCCGTTGCTCCCTGCCAGTGCCGGCGATCCACTCTGCAGGCGTACGCCAGCCTGGCGGCCAGTGCGGCCGGGATGGCGCGTGGCCCGCAAAGGACGGTCGAGCAGCGACCTCAGGACGTGCCGCTCGACGCCGGGGAGCACGCGGGTTGGCAGGGCTGTCGAGCATGAGGGAGAGGGACAAAGGGCCCTGGCGCTGGCGGCCCAGGATGCTCCATCCTGGCCGGCGAGAGGAGGGATCGATATGGAGCTAACCACCCGCGAATGGTGGGGGCTGATCCACGGCATGATCTTCGGCAGCCTGTTCCTGCTTGCGTTCGCCGGCGGGCTGGCCGAACTGTTCGCGCTGCGCCCCACCACCGAAACCCCAGCCGGCCTGCGCGCGGCCGTGCGGCGCATCGGCGTCGGCGTCACCTCCATGGCCGTGCTGGCCTGGCTCACGGTCATCACCGGCACCTGGATCGTCTACCCCTGGTACCGCGAGCCTGGCAAAGACAGCGCCCGCTCAACACTCCTCGCCGACCCGTCCACCGCGGACTGGCACAAGTTCGGCATGGAGTGGAAGGAACACGTGGCCTGGCTTAGCCCGATCCTGGCCACCGTCGTCGCCTTCATCGTGCTCACCTACCGCGGGGCGCTGGCCACCAACAACCGCCTGCGGCGCACAACCCTCGTCCTGTTCATGCTGGCGTTCGGGTTCGCCGCCGTCGCCGGCGCCCTCGGCGCACTGATCACCAAGGCCGCCCCGGTGCGGTGACCGCCCGGAAGGGAGCAGACATGACCACCACAACCGACACCGCGGCCGGCACAACTCACCGACCCGAACTCCCCCAACGGTCCGAGGGACCGGCCGCCGCCGCCCTGCTCGCCGCCGGGGTCGGCGCGCTCACCCTGGGCCTGCTCACCACGCTGGCCGAGGCCTCCACCGACATCGCCGACGGGCTGGCGTTTTACGACCGCGTCGGACCCCTGTCCGGCAAGACCATCATCGCCGTCGGCGTCTGGCTCATCGCCTGGCTGGTGCTGCAACTGACCGCCGCCCGCCGCCTCGCCCTGACCCGAACCGTCCTGGTCGCGTTCGCCGTCCTACTCGCCCTCGGCGTACTCGGCACCTTCCCCACCTTCTTCGACCTTTTCGCCGATTGACAGACCGCGGCAACGCCGGCGGGCATCATCGCGCCGCCGGTCGCCATCGGCACGATGACCGGTGGGCCGCCGACAAGCGGCCCACCGGTGCGCAGTCCTTACAGCGCCCTCGGTCATTGAGGTTGGCTGGTTGAGAGCCGAACGGCTGCGATCGGTAGAACGACGTGGTCGCCCCGGTATCGTCGTACTCCGAGCCGAGCTAGTCGACCACGCAACCCGGCTGTTCGGCACGGGAAAGGCCATGTCCATCTATGGAACATGGCCTCTGACCTGGTGGGCGATACTGGGATCGAACCAGTGACCTCTTCCGTGTCAAGGAAGCGCGCTCCCGCTGCGCCAATCGCCCGTGCTCGGAGCTGAGGTGGGGACGGGATTTGAACCCGCGTACACGGCTTTGCAGGCCGTTGCCTCGCCTCTCGGCCACCCCACCGAGGTAGAGGCCCTCGGAACCTCGGCAGCCTCTCCGAGCGGACGACGGGACTCGAACCCGCGACCCTCACCTTGGCAAGGTGATGCGCTACCAACTGCGCTACGTCCGCATGCCGCGGAAACACCCGGCGACGGAACAGAACTGTAGCCCAGCCCCGTTCGGACCGCCAACTCGGGGGGTTCGGCGCGTCGCCGCGCCGGATGCCCCGAACACGTCCCGATTCTTGGAGAGTTTCCGTTATCAATCAACGGGAAATCTCCAAGATCTGCAAGCAGCAGCGCGCGCTACGGACGCGGTGAGAGGCCGCTGCACCGCGCCGCCTCGGCGATCTTGTCGTCGACCCGCTCTCGGGCCGCCCCGGTGACCGGCCGGGGCTGCCCGGTTCCCGACACGACGCCGGGCAGGAACTCCGTCTTCGCGACCTCACCCTGCCGTACCGTCAACCGCAGGACGCCGGTCTCGGTCGCGTGCGACACGCTATACCAGACAAAATTACCCAAACCAAAATGGACGTACGCCCCGGCGAGCCAGCCGCCGGCCAGCAGCACGTGCGCGTGCGTACCGACGATGATGTCCGCGCCGGCCTGCGCCATGCGTCGGGCGAAGGTCTTCATCTCCCCGCTCGGACATGGGCTGCCCTCGATGCCCCAGTGCATGAAGACGACCACGACGTCAGCCCGCTGGCGGGCCAGCGCCACTGCGCGCACCGCCCGATCGGTGTCGAACGCCATCGCGATCCCCGACCGAGTGTCGGTCGCCTGCCAGCTCGCCGACAGCGTGTGGATCTGCGACAACGCGACCACTCCCACCCGTACGCCTCGCACGCTCGCGACGTACGGCGCGTACGCCTCGGTCGCGTTCGCACCCGCCCCGACCACGGGGACGCGCGCCGCCCGGGCGGAGGCGAGCGTGTCGGCGAGGCCGACCCGCCCGTAGTCCAGCGCGTGGTTGTTCGCGAGCGAGACCAGGTCCACCCCGGCCGAGCGGACCGCGGTGAACGCCGACGCGGGCGCCCGGAAGTGGTACGTCTTCGGCTCGGGTGTCCCCCGCGAGGTGACCGCCGTCTCCAGGTTTAACATCGCGAAGTCCGCCGCGCGCAACACCGTCGCGTATGGACCGATCGCCGTCGCCGGGTCGTCGAGCAGCGCGAGCGTACGGCCGGTGAAATGCACGTCCCCGGCAAACGCCAGCGTGATCTGCGCGGCCAGAGTGGCCGACGGCGACGGGACAGCGGTCCGCGGCGACGCGGACGGAGAGGGCGGACGCCACGCCGGGCGCTGCGCGGACCCACAGGCCGCAGCCGAAACAATGAGCACCACCACGGCGCCGCGACCGAGGGCACGAGGGACACGCCTCACGCGCCGAGACTAGGAGACGGCCGCGAGTTGGGCGAGCCGCGACACACGCAGGCATCAGCGGCGGTACGCGGAGGAGTACTCGCCCTCTAGCTGACTGTTCCGTCAGTCAAGTCGACCGGATACCGTAATGCCGTGACGAGACGGTCAGCGGAGCTGCGCCTGGACGCACTCCTCCGCACGGCGTGCGATGTCATTGTGGAGCGCGGGCTGGGGAACACGCGGACCGTGGACGTGGCCCAGGCCGCCGGAGTCAGCCAGGCGCTGGTCTTCTATCACTTCGCCACCAAGGACCGCCTGCTGGCCCAGGCCTTCGCGTACGCCGCCGAGCAGGACCTCGCCCGGCTCGACACGGTCATGAACTCCTCGGCGTCGCCGCGCGAGAAGCTCAAGAAGATCCTCAAGTTGTACGCCCCCACCGGCCGATCCAAGTCCTGGACGATATGGATCGACGGCTGGTCGGAAGCGCTGCGCGTGCCCGAGCTGGAGAAGGTCTCCCGCCGTCTCGACCTGCGCTGGAAGGAGGCGCTGACCGACGTCATCCGCGACGGGGTGACCGCCGGCGCCTTCAAGTGCGAGGACGCGAGCGGGGCCGCGTGGCGGATCAACGCCTTGATCGATGGACTGGCCGTCCAGGTCAACGTGCACGAGCGGGTCATCTCCCGCCGTCAGTTGGGCGAGTGGGTGCGGCTCAGCGTGTCCCGGGAGCTGGGGATCGAACCGGAGCATCTCGTCTGACCGCGATTCGCGCGCGGCGCCCGGTCCTCCGGGTGAAGAATCGGCGGATGACCGAGAGGGGCGGGCCATGGACCTCATAAGCGCGTACCGGCGCAGTCTCGCCGGTTTCACCGACCGCGTCGGCCAGGTCGCCGACGGCCAGTGGGACGATCCGACGCCGTGCGCCGAGTGGGACGTACGCACGCTCGTCAACCACGTCGTCTACGAGGAGCGCTGGACCGTGCCGCTGTTCGCCGGCGCGAGCGTCGAGGAGGTGGGCGACCGGTTCGAGGGCGACCTACTGGGCGATGATCCGATCGCCGCGGCGCGGGAGGCGGCCGCCCAGTCCGAGGCGGTGGTCGCCGAGCCGGGCGCGCTCGACCGCACCGTGCAGCTGTCGTTCGGTGACACCCCGGCCGAGGAGTACGTGCGACAGCTGCTGGCCGACTACCTCGTGCACGCGTGGGACCTCGCGGTCGCGATCGGCGCGGATCCGAAGCTCGACCCGGACGCGGTCGGCGAGTGCGCGACGTGGTTCGCCGATCGGGAGGCCCTGTACCGGCGGAGCGGCTCCATCGGGCCGCGAGTGGACGTGCCCGCCGATGCGGACGAGCAGGACCGGCTGATCGCCGCCTTCGGCCGCGACCCGGACTGGCATCCGTCGGACTGACCTCGTCACGATCGTCGCAGTCTTGCATGGTCTGGGGTGTAAGCGGGCCACGGACACCCCAGCCTTGGCAAGGTTGCGGGAAGCCCGCGGGGAGGCCGGGGTCAGGCCACCTCGTCGGCCCAGACGCGCCAGTCGTCCAGGACCCCGTACAGGCGTGGGGTCAGCCAGCCGGGGGCGGAGCGCCGGAACACCCCCGGCTCCAGGCCGCCCGCGCCGTCGGGCAGCGCGCCGACGAGGCCGTGCACCAACTCGGCCAGGTTCGCCCAGTGCACGAGCCGGGGCTCGGCCGGCCAGGCGCCCAGGACCACGCCGGCCGACACGCCCCGGCGATCCAGCGCCTCGAGCGTGAGCGCCGTGTGGTTGAGCGTGCCAAGGCCCGCTCGCGCGACGACAACCGCGGGTGCGCCGAGCGAGACCGCGAGGTCGGCGACCGTCCACGGCTCGCCGGACGGCCGCAGTCCCATCGGCACGAGCAGCCCACCCGAGCCCTCCACCAGCACCAGATCGTGCACCGCCGTCAGGTCCTTCACCGCGTCGACGGCCGCGAACAGCTCCAGCGGTGGCCGGCCGGACACTCGGGCTGCGGCGAGCGGCGCCAGCGGGTCGGGGTACGCCGCGAGCGTGACCGCGGCGGCCGGGGCCGCGAGCCGTACGACTGTGTCGACGTCGGACGCGTCGCCGGTCTGGCCGGGCTTGACCACCGCGACGCGCAGCCCGGCCGTGCTCGCCGCGGCCGCGATCGCCGCGGTCGCGATCGTCTTGCCGACCTCCGTGTCGGTGCCGGTCACCAGCACCGCCCCGCGAAACTCGACCGCGCCACCCGCCCCGGTCACGGGGCGCACTCCACGATCACATCGAGCGCGTGGGTGAAGTCGGCGGCCGGTACGCCCGCGTTGATCGTCAACCGCAGCCGGGACCGTCCGTCCGGTGTGGACGGTGGACGGAAGCAGCCGACCACGACGCCGTGGTCTCGGCAGTCGGCGGCCCACGCCACCGCGGCCTCCGGCCCGGGCGCGTCGACCGAGATGATCGCTCCGGCGGGCTCCGACACGGTCAGTCCGGCCGCGCGCAGTCGGCGTACCACCGATGTGGCCCGAGCGGCCAGCTCCGCACGGCGCCCGGTGGCGTCGCGGGCCAGGCGCACGGCGGCGGTCACGCCCGCCGCCACCGCGGGCGGCGGTGCGGTGTCGTAGATGAACGTGCGACCGGTGTCGACGAGGTGCCGGATCAGGGCGGCCGGGCCCGCGACCACACCGCCGGCCCCGCCCAGGGACTTCGACAAGGTCGCGGTGACCACGACGTCCGGCTCGCCGAACAGGCCCGCCGCGGCGACGCCGCCCGCCCCGGACGGCCCGACGACACCCAGGGCGTGGGCGTCGTCGACGAGCAGCAGCGCGCCGTGCGCCCGGGCGACATCCAGCAGCTCCCCGAGCGGGGCGAGGTCGCCGTCGACCGAGAAGATCGACTCGGTGACGACGACCGCCGGCCGGCCGGGGTGCGCGGCCAGCGCCGCCTCGACGGCAGCCGGGTCGGCGTGCGGCGCCACCACCGTCTCCGCGCGGGAGAGCCGGCAGCCATCCACCAGCGACGCGTGGTTGTGGGCGTCGGAGACGAGCAGCGTCTGCGGCCCGACCAGTGCCCGGACCGCCCCGATGTTGGCGAGGTACCCCGAGGAGAAGACCAGCGCGCGCTCGGTGCGCAGCCAATCGGCGAGGTCCGCCTCCAGCGTGGTGTGCGCGAGCGTCGTCCCGCGGACCAGCCGCGAACCCGTGGCGCCGAGGCCGTACTCCGTCAGGGCCGACGCGGCCGCGGCGAGCACATCCGGATGCCGGGACAGCCCGAGGTAGTCGTTGCCCGCGAGATCCACGAGGGGGTCCCCGGCCGCCCGCGGCGCCAGCCGGCGCGTCAAGCCCGCCTTGGCCCGCAGCCGGGCGCCGTCCTCGAGCCCGGCGAGCCACGCAGCTCCGGGCCGCTCGTCCGGCTCGCGCTCGCCTCGGTCCGTCACCGGCTCCCCTGGTCTGGCCGTTCTCCACAGAACGCCTTGTAGGGTACGGACCATGTCTGCGATCCTCGACCGCGCCCGGGCTCGGGTACTCGAGCACGGCGTCGGCCTCGACGAGGCCGACGTGTTCTCCGTGCTGACTGTGCCCGACGACGACGTGCCGGCCGCCCTCCAGCTCGCGCACGAGGTGCGGATGCGCTGGTGCGGCCCCGAGGTCGAGGTGGAGGGCATCGTCTCGCTGAAGACCGGCGGCTGCCCTGAGGACTGCCACTTCTGCTCGCAATCCGGACTCTTCACCTCGCCGGTGCGGTCGGTCTGGCTCGACATCCCATCGCTCGTCGAGGCCGCTCGGCAGACCGCCGCCACCGGCGCGACCGAGTTCTGCATCGTGGCCGCCGTCCGCGGGCCGGACGAGCGGCTGATGAGGCAGCTGCGCGAGGGCGTTGTGGCGATCAAGGCGGCGGTCGACATCCAGGTCGCCGCCTCGATCGGCATGCTCAGCCAGCGGCAGGTCGACGAGCTCGTCGAGATGGGCGTGCATCGGTACAACCACAACCTGGAGACTGCCCGCTCGTACTTTCCGCGGATCGTCACGACGCACTCGTGGGCGGAGCGCTGGGACACCCTGCGCATGGTCCGCGACTCCGGCATGGAGGTGTGCTGCGGCGGCATCCTCGGCCTGGGCGAGAGCATCGAGCAGCGGGCCGAGTTCGCCGTCCAGCTCGCCGAGCTCGACCCGCACGAGGTGCCGCTCAACTTCCTCAACCCCCGGCCGGGCACGCCGCTGGGCGACCGCCCGGTGGTCGAGGCCCGCGATGCCCTGCGCGCCATCGCGGCGTTCCGGCTCGCCCTCCCCCGCACGATCCTCCGGTACGCGGGCGGCCGCGAGATCACCCTCGGCGACCTGGGTACGCGCGACGGCCTGCTCGGCGGCGTGAACGCGGTCATCGTCGGCAACTACCTCACCACGCTCGGCCGCCCGCCGGCCGCGGACCTGGCGCTCCTGGCGGAGCTCCGAATGCCGGTGAAGGCGCTCTCGTCCACGCTATGAACCCCGAGCCGGCCATCTGGTGCGACCGGTGCGGTGGGGCGCTGGCCGAGGGCACGCACGACGCCTGCGCCACCGCCCGCGCCCTGGAGCCGCCGCGGTTCTGCCCGGCGTGCCGGCGGCGGATGAGGGTCCAGGTGCTGCCTGTCGGCTGGACGGCGATCTGTGTCGAGCACGGCGAGACCCGGTCGGCGTAGTGGCGTTCCCGGCCGCCGCCGCGATCAGGGCCGGTAGCGCTGGTCGTAGGGATATCGGTACTGCTGGTGCTGGTATGGCGGGCGGCGCGGCAGCATCGGGATCGCGAGGAGCATGCCGACGAGGAACCCGAACACGTGGGCGAGGTACGCCACCGACCCGGCCTCCGACACGGCGAGGCCCGAGGAGTACAGCCACTGCAGGACGAACCAGAGCCCGAGCACCAGCCACGCGGGCAGCCGCAGCGGGATGAAGAACAGGATCGGGACGAGGCTCCACACCCGGGCCCTCGGGTACAGCACCAGGTACGCGCCGAGCACGCCGGCGACCGCGCCGGACGCCCCGATCAGCGGCTGCGCCGAGGCCTGGTTGAACAGTGCGAAGCCGTACGCGGCCACGTACCCGCAGAGCAGGTAGAGCAGCAGGTAGCGGACCCGCCCGAACCGGTCCTCGATGTTGTTGCCGAACACCCACAGGAACAGCATGTTGCCCAGCAGGTGCAGCCAACCGCCGTGCAGGAACATCGAGAACAGCACCGACAGCGGGGGGACCTTTTGGTAGGCCGGCCGGTCGATGACGCAGCCGACGCCCTGTGGTCCGCGGCCCACCTGGCCGTTCGCCGCCTCGGGCAGCTGGTCGTTGGTCACCAGCTCGTGCGGGATTGCGGCGTACCGGTCGAGGAACGCCTCCTGCCGACACAGGTCGCGCACCGAGACGCCGCCCACCCCGGTCGTGCTGACCGCGGGCGTGAGCAGGAAGACGATCACGTTCACGGCGATCAACAGATACGTCACCCACGGGGTACGGCGCACCGGGTTCACGTCGTGGACGGGTATCACCACGTGTGCAGTGTCGCGCACGGGCGCCAGCTCCACAGCCCGCCGGTCTTGACCGGGCCCGCGAACGGGCCTACTCTGCCGACATTAGTTAATCAGTCTGCCTATTAATTGAGGCGGAGCCGTGGAGCGACTGGCCGGGTCGTCGAGGCTGCTGCGCGCGATGAATGAAAGCGCCAGCCTCGCGTACCTGTTCGACCGCGGCCCGCTCACCCGGGGCGCCCTGCGGGAGCTGACCGGGCTCTCCAAGCCGACCACGTCCGAGGTGCTGCGCCGGCTGACCGACGCCGGGCTCGCGATCGTCGTCGGCCACACGAGCGGTGGCCCCGGACCCAACGCCGAGATCTACGCGGCGAACCCGGAAGCCGGGTACGCCGTGGGCGTGTCCGTCCGCGAGACGCGGCTGCCGTCGCTCGCGCTGGCCCTGTGTGACGTCAACGGGGCCGTGCTGGCCCGGTCCGAGTGCGCCGCCGACTTCGCGCGGGCCGAGCCCGAGGACGCCGTCACCGCCGCGATCGAGGAGCTGTGCACCGAGGCCGGCACCTTCCCCGACCGGATCCGGCACGTCCAGCTCGGCGTGCCCGGTTCCTACGACCCCACGACCGGCGTTATCCGGCACATCGACGTACCCGGCTGGAACCGGCCCGGCCTGGTCGACCGGCTCGCCGACCGGCTCCGCGTACCCGTGGCGGTCGACAACGATGTCAACCTCGCCGCGGTGGCCGAGCGCGCCCACGGGGTGGCCGCGGACGCGGACGGCTTCGCGCTCGTGTGGTTCAGCTTCGGCCTCGGCCTGGCCATCGACCTCGGTGGTCAGCTCCTGCGGGGCGCCCGCGGCGGGGCCGGCGAGATCGGCTACGTGCCGGTGGGGCTGCGCGGGGGCGGTCCCGGCACCGACCTGCACGACCTGGCCGGCGGGCAGGCCGTCCAGGCGCTCGCTGCGGCGCACGGGCTGCCCACCACTGGTGCCGCCGACGCGGTCGCGGCGGCCGTCGCCCGCGGCGCGGACGAGTTCGTCACCGCCCTCGCCGAGCGTGTCGCCGTCGGCATCGCGGCGGTGATCGCGGTCCTCGATCCCCCACTCGTCGTCCTCGCCGGCGATGTCGCTCAGGCCGGCGGTGACATGCTGCGCGACGCGGTCGTTGCCGCGTTGCGCGCCACAACGCCACTGGACACCCCCATCGCAGTCACCGGCGTGACCGACGACGCCGTTCTGCTCGGTGCGCTTGACTGCGGTCTGCGCGCCGTGCGGGACACGCTCGTCGGCGCGCTCCGCGACGCCATCCCCACGTCCTGACCGAGGAGCACCCATGTCCGGCATGAACAGAGCGCGCATACTCCTCGTCGCGAGCCTCTTCGCGGCCACCATGGCGGCGGGCGCCTGCACACCCGCCCGCAAAGCCGAGCCGGTCGCCACGCCCGGCGTCGAGCCGACCGGAACCGTGGAGTTCTGGCACTTCTTCACCGACCGTGAGGCGAAGGCGATCGACGAGATCGTCGCCGACTTCCGGGTCAAGTATCCGAAGGTCACGGTCGTCGTGAAGTCGGGACAGGACGACACGAAGATGCTGCAGGCCATCGGCGCCGGTCAGGGCCCGGACGTCGGCCTGTCGTACTCCACCGACATCGTGGGCAAGTTCTGTGCAACGAGCGCGTGGCAGGACCTTGCGCCGTACATCGCACGGGACAAGGTCGACCTGAACAAGCTGCCGCAGACGGTCCGCTCCTACACCGAGTACCGCGGCAAGCGGTGCGCCATGCCGGTGCTCGCCGACGCGTACGGCCTGTACTACAACAAGAAGATCTTCACCGACGCCGGGGTGACCTCGCCGCCCAAGACGCTCGCCGAGCTGGCGGACCTGGCCAAGAGGCTGACGATCCGAAAGCCGGACGGCACCATCATGCGAGCCGGCTTCCTGCCGCTGTTCGGCTTCTACGAGAACTCCCCGGCGCACCTGGGCCCGATGGTCGACGCGAAGTGGCTCAACGAGGACGGCACGTCGGCGATCGGCGGCGATCAGCGGTGGAAGGACCTGCTGACCTGGCAGAAGGAGCTCATCGACTGGTACGGCTACGGCAAGCTCGAGAAGTTCCGCGCCAGCCTGGGCGACGAGTGGGGGGCCGACAACGCGTTCCAGAAGGGCAAGGTCGCGATGAACATCGACGGCGAGTGGCGGATCGCATTCCTGCGCGACCAGGCGCCGGGTGTGCAGTTCGGCGTGGCGCCGATGCCGGTCGCGGATGCGAGCCAGTACGGCGCGGGATACGTCACCGGCAACGTGATCGGCATCTCCCGCAACGCCAAGAACACCGAGGCGGCGTGGGCGCTGATCCGCTACTTGACCACCGACACGACGGCGATCGTCAAGCTGTCCAACAGCATCCGCAACGTCCCGAGCACGACCGATGCCCTCACGTCCCCCGATCTCACGGTGGACCCCGAGTTCAAGGTGTTCCTCGACATCTTCGCGCACCCGAAGACGTCCACGACGCCGCCGAGCGCGGTCGGTCCGGCGTACCAGGAGACGTTCCAGACCTTCCTGCAGAAGTGGCAGTCCGGCTCGGCCAAGGACCTCGACGCGGGCCTCGCGAACGTGGACAAGCAGGTCAACAACCTGGTGAAGCTGGCGGGGTAGCGATGGCAACCATCGCTGCCGGGGACGCGACCGGCCGAGCGCCGGCCGGTCGCGCCCCGGTGACCCGCCCGGCGCAGGCGCGTTCGAGTCGACGCCGCCAGCGGTGGCGGCACCGGCTCGTCGTGCTCTCGTTCATGGCGCCCGCGCTGGTTGGCCTCATCCTGTTCCTGGGCTACCCGCTGGTATCGGCGGTGTACTTCTCGTTCACCCGGTTCGACCTGGTGAACCAGCCCCAGTGGGTTGGCCTCGCGAACTGGCGCTTCGTGTTCGAGGATCCCAACATCAGGTTGGCGGCCAAGAACACGCTCTGGCTCGTCGCGGTGATGGTGCCGGCGCGCATGGTCGGTGCGCTGCTGACCGCGATGCTGCTCAACGCGATCAAGCGCGGTCGGGGTCTGTTCCGGACCCTGTTCTACCTGCCGGCGTTGGCGCCTCCGGTCGCGGCCACGCTGGCGTTCGTCCTGCTCCTCAAGCCCGGCACCGGTCCGGTCAACACCCTGCTCGGCAAGGTCGGCATATCCGGACCGCTCTGGTTCAACTCGCCGGACTGGTCCAAGCCCTCGCTGGTCCTGCTCGCGCTCTGGGGCGTCGGCGACCTGATGATCATATTCGTGGCCGCGCTGCTCGACGTGCCGACCGAGCTCTACGAGGCGGCCTCGATCGATGGCGCCAACGCCTGGCACCGGTTCCGCTACGTAACCGTGCCCGCCATCTCCCCGGTCCTGCTCTTCGCGGCGATCATCGGCGTGATCGCGACACTGCAGTTCTTCACGCAGGCGGCGGTCGCGGCGTCGGCGGCGTCCGGGCAGATCACCGGCGGCGGCGGCATCTCCGACACGTTCGGGTACCCCGAGGGCTCGACCTTCACCTACCCGCTGTGGCTGTACGTCGTCGGCTTCCGGTTCAACGTGCTCGGCTACGCCAACGTCATGGCCGTCATCCTGTTCGTCGTCTCGATGAGCGTCACGCTCGTGCTGTTGCGTCGGTTCCGCGCGTTCACGGGAGGTGCGACGTGACCACGGGCCTGACGACCGGGAGCCGCGGCGCGGTGCTGCCGCGGCCGAGGCAACCCGCCCCGCGCACGCGGCCGGAGGCGCGGCTGCGCCGCCAGAACCTGCTGCTGTTCGTCGCCAAGCACGCCACCGCCATCGCGCTGGGCGTGATGTTCCTCGCGCCGATCGCGTTCCTGCTGCTGACCTCATTCATGACCAGCGACCAGACGTTCACGTCGAACCTGTGGCCGACCAGCTGGCACCCGGGCAACTACGCGGAGGCGTTTCGCCGGACCCCGCTCGCCAGATACCTGCTCAACACCGTCATCTACGCGGTGCTGGCCACGGTGTTCATGCTGCTGTCCAGCGTGCCGGCCGCGTACGCGCTGGCGAAGCTGCGCTGGCGCGGCCGCAATGCCGTGCTAGTGGCGATCATCTGCATGATGATGCTGCCACCGCAGGTCACCACCGTGCCGCTGTACCTGTTCTGGGCGCGCTGGGGGCTGACCGGCTCGCTGTGGCCGCTGATCCTGCCCATGCTGGCCGGCGACGCGTTCTCCATCTTCCTGCTCCGCCAGTTCATGGTGACGATCCCGGACTCCTATCTGGACTCCGCCCGGGTCGACGGCTGCGGCGAGTGGCGTACGCTGCTGCGGGTCGTGCTGCCCATGGCGCGGCCGGGCATCGCGGCGGCGGCGATTTTCCAGTTCTTCTATGCGTGGAACGACTACTACGGTCCGCTGCTGTACACGAGCGAGAACACCAACGCCTGGACGCTCTCGCTCGGGCTGGCCTCGTTCCGGACCCTGCACCACGTCGAGTGGCATCTCGTCAGCGCGGCGACGATGCTGACCATGGTGCCGGTCATCGTGCTGTTCTTCTTCGCGCAGAAGGCGTTCGTGCAGGGTGTGACGTTGACGGGGGTCAAGGGGTGAAGATCGCGGTCGTGGGAGGCGGGTCAACCTACACGCCGGAGCTGATCGACGGCTTCGCGCGGCTCGGCGCCGGGCTCGGGCTCGCCGAGGTGGCCCTGGTCGACCCGGACCCCGCGCGGCTCGGCGTCGTCGGTCCGTTCGCGCGCCGCATCGCCGCCCACTATGGACAGCCCACGCGGGTCACCTGGACCGCGGACCTCGACGCCGGCGTGTCGGGCGCGTCGGTGGTCGTGATCCAGCTGCGGGTCGGTGGCCAGGCGGCCCGGATCAGCGACGAGACGTTCCCGCTCGACTGCGGCTGCATCGGCCAGGAGACGACGGGCGCCGGCGGCCTCGCCAAGGCGCTGCGCACCGTTCCGGTCGTGCTGGACGTGGCCGAGCGGGCCCGCCGGCTGGCCGCACCCGACGCGTGGATCGTCGACTTCACCAACCCGGTCGGCATCGTCACCCGGGCCCTGCTCGACGCCGGACACCGCGCCGTCGGCCTGTGCAACGTGGCGATCGGTTTTCAACGCCGGTTCGCTTCGCTGCTCGGCGTCGGCCCGGAAGCCGTCGCCCTCGACCACATTGGGCTCAACCACCTCACGTGGGAACGCGGCGTCCGCGTCGACGGCGTCGACCGGCTGCCCGAGCTGCTTGCGGCGTACCTGCCGGCCATCGCGGCCGAGGTGATGATCCCGGCCGAGGTGATCGCGACGCTGGGCTGCGTCCCCTCGTACTACCTGCGCTACTTCTACTGCCACGATGAGGTGGTCCGGGAGGAACGCGGGGCGCCCAGCCGCGGCCAGCGGGTGGCCGAGATCGAGGCCCAGCTGCTGCAGCAGTACGCCGATCCGGCACTGGAGACCAAGCCGGCGCTGCTCGGCGAGCGCGGCGGCGCGTACTACTCGGAGGCGGCGGTCGGCCTCATCGCGTCGTTGTTCGACCCCGCGGCGGCGGGCCGGCACCCGGTCAACGTCCGCAACGGTGGCACGCTCCCGTTCCTGCCCGACGAGGCGGTCATCGAGGCGACCTGCGAGGTGGACGCCGCGGGTGCCAGGCCCGTTCCGGTCGGGCCCGTCGGCCCCGCGCTGTCCGGTCTCATCGGCGCCGTCAGCGGGTACGAGGAGCTGGCGCTCGAGGCGGCCCGGCGCGGCGGCCGGTCGCGGGTGTACGCGGCGCTGCTGGCGCACCCCCTCGTCGGGCAGCACGAGTTGGCCGACGCCCTGACCGACAAGCTGCTCGCCGCGAACGGCGCGCACCTGCCGTGGGCCCGATGAGCGGCCCGGCCCTGTTCGTCGCCGTGGACGGCGGCAACTCGAAGACCGACGTGGTGCTCGGCACCACGGCCGGAGAGGTGCTGGCGTACCGGCGCGGTCCCGGCTCGTCACCGCAGAACCTCGGCGTGCCGGCCGCCATCGACCTGATCGGATCGCTCATCGCCGACGCCCGCTCGGCCGCGGGCCTGCCGGACGGCCGACCCGTCGAACGCGCGGCGGTGTACCTGGCCGGGCTGGACCTGCCCGTCGAGGTCGACGCGCTCAGCAAGGCCATCGCCGAGACGGGCTGGGCCCGCGAGCACGTCGCCGATAACGACACGTTCGCGATCCTGCGGGCGGGCACCGACAACCCGGACGCGGTCGCGGTGGTCTGCGGGGCGGGCATCAACTGCGCGGGCCGCAGCCGCGACGGACGTACCGCCCGTTTTCCCGCCCTCGGCCAGATCACCGGCGACTGGGGCGGGGGGCAGCACCTCGCCGCGCTCGCACTGTGGCACGCGGCCCGCGGCGAGGACGGGCGGGGATCCGCCACCGCCCTCACCCGCGCCGTCCCTGACCACTTTGGACGCTCCACGGTGGAGGATGTCGCCGTGGGGTTGCACCTGGGGGAGATCCCTTCGGACCGCGTGGACGAGCTGAGCCCGGTGCTGTTCCGGGTAGCGGCGACGGGCGATCCGGTGGCCGGCCGGGTGGTCGCCCGGCAGGTCGATGAGATCGTAAGCCTGGTGACGGTGGCGGCCGGTCGGCTGGACCTGCTCGACGCGGCGTACGCGGTGGTGCTGGGCGGCGGTGTGCTTGCCGCGCGCCACCCGCAGCTGAACGACGCGGTCGTCGCCGGCATCCGCGCCCGCTCCCCGCGGGCCTCGATCGGCGTGCTCACCGAGCCCGCGGTGGCCGGCGCGGCGCTGCTCACGCTCGACGCGCTGGGCGCGCCGCCGGAGGCAGGCGCGAGGCTGCGGGGCGCGCTCGCCACGGTGCGCGGCTGATCACGTCCGTTCCGGCATACCGGCGTACGCCCGCCTTGACAGGCCGGCCGCCCTGCCCTGGACTGATCGAATGACCGTGCCCGGGCAGACGACGGCGCCCGCCGGGCTGGACGTCGACCGGCTCGCCGCGTACCTCGCCGCGCACCGGCCCGGCCTCTTGGACGGGCCGATCGAGGCCTCGCTCATTCCCGGCGGCCGCTCGAACCTGACCTACCAGGTGCGCAGCGGTGCGCTCGAGTACGTGCTGCGCCGCCCGCCGCTCGGTCACGTGCTGGCCACCGCGCACGACATGGCCCGCGAGTTCCGGGTCATCTCCGCGCTCGCCGCGACGGCGGTGCCCGTCCCCGGGGCGCTGCTGCACTGCTCGGATCCGGACGCCATCGGCGCGCCGTTCTACCTCATGACGCGCGCGCCCGGGGTCATCTTCCGGACCCGCGCGCAGACCGATCGGCTGACCGACGAGCAGCGGCAGCGACTCGCGTACGCCATGATGGACACCCTCGCGGCGCTGCACAGCGTGGACCCGGCCGCGGTGGGGTTGGCCGACTTCGGACACCCCGAGGGCTACCTGGCGCGCCAGGTGCGCCGGTGGGCCGGCCAGCTCGACCGGTCCCGGAGCCGGCCGCTGCCGGGCATCGACGAGCTCCGCGATCGGCTGGCCGCCACCGTCCCCGCGAGCGACGCGGCCTCGCCCGTTGGCTCTCCGGTGGCCGGGCGGATCGTCCACGGCGATTACCGCCTGGACAACCTGCTCGCCGACCCGGAGACGATGACCATCACCGCGGTGCTGGACTGGGAGATGGCCACGCTCGGCGACCCGCTGGCCGACCTCGGCCTGCTGATGACGTACTGGCAGGTCCTCGGCGACGGCGCCGACAACCCGGTCGCGGACGGGCTCGGGCCGGCGGCGGGCTTCCCGTCCCGGCCGTCCCTGATCGCGCGGTACGCCGCGACGAGCCCGGTCGACATCGGGCCGCTCGACTGGCATGTGGCGCTCGGCTGCTTCAAGCTGGCGGTGATCTGCGAGGGCATCTACTACCGCTACACGCTCGGCCAGACGGTCGGCGAGGGCTTCGACCGGATGGGCCAGATGGTCGCCCCCCTGGTCGAGCATGGACTGCGGGTTATCCGGGAGATCTGATGGACTTCGGCTTCGACGAGCGCACCCAGGAGCTCTTTGACCGGCTCAACGACTTCCTCGTTGACGTGGTGTATCCGGCCGAGCCGGTGTTCGCCGCCCAGGTCGCCGAGGCGAGCGACCCCTGGACCCGGCCGCCCGTCATCGAGGAGCTGAAGCAGGAGGCCCGCCGGCGCGGCCTGTGGAACCTGTTCCTGCCGCGCCCCGAGTACGGCGCCGGGCTGACCAATCTGCAGTACGCGCCCCTCGCCGAGCTCACCGGCCACAGTCCGCACCTCGCACCGGAGGCGCTCAACTGCAGCGCGCCGGACACCGGCAACATGGAGGTGCTGGCCGAGTTCGGCTCGCCACCTCAGCGGGACCGGTGGCTCAAGCCGCTGCTGGACGGCGAGATCCGCTCGGCGTTCTGCATGACCGAGCCGGACGTCGCCTCCTCGGACGCCACGAACATCGCCACCCGCATCGAGCGCGACGGGGACTCGTACGTCGTTAACGGCCGCAAGTGGTGGTCGTCCGGCGCCATGGACCCGCGCTGCCAGATCTTCATCGTGATGGGCAAGACGGACCCGTCCGCCGAGCGACACCGGCAGCAGAGCATGATTCTGGTGCCGCGGGACACGCCTGGCGTCACCGTCCATCGTGGAGTGACGGTGTTCGGGTACACCGACGGAGCGCACGGCGGCCACGCGGAGATCAGCTTCACGGACGTGCGCGTACCGGCGGAGAACCTCATCGCCGGCGAGGGTGACGGGTTCGCGATCGCCCAGGCGCGGCTGGGTCCGGGCCGGATACACCACTGCATGCGCCTGATCGGCATGGCCGAGCGGGCCCTGGAACTCATGTGCCGGCGGGTGAACGACCGGATCGCGTTCGGCAAGCCGCTGGCCGAGCAGGGCGTGGTGCAGGAGTGGATCGCGGAGTCCCGCGTGCGCATCGAGCAGGCCCGACTGCTGGTCCTCAAGACGGCGTGGCTGATGGACACGGTCGGTAACAAGGGCGCGCACACCGAGATCCAGGCCATCAAGATAGCCACGCCGGCCATGACGGAATGGGTGCTCGACAAGGCGATCCAGGCGTACGGCGCGGCCGGTGTCAGCCAGGACGTCCCGCTCGCCGGGTTGTGGGCGCAGGCCCGCACCCTGCGTTTGGCGGACGGCCCGGACGAGGTGCACCGGGCGTCGCTCGCACGCCGCGAGCTGCGCCGCTGGACCGCGTAGGCGCCTACGAGTCAACTACACGGGAGTTGCGCCCTCGTTTGCGAGTGAGGCCGCAACGTCCGTGTAGTTGAGTGGATCACGTTACCTAGGGGCCGATCATCCAGACTGGCGCTCCACGAGGTACGTGTCGAGCAGAACGTACGGCTCCTCCGACGCCTCGCCGCGGATGCGGGCGGCGAGCAGCAGTGCCATCTGCCGGCCCATCTCCTCGACGTCCTGGTGCACGGTGGTCAGCGGCGGGTCGGTCTGCTGGGCGACCGGCGCGTCCTCGAACCCGACGACGGCCACGTCCTCGGGCACCCGCCGGCCGACGTCGCGCAGCACCCGCAGGGCCCCGGCCGCCATGAGGTCGGACGCCACGAACACTGCGTCGAGGCCCGGTCGCTCCTTGAGCAGCCGGTGCATGGCGGTCGCGCCGCTGGCCTCGCTGAAGTCGCCGTACGCGATGAGGTCCTCATCGACCGGCCGCCCGCTCGCCGCGATCGCCTCGCGGTACCCGGTCAGCCGCGCCACCCCCACGCCCATGTCCTGCGGGCCGGCGATCGTGCCGACCATGGCGCGGCCCCGGGACAGCAGGTGCTCCACCGCCTGCCGGGCCCCGCCGGCGTTGTCCACGTCCACGAAGTACGCCGGCCGCGCACCCGGCCCCAGCATGCGCGCGGACCGGCCGCCGAGCACGGTCGGCAGGCCCCGCTCCTCGAGCAGCGCCGGCAGCGGGTCCTCGTCGTGCAGCGAGATCAGCAGTACGCCGTCGACGTGCTGATCGGTCAGGTGGTGCTCGACCCGTTCGCGCTCGGCCGGGGACTGCGCCCAGGACAGCCACAGCTGTAGCGGCGTGTCCAGCAGACCGGAGCTGATGCCGCGGACGATCGGCGCGAAGAACGGCTCGCCGAAGAACCGGTCCTCCGACTCGGAGACCACGAGCGCCACGGAGTCGGTGCGCTGGGTGACCAGCGCGCGGGCCGCCCGGTTGGGCACGTAGCCGAGCTCGGCGATCGCCTTCTGCACGGCCTCGCGGGCCTCGGGACTGACCTGCGGGGACCCGTTGACTACCCGGGACACGGTGCCCCGGCCCACCCCGGCCCGGGCGGCGACGGCGTCGAGGGTCGGCCGGCCCGCCGAACGGGGGCGCTGGGTCGTCATCGTCTGCTCCCTCGCTGCCTCGGGTTGCCCCTATTGTGCGACCAGCCCGTTCCGCCGGATCACCTCGGCGTACCACCGGCCGCTCCGCTTCGGGGTGCGAACCTGTGTCGCGTAGTCGACGTGGATGATCCCGAACCGCTTCGCGTACCCCCACGCCCACTCGAAATTGTCCAGCAGCGACCAGACAAAATACCCCTTCAGGGGTACGCCGGAATCGATGGCCTCGCGGCATGCCCGCAGGTGGGCGTCGAGAAACGCGACCCGGTCGACGTCCTCGACGCGGCCGTCGACGACCTCGTCGGCGAACGCGGCGCCGTTCTCCGTGACGTACAGCGGCAGCTCCGGGTACCCGGTGTGCACCCGGCGCAGCGTCTCGACGAGGCCCGGTGCGTCGATCTCCCAGTTCATGTCCGTCACCGGCAGGCCACGGGCGACGAGCCGAACATCCTCGCTACCCGGCCAGGGCGACGGCTCACGCTGGGCGGGCTGCGACCCGTCGGTTGGCGCCGCGACGACGTACCGGCTGTAGTAGTTGATGCCGAGCGCGTCGAGCGGGGTGGAGATGATCTCCAGGTCTCCGTCCCGGACATGCGCGAAGTCGGTCACCACGCGCAGGTCCTCGACGACATCGGCCGGGTACCGTCCGAGCAGGATCGGGTCAAGGAACAGGCGGTTGGCCAGCCCATCGATCCGGCGCACGGCGTCGGCGTCGGCGGGCGAGGCCGTCCGGGGCGACGTGGCGTAGAGGTTGAGCGTCACGGCGAGCCCGGTGTCCGCGCGGGCCGCCCGGAGCGCGCGCACGGCGAGGCCGTGGCCGAGCATCAGGTGGTGCGCCGCCCGCACGGACGCCGACGGGTCCCGCCCGCCCGGCGCGTGCTCGCCCGAGGCGTAGCCCAGGAAGGCCGAGCACCACGGCTCGTTCAGCGTCGTCCACGTCCGGATGCGGTCGCCGAGCGCGTGGTGCGCGAGCGCCGCGTACTCCGCGAACCGGTCGGCGGTGTCGCGGGCCGGCCAGCCGCCGGCGTCCTCGAGCGGCTGCGGCAGGTCCCAGTGGTAGAGCGTCACCCAGGGTTCGATGCCGTGCTCCAGCAGCTCGTCGACGAGCCGCCGGTAGAAGTCGAGGCCGACCTGGTTGGCCCCGCCGCGGCCGTTCGGCTGCACGCGCGGCCAGGACAGCGAGAACCGGTACGCCCGAAGCCCGAGCTCCGCCATCAGCCCCACATCGTCGCGGTACCGGTGGTAGTGGTCACACGCGACGTCTCCGGTGTCGCCGCCGAGGACGCGACCCGGCGACTGGCAGAAAATGTCCCAGATCGAGGGCGTCCGGCCGCCCGCGGCGGCGGCACCCTCGATCTGGTACGCGGCGGTCGACGCGCCCCACAGGAAGCCCGCCGGGAACGGGACGTCCACCTGTGCGGCGACGGACGGGCGGGTATCTGTACGGAACGGGATGGTCACGCCTTGACTGCGCCTTCCGTGATGCCGCCAATGATCTGGCGGCCGAACAGGACGAACACGACGACCAGCGGCACCGTGGCGACCGCGGTGGCCGCGAGGACGGGAGCGCTCCCATGAGCGTGCACAGCGGTAAGAACCCCGTCAAGGTATCCATGGGAGCGTTCCCAAATCGTTACGCGCCGGGCCGGGATCGCGGCCCCGCCCAGATCTCTCGCTTGATCGCGATCTGCCGCACGACACGCCGAGCGGAACGCACGTGGCGCTACCAGAACCGCGATCTCCAGCGCCGGGTAGGCGGCCGCACGCGGGGCCCGCGGCTCAGGCGAGCCGGCGCAGCAGGGTCGAGACCCGCTCGGCCTCGAACGCCTCGGGGTCGAAGTCGCGGCCGAGCCACGACTTCATCTGCTCGTGCTCCGCATGCGCGGGATCGTTGAGGGCGTTGAGGAGCTGGCTGTAGCCGAACGCGCCGCCGACGTCCTCCGGTGGGCAGGCCCGCGCGCCGGCCTCGCACACCGGGTAGTACTCCTCGGGATCGGCCGCGAACACGTCCTCGACGACGATTTCGTGCTCCCACCAGTCGCCGAAGTCATACGTGTAGAGGAACCGGCTGCCCTTGGCCGCCACGGCGTCCAGGCGCGCGTCCAGCTCGTCGCGCAGCGCCAGCTCGCCGTCCGGATCCGGTTCGCCGTACGGCACGCCGTCGATGTCGAACGAGTGGAGGTGGTAGCCCTGCCACCCCATGGCGTACTGGATCACGCGGTGGACCCGGTCGAGTGTGTAACCCCCGGGGACGTGCACGCGACGCCACACCGGCGGGCGTACGTCCGACAGTGTCACCTTCAGCTGGTAGATGACGCGCGGCATGGTCCCTCATTCTTGACCGACCGTCACCTCAGCTGCATAGGGTTTGGACATGATCTGCGGCGCGTGTCGGGAAAAGCGGCACTCGGAGTGCCGGGGCGGCAGTTGGTGCGACTGTCAGCACCGTACGCCGGCGCCAACGCCACCGGTGACGGGCTCGCCGGGCGAATGATAGGCCCGCGCGTGGAGACGCTCGTCGACATCGCGTCGCTCGACGACGATGCGCTGGCCGCGGCGTACGACCTGGAGGACCGCTCGGTCCCGCGGCTGCGGGTGAACTTCGTGACCAGCCTGGACGGCGCGGTCGAGCTGGACGGCTTCTCCGCCGGCCTCTCCGGCGACGCCGACAAGCGAGTGTTCGGCCTGCTGCGGATGGGGTGCGACGGCCTGCTCGTCGGGGCCGGCACGCTGCGGCATGAGGGGTACGGCGCGGTCCGCCTCGACGAATCCCGCCGGGCCTGGCGACGCGCTCGCGGGCTCGCGGAGTTCCCGACGCTCGTCGTCGTGTCCAACCGGCTGGAGCTCGATCCCGCGCAGGGCGCGTTCGCGGACGCCCCGGTCCGGCCGATCGTCCTGACGCGCGCGGACGCGCCGGCCGACCGGCGAGCGGCGTTGGCTCCGGTCGCCGACGTGATCGCCGTCGGTGACGACGCGGTGGACCTGCGCGCAGCCCTGGCGGTGCTGCGCGATCGGGGTCTCGGCCAACTGCTGTGCGAGGGCGGGCCGCACCTGTTCGGGGCGCTCACCGCCGCCGACCTCGTCGACGAGCTCTGCCTCAGCCTCTCGCCGCTGTTGGTCGGCCCGGGCCCCGGCCGGATCACCGCCGGACCGCTCAGCTCCGTGCGGCGCATGGCGCTTCGCAACGTGCTCACCGCCGACGGCCTACTGCTCCTGCGGTACGCCCGGAACCGAACCGGTCCGTAGACCCAACCCTGCACGGGTTGGCGTGTCCGACCGAGGTTGATCACCCAACCCGTGCAAGGTTGCGACGATCAGAGACCAGTTGGTTCGCGCCTGTGGATAACCGTGGGGAACGGCCACCAGGCGTGTGGAAAAGCTGGGTGTGGCGCATGCCAACCGCATCGCTCCCGACGCGTCGCGCCCCCGCTGTCGGACCGATGGGGCACCATCACCTCGTGCGATCATTTCCCCTCGAGCCACCAGATGCCATCGCGAGCCCGGGCGAGCCCGTCGGGCGCGTGCTCGGCACGACGGACGCGACCCCGCTGCAGTTCTGGGCGGCGGTCGCCCCCGGCAGCTACCTGCAGCTCGACGATGTTGTCGTGACGACGCGTGAGCTGCCCGACGGGGGGTCCGTGCGCATCGCGGGCGTGGTCACCGCCGTGCGCGCCCGGCACGAGGGAGCCCAGTTCGATTCCGACGTGTTCGCAATCGCCGATGGCACGCTGCCCGCCCAGGTCCAGGAGGCGGCGGAGGTCACCACCACCCGGGTCGACCCGGAGGTCTACGTGCCGCCGGCGCCGGGCGCGATCGTGCACCGGGCGCAGGGCCGCGCGCGGGCCGAGGCGCTCCACTTCGACCGGATGGAGCGGCGCGTCCCCATCGGGTCCGGCCGCGACGGAGCGCCCGTCGTGCTCAACGCCGACTTCCTCGACGGGCGCGCGGGGGCGCACGTGTCCATCTCGGGTGTCTCCGGCGTGGCGACGAAGACGAGCTTCGCCACGTTCCTGCTCTACTCGGTGTTCCGGTCCGGCGTGCTCGGCGCCGACGGGGTCAACGCGAAGGCGCTCATCTTCAACGTGAAGGGCGAGGATCTGCTATTCCTCGACCACCCCAACACCAAGTTGGACGAGCCGACGGCCGCGGCGTACGCCATGCTGGGCCTGCCGGCCGGCGCGTTCCCCGACGTGCGGGTGTATGCCCCGCCCCGAGCCGGAGACACCTCGGGCACGCCCGACGTTACCAGCCGGCACGCCGGCGTCGACGCGTTCTACTGGACGCTGTCCGAGTTCTGCTCCGAGCGGCTCCTGCCGTACGTGTTCGCCGACGCGGACGACGAGCGCGCGCAGTACACGATGGTCGTGCACTCGGTCGCGGCGAACCTCTCAAGGGTGGCCCAGCCGGCCGACGGCGCCGTCACCATCGACGGCGCACGCCTGCACTCGTACCCCGATCTCGTCGACCACATCGTGGAGCAACTCGCCGACGATGCCACGCGGGGTGCGTGGGCCGGGTCTGCGATGGGGCTCGGCACGGTCAACGCGTTCGTCCGGCGCCTGATCGCATCCAAGAAGGACCTGGCCCGCCTCATCCGCGGCGATCTGGCGACCCGGCGGCCGCATCAGATCAACACCGCGGAGAGCGCGCAGGTGACGGTCGTCGACCTGCACAACCTGCCGGACCGCGCGCAGCGGTTCGCGGTCGGCGTAACGCTGAAGGCCGAATTCGAGCGCAAGGAGCGGACCGGCACCGCCAAGCCGCTGCTGTTCGTCGTGCTCGACGAGCTGAACAAGTACGCCCCGCGGGAGGGCTCCTCCCCCATCAAGGAGGTGCTGCTCGACATCTCCGAACGCGGCCGGTCGCTCGGCGTGATCCTGATCGGAGCGCAACAGACCGCGAGCGAGGTGGAGCGGCGCATCGTGACCAACTCCGCGATCAAGGTGGTCGGCCGGCTGGACCCCGCCGAGGCGACCCGCGCGGAATACGGTTTCCTGCCGCCCGGCCAGCGACAGCGCGCGCTGCTCGCCAAGCCCGGCACGATGTTCGTCAGCCAGCCGGACATCCCAGTGCCGCTGTGCGTGGAGTTTCCGTTCCCGGCCTGGGCCACCCGGGTGTCCGAGGCCGGCGCACCGCCGGCGCACACCCTGCGTTCGATCGTGCAGGCCACGGACCCGTTCGCGGTCGTGGGCAGCCGGTCGGGCGGCGGTCTGACCGACGACGACATACCCTTCTAGGGCTGGGGCGGGGCGTGAAGATTCTGCACACCTCCGACTGGCACGTCGGGAAGGTCCTCAAGGGACAGTCCCGCGTGGACGAGCACCTCGCCGTGCTGGCGCAACTCGTCGACGTCGCCCGGGCCGAGCGTCCCGATCTGGTCATCGTCGCCGGCGACCTGTACGACACGGCCGCACCGACGCCGGACGCCACGAAGATCGTCACCCGGGCGCTGTCCGCGCTGCGCGGGTGCGGCGCCCAGGTCGTCGCGATCGGCGGCAACCACGACAACGGCGCCGCGCTGGACGCGCTGCGGCCGTGGGCGGAGGCGGCCGGCATCGCGCTGCGCGGCACCGTGCGCGACAGCGCCGAGGACCTCACGCTGAGCGGCGCCACCGCGGAGGGCGAGCGCTGGCGGCTGGTCGCCCTGCCGTTCCTATCCCAGCGGTACGCGGTGCGCGCCACGGAGATGTACGAGTTGACCGCCGCCGAGGCGACGCAGACGTACGCCGATCATGTGGGCCGGCTCATCGCCCGGCTCACGGAGCCGTTCGCCGAGCCCGGCACGGTCAACCTCGTCGCCGCGCACCTGACCGTCGTGGGAGCCCGGATGGGCGGCGGAGAGCGCGAGGCACAAACCGTGCTCGGGTACGCGGTGCCCGCCACCGTCTTTCCGGCCAGCGCACACTACGTCGCGCTCGGCCACCTGCACCGGGCACAGCCGGTGCTCGGCCCGTGCCCGATCCGGTACAGCGGCAGCCCGCTGGCTATCGACTTCGGCGAGGAGGAGAACACACCGTCGGTCACGATCGTCGAGGTGACCGCGCGGACTGCGGCGAGGGTGCGCGAGGTGCCGCTGACCGCCGCGACCCGACTGCGCACCGTCCGCGGCACACTGGCCGAGTTGTCCACATTGGACGTCGGCGACGGCTGGCTGCGAGTCTACGTTCGGGAGACGCCGCGGGCCGGCCTGCGGGAGGAGGTGCAGTCGCTGCTGCCCCGCACGCTGGAGGTCCGCATCGACCCCGAGTTCGCCCCGCCCCCGTCCGCGGCACCCGCCGCACGGCGGGCCGGGCGGTCGGCGCGGGACCTGTTCGCCGACTACCTGCGCAGCGCCGGCCACGCCGACGACGACGGCGTGCGCGAGCTGTTCGACCGGCTGTACGAGGAGGTCAGCGGATGAGGCCGTTGCGGCTTGACCTGGCCGGGTTCACCGTGTTCCGGGACGAGACCACCGTCGACTTCACCGACGCGGACTTCTTCGCGCTCGTCGGCCCGACGGGGTCGGGCAAGTCCAGCGTGCTCGACGCGATCTGCTTCGCGCTGTACGGCACCGTTCCGCGCTGGGCCGACCGCCGCGGGGTCGCGAACGCGCTCGCCCCGTCGGCCACCGAGGCCCGCGTGCGCCTGGTGTTCGAGTCGGCCGGGTCGCGGTACGTCGCCACCCGCGTCGTCCGACGCGACGGCAAGGGCAACGCGAAGACCACCGGCGCCGCGCTCGAGTTGCTGCCGCCCGGGTTTGACCTGCGCAGGCTCGACAACGGGCTCACGCCAGCGGACCTCGGCGAGGTGCTCGCCGGCACGCCGGGCGAGATGGAGGCTGCGGTTCTCGACGCGGTCGGCCTGCCGTACGAGCAGTTCACCAGCTGCGTGGTGCTGCCGCAGGGCGAGTTCGCCGAGTTCCTGCACGCCAAGCCCGCCACCCGGCAGCAGATCCTGGTCAACCTGCTGGGCCTGTCCGTCTACGAGCGCATCCGTGAGCGGGCCACCGCGGTCGCCACGCAGGCGGACGCCCGCCTGGCCGCCACTGACCAGCTGCTCGGCGGTCTCGAAGGGGTCGACGACGGGGCTCTGGCGTCGGCGGGCGAGCGGGTCGCCGACGTCCGCGAGTTCGCCGCCGCGGTCGAGGCCGCGATGCCTGGGCTCGCCGATGCGCAACGGGCCGCGGCCGCGGCCGCGGAGGCGCTGGCCGGCCTGGACGCCGAGATCGCCCGGCTCGCCGCGGTCCGGCCGCCCCCGGAGGCGACCTCGCTCGCGGCGGCCATCGCCGCCGCGCGTGCCGCGGTCGCCGAGACCGGCGCTGCCGTGCACGCCGCGGAGGACCGCGAGGAGAAACTGCGCGGCGAGCTGGCCGGCGCCGGGGATGCCGCCGCCCTGCGGATGCTGCTGCGGCACCACGACGAACGGGCCAAGCTGGCCCGGCAACTGGTCGAGGTCGGGACGGCGGTCGCCGAGGCTGAGGCCGAGCACGTGGCCGCGGCCGGCGCCCTCCGCACCGCGGAGGCCGAGGCGGCCGCGGCCGCCGCGGCCCTGGACGAGGCGCGCCGGGCGTACCAGGAGGCGCAGCAGGCGGATCGCGCCGCCGCGCTGCGCGCGCACCTCACCGTCGGCGAGGCGTGCCCGGTCTGCGCTCAGCCGGTGCACGAGGTGCCGGCGGTGCCCCCGGAGTCCGCCGTCGCCGCGACCCGGGCCGCCGGCCAGGCCGCCCGAGTCGCCGCCGATGCGGCCGCGGACGCGGTCGTTGCGAACGACCGCGCTGTGCGCGACCTCGACCGCGCGCTCGCCACCGCCCGCGCCCAGCATGCGCAGCTCGCCGACCGGGTCGCCGAGCTGGACGGCCTGCTCGCCGACTCTCCCGGCCCGGCGCCGCTGCGGCGCGAGCTGGCGGGCATCGGCGCGCTGCAGGCCACGCTGGCGGAGGCGGCCGACGCGCTGCGCGGTGCACGCGAGGCGCATCGCCACGCCCAGGCGGGAGTGTCCGTCACCGAGGACCGGCTGCGGGCCGCGTGGGGTGGCTACGACGGCACCCGCGACCGGCTCGCCGCCCTGGCGCCGCCGCCGGTCGAGCGGGACGACCTCGCGGCCGCGTGGCGCGCGCTCGCCGACTGGGCAACGTCCGAAGTGGAGAGTCGGCGTCGCCGGCGTACGACGGCCGCGAAGGCGGTGACCGCCGCGGATGCCACCGTGGCCGCGGCGCAGGACCGGCTCGCGTCGCTGTTTGGGGCCGCCGGTGTTGATCCACCCGCGCGGCTGGGCGAGGACGGCTACGCGCGAGCGGCGGCGGTAGCGGTCGAACGGGCCGAGGCCGACCGGCGGCGGCTCGCGGAGCGCCGCGCGCAGGCCGATGAGCTGCTTCGGCAGCGAGCCGAGCACGAGCGGACCGGCCGGGTCGCCAAGGCGCTCGCCGGGCACCTGCGGGCGAACAACTTCGAGCGGTGGCTGCTCGAGGAGGCGCTGGACCTGCTCGTGGACGGCGCGTCGCGGATCCTCCAGGAGCTGTCCGCCGGGCAGTACGAGCTGGTGCACGGCAGGGGGGAGTTCTTCGTCGTCGACCATCACGACGCCGGCCTGCGCCGCGGGGTGCGCACCCTGTCCGGCGGCGAGACGTTCCAGGCGTCGCTGGCGCTGGCGCTCGCCCTCTCGGAGCAGCTGGCCGGAATGTCGACGAGCGCGGCGAGCCTGGAGTCGATCGTGCTCGACGAGGGCTTCGGCACCCTCGACGCGACCACATTGGACACCGTCGCCGCCACGCTGGAGAACCTCGCCGCGCGTGGCGACCGGATGGTCGGCGTGGTCACCCACGTCGGAGCGCTCGCCGACCGGGTTCCGGTGCGGTTCGAGGTGCGCAAGGACGTCCGCACCGCCCACGTGGAGCGCGTGGACTGATGGTCGCGCGGTTGTTCGTCGATGCGTGGGATCCCGGCTACGGATCCTCGTTCGAGCCGGCCGACGCCGGCGCTCCGGAGGCGCAGAGCAGCGCCCAGCTCGACGCCGCCGTGGAGCTGCTGGCGGACGCGTGGCGGCCGCTGTCGCCGCCCGCCGATCTACGCGCGCCGGCGGTCGTGCTGCTGGTCGACGGGGTGCGGCGCAACGACGCGCGGGTCTGGACCGAGGAAGAGGACGGCACGTCGTACGCCGGCCTGGCCGCCTCGTACGCCGCCGGCGTGGTCCGGTGCGACCGACGCCGCGGCGTCGCCGAGCTGGTCGCCTCCCGGATCGGCCGCGGGCTGTTCACGGCCAGCCCCGGCGCGGCCGACGTGGGCGCCGGCCAGGTCCGGTACCCCGTGCACCGCGTCCGGCACGGCGAGCCGGACAAGCTGCAGGCCGCGGTGCAGGGTCCGCTGACCGAGCTGGAGGTCGGTGTCTCGGTGGAGGCTCGGCTCGACACCGCGGACGACGACGACCTGCTCGTCGTCGACGGCCCGCTGCGCGGACGGCGCCACCTGCCCCGGACCGTCGGGTACGTGAAGACGCACCGCAGCCAGTACCTGCCCGCCCCGCTCACGGCCGTAGTCACCGCCCTGCGGCCCGGCCAACGCTCGCCGGTGTTCAAGCTCGGCACCGCGTGGGGTGGCTACTCGTGGTACCTGCGGCTGCCCGGGCCGCCCGGCGCGCCGTGGGCCGGGGTCGTGCGCGGCGAGTGCTCGACCGAGCTGCCGACGCAGGAGGCGATCAGGCTGGCCGACCTGTCCGCGGTCACGCTGCCGCGGTTCGCCTCCACGTCGTACAAGGATCCGCGCGCCCCGCAGAACCTGATCCCGATAGGCGGCCTGGAGCGGCGGCTGCGCGGGCTGCTCGGCGACCCCCGCCTGCTGCACCGCGCGCTGACCTCGGCGGCGGCCGCCCAGGTGAGGCCCGACCCGGCCGTGGTAGACCGGTGATATGACCGATATGAACCCGCCCGAGCGCGCGGACGACGGCCGCCCCGCCCGGACCGGTGCCGAGCAGGAGTGGGACCCGGAGGACCTGGCGGTCGCCCAGGGGCACGATCCGACGCCGGGCAACGTGGAGCGGGCCCGGAGGCAGCTCGAGCAGGAGGGCCCGGCGGCCATCGAGAAGACCGTGCCGTGACCTGACCCTGGCCCCTGTGCATGGCACAGTGTCCTGGTGATCGGCGCATCGGTGACGCGACGGCTGCCGCTCCCAGCGGACTACCGCGTGGGCGGCACGCTCGGGCAGCTGGCGATGGGCCAGCACGACCCGTGCGCCTGCTTCGCCGACGGGGCGTTCTGGCTGGCGATCCGCACCCCGGACGGCCCGGCCAGCCTGTGTCTGCGCCGAGATGGCGGCCATCTGCTGGCCCGGGCGCACGGCCCGGGCGCGAGCTGGGCGGCCGAGCACGCCGACGCCGTCGCCGGCCTGCGGGACGACGTGGCGGGCTTCGCCGACGTCGCCGCCGCCCACCCGGTGGTCGCGCGGCTGGCCCGCAGCCACCGCGGCGTCCGCCTGCCCGCCACCGGCCGGATCTTCCACCGCCTGCTCCGCGCGATCTTCGAGCAGAAGGTCACCGGGAAGGAGGCCTACCGGGCGTACGCGGCGACCGTGCGGCACTTCGCCGAGCCGGCGCCGGGCCCGGTCCCGGCGGGACTGCTCCTGCCACCCGAGCCCGAGGCGGTGGCGGCCACGCCGTACTGGGTGTTCCACCCGCTCGGAGTCGAGCAGCGGCGGACCCAGACCCTGCTGCGGGCCGCCCTGGTCGCCCGGCGCCTCGAGGAGTGCGCCGAATCCACCGAGGCTACACGGCGGCTGCGCGCGGTCCCGGGCATCGGCCCGTGGACGGCCGCCGAGGTGGTGCGCACCGTGTACGGCGACGCGGACGCCGTGAGCGTCGGCGACTACCACGTTCCCAACATGGTCGGGTGGGCGCTGGCCGGCGAGGTCCGCGCCGACGACGCCCGGATGCTGGCGCTGCTGGAGCCCTTCCGCGGTCATCGCGGGCGCGTCTGTATGCTGCTCGAGCTCGCGGGCGTCGCGGCGCCGAGGTTCGGCCCGCGAATGCCGCTGCGCTCGTTCGCGGCGTACTAGCCACGAGACCGCGCCGGGCCCGGCTACGACCGCAGCCTCGCCATGATCGGTGAGCCGCGGTGAGCCGATCTCGGACCCGCCCGCCGGTGCGGCAGACTGGGTGCGTGTTGCTGCCCGTGATGCCTCCGGTAGAGCCGATGCTCGCGACCGCCGTTCCCCAGGTACCCACCGGTGCGGGCATGGTCTATGAGCCGAAGTGGGACGGCTTCCGCTGCATCGTGTTCCGCGACGGCGACGAGGTCGAGCTGGCCAGCCGGGGCGGCAAGACGCTGACCAGGTACTTCCCGGAAGTGGTCGCCCAGGCCCGGGCACAGCTGCCCACCCGGTGCGCGATCGACGGCGAGTTGATCGTGATCCGACGCAACCCGGAAGGCGAGCCCCGGCTGGATTTCGAGCTGCTACAGCAGCGCATCCACCCGGCCGCGTCGCGGGTCAACCTGCTCGCCGAGCAGACGCCGGCGTCGTTCGTGGCGTTCGACGTGCTCGCGCTGGGCGACGAGTCGCTGATGGACCGTCCGTACGCCGATCGCCGCGACCGGCTGGCGGCGGCGCTCGCAACGGCGACCCCGCCGGTCTACCTGACCCCGACCACCGCCGATCCGGACACCGCGCGCCGCTGGTTCGAGATCTTCGAGGGCGCCGGGCTCGACGGGCTGATCGCCAAGCCCGCCGACATCGCGTACGCGCCCGGCAAGCGCTTGATGTACAAGGTCAAGCACGCCCGCACCGCCGACTGCGTCGTGGCCGGGTTCCGGTGGCACAAGTCCGGTCCGATCGTCGGCTCGCTGTTGCTCGGCCTCTACGACGAGAGCGGCCGGCTGCACCACGTCGGCGTGTCGGCCAGCTTCAGCGCCGCCCGCCGCAAGGAGCTGCTGGACGAGCTGGCGCCGTACCGGGAGAACGCGCTCGAGGGCCACCCATGGGCGGGGTGGGCAACGGCGGGCGCGGAGGAGCAGACCAGGATGCCGGGCGCGGTGAGCCGGTGGAGCGCCGGCAAGACCCTCGAGTGGGAGCCGCTGCGACCCGAGCTCGTGGTGGAGGTCGCGTACGAGTCGATGGAGGGTGACCGCTTCCGGCACACCGCGCGGTTCGTCCGCTGGCGTCCGGACCGTGACCCCCGCTCGTGCGGCTACGACCAGCTCGAACGCCCGGTGCGGTTCGACGTCGACCACGTGCTGTCGGGCGCACCGCTCAAGGAAGCGACGTAGCCTGGGTGCCCGAGCACGACCGAGCTGGAGGACAGACACCGTGGCCCGTTCCCGCCGCCTGCCGCTGATCGGGTTCGTCGCGGCGGCCTTGGTCACCGCGGGCTGCTTCCTACCGGTCGTCGTGCCGCCGATCACCGAATCCGGTACGCCAACGCCGCAACCCAGCGGGACGCCCCAGCCCGGCGCGGCGACCGCCTGGCGGGACTGCCGCGACGTGCCCACGCAGCTCGTCGGGCGGGCCGCGCCCGGAATGACCTACGAGTGCACGACGATCAAGGTGCCGAAGGACTGGGCGAAGCCCGGCGGCGTCACCCTCGATCTCGCGCTGCTGCGGATCCGGTCCCGCGGTCAGCACGACCGCATCGGTTCGCTCGTGCTGAACCCGGGCGGTCCCGGGGCGTCCGGGATCGACACGGCCGTCTACCTCTCGTTCGGGCCCGGCTTCGGCGGCCTGCCCCACGAGGTGACGGACCGCTTCGACATCGTCGGCTTCGACCCGCGCGGCGTGGGCCGCTCCAGCCCGGTCAGGTGCATCCCCGATGACGTGCTGGACAAGGTGTTCGGCTACGAGCCTGATCCGCGTACGCAGGCGGAATTCGACGGGTTCGTCACGCTGACCCGCAGCGTGGCCGAGGGCTGCGCCGCGAAGTACGGCGACGACCTCAGGCTGTACTCGACCGAGCAGGCCGCGCACGACATGGACGCGATCCGCACGGCGGTGGGCGACGCGAAGACGACCTACCTCGGCTTCTCATACGGCACTCTGCTGGGCGCGACCTACGCGCAGCTCTTCCCGGACAAGGTCCGCGCTCTCGTGCTCGACGGGGCCGTGGACCCGAAGGCCAGCGCGGTGGCCGCGTCGGAGGGGCAGGCGAAGGGGTTCGAGCAGGCGTTCAACAACTTCGCAGCGTGGTGCAGGACCGCCGGCTCGGACTGCCCCATCGCCCCCGACGCGCGTGCGGCCGTGAACGACGTGATGGCGAAGGCACGTGCGGCGCCGGTGCGCGGGGGCGACGGCCGCGAGGCGACGGCCGGCTGGGTGTTCAACGCGATCGTGTCCGCCCTGTACACCGAGAGCGCGTGGAAGGACCTCGCCTCCGCGATCCACGACCTCGGCAACGGCCAGCCGGACGGCGTGTTCCACCTCGCCGACCAGTACGCCCAGCGCGACGACCAGGGCCACTACTCGAACCTGTTCGACGCGTTCTACACGGTCGGCTGCGCGGACGACCCGTCGACCATCTCACCGGAGCGGATCCGGGCGCTGCAGTCCGATTGGCGGCGGAAGTACCCGCTGTTCGGGCCGAACCTGGCCGTCACGCTGCTGCAATGCGCCGAGTGGAAGACGCCGCGCGACCCCTACCCGACCGGTGCCGCCAAGGGGGCGCCACCGATCGTCGTGGTGGGCACCACCGGCGACCCCGCCACGCCCTATGCACAGACGGCGAAGCTCGCCACCATGCTCGGGGTCGGCCACGTGCTGACCTGGGAGGGCGAGGGGCACACGGCGTACCCGAACACGAAATGCATCACCGACGCGGTCGACGCGTACCTCATCGACTTGCGCGTGCCTCCCGAGGGCCAGCGGTGTCCGGCCCGCTGACGGTGCGCGCCGCCCGGCGCGTGGACGTGCCGGCGATCGTCGCGTTGCTCGCCGACGACGCGATCGGGGCGAGCCGGGAACGGGCGGCGGCGCCCGACGAGCTGGACGAGGCGTACTGGCGGGCGTTCGAGGCGGTCGACGCCGACGCCCGCAACCTGCTCGTCGTGGCCGAGGTCGAGGGACACGTGGTCGGCACGCTGCAGCTGACGTTCATCCCGTCGCTCACCCACCGCGGCGGCGAACGCGCCGAAATCGAAGGCGTACGCGTACGCGCGGACCAGCGCAACGCCGGCGTCGGCCGGATCCTGGTCGGATGGGCGGTGGACCGGGCGCGCGCCCGCGGCTGCCGGCTCGTCCAGCTCACCACCGACAAGCGCCGCACCGACGCGCACCGGTTCTACGCCTCGCTCGGCTTCCACGCCAGCCACGAGGGTTTGAAGCTCGCCCTCACGTCGAGCTAGTCGCGTACGGCCGCCACCGCCCGGCGGGACGCGGACCGGCGGCGGTACGCACGGGTCTTGTTCCGGTTGCCGCACACCTGCATCGAGCACCAGCACCGCGAGGCGTTCTTCGAGCGGTCGTAGTACGCGATCTGGCACCCGCCCGCCCGGCAGATCTTCATGCGCCGCCAGCTGCCGTCGTGTGCGGCGAGGACGATCGCCGCCAGGATCTCGCCGAGGACGCCCCGTACGCCGGGCTCGGCGGGACCCAACCCGATCCCGGCCGCGCTCGCCCGTGCCCGCAACGGCACGGTGAGCGTCAGCTCGTCGAGCCACGCGACGTCCGCGCCCAACCTGTCCCCGTGGTGCGTGGCAGCCTCGGCCCGCAGGGCGTACCGCAGCTCGCGGGCCAGTTCGAGGTCGGCTGCGTTCGCCGTCGCCGCGATGTCCTCGCGGTGGTGGACCGCAAGCCAGCCGCGGAAGCGGGGCACCGAGTCGAGGTCGTCCTGCCCGCTCGCGAGGTCGATCGAGTTGAGGAACGACTCGACCAGTCGCAACCGGTCGGGCACCAGCCCCCGTTCCATCGGGCTCCTCCTCGTTACGGTCGCTTGTCTTTTGGCCAGTTGGCAGGGTTCTTACGACTCGGTTGAACCCGCGGCGGTTCGCCGGGCATCTTCGGATGGTCGGGGGGATAGGGCATGTCCCCCAGTCCGGCGCGCTCGTCGCGTTCGGACCACTCGAGCAACGGGGTGATGTCAAACGGGTCGTCGTCGATGCCGGCGTGCGCGTCACCGACCTTCGCGATCCGCTCCGGCACCGTGCGCAGGTCGAAGTCGTCCGGCTCGACGTCCGGCAGCTCGTCCCAGGTGACCGGCGTCGACGCGGTCGCCCGCGCGTTGGCCCGAAGGGAGTACGCGCAGGCGATCGTGCGGTCCCGGGCCATCTGGTTGAAGTCGATGAACACCCGGTCGCCCCGCTCCTCCTTCCACCAGGCCGTCGTGACGAGCTCCGGCCGGCGTCGCTCGACCTCGCGGGCGAGCGCGATCGTGGCGCGGCGCACCTCCACGAATGTCCATCGTGGATGGATACGCAGGTAGACGTGGACGCCGCGGCCACCGGACGTCTTGGGCCAGCCGCTGGCGCCAAGGACGTCCAGCACCTCGTGGACCACGCCGGCCGCCTCCACAACCTGGCCGAACGCGAGGCCGGGCTGCGGGTCGAGGTCGATGCGTAGCTCGTCAGGCCGATCGGTGTCCGAGCGCCGCACCGGCCACGGGTGGAACACCACGGCGCCCATCTGGGCCGCCCAGGCGACGTGGGCGAGGTCGGCGGGGCACAGCTCGTCGGCCGCCCGGCCGCTCGGAAACGTGATCCGCGCCGTCTGGATCCACGGCGGTACGCCGCGAGTCGGCACCCGCTTCTGGTAGAACGCTTCGCCCTCCACCCCGTCGGGGAACCGCTGCAGCGTGGTCGGCCGGTCCTTCAGAGCGCGCATGATCCCGTCGCCGACCGCGAGGTAGTACGAGAACACGTCCTGCTTGGTGTAGCCGCGCTGGGGGAACATCACCTTGTCGGGGCTGCTGAGGCGGACCGTCCGGCCGGCCACCTCCACCTCGACGGCGTTGCGGGCCATGCGGTGACCCTATGCCACCCGGCCGGTGTGGCCGGGGCTAACGCGCCGAGGCGGACCGCCCGCCCTTCGGGTGACAGTCACGGGTGTGGGCTCCAGGTCCGGTGCGTCTCCCACAGGTTCAGCAGGGTGAAGATCTTCTGCTCGAACAGCGGATCATGCGCCAGCAACGGCCCGTCGTACGGCGCCCGCATCAGCACCGCCGCACCCGAGGCCAGATAGATCGACACGACCGTGCGCCGGCGGCGCCGCTCGGTCCGGATGTCCTCGATCTGGTGCCACGGGGCGAACGAGTGGGGCGCCGCAGGCACCTGGTGGATCCCCGAGTCGTCCACGTCGGCGCCGAGGTGCCGGCGGCGGGCCAGCCCGACCGCGGCGCCCAGCGCCAGCGGGGCACCGACGACGGCCGCCCAGACCAGCGGCGGCGGGCCCACCGCCAGCGCGATCGCGCCCGCGACAAGGGCGCCGAACCCGCCGAGCCGCAGCCCGCGGGCCAGCGCCTGGGGGCGCGTCCACCGGAAGCCGACCAGCGGAGTCGGGTCCGACGCGGCACCGTGCATGCCTGCCTAACGAGGGCGTACGCGGTTGGTAATCGCGCCCAGCCGGTGCCCGCCGTACCGTTGGGTCATGGCTGCTGATCAGACCGACGCCACGTTGCCGACCACCGACGACGAGTGGCGCGTACGCCTGACGCCGGACGAGTTCCGTGTGCTGCGCCAGGCCGCCACCGAGCCGCCGTGGACCGGCGAGTACGTCTCGACCGGGACGGCGGGCGTGTACCGCTGCCGGGCCTGCGGCGCCCAGCTCTTCGCCAGCGGCACGAAGTTCGATTCCCACTGCGGGTGGCCGTCCTTCTACGAGCCGCTGCCGGGCAGCGTGCGCTTCGTCTCGGACCGGTCGCACGGAATGGTTCGCACGGAGGTGCGCTGCGCCCGCTGCGACTCCCACCTGGGGCATGTCTTCACCGGTGAGGGCTACCCGACCCCAACCGACGAGCGGTACTGCATCAACTCGATAAGCCTGACGCTGGTCCCGGAGGACGCGCGTTGAGGCCCGAACCGCCGCAGGTCCGCCAGCTACGCCTAGTCGTCACCGCCGACGACTACGACGAGGCGGTGCGCTTTTTCCGCGACACGCTCGGTCTAACTGAACAGGCCGCGTTCTCCGGCGAGGGCGGCCACGTCGTGATCCTCGACGCCGGCCGGGCCACTCTGGAGATCGCCGATCGAGCCCACGCCGAGTTTGTCGACCGGGTGGAGGTGGGCCGCCGGGTGGCCGGGCACGTGCGGGTGGCGTTCGAGGTGGCGGACGCGGCCGAGGCCACCGCGCGGCTGGCGGGTGCCGGCGCGCGCGTGCTGGCCGACCCGACCCGTACGCCGTGGGACTCGCTCAACTCCCGGCTCGAGGCGCCCGCCGGGCTCCAGCTGACGCTTTTCGAGGAGTTGGGTCCGGCGTAGGCCATTCCGGTTGCCGGCCCGGTCCCGAGGGCGCAGGCTGCGTGGGAGGACCTGCGCTTTTTGGGAGGTTTCGCCATGGCTGTCTGCGAGGTCTGCGGCAACGACTACTGGCTGGCGTTCGAGATCCACACGGTCAGCGGCGACGTGCACACGTTCGACTCGTTCGAATGCGCGATCCAGCGCCTGGCCCCGGTGTGCGAGCACTGTCAATGCAAGATCGTCGGGCATGGCGTCGAGGTCGCGGGCCGGTTCTTCTGCTGCGCGCACTGCGCGCGCTCCACCGACGCCGAGCAGGGCTTCAAGATTCGCGACGCGGTGGGTGTTCACCCGGGCTGAGGCGCCAACGCGGCCCGGTGTCACTACGCACCGTGACTACGATCGGCGCCATGGCCGAGCCCATCCTGCGCACCGCGCGCCTCGCCGAGCTCGACCCGGGCACGCTCTACGCCCTGCTCAAGCTGCGGGTCGATGTGTTCGTCGTTGAGCAGCAGTGCGCGTACCCCGAGCTTGATGGACGCGACACCGAGCCGGACACCCTCCACGTCTGGCTTGAGCGGGGCGGGAGGCCCGCGGCGTACCTCCGGATCCTCAGGGACGCGGACGGCGCGGCGCGGATCGGGCGGGTGGTGGTGGCCAGGGACGCGCGGGGGGACCGACTCGCCGGTCGCCTGATGGGGGCGGCGCTGGAGCTGATCGGCGACCGGCCCGCGGTGCTGGAGGCGCAGGCGCACCTGGCCGACTTCTACGCCGGGCATGGCTTCGTGCCGACCGGACCCGAGTACCTCGAGGACGGCATCGCGCACCTGCCGATGCGCAGGCCGGGGCGCGGGGCCTAGGGCAGTGCCGCCATGAGCTCCCCGACCGAGCGGCGGCGGCCGGTGAAGAATGGCACCTCCTCGCGGACGTGCCGGCGCGCCCGGGACGCGCGCAGATCGCGCATGAGGTCGACGATCCGGTGCAGCTCGTCGGCCTCGAAGGCCAGCATCCACTCGTAGTCGCCGAGCGCGAACGCGGCGACCGTGTTCGCCCGGACGTCCGGGTAGCCGCGGGCCATCCGGCCGTGCTCGGCGAGCATGTCCCGGCGCTCCTCGTCGGGGAGCAGGTACCACTCGTACGACCGCACGAACGGGTACACGCACAGGTAGCGGCGCGCCGGCTCGCCAGCGAGGAACGCGGGCACGTGGCTCTTGTTGAACTCGGCCGGCCGGTGCAGCGCCAGCTGTGACCAGACCGGGGCGAGATGGCGGCCGAGCGCGGTGCGTCGGAACAGCCCGTACGCCTCCTGCAGCGCGTCGCTGGAGCCCGCGTGCCACCAGATCATCATGTCGGCGTCGGCGCGGAGACCGGCCACGTCGTACGTGCCGCGGACGGTGACGTCCTTGCCGGCGAGCTGCTCGATTAGACCATCCACCTCGCCGACCAGGGGCTCACGCAGCGCGGGCAGGGGCTCCGCCGACCGGAACACCGACCACATGGTGTACCGGATGCTCGCGTTGACCTCCCGCAGCCGGGCGGCGTTCGTCTGTGCCTCGGTCATGCCCCGGATTCTCCCAGAGCCTTGATGATCTCCTCGGCGGCGGCCTCGCCGGAGCGGACGCAGGCGGCGACGCCGACCCCGTCGTATGCGGCGCCGGCCAGCGCCAGGGTCGGGTGATCCGCGGCGAGCGCGGCCCGAACCCGCTCGACCCGGTCCAGGTGCCCCGGCGCGTACTGCGGCAGCGCGCCTCCCCACCGCTGCACCACCGCGCCGGCCGGGTCGGGGAGCGGACCCACCATCTCGGACAGTTCACTGTGGACGAGTGTGACCAACGAGTCGTCGGGTCGCTGCAGCACGGCCTCCTCGCCGTACCGACCGACCGAGGCGCGCACGAGCGCCACCCCGTCGGACCGCCGCAGGTGCGCCCATTTGCGGGTGAAGAACGTCGCCGCCTTGACGGCCGTGCCCTCCACCGCGGGCACGAGAAGGCCGGACAGGTTCGGCAGGGCCGCGCCCGGCAGGGCGAGCGTCACGAGCGCCACGCTCGCGTAGTCGAGCACTCCGACGTCCGCCGCGGCGTCGGGGTTCACCACGGCGAGCAACCGGGCCGCCGGCCGGGCCGGGACGGCGAGCAGGACCGCGTCCGCCGTGTCGTGAACCGGGCCGCGCGTCGCGCCGACCGTGAGCCGCCAGCCGGTACCCACACGGGCGAGCTCCCGCACCGGCAGTCCCAGGCGCAGCTCGGCGCGGGCCGCGGCGGCCACCGCGTCGACGAGCCGGGTCACCCCGCCGGCCACGGTCGCGAACACCGGATCGCCCGGTCGCCGCGGCGAAGCGGCCAGCGCCGCCCGCACCGCGCCGGTCAGCGTGTGCTGGGTCCGACATGCCGCCGCCAGCCCCGGCATGGTGGCTGCCAGCGAGAGCTGGTCCGCTCGGCCGGCGTACACCCCGCCGAGCAGCGGCTCGAGCAGCCGGTCGACCACCTCGTCGCCCAGCCGCCGCCGCACGAGCGCACCGACCGCGACGTCCTCGTCCGGAGCGAGCAGCGGGTGGCCGCCGTCGCGGTCCGCGTCCGGCGCCGGGCGAGCCACCGCCGTCACGAGGTCCAGATCCCCTGGTACGCCCATGAGCGTCCCGTCCGGAATCGGTCGCAGTACGCCGTCGAGTGCCAGCGCGGCGCCGACCGGCTCGGGATGCACGAGGTCGTCGGCGAGCCCGACCCGGTGGGCCAGCACGACCGCCGCCGACTCGGCGTCGCCACTCACGTCGCGCATCAGGAACGCCTCGGCGCCGAGCTCGACCGTCGACCCCGCCAGCGCGCCCGTGCGCAGCTTGCCGCCGGGCGCGGTGGACTGCTCGTACACCGTGATCCGGGTGCCACCGGGCGCCCGGTCCCGCAGGCGGAGCGCCGCGGCCAGTCCCGCGATGCCGCCGCCGACCACCGCAATCCGGGCCGGGTGTCGCATCCCTCCACCCTCCCAGATCAGCGGGCGGAGACCGTGTGCACCAGCTCCACCACGCGGGTCAGTACGTCCGGGTCCGTCTCCGGCAGCACGCCGTGGCCGAGGTTGAACACGTGCCCGTCCGCCACCTCGCCCTCGGCGAGGACCCGCCGCACCTCCGCCTCGACGACGTCCCACGGCGCGAGCAGGACGGAGGGGTCGAGGTTGCCCTGCACGGCGCGGCCGGTTCCGATCCTGGAGACGGCGACGTCCAGCGGAGTACGCCAGTCGACACCCACCACGTCGGCGCCCGCCTCGGCCATCGCGCCGAGCAGCTGCCCGGTTCCCACTCCAAAGTGGATCCGCGGCACGTCCGTGCGGTCCAGCCGGGACAGCACGGAGGCGGAGTGCGGCAGCACGTAACGGCGGTAGTCCGCCTCGGACAGCGCGCCCGCCCACGAGTCGAACAACTGCACGGCGGAGACGCCCGCGGCCACCTGCACGCGCAGGAACTCCAGCGTAGTTTCCGCGAGCCGGTCGCACAGGGCGTGCCAGACCGCCGGGTCGGCATACATGAGTGCCTTGGTCCTGGCGTGGGTACGCGACGGCCCGCCCTCGACGAGATAGCTCGCCAACGTGAACGGCGCCCCGGCGAAACCGATGAGCGGAGTATCGCCGAGCTCGGCGACCAACATTCCGACGGCCTCATCCACATAGGACACATCGCCCCGCGTGAGCGGCCGGAGCCGGGCCAGATCGGCGGCGGTGCGGATGGGTTCGGCGACCACCGGTCCGGTGCCGGGAACGATGTCAAGATCGACCCCGGCCGCGGCCAGCGGCACCACGATGTCGCTGAACAAGATCGCGGCGTCGACCCGGTGCCGGCGTACCGGCTGCAGGGTGATCTCGAGGACGAGGTCCGGCCGGCGGCACGCCTCCAACATCGGGATGCCTGCGCGGATCTCCCGGTACTCCGGGAGCGAGCGGCCGGCCTGACGCATGAACCACACCGGGGTGAACGGCGTCGACTCGCCGCGACAGGCTCGCACGAACGGAGAATCCGCCGAGGTGGGAGCTGACCCGCCTCGTGGGGCGGCGCTGCCCGAGGCTGTGGTGGTCATGGTGCCTCATCGTCCCACGACCGGGCGGTCGCGGGCCGACGGGGCGGTCCGGGGCGCCGGGGCGGTCCCGGGCCGACGGGGGGATCGACGCCCGTACCACCGCTCCGGCGTGCCGCTCCCCCGCTGCGTGGCGGGGCGCCTTAGGCTGCGGGCATGGCGCCCTCGATCGTGCTGCCCGAGACCTTCGCGCGCGCCGTCGGCGGCCTGCGGTCGACCACGCCCCGTGCGGAGATCGCGCTGGAGGAGGTGCCGGCGCCGCAACGGCTCGCCCCGTACGCGTTCGCGCTCGGCGCGACCGTCCAGCGCGCGTCGGAGGAGGTCGCCACCGGCCGGTTGATTCTGCTGCACGACCCGGCCGGACACCCCGCCTGGGAGGGCACGCTGCGGCTGGTCACGTACGTGACCGCCGAGGTGGAGCCGGAGCTGGCAACCGACGCGCTGCTGGCCACGGTCGGCTGGAGTTGGCTGGTGGACGCGCTGGACGCGCACGGCGCGGCGTACACCGCGGTGGGTGGCACGGTCACCCAGACGGTGTCCGCCCGGTTCGGTGACCTGGCCGGGCCGCCGCCGGCTGCGGACATCGAGATCCGCGCGTCCTGGACGCCGCTCGATCATGACCTGAGCACCCACCTGTACGCCTGGTGCACGCTGCTCGCGTCGACCGCCGGCCTGCCGCCCCCGGGTGTGACCGCTTTGCCCGAGCGGCGCCCCGCCGGTGCGGCCTGACCGCGGCCGACGCGCCGGGACCGCCGCGCCCGGCACACCGGACGGCTCCCCGTACGGTTGTCGGGTGACCGACGAACCTCCCCTGCGCCGTCGGACCCGGCACCGCCACGACCGCCGAGCGGGGGACGGACCGCATGGGGCGCCCGCCGGAACCACCCGGCAGGCGGCCAACAGCGCGGGCTCCGACCCGGCGCCGACCGCGTCCGTGCTGCTCACCGCCCCACGCGAGGGCACTCCAGAGCCCGTGACGACGCCGGCCGAGCTCGCGGGCGCCGTCGCACGGTTCGCCGCAGGCACCGGACCCGTGGCGGTCGACGCCGAGCGCGCGTCGGGGTACCGCTACAGCCAGCGGGCGTACCTCGTGCAGCTGCGACGCGAGGGTGCCGGCACCGCGCTGATCGACCCGCTGCCGCTGCCCGAGCTGAGCGAGCTCGACGCGGCGATCGCCGACGCCGAATGGGTGCTGCACGCGGCGAGCCAGGACCTGGCGTGCCTGGCGGAGGTCGGCCTGCGCCCGCGCCGGCTGTTCGACACGGAGCTCGCCGGCCGGCTGGCCGGCTTCGAACGGGTCGGCCTGGCGGCGCTCACCGAGCAGCTGCTCGGCTACACGCTGGAGAAGCACCACTCGGCCGCCGACTGGTCCACACGGCCGCTGCCGCAGGCCTGGCTGAGCTACGCGGCGCTGGACGTCGAACTGCTCATCGACCTGAGGAACGCGCTGGCCGAGGAGCTGGCCCGGCAGGGCAAGGCCGCCTGGGCGGCCGAGGAGTTCGCGGCGCTGGTGACCTGGGGATCCCGGCCGGCGCGGGCGCGGCCGGACCCGTGGCGCCGGACGTCCGGTATCCACCGGATCCGCGGCGCGCGCGCCCAGGCCCGGGTCCGAGCGATGTGGTACGCCCGGGACGACGTCGCCGCCCGCCGCGACTCGGCGCCGGGCCGCGTCCTGCCGGACGCCTCGATCATCGCGGCCGCCGAGATGGACCCGACCGAGGAGCGCACGCTTCTGGCACTGCCCGGATTCGGCGGGCGCTCCGTGCGCCGGCTCGCGCAGACGTGGCTCGACGCGCTGGCGCAGGCGCGCGGGCTGCCGGACGACGCGCTGCCGGTCAACCTGCCCATGGACGGGCCGCCACCGGCACACCGCTGGGCCGAGCGTGACCCGGTCGCCGCCGCCCGGTTGGCTCGCTGCCGCGAGGTGGTCACGCGGATCGCCGCCTCGCACACGCTCCCGCCCGAGAACCTGATCCCACCCGATGCGGTACGCCGACTCGCCTGGGAGCCGCCGGACCCGATCACGGTGGACACGGTCGAAGCGGCGCTCGCCGGGTACGGCGCCCGCCCCTGGCAGCGCGCCCTCATCGTCGGCGAGCTGACCTTGGCGCTGTGAGGTTGCGGGCGCCCGCCCCCCTGTGGTCGATCTAGGGCGAATTCTGGCTAGTTGATCTCTCCGCACCAGTACTCGCCCTAGATCAACCCGTCGGGGGGTACGCCGGCAAGCTCGAGCCGGGTCTGCGAGCCGTCACCCTTGCCCGTTACGATCGGCCCTTGCCTGCGCTCCGTGAGAGCGCTCGCCGCGTTCACGCGTTCGCGCGGACCCTGCCAAGCCCCTGGAGCTGTCAATGTCCCAGCCGCCCGAGCAGCCGTACTACCCGCAGCAGCCGCAGTATCCGCAGCCGGAATACGAGCAGCCCGGCTATCAGACGCCCCGCTACCCGCAGCAGCCAGGCTACCCGCAGCAGCCCGGCTATCAGGCGCCCGGTTACCAGCAGCCCGGGTACCAGTCGCCGCCGCAGCAGCCGTACTACCGGCAGGCGCCGCCGTACGACCAACCGTCCGTGTACCAGCAGCCGGGATATCCGCAGTCCGGACCGCCGGCGCCGCCGCTGGCGCCGCCGAGGAAGTCCGGCGCGCGCACGATCGTGCTTATCGTCCTCGCCGTGCTGGTGGTACTCGGCGGAGGCGGTGCCGCGGTGGCCTATGTGGCGCTCAAGGACGACGTCAGCGCACGGACACGGCTGGTCGCACCGGAGAACGTGGCGGGGCGAGCCAAGATCACGGATCCCGAACTGCAGAAGGTCGCCACCGAGATGGTCAACGGCATGAAGACCGAGATGCCCGCCGCGACGAGCACCATCGGCGCGTTCTACGGTGACCCGGCGAAGCAGGACATGTTCATGATCGCCGGCGCATCCGGGCCGGTCCGTAACGCCGACAAGCAGCTCAACGACGCATTCCGGGAGCTCGCCGCCAGCGGGCTCAAGCTGGGCGGCACGAAGGACGTCCCGCCGGGGCCGCTCGGAGGCCACGCGAAGTGCGCCGACGGGCAGGCCGAGGGCGTCCCGGTGGCGATGTGTGTGTGGGCCGACCCCGGCAGCGTTGGAATCGTGGCGGTCTACTTCAAGAAGGCCGACCAGATCAAGAACGACTTCGTGACCATCCGCGGCGACATCGAGAAGCGAGACTAGAGCCAGGCTTCGCCGGGGAAGTGCACAAGATTACTACGTACCGGTGGCCGCGGCGGACGACGCTCGACTGTGGACGTTGAAGTAGCGCGACTAGGGCCGCAGGTCGATCGCGTAGAAGACCTTGTCGTAGCGGCGGGCTCCGACGGCGACGAAGTTCGGCAGCCGGCCGTACTCGCGGAACCCCAGGCCGCGGTAGAGCCGGAGCGCACCCTCGTTGTCGCCCCGGGCGTCCAGCGTCAGCACCTCGACGCCTGCCGCGCGGGCCGACTCGATCAGCTCCGCGACGAGACGACGGCCCAGGCCGGCTCCCTGCGCGTCGCGGGCGACCGCCACTTTCTCCAGGTCGGCGTGCGGTCGATGGGTGGGTCGGGCGTACCGCCGCCAGTACCCCAGGCCAACCAGCCGGTCCTCGGTGGCGTCGGGCTCGAGGGCGGCGACCAGGTAGGCGTCACCGCACGCCGCCTCCCGCGCCACTTCCCGCAGCAGCTCACGCACCTCGGACGCGCTTGGCGGATCCACCCAGCCGAGCGCGGCGCCGCCGGCGACGAGGTCCGCGAGCAGCGCGTGTGCCTGCGCGACGAAGCGCGCGTCCGCGACCAGGCTCGTCGCGGCGACCACCCGCACGTGCCCCGCGACGGTCATGTCGGCGCGCTCGTCGGCGTCACGCCGACGCACCTGGCACCGCGGCCGACGCCGCCACCACCGGTGTCGTCCCCGCGGCCGGCAGCGTGACCGTGACCTCGAGGCCGCCGCCGTCCTGGCTGACCGCGCTCACCGAACCGCCGTGTGCGTCGCACACCGCACGGACAATCGACAGCCCGAGGCCCGAGCCGCGCGCACCGGTGCGCTCCCGGCCGCCGCGGCGGAACGGCTCGAACAGCCCGGGCAGGTCGGCCTGGTCCACCTCGAACCCGGTGTTGCCCACGACCAGCCAGGATTGCGCCCGATCGGTACCGGTGCGTACCCACACCCGGCCATGCAGGTGGTTGTACCGGACCGCGTTCTCGATCAGGTTGCCCGCCAGCCGGTCCAGCAGGCTCGGGTCGCCGACCACCAGGGCAGGCCGCAGGTCGGTGCTGATGTCGAGCTTGAGGCGCGTCGCCTCGGCCTGGACGGCGGTCAGCGCGGTGCACACGCCGGTGGCCAGGTCCACCTCGCTTTTGCGGGCCAGCCGCCGGCCGGATTGCGCCTCGCTGCGGGCGAGCACGAGCAGCGCGTCGACCAGCCCGTTGGCGCGCTCGGACGCCTCGCGCACGACGGTCGCCATCCGCCGGTACTCGGCGACGTCGGCGTCCGGGTCGGCCAGCGTCACGTCGACCTCGGTGCGCATGACTGCGAGCGGCGTACGCAGCTCGTGGGAGGCGTTCGCCACAAAGCGCTTCTGGCTCTCGAACGCGTCGGAGAGCCGGTCGAGCATCGCGTCGAACGTCGCCGCGAGCTCGGCCACCTCGTCGTCCGCGCCGGCGTACCGGATGCGTTCGTCGAGCGTCTCCTCGCCGAGGCGTTGCGCGGTCGCGGTGACCTGGTGCAGCGGCCGCAGCGCCCGGCCGGCCACCGCGTACGCCCCCGCGACACCGACCACGCTGATCGCGAGCAGCGCGACCAGGCCCTTGGCCAGCAGCTCTCCCTCGGCCGTGCCCACGATCTCGCGCTGCCAGTCGCGGGCGTCCAGCGTCCGGCCGTCGGCGACGACGACCTTCGTGCCCGCGCGCAGCTCGTCGGCCGGCCGCAGCGCATCGCCGACGAGCAGCCACGCCAGCACCACGAGAACGGCGCCGGCACCGATCAGAAGTACGCCATTGAGCAACGTCAACCGCAGACGCAGCGTCGGGCGGAGCCACGGGCGGCGGGCCCGTCCCCCATAGACCGTCATGACTCGGCCCCCACCATCCGGTAGCCGGCGCCGACCACTGTCTCGATCAACGGCGGATCGCCGATCTTCTTGCGTAGCGTCATCATCGTCACCCGGACGGTCGTGGTGAACGGGTCGGTATTGGCGTCCCACACGCGCTCGAGCAGCTCCTCGCTGGACACCACCGCCCCGCGCGCCTTGAGCAGCTCCTCGAGGAGGCCGAACTCCTTGCGGGTCAGGTCGATCGGCTCGCCGCCGCGGGTCACGACCCTGCGAGCCGGGTCCAGCATCAGGTCGGCGACCTTGAACACGGGCGGGGCGGCCGGGGTGGCCCGCCGACCGAGTGCGTGGACCCGGGCGACCAGCTCGTCGAACGCGAAGGGCTTGGGCAGGTAGTCGTCGGCGCCGAGTTGCAGGCCTTCCACCCGGTCGGCGACGCTGCCGCTGGCGGTCAGCATCAGCACCCTCGTCAGCGCGCCGGACGCGGCGATCTCGGCACAGATCTGGTCGCCGTGGACGCCGGGCAGGTCGCGGTCCAAGACCACCACGTCGTACCGGGTCACGAACGCCATCTCCTGCCCGCCCGCCCCGTCGTAGGCGACATCGACCGCCATGCCCTGTCGGCGCAGCCCACGGGCGATCGCGTCCGCGAGGTTCCGCTCGTCCTCCACCACCAGCACGCGCACGCCGCAAAAATAGCCCGGCGGCGCCACCCCGGCGCCAACGGACCATTGCAAAAAAGCTTCCGATACGCGAGGCTGCGTGGAAACCTCTTTCAGCCGGAGGAGCCGACCATGAATCGACGGGACGTCCTGCGTACCGCGCTGGCCGCCGGAGCCGTGACCGCGGGCGTGGTGCCCGCGGGCGTCGCGGCGGCCGGGGACAAGAAGCCCGGCCCGGGGGCCGGCCGCGACATCGGGTACCGACAGTGGAGCACGGGCGCCGAACTGGCCACCGGCGCACTCGCCGGTGCCGCGGTGACCGGCGACGCGATCACGCTCGCCAGTCCGGTCGGCACCCTCGACTACACCGACCCGTTCACGGGGAGCACCGCCACCTACGAGTACGCCACGTGGACCTCGGTCGACGTCTCCCCCGGGTTCGCCGCGACGGAAGTGATCGCGTCGTGGACGGCGGACACCCCCGGCGGCGCGTGGATCCAGGTTGAGCTGCAGGGCGCGACGAACACCGGCGAGACCACCAAGTGGTACGTCATGGGCCGGTGGGCGGCCGACGACAACCAGATCCGGCGGACGTCGCTGGCCGCTCAGGGCGACGCACACGGACGCATCGCGGTGGACACGTTCGTCGCGGCGCAGGGGCTGGGCCTCACCTCGTACCGGCTGCGGGTCACCCTGCTGCGGCCGGCTGGTGGCGGCGACGCGCCGGCCGTGCGGTCGATCGGCGCTGTCGCCTCGGCGCTCCCCGCTCCGGACAAGAAGCTTCCGGGGAGCGCTCCGTTGGCCGCCCAGGGCACCGTGCTCGATGTGCCCCGCTACTCGCAGCACCTGCACGACGGCCATTACCCGGAGTGGAACGGCGGCGGCGAGGCGTGGTGCAGCCCGACGTCCACGTCGATGGTGGTCGCGTACTGGGGCACCGGCCCAACCCCGGAGGCGTACGCCTGGGTGGAGCCGCCCATCGACCCGTGGGTCGACTACGCCGCGCGCAACACCTTCGACTACTCGTACGACGGCTGCGGCAACTGGCCGTTCAACACGGCGTACGCGGGGCGGTTCGGCCTCGATGGGTTCGTGACCCGGCTGCGCTCGCTCAACGAGGCCGAGTCGTTCATCGCGGCGGGCATCCCGCTCGTGCTGTCGCTGTCGTTCAAGAAGAACGAGATTCCCGGCCTGACCTACGACACGGGCGGCCACCTGCTGGTGCTGGTCGGCTTCGCGGCGAACGGCTCCCCCGTGCTCAACGATCCCGCGGCGGTGGACAACAACGCCGTACGCAAGGTCGCCGGTCGGGCCGAGTTCGAGGCGGCGTGGCTGAACACCAGCCGCGGAGTCGCCTACGTGATTCACCCGAGCACAGTGGCGCTGCCGCCCGCGCCGGGGCAGGCCAACTGGTGATCAGCGGTAACGCCAGATCCCGATCGAGGTGTCCAGGTGCGGGCACATCACCCAGCCGGCACCCGCGTCGCAACCGTTGACGACGTCGAGCGCCACGCCGAGTCGTCGGACCTCCCGGAGGTTGACGTCGACCACGCCGAGCCATGCCTGCATGGTCGTGGCGTCATGCCGGATCGCGATCGGCGGGGCGTCGGGGTCGGAGTCGGCCAGGCTCCACGGCGCGAGGTTGCGGATCGGGTACCCGGTCCGCGGATCGACGACCTGAAGCACCGGTGGTTGCGAACGGTCGAGGCCCTCGGCGAGGCCGACCAGCGCGTTGCCGTAGGTGCGCGCGGACACCAGCCGGTCCGCGGACCAACGCAGCCTGCCCGTCCCGGCGTCGAGTGCCCTGATGCCGCCGTCGCCGCCGACCGCGCAGATCATCGGATGGCACGCCGCCGACATTGTCACCCGCGACAGGTTCACGTCAACGGTCCAGCGCGGCCGGAGCGTGTCCACGTCGTACGCCGTGGCGGGCCTGCCCGGGTCGCCCGCGAACACGAGGTCCCCGGCGAGCTCGAGCCAGGTCTCGAACCGGTTGACCTGACCCGCCTGCGGTGGCGTCAGCAGCTGGCGCGCCACCAGCAGCTCGCCCGTGGACAGGTCACGGACCTCGACCCGGCCGCTCGGCGCGCCGACCACGGACCGGGTGAGCCGGGCGCCGTTCTGCGCGAACACCTCCTGGGCGGCCTCGGGTAGCGGATACGACCAGGCGACCCGCCCGGTTCGCGAGTCGACCGCGGCCATGATCCGGCCGCCGACAGCCTGCCAGCTCTGGCCTGGACCGGGCCGCCGGAGCAGGGCCAGGTCGCCGGCGCCGACCGCACCGATCGGCAGCCCGATGCCCCGCCACAGTGGCCGTCCGGTCGCGGCGTCCAGCGCCACCGTGACCGGGTCGGCCTCGTTGTCGCTGCCGACCAGCAGCGTGCCCTGGGCGGCCACCATCCAGATGGAGCCGCCGGGCACCGACAGGGGCATGTGCCACAGCGCCGTGGCGGTCGGCAGTTGGTACGCCGAGACCGTGCGCCCGCCGAACCCCGACTCCGCGATGTCGACCGTGACCACGTAGAGCCGGTCGCCGATGATCCGCGCGTCGTGGCCAACGCCCGCGACGATGCGGGTCTCCGAGATGTCGGGCTGCTCTGGCGGGGAGGCGGCACCCACGGTCGCGAGGAGCAGGGCCGCGGCCATGGCGGCCAGCCAGGCCCGGTGAGCGGCGAGCCAGCCACCGCGCGCGTCCGGCTCGGCCGTCGGCTCGAGTCCGATCAGGCCGAGGTCGATGAGCACGAGTTGGGACACGTGCCCTCCCGGGAATGACTCGCCCGGGTTAAGCGTATGTCCGGAGCCGGCGACTCAGGCCTCTCGGGTCGCGCCGACCTCGATCGGCTCGTCCAGGCGGGAGAGCCGCTCGGTGATCTCGCGCGCGACGTCCTGCGGGGTCAGGCCCAGGTCGGCGAGGATCTCCGGCCGGCTGCCGTGCGGGTGCCAGTCCGGCGGTACCCCGACGTTGTGCACCGGCACCGCCACGCCGGCGTCGCGCAGCAGACCGGCGAGCGCCTCGCCGACGCCGCCGGTGCGAACGCCGTCCTCGACGCTGACCACGAGCCGGTGCCGCTTCGCGAACGGCACGAGTTCGACCGGCACCGGGCGTACCCACCGCGGGTCGACCACGGTCACGCCGTACCCCTGCTCGGCGACCCGCGCGGCGACCTCGACCGCGAGCTGGCCGAACGCCCCCACCGCCACCAGCAGCACGTCCTTTCCCGCGGCCTCGGCGAGGACATCGACCGGGCCGACCCGGCGCAGCGCCGGCACGTCCGCCGCGACCGGGCCGGTCGGGAACCGCACGATCGTCGGGCCGTCTTCGACGGCCACCGCCTCCCGCAGCTCCTCCCGCAGGGTAGCGGCGTCCCGGGGTGCCGCGATGCGCATGCCGGGCACCACGCCGAAGACCGACAGGTCCCAGATGCCGTAGTGGCTCGGACCGTCCGGCCCGGTGATGCCGGCCCGGTCCAGCACGAACGTGACCGGCAGCCGGTGCATCGCCACGTCGAGCAGCACCTGGTCGAACGCGCGGTTCAGGAACGTCGCGTACACCGCCACGACCGGATGCAGGCCGCCCAGCGCCAGGCCGGCCGCCGACGTCGCGGCGTGCTGCTCGGCGATGCCCACGTCGTACGCCCGGCCGGGGTGCTTCTCGGCCAGCCGCGCGATGCCGGTCGGGTGGGCCATCGCGGCGGTGATCCCGACGATGTCGGGCCGCTCGTCGGCGATCGCCACGAGCTCCTCGGCGAACACGTTGGTCCACTTCACCGACGGCGCGGCGAGCAACTTGCCGGTCCGCACGTCGAACGCTCCCGGCCCGTGCAGGCAGTCCTCGTCGTCCTCCTCGGCGGGTCGGTAGCCGTACCCCTTGCGGGTCACCGCGTGCACGATCACCGGCCCCCCGAACCGCTTCGCGCGGCGCAGCGCCGACTCGACGGCGCCCACGTCGTGGCCGTCGACCGGGCCCACATACTTGATGCCGAGGTCCTCGAACATCGCCTGCGGAGCGACCGCGTCCTTGATGCCCTTCTTGACCGCGTGCAGGACCTCGTACATCGGCTTGCCGACCAACGGCGTGCGCTCGAGCGCATCCTTGATGAGGTCGAGCACCTTCTCGTACCCCGGATTGAGCCGCAGCGTCGCCAGGTGGTCGGCGAGGCCGCCGATCGTCGGGGAGTACGACCGGCCGTTGTCGTTGACGACGATCACAAGTGGGTTGCGCGCGGCCGCGATGTTGTTCAGGGCCTCCCAACACATGCCGCCGGTCAGCGCCCCGTCACCCACGACGGCGACGACGTGCCGCCGCTCGCCGCGCAGCGCGAACGCCTTGGCCATGCCGTCGGCGTACGAGAGGGCGGTCGAGGCGTGCGAGTTCTCGATGATGTCGTGCTCGGACTCGCGTCGGCTGGGGTAGCCGGAGAGCCCGCCACGCTGGCGCAGCCCGTCGAACTCCTCCTGCCGGCCGGTGACGATCTTGTGCACGTATGCCTGGTGCCCGGTGTCGAACAGAAACCGGTCCCGTGGCGAGTCGAAGACCCGGTGGAGCGCGAGGGTGAGCTCGACCACGCCCAGGTTCGGGCCGAGGTGCCCGCCGGTCCGGGAGACCTTGGCCACGAGGAAGTCGCGGATCTCCGCGGCGAGCACCGTGACCTCCTCCCGCGACAGCCGCTTGAGGTCCCGAGGCGTCCGAACCGCGCTCAGCAGCCCACGCGTCGTGGAGCTCGCGGTGCTCACCGGGTCGTCAGTGCTCATGACCGGTCAGTGTATCGGGGCGGGCCGAGCCGAGCCGACGTGAAGCCGTGACCGAATTGTGCATGTTTTGTGGAGGCTGACCTGACGGCCAGTATCACAACGCCGATCCGGTCTCCGGATCGAAGAAGTACAGCTTGTCCGGCGCGATGGACAGTGTGAGCGGCTCACCGATGCTGACGGGCACGTCGCCTGGCAGCCGGACCGTGATCCGCGCCCGTTCGTCGGGTACGAGCAGGGCGTCATCGGCGGTCTCGGCGTCCACGGCCGCCCGGGTCGCGTCGGTGTCGACCCGGGGTGCGTCGATATCGAAGATCACATAGCGCTCGTCGCCCAGCTCCTCGACGATCTCCGGACGCAGCGTGATCTCCGGGCGGCCGTTGCCGGTGCCGGCCGAGAAGCCCGTGGGGCGTACGCCGAGGATCACCCGGCGGTCCGCGCTGGCCAGCGGCGACCCCTTCGGCAGCGGTACGCGCACGTCGGCGAAGCGCACGGTGCCGCCCTCCACCGTCGCCTTGACGAAGTTCATCGACGGCGACCCGATGAACGCCGCCACGAAGAGGTTGACCGGCTCGTGGAACAGTCGCTGGGGCGTGTCGCACTGCTGCAGGACGCCGTCGCGCAGCACCGCCACCCGCTGGCCGAGCGTCATGGCCTCGACCTGGTCGTGCGTGACGTACACGGTCGTCGTCCCGAGGCGCTGGTGCAGCAGGGACAGCTGGGAGCGCATGCTCACCCGCAGCTTCGCGTCCAGATTGGACAGTGGCTCGTCCATGAGGAACGCCTGCGGCTCGCGGACGATGGCCCGGCCCATCGCAACCCGCTGCCGTTGCCCGCCGGACAGTGCGGACGGCCGCCGGTCGAGCAGGTGCTCCAGGCCGAGGATGTCGGCTACCTCGTGGACGCGGCGGTCCCGCTCGTCGCGACGGGTCCGACGCATGCGCAGCCCGAAGCCGAGATTGCGGCGCACCGACATCCGTGGGTACAGCGCGTAGCTCTGGAAGACCATGGCCACGTCTCGCTCCTGCGGCAGCCGATACGTCACTTCCCGGTCGCCGATGTAGATCCGGCCGTCGGTCGCCTCCTCCAGCCCTGCGATCAGCCGAAGGACCGTGGACTTGCCGCATCCCGACGGGCCCACGAGCGCCATGAACTCGCCCGGGCGCACCTCGAGGTCGATCGCGTCGGCTGCGACCACTCCGCCGCGGAAGCGCTTGGTCACCCCCTCCAGCCGGATGCCCACGGGCTGCCGGCCGCCCGACGCCGCCGGCGCCTCCTGAAGCGAGTTGGTGTCGGTCATCGGGTTATCCCTTCAGGGCGCCGGCCATCAGGCCGCGCATGAAGAAGCGGCCGAGCAGGATATAGACCACAACGGTGGGTACGCAGGCGAGCAGCGCGCTGGCCATGGCCTCGTTGAACGGCACGGTCTGGCCGCCGGCGATGTTGTTCAGCGCGACGGTGATCGGCCAGTCCTCGGTGCGCTGCGCGAGCAGGACGCCGAAGAGGAAATCGTTCCACGCCGAGGTGAACTGCCAGATCAGCGCCACCGCGAACGCCGGCGGGGCGATCGGCAGCGCCACGAAGAAGAAGGTGCGCAGCATGCCCGCGCCGTCGACCTTCGCCGCCTCGATCAGCTCGTCCGAGATGCCCGCGAAGTAGCTGCGGAAGATGAGCGTCGTGATCGGCAGCCCGTAGATGATGTGCGCGAGGATCAGGCCGCGCAGGTCGTGCGTGAGGCCGGCCCGGCTCAGCGAGTAGAACATCGGGATGAGCACGGCCTGGTACGGGATGAACATGCCGAACAGGATCAGCGGGAACACGAAGTCCGCGCCGGGGAACCGCCACTTCGACAGCACGAAGCCGTTGGCCGCGCCGAGCAGCGACGAGATGATGCTCGCCGGCACCGCCATCGTCGTGCTGTTGACGAAGCCGTCCTTCAGCTCCGGCCAGACCGCCCGGAAGCTCGCCAGCGAGAACCGGTCGGGCAGCTCCCACATCCGGACGACGCTGACCTGCCCGGGGTCCTTCAGCGCGGTGAGCAGAAGGGCGTACACCGGCATGAGAAAGAAGCACGCCAGCGCGAACAGCGCGAGGTACCGGGCGAAGGTCAGCACCTGCGACCGGCGACCCCGCGGCCGCCGCTGACGGCGCTGATCCGGCGCGGCCACCCCGGCCGCCGGCGCCGGCGCCGGTGGAGCCGGAGTCCCGACCGTACTCATCTCTTGCGCTCCGATCGGACCGAGTACCAGATGTACGGGACGATGACGAGCGCGACGGTGAGCAACAGCAGCGTCGCGATGGTCGCGCCGCGCGCGTAGAACCCGCCCCGGAACACGGTGTGGTAGATGTACAGCGCCGGCGTGTCGACCCGCAGGTCCCCGGGGGCGATCGCGAAAAGCAGGTCGAACGTCTTGAGCGAGATGTGGGTCAGGATGACCAGCCCGCTCATGAACACCGGCAGCAGCATGGGCCGCACGACGTGCCAGTACACCCGGGGCTCGTTCGCGCCGTCCACCCGCGCCGCCTCGCGCAGCTCCTCGGGCACGCCGCGCAGACCGGCGAGGAACAACGACATCACGTACCCCGCGAGCGCCCAGCCCGCGGGCAGCGCGACCGCCGCGATCGCGAGCTTCGACGTGCTCTTATGCCAGTCACTGCGCAGGAACCCGAGGCCGAGATTGGCGAGGACCTTGTTGATGCCGGCCGTGGACTCGCCGGTCCCGTTGTCGAGCAGCCAGCGCCAGATGATCGCGGTGGCGATGAACGAGATGGCCATCGGCAGCAGATAGACGGTTCGGAAGAACCCCTCACCGCGTACGCCCTTGTCCAACAGCAGGGCCATGAACAGGCCCAGCAGCAGCGAGCCGACGATGAACGCGACCGTGAACACGAGCAGGTTGCGCACGTCGAGCCGGAACCGCTCGTCGTGCATGAGGTTGCGGTAGTTCTGCCAGCCGACGAAGTCGTACGTCGGGCGCAGCCCCCGCCAACTCGTGAACGACACCCGGACGTTCCAGCCGATGAACCCGTACACGAAGATGGCCAGCGCCACCAGCGACGGCGATATCAGCAGGACCGCGGGCCCCCACGACCTGATCCGGCGCCTCCAGCGCATCCCTCCCCCTTTGCGACGGCGTCGCCGGCCGACCCCCGGGAGGGCCGGCCGGCGGCGCGGTCAGCCTACTTGCCGACCGAGCTGAACGACGTCGCCACCGCGTTGACGAACTTCCCGGTGTTGCCGTCCTGGGCGAACAGACCGTACGCCGTCTCGATCTCCGACTTCCAGGCGTTGTTCGCGACGACGCCGTGCACGAACGAACCCACGATCTTCGTGCTCGGGTTCTGCCAGTCGGCGAGCGTCTTGGCCAGGTAGTCGGTGTACTTCGCCTTGTCGGCGTCGGTGCGCGCCGGGATCGAACCCTTCTTCGGGTTGAACAGATCCTGGCCGGCCACCGAACCGCACTCGATCAGCCACTTCTCGGCGGCCGCCTTGTGCGGCGCCCCGACCGGCAGCGTGAACGAGTCGGA
>DASXRQ010000179.1:0-10770 GCA_036506495.1 Micromonosporaceae bacterium | reverse complement strand
AGACCCTGAGCGCCATCCTCAAGGACACGCCGCCGCCGCTGCACCTCCCGGAGGCCGAGCGGCACCCGGAGGTGCAGCACATCCTCACCCGCGCCCTGGCGAAGGAGACCGACCAGCGCTACCAGAACATGAAGGAGCTGGTTGCCGACCTCCGCCAGCTCCGCGACGAGCTGGCCAGCGGCAAGCGCGCCCGCCAGCCGCTCTGGCCAAAGGTCGCCGGCGCCGCGGCGCTCGCGGTCGCGCTGGTCTTCGGAGGCTGGTGGTACGCGCGGCGACACACCGCCGCGCCCGCGGCGCGCCAGCCGGTCTCGGTCCTGGTCGCGGACTTCCAGAACAAGACCGATCTTCCGGTCTTCGACGGCGCCCTGGAGCAGGCGATCGCCATCGGCCTCGAGGGCGCGCCCTTCATCTCGTCCTACAGCCGGCCGCAGGCCCGGAAGCAAGCGACCGAGCTGGACGCCGGCGCCGCAGGCCGTCTCGACCAGCGTCTCGCGCAGCTGGTCGGGCGGAGCCAGGGCATCAAGGTGGCGGTGGCGGGTTCGATCGAGCCGAAGGGCGAGGGGTTCCTGCTCAAGGCCTGGGCCGTCGACGTCGTGACCTCGCAGAACGTGGCGGAGGCCTCCAAGACCGTCTCGAGCAAGGCGGACGTGCTGAAGGCCGCGGATGGCCTCGCCACCGAGCTGCGCAGCGACCTTGGCGATACCACCATCGAGGGCCAGGCCCTGGAGGGTGAGACCTTCACCACCACGTCGCTCGACGCGATGAACAGCTACGCGCGGGCGCAGGAGCTGCAGGGTCTCGGGAAGTACGAGGAGGCGATGACGGAGCTCCGCAAGGCCATCGCGCAAGACCCGGACATGGGCCGCGCCTATGCGGGCCTGGGCGCGATGCTGGGCAACATGGGCGAGCGCGACGAGGCTGAGAAGTACTACCAGATGGCGCTCTCGCGGCTCGATCGCATGACGGAGCGAGAGAAGAGGCGCACGCGCGGCGGCTACTTCCTCACCGTCGGCCACGATGCGCAGAAGGCGATCGACGAATACGGAGCCCTCGTGGCGCAGTACCCGGCCGACACCGCGGGCCACACGAACCTCGCCCTGGCGTACTTCTACGCGGGCGACATGAAGAGGGCGCTCGACGAGGGACGCCGCGCGGTCGAGCTCTTCCCGAAGAGCGTCCCCCACCGGACGAACCTCGCCCTCTACGCGCTCTACGCGGGCGACTTCGACACCGTCGAACGCGAGACGAAGGAGGTGCTGGCGCAGAACGCCTCGTTCGAGAAGGCCCACCTGGCCATGGCCCTGGCGGAGATGGCCCGCAACCGACCGAAACAGGCCGCCGAGATCTACGGCCGGCTGAACACCGTGAGCGCACGCGGCGCCTCGCTGGCGGCCATCGGCCTCGCCGACCTCGCCCTCTACGAGGGGCGGCCTGGAGAGGCGATCGGCTCGCTCGAAAAGGGCATCGCGGGCGACGTCGCCAATCGCAACAATGCGGCGGCGGCCATCAAGTCCGCGGTCCTGGCCGGCGCGCTCCTTCTTCGCGGCCAGACCGCGGCCGCGCTGGCGGCGGCCGACGAGGCGACGAAGGGAAGCAGGAACGAAGCGGTCGCCAGCCTGGCCGCGCGCGTGTACGTCGCCGCCGGCCGGGACGCCAAGGCGCTGGCTCTGGCATCCGAGCTGAGCGGACGTCTGCAGCCGGCTCCCCAGGCGTATGCCAAGCTGATCAACGCAGCGGTGCACACCGCCCGCGGCCGCGTGCGTGAAGCGATCCCGCTCTTGCAGGAGGCTCGAACCAGGACCGATACCTGGCTGGGCCGATTCGAGCTGGGCCGCGCGTACGTCGAGGCCGGCGCCTTCGCCGAGGCCGACTCGGAGCTGGAAACCTGCCTGAAGCGGAGCGGGGAGGCGACGGCGGCCTTCCTCGACGACGTCCCCACCGCCCGTTTCCTGCCCCCGGTGCACTACTACCTCGGCCGCGCGAAAGAAGGACTGAAGAGCCCGCGCGCCGCCGACTCGTTCCGGACCTTCCTGGCGATCAAAGAAAATGCGGAAGGTGATCCATTGGTAACAGATCTCCGCCGCCGCCTGCCCGTTCGCTGAAGCAAGCCGAAAATTCGCCACAACGAGCAGGCGGGAGCACTTGCGACCACCTTGAGAGGGTGCTAATCTCCGCAGTCTTCTCAAATCAATCCCCCAGCAGGAAGCCCACGCCGCGCGGGCGGTGGGGGGCGAATCAGGTGAGCGTGAGAGTCCTGTCTTCGGTATTGGCCGCAGCCGTCACCCTCCTTGCGGCCGCCACCGACGCGCAAAACGTCGACCGCAACGTCAACATGGTCTCCGGCACCCGGTGGCCCAAGGGTGATCCCTTCCTGCAGCGGCAGAACGAGCCCTCGGCGGCGGTGTCGACCCGGAGTGTGCTCCGCCTGGTCGCGGGCGCCAACGACTACCGCACCGTCGACCTGCCGGGCCTCCCGAACGAAGAGGTCGTCGGCGACGCCTGGCTCGGGCTCTTCAAGTCGTTCGACGGCGGCCAGACCTGGCGGAGCACGCTGCTGCCGGGATACCCGCAGGACCAGTCCGCGCAGGGGCTGCTGTCGCCGCTGAAGGGGTACACGGCCGGCGCGGATCCGACCGTGCGCGCCGGCACCAACGGCCTCTTCTACTACAGCGGCATCGTCTTCGGCCGGCAGGAGACGGACCCGGGTGCCGTCTTCGTCGCGCGGCTCATCGACAACAACGACAGCGAGGGCGGCGATCCCATCCACTACCTCGGCGCTACCGTCGTGCAGAGGGATGCGAAGAAGAAGCGCTTCCTCGACAAGCCCTGGCTGGGGGTCGACGTCGCACGGGCGGGCGCGGGGACGTGCACGGTCGACGGCCAGACCTTCCCCGCGGGCAACGTCTACCTTACTTATTCGCTGTTCGTCGGCGATCTGACCCCCAAGAGCCCCGACGACCCCACGAAGATCAACTCCCGGATCATGTTCGCGAGGTCCACGGACTGCGGGGTCACCTGGAGCGCGCCCCTCGCCATCCAGGAGCGCCATCCGCTCGCGCAGGGCACGGCGATCGCCATCGATCCGGCCGACGGCACGGTCTACGTCGCCTGGAGACAGTTCAAGCCGCAGTTCCACCCCGAGCGCGACACCGATGCGATCTGGATGACGAAATCCGCCGACGGCGGGAGCACCTTCAGCCCAGCGATCAAGATCGCGGACATCCAGTCGTTCGATCAGGGCAGCTCGGCCGTGACCTTCCGCACCAACAGCTACCCGGCAATCGTGGTCGACGACGCGCACCGCGTGCACGTCGCCTGGTCGCAGCGAGGGGTGGGGCCCGCCGGGGCCGCGGCGGCCGCCGCCACGCTCCCGCCGGGCGATGCGCGCATCGTGGTCACGACCTCGACCGATCGCGGGGCGACCTGGCCCGTACCCTCGCCGGCCGACAACCCCCCCATCGGCTCCGCCGCCGACTGCGGTCCGGGCCATCCGAACCCGGACTGTCGCGGCCACCAGGTCATGCCGTCGCTCACGTTCGGGGCCGGCAAGCTGATGCTCCTCTTCTACGACCTGCGGCTCGATCACACGGTGGGGTTCCAGGAGCCGATACCGGAACAGCCGGGACACACGGCCGAGAAGCGCGAGGCGGCGGGCATCGACGCCCCTGAGCAGGTCTTCACGACCACGATCCAGGACGCCGGGCTCACGCGCCGCCACACGCTGGACGTGCGGGTGGCCCAGGCGATTCCCGCCGACCACCTGCAGTTCGATCCGTCTCGGGCCGTCTCGCAGTACGTCTACGGGAACGTCCGCGGCGCCAAGGGGGAGAAGCAGCGGGTCCAGCAGCTCGAGTTCAACGTCCCCAACCTGCCGCTCTTCGCCCAGGGCACCACGCCCTTCATCGGCGACTACATCGATATCGCTCCCGCGCCGGCTTTCCTGCCGGTGCCGGGGACCCAGCAATGGATCTACAACACGAGCGCGTCCAACCCGCTGGTCATGCACGCCGTGTGGACCGACAACCGCGACGTCCGGCCGCCGAGCGACGGCAAGAGCTGGGCGAACTACGTAGCGCCCAAGCTGACGGGGGGCACCAGCCTCTTCGACCCCACCCAGGAGTTCGTGGCCTGCGAGGACACGGACAGCGAGCACTCGCGCAACACCGGGATGCGAAACCAGAACATCTACACCGCCCGCATCACCGACGGGCTGTTCGTCAGCTCCCCCCAGAACTCCAAGCCTCTGGGCCAGACCGTCCTCGCGGACGGCCGGCGAGTCCTCTTGCAGCGCGCCTTCGTCGTCCAGGTCCAGAACGCGACCCGCGAGGAGCGCGCCTATCGGCTGACCATCGCCGACCCCCAGCCGGTGGGCGGCCGCGCCTCGTTCCTCCAGTTCGGCCACGAGCCGCTCACCTCACTGGACGTGAACATCCCGGCCCGCTCCAGCGTCTCGCGAAGCGTCTACGTGACGTCGTCCGACCGCCACGCGCCGGTGAGGGTCGACGTCGCGGAGCTGGCCGCGCCGGCCAAGAAGGGCACCCACCCGGACGTGAAGGCCGGCGGCCTGAAGGGCTCGCTCGTGTTCAACGCGGACGCCACCAACCCCGACGTCAAGAACCCCGACGTCTTCAACGCCGACGCCACCAACCTCGCTCCCAGCGCCCTGACTATCGCGAACCCCGACGTCTACAACGCGGACGTGACGAACAAGGTCGTCTTGAACCCCGACGTCTACAACCCGGATGTGTACAACCCGGACGTCTTCAACGCGGAGGTCTACAACTCCGAGGTCTCCAACCCGGACGTGTACAACCCCGACGTGTACAACCCGGACGTCTACAACCCGGATGTCTACAACCCGGACGTCTACAACCCGGATGTCTACAACCCGGACGTCTTCAACCCCGACGTCTACAACGCGAACCCCACGAACGTCCGCGTGGAGAACCCGGACGTCGTCAACATGGACGCGGTCAACCCGGACGTGTACAACCCCGACGTCTACAACCCCGACGTCTTCAACCCCGACGTCTACAACGCGTCGCTGCGCGATGTGACGTGGAAGATCACGAACCGGGGCAACACCGCGGCCAGCTATTCCGTGAAGATGCTGCTCCGGCAGGCGAAGCTGCCCGCGGACTTCCGGCTCCGGCAGATGGTCCTCTACAAGGGCTACGTCACGCCGGTGGCCCTGGGATGCGACCTCCACATCGAGACCCAGAACGTCGTCCTCGCGAACATCCCGTTGAACCCGGCCGTCCCCGACGCGAACCTGACGAACCCCGACGTCTACAACAGCGACCCCACCGACCCCGACGTTACCAACGCCACCGTCACGCTCTCCCCCGGCGAGTCGGCCTACGTGGCGCTTCGCATCAGCGACAACAACCCGACCAACGCCGTCGGTTTCGAGACGCTCGACGTGAAGCAGACGGTGGCACCTGCCGTGGCGCCGGAAGCGGTCCCCACGGAAGAGGCGGTGAAGATCCAGGAGGCCGACGTCGCGCCGCCGGCGCCCGCCGCCGCGCTGCCGCCGACCTGGGCGGACCTCTCGATCAGCGATGCGGAGGTGGTGGAGGGCGACGCGGGGGCGACCGCGACGGCGGTGTTCACGGTCGCGCTGTCCACCGCCTCGAGCGACACGGTCAGCGTGAAGTACGCGACCGCCGACGGCACCGCCGTCGCCGGGACCGACTACGTCGCGACTTCGGGCACCCTCACCTTTGCTCCGGGGGATACGACCGGGCGGATCGAGGTCCCGGTCACGGGCGACGGCCAGAGCGAGCCCAACGAGACCTTCTTCGTCAACCTCTCGGACCCCCAGAACATCACGATCGCCGATAAGAACGGGATCGGCACCATCCGCAACGACGACTCCGTGGTCTCCGTCCAGGACGCGGCGCCCCTGACCGAAGGCAACTCCGGCCAGACGACGGCTGCTTTCGTGGTCACGCTGTCGGAGCCGTCGGCCACGCCGGTGAACGTCGAGTACTCGACATCGAACGGCACGGCGGCGGCCGGCACGGACTACGTCGCGCAGGCCGGGACGCTCACCTTCGCTCCGGGAGAGACCTCGCAGGTCATCGCCGTGACGGTGAACGGCGACACGGTTGCCGAGCCGGACGAGACCTTCTTCGTCAGCCTGTTCAATGCCGTCAACTCCACCTTCGGCAAGCGCGAGGCGGTGGCTGTCATCCGGAACGACGATGCGCCGCCGCCGAGCCTCTCGATCGCGGACGTGCGGGTGGCCGAAGGCAACAGCGGCCTCACCCCGGCCGTGTTCACCGTCACCCTGTCGCCTTCCAGCACGCAAACGGTGACCGTGGACTTCGCCACCGCCGACGGGACGACCACCGAGGGATTCGACTATGCCGCCACCTCCGGCACGCTGACCTTCCCGCCGGGGACGACCACGCAGAGGATCACGGTACAGGTCTTCGGCGACACCCTGGCCGGGCCGGACCAGACCTTCTTCGTGAAGCTCAGCAACCCGATCAACGCGGCGCTGGTGGACCCGGAGGCGGTGGGCACCATCGCCAACGACGACGCGGCGGGGATCGCCATCGGCGACGTGAGCATGGTCGAGGGAGACGCGGGCACGCGCAACGCGGTCTTCACCGTCACCCTGGGGGGGCCCAGCGCCAAGACCGTGACGGTCGACTACGCGACCGCCAACGGGCCGCCGCCGGACGGCGCCCAGGGCGGCACCCAGGCGGGCTCCGACTTCGTGGCCGCTTCGGGCAAGCTCAGCTTCCCGGCCGGGACCACCACCCGCACCATCACCGTCGTCGTCAACTCCGACACGACCGTCGAGAGGGACGAGACCTTCCGCGTGAACCTCAGCAACCCCTCGAACGCCACGCTCACTCGCAACTTTGCAGTCGGGACCATCGAGAACGACGACTTCCCGCCGCTGCCGCGGCTGTCGATCGGCGACGCCACCGTGGTGGAAGGCGACACCGGCAACACCAACGCGGTCTTCACGGTGCGGCTCTCCGCGTCCAGCGCGCAGGCCGTGACCGTCCGCTTCGACACCGTGCACGGCACCGCCGCGGCGGGGACCGACTACCTCTCCACGACCGGCACCCTCACGTTCGCGCCGGGCGTCGTCGAGCAGGCGCTGGCCGTGCCCGTGGTCGGCGACACCAACGCCGAGCCTGCCGAGACCTTCTTCGTGCGCCTGGTCGAGGACGCCGACCCGGCGCGTCTGTCCCCGACGAATGCCGTCATCGTCGATGCGGAAGGCGTCGCCACCATCGTGAACGACGACATCGACCTCTCGGTGGATCGCGTCTCCGTGGTGGAGGGGGCTTCGGGTACGACGAACGCGGTCTTCACCGTCCGCCTCTCGAGTGCCGCCGATCACGTCGTCACCGTGGACTTCGAGACCGCGGACTGGACCGCCCTCGCGCCCGGCGATTACACCGCGCAGTCCGGGACGCTCGTGTTCCTGCCCGGCAGCACCGCCCAGACCTTCTCGGTGCCGGTCGTCGGCGACGCGGTCGAGGAGCTCGACGAGGTCTTCTACGTGAACCTCGCGAATGCGGCCGGGGCGCGGATCGCGGAGGCCCGCGGGGTCGCCACCATCGTCAACGACGACGACCCGGCCCTGCCGAGCGTGTCCGTCGGCGACGTCGCCGTCGTGGAGGGCAACTCCGGCACGACCTCCGCGGTCTTCACCGTGCAGGTCTGCGGGGCAGCCATACCCGGCAACCCCTGTCCGGCCAGCGCGCGGCCCGTGGCCGTCGACTTCACGACGGTCGACGACACGGCGGAGGGTGGGAGCGACTACGAAGTCAACACGGGCACGCTGACCTTCGCGCCGGGAGAGACGCGGAAGACGGTGACGGTCACGGTCTTCGGCGAGACGACCAGCGAGCCCAGCGAGACGTTCATCCTTCGCCTGGGCACCACGACCAACGCGGTCCTCGCCCGCACGCAGGCGATCGGCACGATCCAGAACGACGACCCGGCGCCCTCGCTGTCGATCGCGGACCTCAGCGTGACGGAAGGCGATACGGGGACGAGTGACGCGGTCTTCACGGCCACGCTGTCGGCCCCGAGCAGCCAGACGATCACCGTACACGCCGAGACTTCCGACGGCACCGCCACCGCGGGCTTCGATTACGTCACGACCGCCGCGACCCTCACCTTCGATCCGGGACAGACCACCCAGACCTTCGCCATTCCCGTCAAGGGCGACCTGGTCGACGAGCCGAACGAGACCTTCAACGTGACCCTCAGCAACGCCGCCGGCGCCCTGCTCGGCACCGCGGCGGCGGTGGGGACCATCGTCGACAACGACGCGGCGGGCGCGAGCCTCTCGATCGCCGACGTGACCGTCGTCGAGGGTACCAGCGGGACGAGCAACGCCGTCTTCACGGTGACCCTGTCCGCGGCCGTGAACCAGACGGTCACGGTCGCGTATGCCACGGCCGACGCGAGCGCCACTGCGCCCGCCGACTACGCCGCCAAGAGCGGCACCCTGACCTTCCCGGCGGGGACGACCTCGCAAACGATCACCGTCCAGGTGAACGGGGATCTCCTGAGCGAGAGCGACGAGCAGTTCTTCGTCAACCTGTCGAGCCCGGTCCGGGCCACGCTGGCCAGGCCGCAGGGCGTCGGTACGATCGCCGACGACGACGGCGCCTTCGCCTGGGGCGCCAACGAATCGGGGCAGATCGGCGACGGGACCACCACGGAGCGCGGCCTGCCGGTCGGCGTCGCGGGCCTGACGCAGGTGGCGGGCCTGGCCGGCGGCGCCGCCCACACGCTGGCCGTGGCCGCGGACGGCTCCGTGCACGCGTGGGGCTCCAACAGCCACGGCCAGTTGGGCGACGGCAGCACCCTCGACCGCACGGCGCCGGTCGGCGCGAGCGGGCTGACCGACGCGGTCGCGGTGGCCGCCGGAGCGGCCCACAGCTATGCGCTGCGGTCGGACGGCAGGGTCTCCGCGTGGGGCCGAGGCGACGCCGGCCAGCTCGGCCACGGGGGCACGACGGATCGGCTGACCCCGGCGACCATCCCGAGCCTCAGCGGCGTGGTGGCCATCGCCAGCGGCGCGAATCACGGCCTTGCCCTGCTCTCGGACGGGACGCTGAAGGCTTGGGGCGACAACCAGCACGGACAGCTCGGGGATGGAACGCAGGACAACGGGCTCTCACCGGTCGCCGTCATCGGGCTCGACAACCTGACCGCCGTGGCGGCCGGCAGCGGCCACAGCCTCGCGGTCCAGGGCGACGGCACGGTCTGGGCCTGGGGCCGCAACGACGGCGGCCAGTTGGGCGACGGCACCACCACCGACAGCGCCGTTCCCGTTCGCGTCATCGGCCTCGACGACGTGCGCGCGGTGGCGGCAGGGGGAATGACGAGCGTCGCGCTGCGGGCCGACGGCAGCGTGTGGGTGTGGGGCGGCGGGAGCGCGAAGATTCCGGTGCGCGTCGAAGGCTTCGGCGGCGCCGTCGCGATCGCCGCCGGCCTCGACCACCGCCTCGCGCTGAAGGCCGACCGGACGGTCTGGGCGTGGGGCGCGAACGATTTCGGCCAGCTCGGCGACGGTAGCGGGGCGAACCAGCCCACGCCGGTGCCGGTCACCGGCCTCGCGACAACCGCGGCGATCGCCGCCGGCTCGAGACACAGCCTGGCCGTCACCGCGCCGCTGCCGAGCCTGTCGGTCTCCGACGTCTCGATCAGCGAGGGCAATACCGGCGCTGCCAGCGTCGCCTTCAACGTCACGCTGTCGGCGGCGCGCCCGCAGCCGGTCACCGTGCGTTTCCTGACGGCGGACGGCCCCGCGCCCGCCGGCGCGCGCGCGGGCAGCGATTACCAGGCCACGTCGGGGACCCTCGTCTTCCCGCCGGGCACGACGACGCAGACCGTCGTGGTCCCCGTCTACGGCGACACGCTGGCGGAGAGCGACGAGACCTTCTCGCTCAACCTCCTGAGCCCGCGCGGCGCCGCGCTGGCCGAAGCGCAGGGCATCGCCACCGTCGTCGACAACGACCCGCCGGGGCTCTCGATCGAGGACCTGAGCGTGATCGAAGGGAACAGCGGGACGAAGACCGTCTCGGCGAACGTGCGGCTGTCATCGCCGAGCACCCACACGGTGACGGTGAGCTTCCAGACCGCGAGCGGCACCGCCGCCGCGGGCGCCGACTACGTGAACGAGCTCGGGACGCTCACCTTCGACCCCGGCGTGGTGGGCGTCGCGATCGACCTGCCGGTGGTGGGCGACACGGCGGTCGAGCCCAACGAAACCTTTTTCGTGCGGCTGAGCAACCCGGTCGGCGCCGTCCTCGAGAACACGCAGGCGACGGTCACCATCGTCAACGACGACACCGCCACCGCGGGCCAGGCCATCGGCCTCATCGCCGACGACGACCCGATGCCGCTGCTGACGATCGACGACCTGGTGGTCAGCGAGGGCGAGACCGCGCACTTCACGGTGAGGCTGGCGCGCGCCAACGGGCAGCCGGCGCCGAGCAGCCAGCCGGTGACGGTGCACTTCGCCACCGCCGACGGCACGGCCCGCGCGGGGACGGACTACCAGCCCGCCTTCGGCACGCTGACCTTCGCCCCTGGAGTGACCTCGCAGACCGTCGGGGTGGTCGTGAACACTGATGCCACCGGCGAAGGCGAGGAGATCTTCTTCGTCAACCTCACCAGCCCGGCGGGGGCGCGGATCCGAGACGAGCAGGGCATCGGGACCATTCGGCCATGAGACCGGCCCTCGTCGCTGCGATCCTGCTCGCCGGCTCGGCCGATGCGATG
>DASXRQ010000178.1:0-3636 GCA_036506495.1 Micromonosporaceae bacterium | reverse complement strand
GACGCGGCGCCTCGCCGGTGTCGTCACGGAGTTGACGGGACAGCCGCGGCGCGGTAGGCCGCGACCCGCAGCATGCTGATCCGGTCCGGTCCGGGCAGCAGGTCCGGGTCCTCGCCCGGCAGCAGCTTCGTGGACATTACTGTCTGTCCAACCGCCTGCAGCGCCTCCGCGGACGTGGCGAGGTGCAGCACGGCCATGCGGCGCTCGGTCGGGTGCCAGAACACCAGTACCCGTACCAGGCCGGCAACCTTCCGTAGCGCCGGTGCGATCCGCTCGGTGCCGGCGAAGCGGGCGGCCTCGACGCGGGCCGGGCTCAACGGTCCGTCGAATTCGCCGAGGAACGCCACGGCGGGCTCCTGGTCCGCCGCCGCGCCCGCCTCATCGGCGTCGACCTCGAAGATCTCGTCGCGGGTGAGCTCAATTGGGCGCGGCCCGCGGATCGCGGCGGAGCGCTCCGAGGCCAGCTCGGCGTCCTCGCGGGTCAGCCAGAGGCTGATCATGCTTGCACCGCCGTCCTGCCCGGCGAGCATCGCTAGGCCGGCGAAGCCCGGGTGGGACGCGATCGTGTCGGTGATCAATGGGACGAGGCTCTCGTCGGTCGGCCGGGTCGCCGCGGTCTGCACTCGTGCGAACATCTCTCCACCTCCGGTTGCTGGTACCGCGATCGTCGGTGGACGGGAATGTCGGAGGCATCCGTGGAAGCACGCAGACGTGGTACGCAGATATCAGGTACGCAGGCCGGCACGCAAAGTCCAACCGGCCACCTGGGTACGGTTTTCCAGCCCCAGCTTGGACAGCAGGTTCCGCACGTGCGTCTCGACCGTACGCTCCGAGACCGAGAGCCGGTCGGCAATGGCCCGGTTCGCCAGACCGTCCGCGAGCAGCAGCGCGACCTCGCGCTCCCGAGCGGTCAGCGAGGCGACAATGTCGCCGTCCACGCCGCCCAGGTCGCGCAGCAGCGAGGTGGCGGCGTTCAGTGCTGGCGCCATGCCGAGCCGGCGGGCCGTCCGGGCGGCCTGCCCAGCCAGGGCCGCCGCCCGCTCGCGGTCGCCACGGGCGTCTCGGGCCCGACGGACGCCGGCGTGGGCGAGTTGTGCGAGGGCGAGGTCGGCCGGCGCGCCGATCCGCCGCTCCAGTTCCTCGGCTGCCTGCAGGTGGTCGATCGCCGACGCGTGGTCGCCGATCGCGGCGGCGAGGCTGCCCAGCATGCGCGCGTAGGCGCCCCGGTATCCGTAGGTCGACGCGAGGTACAGCCGCGCGTAGGGCAGCAGGCCGCGGTAGCTGGCGGCCACAGTCGCCGCGTCCCCGAAGGCCGCACCGAGCTCACCCGCGATCGCGACGATGGCCGGCCAGCGGACGTCCTCGGGCAGCCCCGGCAGCGCCGGGACGAGCCGCGCATACAGCGCACGGGCCGCGTCGGCGTGACCGCTGGCGAGCAGGTACTCAGCGGCGACCGCCAGCACGATCGGGCGGGCATCGGCGTCCGCGACGACCGCGACGTCGAATGAGCCGCCACCGGACCCGCCGGCGTCGAACCACGGATCGTCGAACCGGCCCGTCTTGCGTCGGATGTCCAGGGTGTACGCGATGTGCTGGCCCTGCATCGAAGGGTCTCCGCAGCGCTCGGCGAGCGCCTGCCCCTCGTCGGCCAGCCGTTGGGCGTCGGGGAACCGGCCCGCGAGCATCGCGCGGGCCGCCCGGGCCCGGAGCAGGTGCCAGCGGGCCACCGGCCAGCCGAGCCGTTCGACGAATGAGGCCAGGCCGGCGATCTCGCTGTCCGCCTCGCCCACGGCGCCGATGCCGAGGCACCCGTCGATGCGCCACAGGTGCGCCCACAGCGGCGTCTCCGGCCGCTCCGGCACAGCACCGAGCGTGTGCAGGCGGGTGCCCATGTCCATCCGCTCCCGTGCCGAGGACGGTCCGCCGGCGAGCGTCTCGCGGGCGTGCATCGCGTCCACAAGGGCGGTGCTGCCACCGTCGCGGTGCGCCATCTCCATGGCCCGCTCGCTCAGCGCGTGCGCCTGCCGGGCGAGGCCGGGCGAGGTGACCGCGAGCTGCGCGAGCGCCATCGCGTGCTGGGCGAGCACACGGGCGTGCGTCCCGGAATCGGCCTCGCCGAACGCGGCCCGGGCCCGGACGCACAGATCGGCAATGACCCGGCTCGGCTCCTCGCCGCCGATGCCGCGCACCACGAGCGCGGCGCGCGCCAGCAGGTCCGGCCGGCCCAGCCCGGTGACCGGGCCGCCAGGAGCGCCGGCAGAACCGACAGCCGAGCTAGTCGCCGGGCCGGCGGCGAGGTCGGCGCCGGCCACACAGTGCCGCAACGCCTCGGCCACCCGAAGGTCCAGGAACTCCGCCTCGGCCAGCCCGAGGAGCAGGTCGGCATGCTCGGCCGGGTCCAGACCGGCCCCGGCGGCCAGTTCGACGGCCCGGCGGTACCAGTGTGCCGCGTCGGCGTGGTCGAGCGCACGCAGCGCCGCCGCCACCGCGGCCCGGCAGGCGTCCACGGCGGCCCGGCAACTCGCCGCGTCGATGGCCGCGCGGACCCGATGACGGGCGACGTCCGCCGCGTGGCCGGTCGACGACGGCGACGCCGGCACGCGGGCCAGCGCGTCGGCGACGAGGCGGTGCCACCGGATCCGGTCGGCCCGCGGCAACTCGTCGTACGCCGCTTGCCGGACCAGGGCGTGGGTGAATCGCATCCGGTTCGGCGCGGCGGCGTCCTCGGCGAGGATCCCGGCCGTCACGGCCTCGGCGAGCAGACGCGGGAGCAGGCCCGGCAATCGATCCGCCAGCGGCCGCGGCGCCTCGGCGGCCACGGCCGCGACAAGCGTGACAGCGAACTCCTCCCCAATCACTGCGCACATGCCAAGAAGGCGCCGGCAGTCCGGGCCGACGCCGTCCAGGCGGGCGCCGGCGAGCGGACGTAGCGCGTCGGGCATGCGGCCGCCGCCAGCGTCCAGGGCGCGCACCATCTCCCGCACGAACAACGGGTTGCCGCCGCTGCCGCGGTGCACCCGGGCCGGCCAGGACGCGTCCACCCGACCGACCGCGGTGCGCATGTACTCGGCGATGTCGGCGAGCGTCCACGGCGGGAGCCGCAGCGTCCGCGCCGCGGGCAGGCCGGCTACCGGCCCGATGCCTGCGACGTCCCGCGTCGCCGCCGCGAGGATCAGCCCCGTTCCGGGAAGATCAGTGCCAACATGACGCAGCAGCTGGACGGTGGCGTCGTCGGCCCACTGCAGGTCGTCGAGGGTGACCAGCAAACCCGCCGCCGGCACCGCGGCCAGCAGGGCGGCGGCCGCCCGCTCGATCGCGACGAACCGGGCCTGCGCCGGCGGGCCGGATCCCAGCGCCAGCACCTCCGGCGACAGGCCCAACGCGTGACCCGCAGCGAACACCCGCGACCACGGCCAGAACGCCGGCGCGCCCTCGTCGGCCACCGCCCGGCCGGACAGCACCGGCATGCCGGCGCCCGCCGCCGCCACGGCCAGCCACGACAGCATGGTCGTCTTGCCGATGCCCGCCTCGCCAGACAGGACGACGAGGGCACCCTCGCCCGACGCGGCGCCCGCGACGACACGGGCGAGTTCGTCGAACTGGTGGCGGCGACCAACCAGGTGCGCACCCATGCCC
>DASXRQ010000177.1:0-2972 GCA_036506495.1 Micromonosporaceae bacterium | reverse complement strand
GCACCGGCGCTCCGGACACCGACCCATTGCCGGACGCGGATGCCGAGGACGCCGCCGCGCTCAAAGCCATCGGCATCGACCTCGACGCGGTCCGCCGCGCGATCGAGGAGAACTTCGGGCCCGGCTCGCTCCGGCTGCCCCACGACGCCGAGCCGATGCGCCGCGGCCCGCTGGGACGCTTCTCACGCGGCGGGCACACGCCGTTCTCGCCCCGATCGAAGAAGGTGCTCGAACTGTCGCTGCGCGAGGCCCTGCGTCTCAAGCACAGATTCATCGCGCCGGAGCACATCATGCTCGGCATCCTCCGCGAGGGCGAGGGCCTGGCGGCGCGGATCCTGGCCGACACCCGGGTCGACTTCGTCAAGCTGCGGACGGACCTGACCCGCTCGCTCAACGACGACGCCGCCTAGAAACCGGGTGCCGCGGAGCGTCAGTGGCAGTACGGTCCGCGGCCATGGAGCTTCGCGAGGACCACGACCGCCTTCCGGTACGCCCATTGCACCGCGCGGCCTTCGGCGACCACGGTGCGACGGTCGCCGACCTGGTCGATGACCTGCGCCGAGATCCGGCGGCGCTCTCCCTCGTCGCGGTCGACGGCGGAACGGTCGTCGGCCACGTGATGTTCACCCGCGGTCTGCTCGACGCACCCCGCCGGCTGGTCGAGGTGCAGGTGCTCAGCCCGCTGGCAGTCCTGCCCCCGTACCAGCGGCGCGGCATCGGGGCCACGCTCATCCGCCGCGGCCTCGCGCTTCTCGACAACCGGAAGGTTCCGCTCGTCTTTCTCGAAGGCGACCCGGCGTACTACTCGCGGGCCGGCTTCGAGCCGGGCAGCGCGCACGGCTTTCGCAAGCCGTCGCTGCGCATCCCGGACCCGGCGTTCCAGGTCTACCGCCTGTCCGCGTACGAGCCGTGGATGACCGGCACGCTCGTGTATGCGCAGACGTTCTGGGACCACGACCTCGTCGGACTGCGGGATGACCACGACCGGTGACCTGCGGGGACTCGATCTATCGCTGGGCCTGCAGTTGCCGCTGTACTACCACTGACGGCGGCGACCGTCACGGCAGGACGAGAACCTTGCCGCCTACGCCCGCGGCGAGGGCGGTGTACGCGTCCCCCACGCGATCGAGCGGGAAACGGCCGCCGTCCGCGCCGATCACGCCCGGGTTGTCGACCGCGAACGCAAGCGTGTCGCCGACCAGTCCGGCGATCTCGCCGAGTCCGTCGATGAACGCGCCTCCCCCGCCGAACTTCGTGACGAACAGGCCCCGGTCCATGAGGTCCATCAGGTCGATGGCGGGCAGCTCGCCCGCGAGCTCGCCATGGCTGATCAGGCAGCCGCACGGCGCGAGCATCGCCAGATCCTCTCGGTACGTGGGCGCGCCGACCGGATCGAACACGGCGTCGACGCCGCGCCCGCCGGTCCGCTTCATGACCTCGTCGACCACGTCGACGCGCGCGCGGTCGATCGGGTGTGCGCCGAGGCTCTCCACCGCGCCCGCACGGTCGCCGCTGGCCACGCCGTAAACCATGGTCCCACCCGTGACCAGCAGCGCGGTCAGGTGGCGGCCGACCGACCCGGCGGCGCCCCAGATCAGCGCACTCTTGCCCGCGAGCGGCCACACCCGGGTCAACAGCCGCGCGGTGACGCCGGCGCTGGGCAGCCGCGCGGCCTGCGCCGCGTCGAGCGCTTCGGGGATGGGTACCAGCATCGACGCAGGCGCGGTGACGTACTCCGCGCAGGAGCCCACCGCGATCCCCCAGCAGACCCGGGCGCCGGAGGCGAGGTCCACGCCGGGGCCGGCCTCGACCACGGTGCCCGCGCCCTCGTAGCCGAGCGGGAAGGGGAACGGTAGGCCCTCCGCGTACCGCCCGCCGCGCAGCGCCAGGATCTCCGAGTGGTTCAGCGCCGCGACCTGGACGCGGACCAGCACCTCACCGGGGCCCGGCGCGGTGACCTCCCGCGTGCTGACCTCGACGACATCTTCGGGCCTACCCGGCCCCATCGCTTGTGCGAATCTCATGTCGTACACTGTACTACATCGGCGTACGTTGTACTAGTAGTACGCCGTACTATGCTGTCCGGCATGCCCGAACCCGTGTGGGCGCGGCCGGATCCGGGCGCGCGCCGGCCCCGCTACACCCGCGCGCAGATCGCCGCGGCGGCACTGGCCATCGCGGACGCCGAGGGCATCGACGCGGTAACCATGCGTCGTGTCGCCACCGCCCTGGACGCAGGCACGATGACGCTCTACCACTACGTGCGCTCGAAGTCGGATCTGTTCGCGCTCATGCAGGACGCGATCATGGAGGAGCTGCTCGTGCCCCCGGACTCGCTGTCCGCGGATTGGCGCGAGGCGCTCACCGCGATCGCGCACCGAGCCCGGGCCTCGTTCGTACGCCACCCCTGGGCGGTACGCGGCATTGCCACGGATGGTGGCGCGGCGGGCCCGCACGCGTTGCGTCACTTCGAGCAGTCCCTGGCCGCGGTCGCCGGCACCGGCCTGCCGATCGCCGACAAACTCGACCTGATCGCCATGATCGACGACTACGTTGCCGGGTTCGTCCTGAAGTCCGACCTGGAACCGGGGCCGGAGGCGATCCCGGCCGAGGCCGCGCCGGCCATCGCGGCGTACCTGGACGAGCAGCTGCGCACCGGCGACTACCCGCATCTCACGGAACTACTCGGCGACGGCGACCGGTGGGCGGCGCTCGCGGGCATCCTCGGCTCAGGGCCGACGCCGGACGAACGGTTCGCCCGCGGGCTCCGGCGGCTGCTCGACGGCGCGGCCGGCGACATATCCCGCTTGAACGCGCAGAGCGCCCGGCACTGAGCGCGGCGAGCGTGACCGCCGCCACGGCCGCCTGGTACTTCAGATTTGAAAGAGCTAGCCTGGGCCACGTGGCTGAGCCGTTGACCGACACCGAGCAGGCGTGCTGGCGGGCGTTCGTGGAGAGCAGCTGGGCGCTGC
>DASXRQ010000176.1:0-2115 GCA_036506495.1 Micromonosporaceae bacterium | reverse complement strand
TGGCTCGCCCCGCACACGACCCTCGAGACGATCGCCAACTACGAGTACGCGAGCACCTACGTCGTGGCGGCGTTCGGGTTGCTCGCCTGGCTGTATCTGCGCCGCCCGGCCGAGTACCGCTGGGCGCGGTGGACGTTCGTGTTGGTCAACCTGATCGGCATCGGCTGCTTCGCGGTGTTCCCGGTGGCCCCGCCGCGGCTGCTGCCGGACCTGGGCTTCGTGGACACCGTACGGCTGGGCCAGACCTGGGGCTCGTGGGGCTCGCCGCTGGTGGCGCACGCCAACCAGGTGGCTGCGATGCCGTCGCTGCACATCGCCTGGGCGGTCTGGGTCAGCATGGTGCTGGCGAGGCTGTCCAGTGCCCGGGCGGTCCAGGTGTCCAGTGCGGTGCATGTACTCGTTACGCTGTTCGTCGTCATGGCGACGGCGAACCACTACCTGGTCGACGCGATAGCCGGCGGCCTCGTCGTGGGGCTGGCCGCCGCGATCGTGCGCCGGATTCCGATCGACCGGCGCCCGCGGGTGCCGGCGGCCGACGCGTTCTTCCTGCACGTCGAGTCGCCCGTCGCGGCACAGCAGGTCGGCGGTCTGGTCGTCCTCGATACCTCGGCCGTACCGTTCAGTCGGGACGGGCTGGCCGCGACGGTACGCGCGCACCTCGATGAGCTGCCCCGCTTCCGGCAGCGGCTGTCCGCGCCGTCCCGATGGCGACGGCCACGCTGGGTGGACCATCCCGACCTCGACTGGGATTGGCACGTACCCCAGCGCGACCTGACCGGGCCGGACGGCCGGCCGGGCGGCATGGCGGCGCTCGACGCGCTGGTCGCCGAGCTGGCCTCGACCGTGCTACCCCGGGATCGGCCGCTGTGGCGGTTTGTGGCGGTACGCGGCGTGACCCCCGATCGTGCGGCGGCGATCCTCATCGTGCATCACGTGATCGCCGACGGCATCGGCACGGTGGAGCAGGCGATGACCATGTTGGAGCCGGTCGTCCCGGCCCCGCGCAGGTCGGAGGACCCGCCGCGTAGCAACGGGCCGGGAGCCCCGGCGCGTGGGCGCGGGCGGGACCGGCTGGGCGCGGCGCGCCGGCTGCTGGCCACCGGCATCGGGCTGGCTCAGCTCGCCACCGACGGCCGCCCGTCATTGCGGTTGCCGGTGGGCGACAGCGCCGCTCGCGGGTTCGGCACCGTGACCCTGCCGCTTGACGAGGTGCGAACGGTCGCCCGACACTACGGCGCCCGGGTGAGCGATGTCCTGCTCGCGAGCGTCGCGGGCGGCCTACGCCACGCTCTGGGCGCGACCGCCCCGGACGGACCGGCGGCGCTGCGGGTATCGGTGCCGCTCATGGTCCGCCAGCCAGGTAGGGCCGCCGAGGGCAACCTGACCGCGGGTGTCATTACCAACGTGCCGTTGGGCCCGCTCGCCGAGCCGGAGCGGCTGGCCGAGGTGGCCCGCCGCAGCCGCGTCCTGCACACCGGTACCCGCGCGCTGGCGTCGACGTTCGTCATGCGCCACGTGGGCGCCCTGATGCCGGTGCCGGTGCATGCGTGGTTCGCCCGGACCGTCTACGGCGGCGCGTTCTTCCAGGCGATCGTGTCGAACATGCCGGGACCGCAGTACCCGCTGAGCCTTGCCGGTCCGCCGCTCGCCGGCGTGTTTCCGATCCTGCCGCTTGCCCCGCGCGCGCCGCTCGGGGTGGGTGCGCTGGGCTGGGACGGCGCGCTGTGCGTGGGCATCTGCGTGGATCCGGCGCTGGTGCCGGACGCGGCCGCACTGGCCGCCGCGGTGGGCGCGGCGTTCGCGGAGCTGTCGCAACCGACCGGCGGGAACGAGGCACCGACGGGTCCGCGCACCGGAGGCGCGTCGGGCGACCGGCCGGTAGGTGTGGTCGGCGGCGTCGGCGAACCCGCGCGGCGCCTCCCGCCCGACCGCTAGCCGCCCTTGCGCTGCCAGCCGAGGGCGAGGGTCATCCGGGCGCGGCTGTCCGGGTCGTCCAGGGCGGGTCCGAACAGCTCATGCAGCTGAGCCATCCGGTACCGCACGGTCTGCGGGTGGATGTGCAGGTCGGCGGCGACGGCCTGACGATCGCCCATGTGGCGCAGCCAGGAGGTGAGG
>DASXRQ010000175.1:0-2043 GCA_036506495.1 Micromonosporaceae bacterium | reverse complement strand
TCGCGATCGCCTTCTGGGTACTGGGTCTGCTGTTCGTGCTATTCGACCGGATCCTGGTCGGCCGGAGTCGATCAGTGCCGGCGCTTGACAGCTCCGATCACCTTATCGATTATCGACACATCGAAAATCGATAAGGAGCCCCGACCGTGCCGAACCCACCGCGCCGCCTGCGCGCGATCCGGACACTGCTGACCCTGATGCTCACGGTGAACGTCATCACCCTGACCCAAGCCGCCCTGGCGCCGGTCCTCCACGCGACCGTCACCGACTTCGACGTATCGCTGGAGCTGGTATTCGGATCGCAGCCGTACGTGCTGCAGCAGCTCAACCACCAGCTGATGCCGACCTCGTTGCGCGTCTTCGTGGAGCACGCCTCGCCACCGCAGATCCTGTTGGGTCTGTTCGCGCACGGGCTCGCGTACTACGTAGCAACCCTTCCGATGATCATCTTCGCCCGGCGGCTGGTCGATCAGGCCATCGCCACCAACCCGTTCACCACCTCGATGGCTCGCGGGCTCAGGCGGCTCGGCCGGATCGTGCTGGCCGGCGGCCTGATCGCCGAGCTCATCCGGGTCGGCGCCATCGTCGCGCTCTACGACAGCGCCGTCGCGGGTGGGCACGCCGTCACGGACAACGCCGCGATGATCTCGGCGATCGGGCTCTGGTGGCTGCCGATGGGGCTGGTCATCCTGGCCTTCGCGCAGGTGATCGACCACGGCTGCGCCCTGCGCGCGGAACTCGCCGAGGTCATCTGATGCCCCCCGACGACGAGCACCGCGTCGAGATCCACATCGACCGGCTCCTGACCGAGCGCGGCATAACCCTGACCGCCCTCGCCGAACGGGTCGGACTCACCTTGGCGAATCTCTCGATCCTCAAGAATGGCCGGGCCCGCGCCATCCGGTTCAGCACGCTGACCGCCCTCTGCGACGCGCTCGACTGCCAGCCGGCAGACCTGTTCACGGTCCGTCCCCCACCCATGCCTAGATCTGGTGGTCGAGGATCCAGGCCTGCGGGTTTCCCCTCCGGTAGAGCATCTTCATGAGCAGGGGTGTCACTGCGTCGCGGATGGCCGCGCCCACCGGCCCGGCGGTCTTCGCGTTGCCGTTGCGTTTGCCGTAGGCGACGACCTTCTCCACCCGGCGGCGGCGCGCCTGCTCGTAGTCGGCCAGCGCCGCCGGGACCTCACCTCCCGCGCCGAGGCAGCGGCCCAGTGTGACGGCATCCTCCATGGCCATCGAGGCGCCCTGCCCCGACGAGGGCGAGGCGGCGTGCGCGGCGTCGCCCACCAGCACCGCACGGCCGGACTGCCAGACCGGGACCCGCGGCAGGTCGTACGTGTTCCACGGGCCGAGCACATCCCCGGTTGCGCGGATGATGGCCGCGGCCGGGATCGCGTCGTCGGCGAACAGGTCCAGCAGGTACGCCCGCCAGCTGGCCTCGGTCCACTCGCCGCGCTGCATCGGGCGCTTCTGCGGCGGGTTGGCGAACCACCATACCGAGCCGTCCGGCGCCGCGCTCCAGCCGAAGAACGCCCGCCTGCCGAACGCCATGGAGATCACGCCGGGCGTGCGATCGACGTCCGCCCGGGTCGGCTCGGTCGTGAAACCCCCAGCGTTGAGCAGGTCGAGGTAGCGCGGCTCGGGCGCGGCCGGATCGAGCAGCTTCCGGGTGCGGGAGTTCAGCCCGTCCGCGCCGATCAGCAGGTCGCCGTCCACCGAGCTGCCGTCCTCGAACGTCGCGGTCACGCCATCCGCCCGGTTGTCCAGCCCGATCAGGCGCTTCCGGTACGAGATGGCGATGCCCTGCCGGGTTGCCTCGGCACGCAGGGCGGCGTAGAGGTCTGCGCGCCGGATCGTCGTGGTCGTCGTGCCGTCGGCCCGCGGTCCGCCCAGCGGCAGCTCGGCGAACACCCGACCGGCACCGTTGCCCAGCTTCAGCGTGGGCGTCGGGTACCCGGCCGACAGCAGCTCGGCCGGGTCCAGGTCGAGTACGCGGAGGGCTGCAAGGCCGTTCACGGCGACGGTGAGGAAGGCACCGCGC